>JAWXBK010000040.1:0-5759 GCA_034439975.1 Rhodospirillaceae bacterium | reverse complement strand
GACCGCGCAACCAAGGACCTGAAGGGCACGGAGGCCCGGGGGGATGGATCCGCCAGATCGGGTGCAAGTCGCGGCTCCGGACGCGCGAACCGCCAGGCCGAGAACGCCCGGCACCCCTGTGAAGCCCCCGGTACCCAGCGCTCGTCGCATGGCACCGCGGCACCGGATGGCGCGGCTCTGCCGTGCAGCGATCGAAACCGAGAACCTGGCGTGCAACGGGCGAAGACGAAGGAGACCACATGACAGCATGAAGCAGGAACCGCCATCGAGACACAGGCGCGAGCGCGACGGTCGCTTTCTTCTCTGTGTCTCTGTGGTGAATCGATTCCTACCCGATCTCGAAATGCGCGTCCTTCGGGATGCCGTCGGCGCCGTTGGTGGGCACCAGATCCTGCGGGCAGGATGAAAACACGATCGCGATATCCATGTCCGCCCGGAACGACACATGATCGCCCGGCTTCGAAACCGGCGGTTCGATCACTTGCGTGTAATCCGGCATCGCGCGCGAATTCTCCCACAGATTGAGCGGGCAGGGCGTCAGCGGCAGTTCGATGCCGATCGAGGCGAGCGCGGTCGCCAGATTGTCGGTGCAGTTGTCGTGATAATCCTTGCAGCCGAGGAGTTGATACCGATAGACGTCGCAGGCGGCGAGCGTGGTGTCGTGTACGCCGGGCGACGTATCCTCGAGCATGGTGAGGATCGGGCGGCGCTTGTTGGTGACGAGCGACAGGCCCGGTTTAGGCGCGGCGCGCTGCATCTGTACGCGGCTATGTTCCATCGACATGAACTCGCGCGGATCGTCGGCGTTGAACGCCCAGGTATCGACGACCTGCGTCCCGTGCGTGTTCACGATGCGGATCGTCTGGCCCTTGCGCGCCCAGGCGGCGATGCCTTTGCGGGCGGGAATGAGTTGGAGGCCGCTCATGCCGCATTCTCTACTTCGGCGTTGATCCTACGGCCAGCGTCGCGCTCGACGACGGCCAGTTCATATTGCGACTGCAGGTTCATCCAGAATGAAGGCGAATTACCGAAATATCGGCCAAGGCGCAACGCGGTCTCGGCCGTGATACCGCGTTTGCCGTTCAGGATATCCGTGATGCGGCCCGACGGCACGCGCAGGCTCAGCGCCAACTGATTGGCCGACAATTTCCGGGCCGCGATTTCGCGCTTCAGAATCTTTCCGGGGTGAACGGGGATCATGACTGCCTCAGTGATAATCTAGAATTATGACATCGTGGGCATTGCCGCTGCGAAACCGAAAGCACAGGCGCCACGGTCCGTTTATCGACAGCGCCCAGTAACTATGTAACTTGCCTTTCAGCTTGTGCAATCCGGCACCCCTGAGAGGGCTTAGATCGGCAAGGCCGGAAGCGGCGTTCAGCATGGCAAGCTGTTCCAGCGCAAGATCGGTGTCGAGGCCGCCGAAGGCGCGCGCCTTGCCCGACTCGGCAAAGCGTCGGGTTGCGCCGTTGCCCCACGACACGATCATGGTTAATCATACTACGAGGATCGTAGTACGTCAAACGTTCATTTCAGCAGAAACCCTCGGCCGAGCTCGTCGCGTCGCGGTCGGCCGCGACCGATCACGGCGCGGGAGAGAGAAAGGCGAAGGGTCATTTCAGCAGAAACCCTCGGCCGAGTTCGTCGCCGGCCTCGAGCGTGAAGCGGCTCTCGCCGGTGTAATGCGCGCGCCCGCAAACCTCGACGCGTACCGCATCGATGTCGCCAGCCTTCATACCTCCCGCCTTGATACCGGAGACGAGGCGCGCGGTGAAGACTGAACCGGTTATGCTCGAAAACGCGCGCGTCTCGTCCATGCCCACATCGCCGCGTGCCGCCAGCAGCGCCATGCGTGCCGTGACGCCGCTGCCGGTCGGGCTGCGGTCGACCTCGCGCTCGGCGAAAACGCAGATGTTCTTGGACGGTTGGCCAGCACCATCGCCGCCATCGGTCAGGATCGTGCCGTAGAGAAAGGCGAGGTCCTGGTCGTCGGGATGCGCGAGCGCGACCTGCTTTGCGGTCGCCCTGGTCATCGCATCGGCCGCATCGGCCAGATCGCGCACGGGTGCGTCGAGTGTGAGGCCCAGACGTTCCGCCGGCAGGATCGCATAGAATGCGCCGCCATAGCCGATATCGGTCGTGACCGATCCATAACCCGGCACATCGACCTTTATATCGAGTGCGAAGGCGAAAGCCGGCACGCTCTCGAATGCGACCGCGCCGTCGGCGGCGACCCGCGCACGCACCAGCCCGCAGGGGCATTGGATGTTGACGATGGTCTCGGGCGTTGTCCGCGCAACGATGCCGCGATCGACGGCGAAACGGCCGACCGCGATGGTCGCGTGGCCGCACATCGTCGAATAGCCCTCGTTATGCATGAACAGGACCGCCATGTCGGCGCCCGGCAGGTCGGGCTCGACAGGGATCACGCCATACATGTCGTAATGGCCGCGCGGCTCGAAGATCAGAAGCTTGCGCAGATGATCGAAGCGTTCGCGCGCCGTGCGCCGCTTGTCGAGGATGGTTGCGCCCTCGATCCGCGGATAGCCGGCAACGACGATGCGCACCGGCTCGCCGCCGGTATGCATCTCGACCGTCTCGATGACCGTGTCCTCGGTCGCTGCCATCCCGATTCGGCTCCCCATCCCGCCCGCGATCTTGTCAGCCAATCCCGCCATTGACCCGAGATTGCGGACGACTAGGCTAGCGCGCCAGGCCAAGATGGCGAAGAGGCACCAGGAAGGGGCGCGGCGATGAGCACGAATATCCGCATCAACGGCGACCGGCTCTGGGAGAGCCTGATGGAGCTCGCGAAAATCGGCGCGACCGAAAAAGGCGGCGTCTGCCGGCTGGCGCTGACCGACCTCGACAAAGAGGGCCGCGATCTCTTCGTGCGCTGGTGTGTGGAAGCCGGCTGCACGATCCGCATCGACAAGATCGGCAATATCTTCGCGCGCCGCCCCGGCAAGGATAACAGCCTGCCGCCGGTGGTGACCGGCAGCCATCTCGACACCCAGCCGACCGGCGGCAAGTTCGACGGCTGCTATGGCGTGATGGCCGGGCTCGAGGTGATCCGCACGCTCAACGACTATAACTACGAGACCAACGCGCCGATCGAGGTATCGGTCTGGACCAACGAGGAAGGCTCGCGCTTTGCGCCTGCGATGATCGCCTCGGGCGTGTTCGCCGGCGCGTTCGATCTCGAATACGGGCTCGCCTGCAAGGATACCGAGGGCAAGACGCTCGGCGACGAACTGAAGCGCATCGGCTATGCCGGCGACGAAACGCCCGGCGATCATCCGGTCGCGGCGTTCTTCGAGGCGCATATCGAACAGGGTCCGATCCTCGAGGCCGAGGGCAAGACGATCGGCGTGGTGCAGGGCGTGCAGGGCATTAAATGGTTCGAGATCGTGCTGACGGGCCAGGAGGCGCATGCCGGCCCGACGCCGATGAAGCGGCGCAAGGATGCGCTGGTCGGCACCTCGCGCATCGTCACCCACGTCAATCGCATCGGTCTGCAGAACCTGCCCAATGCCTGCTCGACGGTCGGCATGATGCAGGTGCACCCGAACTCGCGGAACGTGATCCCGGGCCGCGTCTTCTTCACGGTCGATTTGCGACATCCCGACGAGGCGGTCCTGAAGGCGATGACCGCGGACCTCGAACGGAGCTGCAAGGAGGTCGCCGACGAAGGCGGGCTCTCGCTCGATTTCAAGGAAATCTGGTATTCGCCGCCGGTGAAGTTCGCGAAGGAATGCGTCGCCGCCGTGCAGCAGGCAACCGAAGAGCTCGGCCTGCCCAATCGCGAAATCGTATCGGGCGCGGGCCACGACGCCGTTTATGTCAGCCGCGTCGCGCCGACCGCGATGGTGTTCGTGCCCTGCGAGGGCGGCATCAGCCACAACGAGATCGAGAATGCGGCGCCGAAGGATCTCGCCGCCGGTTGCGACGTGCTGCTGCGGGCGATGGTCGCGCGCGCGAACCTCTAGGCGCGTCGCGGGCGCATCGGATACGCGCGACTAAACCACCGCGTCGTTGAGCCGCCAGTCGAACCAGTAGCCGTCGATCTCGTTGCGGCCGACCAGGATCGCGCGCAACCGCTCGGCGCCATATTGCGCGAGGTGCGCGAGCACCGATTCCTCACTGCCGCCGAAATCGTCTTCGTAATCGTCGTAGATTTCCGACACGACGAAATCGCCGTCCTGGTCGATTCGGGCACCGCGCGGATCGTTGATGTAAAGCGCGGCCCCCTCGACCAGCAGCAGCGAGCTGTTCTCGGCGGTATAGGCGACCGAGGCGAGATTGGGGCTGCCGATGGCGGCGCGGTTCACGGCATAGTGGATCAGCGGCGTGCGCCATATGGGTCGCAGGATGCGATGGTGCATGTCGTCGAGTGTCACATCGGCACCCTCGATCTCGACCAGCGGATATTCCCACGGCCCGTCGCTGAAGAATCCCGGTGAGATGTCGATGTCGAGAATCGATTCGACCGGATAGTGATCGAGAATCAGATTGACGGTCACCGCGTTGTACAGGTTAACCCAGTAAGCGAACTGCGCCTCGCGCCGGTACTGCCGGATCGGCAGTGCGGCGAGGCTGGCGATATAGCGATGCAGCCGGTCGCGATCGTCGAATGTCACCGCGCGATAGGCGAAGCGGGCGATGCCGTCGGTGCCGATGATGCGATAACGCTGCACCAGGGCATTCCAGGGATCGTGATCGATGCGCGCAGGGTTCGCATCGTCATAGGGCAGCCAGCGTTCCCACAGATCTGCATCGGGGGCCGCGAGCGCTGTGCGCGGAAGAGGTGCGAGCGCCGCAACACTGCATAGGGCGGCCGCGCGCAGCAGGGTCCGGCGGCCAAATTTGGCACCGCTGCCACCGCCTCTTCGCTTGCCCGTCCGCGACATCGATCGGTTCATTCGCCCGTCCGCCCGCCGGTTGCCAAGTCGCTGCGGCTCGGCCCGGTGCCGACGTCAGCAGAGCCATTATAGCGGAAGCGCGGCGGAGTGCTGGCCCGAACCGACGCGATGCAATAGCCTCCGCGACCATGAAAGCAATCGTGCATGGCGGCGAGCCGCCTACGGACCTGCCATCGGCAGGTGGGGAACAGCTCGGGGCGAGGTTCGTCGACCATCCCGATCCGCAACCGGCGGCGGGCGATTGTGTGGTACGGCTCAAGGCAGCATCCCTCAATCATCGCGATCTCTGGACCTGCCGGGGGCGTCGCCCCGAAGCCCCGCCGGTCGTTCTCGGTTCGGATGGCGCGGGCGAGGTGATCGCGGTCGGCAAGGGCGTGCGGCGACCGCGCCTCGGCGATGCCGTCATCATCAATCCGGCCTTGAACTGGTCGCGCGGTGACCGCGCGCCACCCGGCAATTTCGAAATCCTGGGCCATCCGCGCGATGGCACGCTCGCCGAGCTGGTCGCGATCCCTTGCGCCAATCTCGAACCGAAGCCCGCGCATCTCGATTGGGCCGAGGCGGCCGCGCTGGGCCTTTCGGCGACAACCGCCTGGCGGGCGCTGGTCAGTCAGGGCGGTATCGTCCCCGGTGCCGTCGTGGTTATTCCCGGTATCGGCGGCGGCACCGCGCTCGCGGTCCTGCAACTCGCGATCGCACAGGGCGCCCGGGTCTTTGTGACGTCGACCGCGTCGCAGAAGCGGGCCCGTGCGCTGGCGATGGGCGCGGCCGATGCGTTCGACAGCATGACCGATTGGGCATCAGCCATCCTCGATGCGACCGCCGGCGCCGGCGCCG
>JAWXBK010000039.1:0-50788 GCA_034439975.1 Rhodospirillaceae bacterium | reverse complement strand
TGGGTCAAATCGTCGACCGACCAGTTGCACAATATCTCGGTCCAGGGGCCGAACAGTCGCGAGATCCTGAAGGATATCGTCTGGACCGCGCCGGCGCGGCCGCGGGTCGAAGAAATGGAGTGGTTCCGGTTCACCGTCGGTCGGATCGGCGGGTACAACGGTATTCCCATTGTCGTGTCACGAACTGGTTATACCGGCGAACTGGGCTACGAAGTCTTCTGCCACCCGAAGGATGCGCCCGCCGTGTGGGATGCCGTCTGGGATGCGGGCAAGCCGCACGGCATGGCACCGCTGGGCCTTGAGGCGCTCGACATTCTGCGTATCGAAGCGGGGCTGATCTGCTTCAATTACGAGTTCAACGACCAGATCGACCCGTTCGAAGCCGGCATCGGCTTCACGGTTGCACTCAAGGGCAATACCGAGTGTATCGCGCATGCGGCTTTGTCGCGTCGCAAGGAGCATCCGCAGCGCGTGCTGGTCGGGCTTGAGCTGGCCGGGCAGGAGCCGGCGGGCCATGGCGATTGCGTGCATGTCGGCCGCGCGCAGGTAGGCGTGGTGACGAGCGGCGTGCGTTCGCCGCATGTCGGCAAGCCGGTCGCCTTGTGCCGCATGGATGTCGCCTATGCGGCGATCGGCACCGACGTCGAGATCGGTAAGATCGACGGCCATCAGAAGCGCATTCCGGCGAAGGTCGTGCGCTATCCGTTCTACGATCCGGACAAGAAGCGGCCGCGGTCTTAGCGTCTGGCGGGATTCCCGTTAGCCGCGCGGGCGTTCCAGAGTCTCGGCGACCTGTTCGCCGGTCGCCTGCGCGAGCGGGTCGACTTCCTTGCGCAAACCGGTTACGACGCCGCTGCGATCGGCCTCGTTGCGGTTCTGGCTGAGCTTTGCCTTCGCCTCGATCCGCTCGATTGTCATCTCGAATCCGACAATGCCCTTTAACTGGCGCTCTATGTAATCGGCGGGCGCATCGGTGATCGCCCAGGGCGGGTTTCGTCCGCTCTCATGGCGCGCGGTGAGTTCGGTCAGGAACGCGCGCAGCCAGGCCACATCGTCGTGGATCGCGAGGCGCCCGTAGACATGCAGCACGCTGTAGTTCCAGGTCGGTACCACGCGGCCGGTTGCGGCTTTCTCGGCATACCAACTCGGCGACACATAAGCGTGCGGCCCCTGGAAGATCGCGAGCGCGGGACGATCGAAGCGGCTATCGCGCCATTGCGAATTGGCGCGCGCCAAGTGACCGCGCAACGTGTCCGGCCCTTCGGGCGAGGGCCGATAGAGGAGCGGCACCGCGTTCGCGGCGATGCCGGAATCGGTTTCGGTGACGAGTTGCGCCAGCGGATGCGCGTCCATGAAGGCGTGCTGCTGGTCGCGGTCTTCCATCCGGAAATGCGGGGGATTGTACATGGCAGGGCCCGTTCGCTGCGGTCGCGCATTCTATCAGGTCTTTTGCGATCCGTGCGGCCGGTGGAATTGAAAAGGGCCGGCCCCATCGGGGCCGGCCCTTGTCGTTTGGCGCGATTTAAAGGTGGCGCTATTCGGCGGCCTTCGCCTCGTCCATCAGCTTCTGGGCCAGCGCGCGCTTGCCCTTCGGGTCGAGCTTCTTGATCTCGTTGTGAAGCACGCGCTCGTTGAGCGACGTGTTCCAGTAATCGAGCGATTCGAAGCCGAGCAGGCAGGACTTGCCAATGAACTGCCGCAGCACTTCGTTGGTCGGGCCCATGACCCAGCCGGCCTTGCCGTCGCGCAGGTATCGTTCGATGCCGAGGCCGGGCTTGTAACCCGTGCCACCGCAGGCATGCAGCATCTTGTCGGCGACATGGGCGACGTTCTTCGCAGCGGTGAACTTCACCATCCACATCCAATGCAGGAACTGGGCCCGCGGCAGGGCCTTAAGATCCTTGTGGATCGACCAGTCGCAATCGTTGGTCACGTCATCCATCGACTTCGCCAGCATGAAGGAGAGCGCGCGCGAGGCGTTCGTATCCGCCAGGGCCTCACCGAAATAATCCTGGATCGTCGGATAGTCCGCGACGCGCATGCCGACGTCGACATGCTTCTTCATCGTAGTATGGCGCTTGGCGATATCGATCAGGCCGAGCGCAATGCCGTTCCAACAGGATGACGAGCAGAGCAGGAAGAACGGATCGACGCATTCGTCGTTCGAGGCGGCACCGTCGCCGCGCGGGCCGACCATGCGATTGTCGGCGAGAAGCACATTGTCGAGCTCGAGTGTGCCCGACTGGTTGCCGCGCAGGCCGAGGCCGTCCCATTTCGAGGGATCGGCCTTGACCTCGCCGGCGAGCGCGAGCCAGCAGGTGAGATCGGCATAGTTGCCGCCGAAATCCGGGCTGGTGGTCTGCAGAATGTACCAGTCGGCAAAACCGCCGGAGGTTGTCCACGACGCCTTCTTGCGTACGCGGTAGCCGCCCTCGACCTTTTCCGCACCCGACGAAAACGGATACCAGAAATGCGAGCCGGTCTCGGGGTCCGAGTAGGACAGCGTACCGATCAGCACATCCTTGTCGATGCGCCGCATGATGTCCTGGATGATCGGACTGTCATGGTGCCGGAACAACGCGGCTGCGACGGCGCCGGTGTGCATCGTGTAGCACATCGCGGTCGACGGGCAGGCGTAGCGCGCGATCGTTTCGACGACCATCGCGGCGCAGGTGTGGTTCTGGCCCATGCCGCCAAGTTCCTTCGGAACCAGCAGACCGAGGATTCCGTGTTTAGCGAGGATCTCGAAATTCTTGCGCGGAAAAAGCAGCTTCTTGTCGGACTCGACGGCATTCTCGCGCATCTGGTTCTGCGCGAGATCGATGATCAATGCCTGGATCTTTTTCTGCTCGTCGGTCAGAAGCCATTGCGGATCGTACTCGAACCCGACGCCCCAGAACTCTTCGTTGCCCCATTTTTTAACTTTGCTCATGGTCTCCCTTTCGCGCTTCTTTGTCGAAGCTGCACCCGTTGGGGCCGCCGCTCACCGGCGCCCATTTCGGGGACTGTCGCCGGTGAAGGTACACGATGCCAAAAAACCGGCGCAACATGCCCCTGTCGCACGGGTCGGGCCGACCAATTCCGGGCCTTGGCGGCCCAGGGCCAGCGCGCAGCCCCGGTTCATGCCGATCTTGCCTCGGCTGCTCGGCGAATGGTTGGAAATCGGGCCTGAGTAACCCGGCTGTCCGGGCCTATCGGGCGAGCCGGGCGTAGCGGCCGCGAAAATAGAGGAGCGGGCTTTCTTCGGCATTGCAGCGAAGCTGCAGTACCCGGCCGACGAAAATGACGTGATCGCCGCCATCGTACATCGAGTGCACCTCGCAATCGAAAGAGGCGATGGCTTCCTTGAGGATCGGGCTGCCGGTCACCCAAGTCTCGTAAGGCACATTGCTCCATTTATCGACCAGCGCGCGCGCGAAATTCGACGAGAGATGCTCCTGATCCTCGCGCAGCACATTGATCGCGAACGCGCCCGATGCCTGGAACGCTTTCAGGCTGTAGGCCCCGCGGGCGAGGCTGAAGAGGACGAGCGGGGGATCGAGCGACACCGAATTGAACGAGTTCGCCGTGATACCAAGCAGGTCGCCCTGCGGGCCGACCGCCGTCACGATGGTGATGCCGGTCGCGAAGCTGCCAAGCGCATTGCGCAGTTCGATTTTGTCGATCGTCATCGTCGCCGCTTTCGGTAGGCTATCCAAGCGTTTCTTATGACAAGCGCCGGTGGCGCTGTCACGCGCGCTCTGCGGCGGCAGCGGCTCGCTCGGTCATCCTGACCGGACCGGCGAAGTGGGCAAGCGCGGTACCGATGAAGCCTGCATCGAAGCTATCCCCGGTCGCGCGGAATTTCTCCGGCAACCGCCACCAGGGAAGCTGCGGATTGTGGTGATGCACACGGTGCATATTCATGTTGAGGATGGCCAGTCGCAGCGGCGCGGCAAGGCGGAGATTCATCGCGAAATCGATCCGGTCAAGCGGTGTGCCAAAGTGATACACATTGTCGAGCGCGGAAATGAGGACACCGCGACCGATCAGAAACGCGATGAACATCGGCCACCAGGGTCCGTAGAGGATGATGGCGCCGGCGACCGTCAGGATCACCAGGATCGCATCGGCCCTGATCTCCTTGAGGCTGCGGTCGCGGAAAAAGATTCGGTCGGCGGTCGCGCGCACTTCCTGGACAGCCGGATCGGGATGGCGATAGACGAAGTCGACGATGCGCCGTCTGACGGGCTTCGGCAGCAGACAGAGCAGCGGCACGACCACACCCGAGAGATAGAGCAGCAGCAGCAATTCGACGATATAGCGCAACCTGGCGACGGCGTAGGGGCCGTTCTCCGGTTCGTAGATGTCGGGCCGGTCGAGCCGATAGCGATTATACCGATGATGCATCAGATGCGCGAAACGGAAGACCCGGAACGACGATCCGAGCTGCGCGGACATGATGCGTCCGGCATGGTGGTTCAGGCGCGCATTGGGGTGGAAGCTGCCGTGGATGGCTTCGTGATTGAGCGCCCAGAAGCTGTTGCTGAGGAGCGCGATCAGGATGAGCAGGAGGCCCCACCAGGGGTTCTGCGGCAGCAGCCATAGCGGCAGCAGCAGGTACGCGAACAAGGTCGCGAACCCGAACAGGGTCAACAAGGCCCAGTTAATCGCCTGTCCGTGGCGGCCTGCCATGGCGTCCCATCCCAGTACATCCCGTGACCCTTATAGGGAGCGGGGTCGCCGGTCTCAAGCGCTCCCCGAGGGGCGAATCCTGTGATCATGGCCGGCCGAGTCCGCGAAAAATGTCGAGATTTGCGGCGCCATAGCCTGCGGAGACCACGGCGAGATGAGGGCCGAGCCGCTGATGCAGCGCCGGCAGCGCGTGGAAGGGAACCCCGGGGAAGGCGTGATGCTCGGCATGGAAGGGCATATTCCAGGCAAGGAACCGGACGATCGCGTTGCTGCGCGTGGTGCGCGTGTTGCGCAGCATGTCCACCCCGAACGGGCAGCCGCCATGCTCGGCCAGCAGATAGAGACGCAACAGCGGCTGGGTCAGCACGGCCGGTATGATCCAGAGCAGGACCAGCGCCTCGAGCCATCCCGTTCCGGCAGCAAGCAGGATGGTTGTCGCATAGACTCCAAGAAATACGCGCGCCTCGCGCACTACGCCGGCCTTGTCGCGAGCCACGATATAGGGCTCGGATACCTGTCCGATCGCATGCGTGACGAGACCCCGGATTGACGCGATCCAGTAGGGCAGGCCGGTCACATGCCAGAGCCACGCGCGCGTTGTCGTGGGACGGGGTGGATCGAGCTCGGGATCGCGCGCGGGATCCTGCGTCCAGCGATGATGCGTGAAATGAAAATGGCGGAACCAGATCGGCGGCAATAGCAGCGGCAACCCGCAGATAATGGCGACCGCATCGTTCAGTTCGCGGCTGCGAAGGGCGGTGCGGTGAATCGTCTCGTGCAAGGGCGCGAACAGAAAGGTCAGTGCGATTCCGTGCAGAGGCAGCGCGAGCAGAAGCCACAGACTGCCCGCGGTCGCGAGGACCAGCGCGCCGGTTGCGACGAGAAGGGCGAGATGAGCCGCGAGCTGAAAAAGCCCGCGCCGATCGGAGCGCTGCGAGCGGGTCCGCAGCGTCGCGCTGTCGATCAGATCGCGCGGGCCGAAGATCTCGTCCATGCGGTCCTCGTCGCTTATATCACCCGGTCAGTGCGGCCGCATGGTGACGGAGATGGTCTTCCATGAAGGTCTGAATGAAGAAGTACCCGTGATCGTAACCCTCATGCCGGCGCACGGTCAGATCCTGCCCGACCTTGGCACAAGCCTCCTCAAAGAAATGCGGATGAAGCTGGTTCGCCAGAAATTGATCGCCGAGCCCCTGGTCGATCAGAATGGACGGACCGAAATTGCGCTTCTGAACCAGCTCGCTTGCGTCGTGTTGGCGCCAGGCGTCGCGATCGGAACCGAGATAACGGCTGAACGCCTTTTCACCCCAGGGTGCGCGCGCTGGCGCTGCGATCGGCGCGAAGGCTGAAAGCGAGCGATAGCGGTCAGGATTTTTCAGCGCGAGGGTCAGAGCGCCATGCCCGCCCATCGAGTGACCGAAAATCCCCTGCCGCTCGGTGTCCGCCGGAAAATTGGCGGCAAGCAGCGTCGGCAGTTCGCGCACGACGTAGGTTGCCATGCGATAGGCACCGGACCAGGGCATTTCCGTCGCATCGAGATAGAACCCCGCACCGAGACCGAAATCCCAGCTTTCATCGTCGCCGGGGAAGCGCGCTTCGCGCGGGCTGGTATCGGGCGAGACCAGCATCAAGCCGAGTTCGGATGCGATGCGCTGCGCGCCAGCCTTGATCGGAAAGGTTTCCTCTGTGCAGGTGAGGCCGGCGAGATAGTAAAGAACCGGCACCTTCCCGCGTGCCGCCTGCGGCGGCCGATAGACCGAGAATTTCATCGGGCCGGCGCAGGCTTCGGAGCGATGGCGGTAGTAGCCCTGGAGGCCGTCGAAACAGCGATGTTCGGAAATCGTTTCGAGGGTCATTTCTTGCCTTGCTTGCCGGTTTCCTTGTTCACCGCTTCGAGAATTCCGACCAGGCAGCGGTCGCGCCAATCGACGAGGTCGCGATAGTTGCGCCCGGCCGCCTCGCGCGCCGTGCCGTCGATGAGCTCGCGCTGAATCTCGGGCGTGATCTTGGGATCGCCCAGATTTTCCCAGCTCTGGTCGATATGCGGTCCGAACTGCTCGATGAAATAGGACATCCCTCCGGGGCCGCCGCCGAGATGGAAGGTGAGGGACGGTCCCATGATCGCCCAGCGCAGGCCGGGGCCGTAGGCGACGCCGATATCTGCATCCTCGACGCTCACGATACCCTCGGCAATGCAGTGAATGACCTCGCGCCACATCGCTTCCTGCACACGATTGACATAGTGACCGGGGATCTCGCGGTTGAGCTTGATCGCCTTCTTGCCGATTGAGTCATAGAAAGCCATCGACCATTCGACCGCCGCCGGATCGGTCTTTGCGCCGCCGACCACTTCGACCAGCGGGATCAGATGCGGCGGGTTGAAGGGATGGCCGACAACGACACGCTCCGGGTGCCGGCACTTAGCCTGCAGCTCGGAGGGAATGATCGACGAGGTCGACGAGGCGATTACCCGGTCGGCGGGCAACGCCGCATCCACGGCGGCAATCACGTCCTGCTTCAGATCGAGCCGCTCGAGCACGTTCTCCTGAACGAAGTCGGCGACTTTGACACAGTCCTCGATCGAATGGTGGAAGGTGAGCCGCTTGCGGTCCGCGTCCTTCGCGAAACCCAGCCGTTCGAGATGCGGCCAGACATCGTCGACGAGGCCGTGCAGAAACGCCTCCTTCTTCGGGTCGTTGTCGTAGGCGCGGACGTCGAAGCCCTGCGCCAGGAACCAGGCGGCCCAGCCGGCGCCGATCAGGCCAGAGCCGACAATTGCGATCGTGCGGACCTGGCCTCGGTCGATTAGTTTCATGATGTGCGTTCCAATCAATAGACGACGACGGTGCGGATTGACTTGCCGGCATGCATCAGGTCGAAACCTTCGTTGATGCGTTCGAGCGGCAGGACATGGGTGATCAGATCGTCGATGTTGATCTTCTTGTCCATGTACCAGTCGACGATATGCGGCACGTCGGTGCGTCCGCGCGCTCCGCCGAAGGCCGTACCCTTCCAGACGCGACCGGTGACGAGCTGGAACGGGCGGGTCGAGATTTCCTGCCCCGCACCGGCGACGCCGATGATGACGCTCACGCCCCAGCCCTTGTGGCAGCATTCCAGCGCCTGGCGCATCAGAGTCGTGTTGCCGACGCATTCGAAGCTGTAGTCGGCGCCGCCCTTGGTCAGCTCGACCAGATGCGCAACGACATCGCCCTTGATCTCTTTCGGATTGACGAAATGCGTCATGCCGAACTTGCGCGCGAGCGCCTCGCGGCCGGGATTGATGTCGACGCCGACGATCATGTTCGCACCCGCCATGCGCGCGCCCTGTAGGACGTTGAGGCCGATGCCGCCGAGGCCGAACACGACCACGTTGGCGCCGGGCTCGACGCGCGCGGTGTTGATGACCGCACCGATGCCGGTCGTCACGCCGCAGCCGATATAGCAGACCTTGTCGAACGGCGCGTCCGAACGGATCTTCGCAAGCGCGATCTCGGGTACGACCGTGTAATTCGCGAAGGTCGATGTACCCATGTAATGGAAAATCGGCTTGCCCTTAAGGGAGAAGCGGGTCGTACCATCGGGGAGCAGGCCCTTGCCCTGCGTTGCGCGGATCGCCTGGCAGAGATTGGTCTTGCGGCTAAGGCAGTATTCGCATTGCCGGCATTCGGGCGTGTAGAGGGGGATGACGTGATCCCCCTTCTTGAGGCTCCGCACGTCCGGGCCGACATCAACGACGATGCCGGCACCCTCATGACCCAGGATCGCGGGGAATAGCCCTTCGGGATCTGCGCCCGACAAGGTGAACTCGTCGGTATGGCAGATGCCGGTTGCCTTGATTTCGACCAACACTTCGCCAGCCTTCGGGCCTTCGAGATCGACTTCCTCGATGACCAGCGGCGCGCCTGCCTTGTGCGCGACGGCAGCACGAACCTTCATCGTCTTCCTCCCTTACCCAATGAACCAGCGGCGGAAAATACGCCCCCGAACAGCACCGGATGCGGCCCGCAGGAATGCACGCCATCAAGTCTGGCGCAAGATTTGCGTAACGCCCGGAACGAAGCGGGCCGCCAGAGGCGGCCCGGCAACGTCGGTTCCGATTGAACTACGCCTTGTATGTGCCTTTCGCCTTCGCAACATGCGATGCGATCAGGTCCATGATCGGCGGCGACAGCGCGTCATAGGGCTCAAGCTTTAGATCGCGCAAACGTTGGCGGACCGCACCCATCTGGCCGGCGCTGGCGCCCGATTCGATGATCGAGGATACGAAGGCCGCGAACTCCGGCGGCGACCAGCCTTGTTCCTTCGAGAGCTCCGTGTGGATGAAGTCCAGGCCGTGGAGTGGGTGGCCCTTGTTCTCGATGCGGCCATACATGTGCGTGCCGCAGCCGGAGCAGGCGTAACGCTGGATCGCGGCACTCTCGTCCACGATCTTGAGTTTGTTCGCGTTCGCGCCGACCTTGAGATTGTCGCGCGGAACGACGGCGACCATCGAGAATTGCGCGCCGGCCGGCTTCCAGCATTTGGTGCAACCGCAGACATGATTATGCGCGCTTTGTCCCTTGATCGAGACCGTGACGGGATCCTTTGCACATTTGCAGGTCAGCGTGCCGCCGGCAAAATTTGCCGCAGCCGGTTTGAAACCGTTATCAACGGACGGGTGGATTGAGACTGCCATTCGGCCCTCCCTGGCTCTGATATCGCGTCGTCGGTCAGCGATTTCGGTCGGCGAACTCGGTCGAGCGATTTCAGGCGGCCCGGCGGCGTCGTTCGGGTGCGGTCATCCGCACCGTACCGGCCAAGTCTAGCGCCGGGCCGAGGGGCGGTCGACGGCGTCTTTGGGCGGCTTGCCATCGCCGGCAGGGGCACGACATGATGCCCGCCGCGCCAGATTCGATCGATCTGCGGCACCAGGCCGGGGAAAACACATGACAATCAGCAACTCGGAACGCGAAGCCCGTATCGATCTCGCGGCGGCCTTTCGCCTCGCCGTGCGATATGAGCTGCACGAAGGCGTATGCAACCATTTCAGTCTCGCGGTGCCGGGCGCGGAAGGCCGGTTCCTGCTCAACCCCTACGGATTGCACTGGTCGGAACTGACCGCAAGCAACCTCCTGACCCTGGATACCGACGGCAACATCCTCGAAGGCGAGGGCCGGGCCGAGGCCAGCGCGTTCCATATCCATTCGCGCATTCATGCCGCGCATCCTAACGCGGCCTGCGTGCTGCATTCGCACATGCCCTATTCGACGGCGCTTACCTGCCTGCATCGCGGCCGTCTTGAGCCGGTCGAGCAGAATGCGCTGCGTTTCCACGACGACATTGCCTATGACGATAATTACGGCGGCGTCGTGCTCGAAGGCGGCGAGGGCGACCGGCTTGCGAGTTGCATCGGCACCAAGCGCGTACTGTTCCTGGCGAGTCACGGTGTCATCGTTGTCGGGCGTACCGTCGCGGAAGCATTCGACGATCTTTACTATCTCGAGCGCGCGGCCCGCGTTCAGGTGCTTGCACTTTCGACGGGTCGCCCGCTTAATCGACTGGCCGAAGATGTCCAGCGTCTCACCGGCGAACAGCTCCGCCAGGAGCAGCCCGTGCTGGCGCTCGCTCATTTCACGGCGATGAAGCGCCTGCTGGATCGCGACGAACCCGAATACGCACGCTGATCGCGCGCATATTGCTCGTCCGTCACTGGTTCAGTTTTCGGTATCGTCCGGTTCGGGTGTTTCCGACGGCGCCGTACTGACGGAAAGTGTGCCGTCACCCGGCCGCCAGCCTGCATACCAGGCAGTCAGCGGCACGATGTAGGGATCGTGTGCGTTGGGTCGGAACCATGAATCGACAGCCCAGTACATCCGGTTGTCCCGTTCGATAATCACGGCCGTGTTGTGAAAGTCGATCAGGTTCGGATTGCGGTGCGCTGGGAACGCGACGTCGTGCCACTGCAGCAGGTCCGCATCCTTCAAGAGACGCAGATAGGTCGTCGTGTTGACCGATTCGTCGATGCAGTCGAGTTGCCCAGCCTGGTCGGCGACGGCAAGATTGCCGCCGACATCGTGCATGGTGCCGGTCTTCTCGCCGACAAAGCGCTCGAACAAGGCGATGGCGTGCGCGATGTCCTGGCGCTCGGCGGCGGCCGACTTCGCGCTGCGGGCGAAGACCTCGGTAATTCGTTCCCATTGTTCGTCGCTCAGCCCGACAGGCGTGCGAACGGTGCAGCTCGTGCCGTGGCAGACATCGAACGATGCAACCGTGGCATCGAGCGGCACCATGGCTGCGATACGCGATTCCTCCCGCGCGGCGGAACAGCCGGCGAGTAGAAGCATCATCGTAACTACAGCGAGGCGGCAGGGCAGCATGACCGGCCTATGGAATCCACCGGCACGGGTTTTGGCAAGCCGGATCGGGGCTTTCGTCGACGCCTGTGCCGGATTGCGGCCCTGCCGACACAGGTTTGACGGGTCCCAAGTTTGACGGGCCCCAAGTTTGACGGGCTGACGGCGGCGGCGTCCAATCCGGCGATGGCAGGGGTCTCCCACAGCAGCCACTCTATGGCAGCCGCCATCGCGGTGGCGATGGGCGTTGCGGCACTGCCGGCCGGTGGAGCCGCGTTTGCGTCGGAGCCCGCATCCGCAGAGCCGGCCGATCCGCTGACCGCAGTCTATTACCGGTTCTCGGTGGTCGAGTATTGCAGCCTTGTGGATCCTCAAGTCGCTACCGGGTTCGAACTCGCCCGCGATCGTATCCTTGCGGAAACCAGTGCAGCCGAGGACGCGCATCGCCGCGCGCGGATTGCGGGCTGGACGGCCGCCGATCTGGAATGGTCGAATCGCGGGCTCGGTGGGTTTCGCCGTTGGTGCGAGACGGAAGGCGCGGAGGCCGCCGCCGGGTTCCTCGCGGAGAACGCGCCAAGCAACCCCTGATGCGACGCTCCGCTCAGCGCGGGTCGATTTCCTTCAGCGCTTCGATGAGTGCGCGGAACGGCAGCAGCACGCAGTCATGACGCGATTTCACCGCGCGAACCGGCGCGAAATCGGCGAACTCCGGCCATGTGCCGGTCGGCAGATCGGTGCCGTTCTTCAGCCAATCGCGCAGGCGCGCGGCGATCAAATGGATATCATCGGTGCTATTGCCCGGCGCGCGCCGGCCGATTGCCGCGGCGGCAGCTTCGCAGAGCAGGCAGCCGCGAGTCTTGTGAGCGAGGGCAGCGATCCGCCCGTCCTCGAGCCGCAATGTCATCCGCACGCGATCGCCGCAGAGCGGATTGTCGGCTTCGCCTGAAAGCGCCGGCGGCGGCAAATTACCGGCGCCATCGGCCGCGCGCGCGAGGGCAACGAGCCGCTGGTGATAGAGATCGTCGCTCATCGAAGCCGTCGGACCGCGTCTTTGAGGCCGTCGAGGCAGGCATCGATGTCGGCATCGTCGTTATAAGGCGCGATACTGGCGCGGGTGGTGCCGGCAAGATCGAAACGATCCATCAGGATCTGGCAGCAATGATGGCCGCCGCGCAGCGCGACACCGTGCCCATCGAGTATCTGACAGATGTCGTGCGGATGCAGCCCCGGCAGATCGAACGAGACGACGCCGATGCGCCCCTGAAGCCCGAGGGGACCGACGATCCGCGCGCTTTCAATATTTGCGATCCCGTGCAGCAGTCGCTCGGTCAGTCGCTGGGTGTGCGCGGTCGCGGCCTTCCAGTCGAGTGCCATCGACCAGCGCAAGGCGGCTGCCATGCCGACCGCCTGTGCGATCGGCATCGTGCCGGCTTCGAACCGATGCGGGATCTCGGCATAGGTCGACCGCTCGCGCGTGACGCGATGGATCATGTGTCCGCCGCCGAGAAAGGGCGGCAGCGCCTCCAGCAGCTCGCGCCGCCCCCAAATCACGCCAATGCCGTTCGGGCCGTAGGCCTTGTGGCCGGAGAACGCATAGAAGTCGATACCGAGTGCTGGCAGGTCGATCGGACCGTGCGGCGCGCGCTGGGCGCCATCGAGCATGACGCGAGCTCCGACGCGGCGCGCGGCTTCGACGACGCGACCGACGTCGGTCGCGGCGCCGGTGACATTAGACACATGGGTGAGCGCGATCAGCCGGGTGCGCGGGCCGATATGATCGGCGAGCGCATCGAGATAGAGCCGTCCCTCGTCGGTGACGGGCAGCCAGCGCAGGACGATACCCTTGCGTTCGCGCAGCATCTGCCACGGCACGATGTTGGAATGATGTTCGAGATCGCTGATCAGGATCTCGTCGCCCGCTTGCAGCGTTTCGCCAAAGCTATGCGCGAGCAAGTTGACACCAGCCGTCGTGCCGCCGGTGAAGACAATTTCGTCCGAATCTGTGACGCCGAGATAAAGGGCAACGTCGCCCCGCGCGTTCTGATAGGCCTCGGTCGCCATTTCGGCGAGGCGATGAATGCCGCGAAAGATATTACCGCGGCTGGTCGCTTCGTGACGGGACACCGCATCGATGACGCTCTGCGGCGTCTGCGCGGTTGCGGCATTGTCGAGATAGTGGATCGGCCGCCCGCCAGGACGCTCCGACAGGATCGGAAATTGCGCGCGCAACGACGCGACATCGAAATTCATGCTGGCCGTCTTCCCGGTTCGCGTGCGATCGCGAGCGCCTCGGGTGTGTCGATGTCGACCAACACCGCATCGTCGGGCATCGCGACCTCGGCGACGAGGTCGGCATAGTCGCCGATCAGATGCTTGGCACCGACATCGCCGGCGAGCGCCTCGATCTCGGCGAAGAAGCGGCGCGCCCATAGGACGGGATTGCCGCGTTTGCCGCCGAAGGTCGGCACGCAGATCGCGCGCCCCTCGATCGGATTGAAAGCAGCGATCAGCCTGTCGATCGTCGCCGGTCCGATCTGCGGCATGTCGCCGAGCAGGACCGCAGTTCCATCGACATCCCCCGGCAGCGCCCGCAGGCCGCAGGCGAGCGAGGCGCTCAGGCCCGAAGCGAAATCCGGATTGTCTACCAGTTCGACCGCGCGGCCGGCCAACGTCGCGCGCACCCGATCGGCCTCGTTGCCCGCGACCACGACGACCGGCCGGGCGCGCGAGGCCAAAGCGGCATCGACCGCATGCAGCAGCAGCGGCTTGCCGTCGAGCTCCGCCATCAGCTTGTTGGCACCGCCCATACGCGTCGAGCGACCGGCGGCGAGAACGATGGCGGCGACCCGTGGTGCCCGCGGCGCGATCGCCGGCCGTTCGGCGCGCGGTTGTGGGCGGCTCGGAATCTCTTTCAGTAGACCGCCGACGCCCATCTGCATGATGTCGCGCGGCGTGACCGGCAGATCGGCCATCAGGCGTTGCAGCACCCAGTCGAAGCCGTTGAGCTTGGGCGATCGTACGCAGCCCGGCAGGCCCAGCACCGGTAGGGCGCCATGTCGCGCCAGCAATAGCAGATTACCCGGATCGACCGGCATGCCGAAATGCTCGACCGTCCCGCCGGCACCCTCGATGCCGGCCGGCAGCACGTCGCGCCGGTCGGTGATGGCCGATGCGCCGGCGATGAGCACGAGTTCGGCACCGCGTTGAAGCGCTGCGCGGATTTCATCGGTGACCGCTGCGGTCGCGTGCGCGCAGCGGCGTTCGACCAGCGGCGGCACGCCCATCGCGGCCAACCGGCCGTTGATGATGTCGACCGTCTTGTCGAGCACGCTCTCCTTGATGCCCGGCAACCGCGTCTGGATCAGCGCGACGGGTCGGGCCCGAAAGGGCGCAATGCGCAAGGGCGGGATCTTGGGAAGCGCAGCGAGCGCGCGTTCGAGCAGCGTCCCGCTGATCGCAAACGGCATGATCTTGACGGTTGCCACCATATCGCCGGGCTGAACCGCCTCGAACGGCGGCAGGGTCGCGATCGTGACGGATTCATCGACGAGATTGAGCGCATCGATGCAACCGCGGTCGATGACGGCGAGCCCGTGCGTGGCGGCAATGAGATTGCAGCGACCCGTAAACGGTTGCGCAACGTCGAGATGGGATCCGGCAGTCGCGCGGGCGATCGCGGCTGCCGCTTCGTCTTCGCCGATATCGTTCGGCTCGAACCGGACCACGGTAACGCACGCGATGCCGGCCTGTTGCAATGCCTCGATATCCGATGCGGTCAGCACACGACCTTTTCGGAAGCTGATACCGTTGCTGCGGATGCTGTGCACCAGCAGCGCGCCTTCGCAATCTGCGACCGGCAAATCGGCGAAGATCATGCCGCGGCCTCGCGCGTCGCCTTTGCAGGCGTTGCCTTGCCGCGCCGAACCGCAGTCAGTTCGGCCAGGATCGAGATCGCAATTTCCGCCGGTGTCTTTGCACCGATCGCCAACCCGATGGGGCCGTGGATGCGCGCGAGATCGTCGGGCGTGAAGCCGCGCGCCGCGAGCCGTTCGAGGCGGCCGGCATGGGTGCGCGTGCTGCCGAGCGCGCCGATATAGAAGGCAGGCGAGGCAAGTGCCGCCGCCAGCGCCGGGTCGTCGATCTTTGGGTCGTGCGTCAGTGTAATGATGGCAGTTCGCGCGTCCGGTGCAAGCCGCTCGAATGCCTCGTCGGGCCATTCGTCGACCAGCGTCACGCCGGGAAAGCGTGTATCCGTCGCGAATGCGCGGCGCGGATCGACGATGGTGACGGCGTAACCGGCCAGCGCCGCCATCGGCGCCAGAACCTGTGCGACATGAACCGCGCCGACGATGATCGCGCGTTCGGGCGGATTGAAGGCATGCACGAAGAGCTGTCGATCGGGTCGGTCGATGAGACCGCTGCGGTCCTGCGCCAGCGCTTCGCGCACCGCCGGCAGTTCGTCCTTATCGAGCATGGCCCGTCCGGTGACGCCATCGGCGAACACGAGGCATTGCCGGTGATCGCCGAGATCGGTCACGAGCGCGACAGGCCGGCCGGCCGCGCGCGCCTCGAGCAAGCGGTCGAGCAGGTCGGTCTTCACGCAAGGGCCTCGAGGTAGACCTGTAGCTTGCCGCCGCAGGCGAGCCCAACCTCCCAGGCCTGTTCGTTGCTGATGCCGAAATCGAGCAGACGCGAGGTGCCGTCGCGCATGATCTCCAGGGCCTCTCGGACGATGGCTCCCTCGATGCAACCGCCGGAGACCGAACCGATCATGGCGCCCTGATCGTCTACGATCATCTGGCTGCCGACCGGGCGGGGCGAGGAGCCCCAGGTCGCGACCACGGTGGCGATCGCGACGCCCTTGCCGGCGCGGCGCCAGTCGGCCGCCTGCTGCAGCATGTCGGTTTCGGTTCCGGCCATGATTTTTGTTCCGATGCGTGGTGCTTGCCGGTATGAATCTGGCGCCTGCGGGGGCGGGACGCAATGCGGCTCTTTGGTCGGTAAGGCCCGCCGATCGCCTCAGGCGGCTGCGGTCGCCCAAGCACCCGCTGCGTCGAGCCGGCGCGGTCCCGGCCGGGCGAGCACGCCGGCAAGGTCTTGCATGCTCTCCAGATTGTGGATCGGCCGGAACTCGTCGACATGTGGCAGGATCGCGCGCGCGCCCATCGCCTTGGGCGCGTAGCCGTCATAGCGCAACAGCGGATTGAGCCAGATCAGGCGGCGGCAGGAGTTGTGCAGCCGCTCCATCTGCCGCGAGAGGTCGGTATCGGAGTCGCGATCGAGACCGTCGGTGATCAACAGGACGACCGCACCCTGGCCGAGTACGCGCCTCGACCAGTTGTTGTTGAAGGCGGCAATGCAATGGCCGATCCGGGTGCCACCGGACCAGTCCTCGACCCGTCCGGCAACGCGATCGAGCGCCACGTCGATGTCGCGATAGCGCAGATCGCGCGTGACATTCGTAAGACGCGTGCCGAACACGAAGGTATGGACCCGGTCGCGATCGTTGGTAATCGCATGCATGAAATGAAGGAAGAGACGCGCGTAGCGCGACATCGAGCCCGAAACGTCACATAGAATTACGAGAGTCGGGTGCCGCCGGCGGCGGCGGCGGAAGCGCAGCGGAATGTCGTGGCCCGATCGTAGCGCCGCGCGCAACGTCGCGCGCATGTCGACACGGCGACCGGCCGCATCGGTGCGGAAGCGACGCGTCGGGACTGCCATGATCGGCAGGCGCATGGTTGCGATCAGGCGACGGGCCGCATCGACTTCCTCGTTGGACATTTTCTCGAAATCCATCGTCTGCAGGATCTCGCGGTCGGAGAATGTCATCACGGCGTCGAACTCGACCTCGTCTTCCTGCTGCTCTTTGTCTTCGTTGCCGCGCTGGTTTTGCAGCGCTTCGGCGAGACGGCGGGCGATCTCCTGTTGCTCCGCGTCTTCCTCGCCGGGCACGGCGATCTGCGGGAGCATGGCGGCCATCATGCGGTCGAGCAGATGCGGGTTGCGCCAGAAGATATGGAAGGCCTGGTCGAACAGCTCGCGCTGGTCGCGCCGGTTCACGAACACCGCATGCAGGGTCCAGTAGAAATCGTCGCGCGAGCCGAGCCCGATCGCCTCGACGGCGCGGATTGCATCGATCACCTTGCCGGGTCCGATCGGCAGGCCGGCGGCGCGCAGCGTCCGCCCGAAGAGCATGATGTTGTCGACGATGCGGCTGTCGGACATGTCGTTGCGACTGTGGGCGACGAGCGGCGTTCTAGCGCGCCGTCATCTCAGCCTTGACCCGCTCGAGCAGCAGCGCCGCCTCGGACCCGCGGATCTTCGCGATGTCGTCCTGATATTTTAGCAGCACGCCGAGCGTGTCGTCGATCGCGGCGGGGTCGAGCGCAACCTTGTCGAGCTGGATCAGCGCCTCGGTCCAGTCGATTGTTTCGGCGACGCCGGGCTGCTTGAAGAGATCCCTGCGCCGCAACTCCTGCACGAAGGCGACGACCTGGCCGGCGAGCGCTTGCGGTGCATGTGGCACCTTGGTGCGGATGATCTCCAATTCGCGCTTCGCATCCGGATAGTCGACCCAGTAATAGAAACAGCGCCGCTTCAGCGCATCGTGGATCTCGCGCGTCCGGTTTGAGGTAATGATGACGATCGGCGGTTCGGCGGCCTTGACCGTGCCGAGTTCGGGAATCGTGATCTGCCAGTCCGAGAGAATCTCCAGCAGATAGGCTTCGAACGGCTCATCGGTGCGGTCGAGTTCGTCGATCAGCAGGACCGGCGGGCCGCCCGGTTGGGGCTGCAGCGCCTGCAGCAAGGGCCGTTCGATCAGGAATTCGCGGGTGTAGATGTTCGCCGCCAAAGCATCGCGGCTGCGATCACCGGTCGCCTCGGCAAGCCGGATCTCGATCATCTGACGCGAATAGTTCCACTCATACGCCGCGGAAGCGATATCCAGCCCTTCGTAGCATTGCAGACGCAACAGCCGCCGGCCGAGGGTTGCCGCCAGCACCTTGGCGATCTCCGTCTTGCCGACGCCGGCTTCGCCTTCGAGGAACAAGGGTCGGTGCAGACGGAGCGAAAGGTGAATCGCGGTCGCGAGGCTGCGGTCGGCGATGTAATGACCGGCGCGCAGCAGCGCCTCGACTTCGTCGACGGAGTGCGGTTCTGGCAACGGCGGATTTGCCGCGCTCGCCTCGACGACCGCGTTCATCAGCGCTGGACCCAGCTTCCGTCGGCATTGAGGAAGTAGGTGCCTGCGGGTGCCTTCTTGAAGATCTGCGCGGCATAGACCTGGCCGACTTCGTCGGCGCTCACACCCTGCTCCGCGGCGCGCTGTTCGTAGATCTTCCGGCGCTCGCCGTTCACGCGATCGACCGTCGCACGCGTTGCGCCGTCGCCGCCCTGGCGCACCATCACATAACCGTCGAACCGCTCGGCGACGATGCCTTCCGCCCGTAGCCGGTCGAGATCGGCGTCCTGCGCGAAGGCGGCAAAGGGCAGCAGCAACGCCACCAGCGCCATGCCGACAATACTGCGCCGGCTCATGGCGAAGAGCCGGGAGGTCAGCTTGGTCATTTCGGTCGCTCCTGTATTCCTGTCCATCAGAAGATATCCGGGTTGGTCTCGATATCTCGCTCGGCGTCCTGTTCAATCCGGACCCGAACCTCCTGCTCGATCTTGACGTTGAGGTTGATGACGATCGGGTCCTCCGGCGCCTGCAACTGAACGGTCGGCTGGCAGGCGGCCAGCGGGAGCGCTGCCAACACCCAGATCGTGGCGGAAATGCGTCTGCGCCAGACGGGTGGCGAGGATGCCGGCTCCCAAACCATCTCAGCGTCGGTCATTGACTGTCTCCTGCATTGATGTCGGGTTCGGTTTCGACCGTCTCGCCATTTTCGAGCTGGTCCTTCACGTAGTCAGGAATGCGGTAACCCACAAGACTGTCGCGCAATATGCGGTCGAGCTCGCCGGTAAGGGTGAGATTGAGCTCGATCGGATAGCCATCGTAGAAGTCCGGATTGCTGCCGCGTACATGGAGCCCGAGTCCGGTTTCGCCATCCGCGTCGCGGTCGAGCGTGAGCCAAAGCTGATCGTACCGAAAGTTCGCAAGCGCACCGAGGACGAGGCTAGCGGTTTCGCCGGCACCCTGCAACGCGGCCGGAGGTTCGGCGGGCGCGTATTGGAGGGCTCCCGGCTCTTCGGCATCGAGCCGTCCGGTGGTGATGACGATATCGTCGCCACGGATTTCAACCGGGATGGTGCCGTTGAGTTCCCCCGTGGCCACAAGCCCATCAACCTCGGCCATCGCCAGGAAGGCGGCGAGGTTCATGTTGGCGACATGGAGTTCGATCGTGGTGTCGGGATTCATCGGATCGATGACGACGGGTGCGGTTTCGACCGTGCCGCCGGCCAGATTGAACCGGGCATGCTCAATCGCAAAAAGCGGGCCCTCCTCGATCGAGAAGGTCACCACAGCATCGGTCAAAGGTACGCCGATGTCGATCAACGCAATCGAGATCTGTTGATCGGGTTGCGACACCAGTGGCACCAGGCTCGCCAGGGCGATCGCACCATTGATGCGGGCGAGTTCGGCCTCGGGTGCAATGATCGAAAGTTCTTCGAGCCGCAAGATCAGATCGCTGCCGATATGACCTTGGTTCCACGCAAGACCGCCGCCAAGCGATACTTGTCCGGTTGCCTCGTCGAGTTCTACCGCGAGGGCCGGCGCGATGTCCCATGGCTGCAACCCGCCCGGCCGGAACTGGATCGGCTCCATCGTGAGCGACGCCGTGCCGCTATTGTCGTCGATCCGGTGCGTACCCGAGACATTGCTGACGACCCATTCGTTCTCGTCGGCAAGATGCGCATCGAAATTCACGGTCGATCCGGCGACCGACCCGGTGAAGCGGGCGGTGAGGGGTGGTAGCCATGCGGCGAGGTCCGCACCGCCCAGATTTGCGACACTGCCTTCGAACGCGATGCCGCCGGGTGAGAGCGTCGCGTAGAGGCGAAGATCGTCGGCATTGGCCGACCATTCCGGCATCGACAGGCTGGCGGCGTCGAGCACGATCGTACTGGTGTTCGATCCGTCCGGTGCGACGCTGCCTTCAAGTTGCAATGTCGTCGGACCGAGCGCGATGGCGTCAGTCACGGCTTCCGTGTGCGCGGCGATCCCATCGGTCGTCAGACGCAACCGATAGTCCAGCGTACAGGTCTCCGGCGTCGGGCAGTTCCGCACCAGGAGCGGTTCCTCGATCTGCGCGAGGCGGGCGCGAATGCGGTCGATGCGATAGGGCATATCGCCGATGCTCGGGTGTAAGAGCGTCATGGTGCCGCGATCGGTCCCATGCACGGTGAGCGCGCTGCCAACCTGTCGAATGAGGGCTGGCAATTCGAAATCGAATCCCTCGATGCGGAAGCCGTTGCCCGAGATCGCAAGCCCGCCAGCGAGCAGCAATTCTGAGGTCCAATCCTCCGGCTTTCCGCTTGCGGTGCCCAAGGCGGAGAAATCACCGATCGAGGCGCGCAACCCGTCCTGATCGAATGCCAGGTTTCCGGTCCGAATATCGAGTTCGGTCACCTCGAAGGACTGAAGCTCGCTGATGGGTGCGAAATGAAGATTGCCCACGACGTTCGCATCGAGCGGGTTGGCGCCGGTGGCAGTCACTGTGACGGCGCCCGCGATGTCGAGCGAGCCGCCATCTACCGGCTGCCAGGATGCGTTGGCACCGGGCTGGATTTCGAGCGAGAGGGGCCCCGGATCGGTGATGCCGATCGTGCCGGCGCCCAGTCCCGTGAGCCACTCGGGATCGGGCGTGGCATCGATCAGGATCGGCGATGACGCCGTAAGCAGAACCCCGCCGTCCTGGATGCTGGTGTCGACAGCGCCAAGCGCATCGAGTGCGGTCAGCCGCCCAGGCCAGTTCATTCCGTCCATCGACACGGTGACGGTGAGCGCGCCGGCGGGCAGCGCCGTTGACGAGAGTGCGGATGTCTCGCCGGCCGCGATGTCGCCATCCGCGTCGATCGTAACCACGCCCGCGGTCGGCGTCGGAAATCCGAGCAGCGCCCACCAGGGGGCGCCTGCTTCGAGCGTCAGGTTCGCGGCGACCTTGATGTTGTCGGGCGCAAGCTGGGGCGCTTCGATATCGATCGAACCGTCGAGACCGGCGGCGGGACCATCGGTCGCGATGTGTGCTGCCCAGCTTTCGCCATCGAGTTCGCCCGACACACGAAGGGCGGCACTCGGCCAGTTCGCCGAGCGTAGCTCTGCGATCGCCAGATCAATTGTGCCGGTGAGGTCCGTCATGTTCGTGAAGGCAAGGTTCACCGCGCCGGACGCGGCAGCGATCTCGATTCCCAACTCGCCACCCAACCGGCCGGTGCCGTCATCCACAACGAGTTGCATCCTGCCGGTGCCGTCGAGGTCGCTTTCGACATGGAACGTGCCAGAGAGGGCAGCGTCGCTTGCCGTGAGCGCGACATCCATATCGGCGACAATCCGATCCTGCCCGGACGGTGCGACCTGACCGGAAAGATGAACTTCCGCGCCTGAGAGAATCGTCGGCAGCTCGATGGTCGCGGATTCGATCGTGATAGGCGGAATTGCGGCGTCGGTGTTTCCGTCGCCGTCGCCATCGTCGGGTCCGCTACCGGCAAGGCTTGCGATCAGGTCGGAGAGAACGCCAAGCGGTCGCGTCTCGTCGCTCGGGTCGATCGCGAGATGCAGTTCGGCGATCGTGACCCGCCCGATGGCCGGTTGGGCGAGGCCGCCGAGGCTGTAGTCGATTGTGATCTGCCGTGCGGTGGCGTCGCCCGGCTCATCGCCGAGCGAGACCATATCGATGAAGGCGCTGTAGCGACCCAACGAGCCGATCTCTAGATCGGCATTCGGCGCTCCGTGGTCGGCGAGCCAGCCTTCGGCCCAGCGCGCCGCGATGGTGGGCAGGGCTACATAACCGGCGATTAACACCAGGATCAGCAGGCCGAGAGCGCCAACAGGCCAATACCACCAGCGGCGGCGGGCGGGGTACCGCGGGGGTAAATTCATCGGCCGGTCAGTCATAAAACCGAGCCTAAGCCGCGCTCACGGCAAGAAAAAGGCGGGATGTCGGCAACATCCCGCCTTTAAACCGAGCCGATGAGGGTTAGCGGCAGGCCGCGACCGCTCGTTTCGCCATCACCGTGACCAGATGAGCGCGATACTCGGCGCTGCCGTGGATATCGCTGTTGAGGCCGGTCGCTGGCACCTTGATGTTGGCGATCGCATCGGCGCTGAAGTTCTTGGCGAGCGCATCTTCCATCGCCTTGACGCGGAAGACACAGGGCCCGGCGCCGGTCGCGGCAACGCGAACACCGTTCGCCGTTTTGGCGACGAACACGCCCGTCAGCGAGAAGCGCGAAGCCGGGTGCGGGAACTTGACATAGGCCGCCTTCTCGGGCTTCGGGAACTCGACCGCGGTGATGATCTCGCCGGGCTCGAGCGCCGTCTCGAACATACCCTTGAAGAAATCGTCGCCGGCAATCTTGCGCTTGTTGGTGTGGATGGTCGCACCGAGGCCAAGCACGGCGCCCGGATAGTCCGCTGCCGGATCGTTGTTGGCGAGCGAACCACCGATCGTGCCGCGATTGCGGACCTGCGGGTCACCGATTCCTTCGGCCAGCGATGCGACCGCGGCGATGGTCGCTTTGACCTCGACCGAGTGGGCAACATCGGCGTGCCGGGTCATCGCACCGATGACAAGGCCGCTGCCCGAGGCCTTGATGCCGCGCAACTCGGCGATCTGCGAAAGATCGACGAGATCAGAGGGCTGCGACAGACGCTGCTTCATGGTCGGCAGGATCGTCATGCCGCCCGCGAGCGGGCGCGCTTCGGCGCCGCCGGCCAGCGCCTTGCTGGCATCGGCAACCGAGCCAGGGCGGTGATAGTTGAAATTGTACATTGGACCCTCCCTTACTCGGCCGCCGCGGCGGGCCGGTTCTGCTGTGCGATGCGCCACACTTTTTCCGGTGTGGCCGGCATGTCGAGATGCATGACGCCGAGCGCATCGGTAATTGCGTTGATGATGGCGGGCGGTGCCGCGATGGCACCGGCTTCGCCGCATCCTTTGACCCCGAGCGGATTATGCGGGCAGGGGGTTTCGGTCATGCCGACTTTCAGGCTCGGCAGGTCGTCGGCACGCGGCATGCAGTAATCCATGTAGGAGCCGGTGACGAGCTGGCCGCTGTCATTGTCGTAGACGCAGCCTTCGAGCAGCGCCTGGCCGATACCCTGCGCGACGCCGCCATGCACCTGGCCCTCGACGATCAGCGGATTGATGACCTTTCCGAAATCGTCGATCGCCGTCCAGTTGACGATCACCGTGCGGCCGGTATCGGGATCGATTTCGACCTCGCAGATATGGATGCCGGCCGGGTAGGTGAAGTTGGCCGGATCGTAGAAGGCCGTCTCGTCGAGACCGGGTTCGACGCCGGCCGGATAGTTATGCGGGACGTAGGCCGCGAACGCGATCTCGCCGATCGTCTTCACCTTGTCCGTGCCGGCGACACGATACTCGCCGCCCTTGAAGGTGATGTCGTCGACCGAGGCCTCGAGCAGATGGGCCGCGATCTTCTTGCCCTTCTCGATGATCTTGTCGGCGGCGCGAACAATTGCCGAACCGCCGACCGCGATCGACCGCGAGCCGTAAGTACCCATGCCGAACGGCACCAGCGCCGTGTCGCCATGCACCACTTCGATGCTGTCATAAGGAATGCCGAGATGTTCGTGCACGACCTGGGCGAAGGTGGTTTCGTGGCTCTGGCCATGCGAATGGCTGCCGGTGAGGATCTGGCAGCTTCCGGTCGGGTTGAGCCGGATCTGGGCTGATTCCCAGAGACCGACGCCCGCACCGAGCGATCCGACGACAGCCGAGGGGGCAATGCCGCAGGCCTCGATGTAAGCCGATACGCCAATGCCGCGCAGTTTGCCGCGCTTGGCCGCCTCCGCCTGGCGGGATTTGAAGCCACTATAATCCGACATCTTCAACGCGGCATCGAGCGCCTGGCCGTAATTGCCGGAATCATATTGCAGCGCAACCGGCGTCTGGTACGGGAACTGGTCCGGCTTGATGAAATTGCGCCGGCGAAGTTCCACCGGATCCATCTTCATTTCGCGCGCCGCACATTCGACGATGCGCTCGATGACATAGGTCGCTTCCGGCCGGCCGGCGCCGCGATAGGCATCGACCGGTGCGGTATTGGTGAAGACTGCCTTTACGTTCGCGAAGATGATCGGTGTCGTGTACTGCCCGGCGAGGAGTGTGGCGTAAAGATAGGTCGGCACGCAGGTCGCGAACGTGGAGAGATAAGCGCCCATGTTGGCGATCGTCTCGACCTTCAAAGCGAGAAACTTGCCCTCTTTGTCCATCGCCAGTTCGGCATGGGTCACATGATCGCGGCCATGCGCGTCGCTGAGGAATGATTCGCTGCGATCGGCGGTCCATTTGACGGGGCGGTCGATCTTCTTGGCGGCCCAGGTGCAGACGACTTCCTCGGCATAGCAGAAGATCTTCGAGCCGAAGCCGCCGCCGACATCGGGCGAGATGACCCGCATCTTGTGTTCCGGTACGCCCATGATGAACGCGCAAAGGATCAGCCGCAGCACATGCGGGTTCTGGCTGGTCGAATAGCAGGTGTAGTGGCCGGAGCCGGAATCGTACTCGCCGATCGCGGCACGCGGTTCTATCGCGTTGGGGATGAGACGGTTGTTCACCAGATCGATCCTGGTGACGTGATGCGCACTCTTGATGATGCCGTCGACCGCCGCGCGATCGCCGAGTTCCCAGTCATAGCAGAGATTGCCGGGCGCATCGTCATGGACGACCGCACCCTTCATTGCTTTCGCGGTATCGATATTGGCCGGCAGCACTTCGTAGTCGACATCGACCTTTTCGGCCGCGTCACGCGCCTGAGCCTGCGTTTCCGCGATCACCACGGCGACATGGTCACCGACATAACGCACCTTGTCGTATGCGAGAATCGGATGCGCGGGCGCCTTGTGCGGATCGCCGTTCTTGTCCTTGACGGTCCAGCCGCAGATCAGGCCGCCGAGTTTGTCAGCGGCAACATCGCTGCCGGTGAAGATCGCGATGACGCCCGGCGCCTTACGTGCGGCACTCGTATCGACCATTTTGACGCGGGCATGCGCGTGCGGTGAACGTACGAAGGCCGCGTGAGCCTGGCCCGGCCGGTTCATGTCATCGACATAATGGCCCTTGCCGGTGAGGAAACGCTGATCTTCCGAGCGGCGGACCGATGAACCGATGCCTTTCTCGCTCATGACATTATCTCCCCATGGCCTTTGCGCCGGCGGCGATCGCCTTGACGATGTTGTGGTAGCCCGTGCAGCGACAGATATTGCCCTCGAGCCAGTCGCGGATTTCCTGCTCCGAAGGATTGGCGTTGTTCTTCACCAGGTCGACCGCGCTCATCACCATGCCCGGCGTACAGAAGCCGCATTGCAGCCCGTGGTTCTCCTTGAAGGCGGCCTGCATCGGGTGCAATTCGCCATTCTTTGCGAGCCCTTCGATGGTGGTCACCTGTGCGCCTTCCGCCTGGACGGCGAGGATGGTGCAGCTCTTGGCCGACTTGCCGTCGATATGAACGACGCAGGCGCCGCACTGGCTGGTGTCGCAGCCCACATGTGTGCCGGTGAGGGCAAGTTTCTCGCGCAGGAAATGAACGAGCAGCGTACGGTTCTCGACATCTGCCGAAACCGACTTGCCGTTCACCGTCATGGAAACGGTGGGCATGGCTTTCTCCTATGATGCGGTCGCGAGTGTTGGCCCGCGATTCCGCCGCAGTCTGCGATCGTCCACCCCCTTGCAGGGCGAACGGTCTCCCCGCATCAGTGTCGATTGACGCTCCGGCGAGGTCAAGAGAAACAGGGCGGCGGCGCGCCGAGGCCGCCGGCGTTTAATCGGCGAATTCAAACCACGCCAGCAGCAAGGCCACGATAACGACGAGGCCGCCGATCCATGCCCAGGGACTGAGACTGCGGCGCGGCCCGTCGTCGGCGACGGTCACGGTGTGCGCGGGTTTCGTCGGTGCGTCCATTGCAGTTTCGGCGCTCGGGTTCGTCGCGGCGACCGTTGCGGGCATCTCAGCAGGGGGCGCATTCCTCGCGGCGTCGCTGTCGGCAACGAGCTCGGAAAAACGGCCGAAAAATTCGTTCGCCGTCTTCTGGGCGGCGCCCTGAACCAGCCGCGATCCGATCTGCGCCATTTTGCCGCCTACCGATGCGTCGGCGTTGTAGCGCAACACAGTTGCGCCGCCGTCCTCTTCCAGCGTGACCTGGGCCGTTCCCCGCGCGAAACCAGCCGCGCCGCCCTGACCCTCGCCGGTGATCCGATAGCCTTTCGGCGGATCGAGATCGGAGAGCGTAACTTTACCGGCGAACTTGGCCGAGACCGGCCCGATCTTGATCGCGACTTTGGCGGTCATTTCGGTATCCGACACTTTCTCCAGCGATTCACAGCCCGGAATTGCCGCCCGCAGAATCTCCGGATCGTTGAGCGCTTTCCAGACGACCGCGCGCGGCGCCGCGATGCGATACTCGCCGGTCAGATCCATGACGTCTCCTTGGTTGGCCAGGGTGGCAGCGCAATCATAGCCGATAGGCGGCAGATGACCATTCTTGTCGTCGCCCCGCGCCACCGCATCCGAATGCGTCGATTCGCACGTCGGTGCCCATGCTGCGCAGTACCTGTGAACGGTCGCGAGCCCGACGATCCTGTTTTTCTTGGCCCGAGGGAGGCGGTTCGGCATAATTGCCCGCGTTCGCCGGCCCGCGTGTGCGGTCGCGATGGCCGCCGCTTGCCGGGTGGCGAAAGTAGTGGAGGGTTGGATGATCTCGGCGCGCACCGCAAGTCTTTTCCTGTTCCTCTATGGAACATGGCTGCTGCTTTCAGGCATCTGGGAGCCGTTTCTGATGATCGCCGGTGCGGTTTGCTGTTTGCTGGTTGTGGTCATTGCTCATCGCATGGATGTCATCGACGGCGAAGGCCATCCGGTGCATCTCTCGACGCGGGCGTTGCTGTACTATCCTTGGCTGTTCTGGCAAATCGCGCTTTCCAATATCGATGTCGCGCGCCGTATCCTTTCGCCACGGCTGGCGATCGACCCGGCATGCGGCATGATCCCCGCGAGCCAGCATAGCGATGTGGGAATCGTGACCTTTGCAAACTCCATCACCCTGACACCCGGCACGGTGAGCCTGTCGGTCTATCCCGGCCGTATCCATGTTCACGCGCTCAACCGGACCAGTCTTGAGAGCCTGCTGGCGGGCGACATGGACCGCCGCGTCACCCGCATGGAAGGCAAGGGTTAATGTTCAGTGCCACCATCTTCCTGGTCATGGCGGGCATGGTGCTCGTGCTGATCCGTGCGGTGCGCGGACCGACACCTTACGACCGAATCCTCGCGGTAAATGTAACTGGCACGATGACGGTCATCTTGATTGCTCTTGCGGGCTTTCTGGTCGATCGCCCGGCGTTTCTGGACCTGGCGCTGGTCTATGCACTGATCAATTTCGTGGGGACCCTGGCAGCACTTAAGTTCTTCAAGCACGGGTTTTTGGGGGATGCGCGGTGAGCCTCGCTGTGGACATATTGAGCTGGGCGCTAATGCTCGGGGGCGGGTTCTTCATGCTCGTCAGCGGAGTCGGCATGCTCCGGTTGCCTGACCTGTTTACCCGCTTGCACGGCGCCAGTGTGGCGGATACGGGTGGTGCAGCCCTGCTGCTACTTGGCATGGCACTGCAGGCCGGTTTCACTCTAGTGACGGTGAAGCTGCTGCTCATCGGTATTTTTCTGTTCTTCACGACACCGACGGCGAGCCATGCGGTGGCGCATGCGGCTTTGATCGGTGGCCTCTCGCCCGATGATCCAGCGAAGAACCAGCACCCCGACGAGGACGGGGACTGAGCGATGGAACGCCTCATCGCCGTCATTCCGGTATTGCTGCTGATCGCGCTGGCGCTGACCATCGTCCGGTTGCGGAGCCTGCTCGCGATCGCGATCCTGAGCGGCGTGTACTCGCTGATGATGGCGCTCGTGTTCACGGTGCTCGACGCGGTCGACGTCGCGTTCACCGAGGCATCGGTGGGAGCGGGGATCACGCTCACGCTGATGCTGGCCGCCATGTCGCTCACAACGCGGCGCGAGGCGGCCAAACCACGCAACCGCCTCCGCGACGGGGCGGCATTGATCGTCGCCATCATCGTCGGCCTCGCGTTCGTCTATGCGACCCTCCATATGCCAATGCTGGGTGACCCCGCAGCGCCGATTCATCTCCATGTGGCACCGCGCTACATCGCCCAGGGACCGGTGGAAACCGGCGTTCCGAATATGGTGACATCGATCCTCGCCAGCTATCGCGGCTATGACACGCTGGGCGAGGTGACGGTCATCTTCACGGCCGGCATCGGCGTGATCGCGCTTCTCTGGCGCTGGGGGCGCGACGAGCGATGAACGAGCATCTGATCGTCCGCGTCATCACCAAGATGCTGGTGCCGTTCATCCTGCTGTTTGCACTCTACGTGCAGATGCACGGCGATTTCGGGCCGGGCGGCGGGTTCCAGGCCGGCGTGATCTTTGCCACCGCGTTCATCGTCTACGCCATCGTCTTCGGCATGATCCCGACCCTCCGCGCCATGCCGGTCGGCATCGTGGCGGCGATGGTATCGCTCGGTGTCATGCTTTATGCCGGGGTCGGCTTTGCGGCGATCGTGGCCGGCGGATCGTTTCTCGATTACAGCGTCTTCGATACGCAAGACCCGGCGCACGGGCAGCATCTTGGCATTTTGCTGGTCGAACTCGGCGTCGGCATCACCGTATCCGGCGTGTTGATGGCGATCTTCTTCACCTTCGCCGAGCGCTACTCCCGATGATCGAGCTGTACGAATTCGTCATCGGCCACGCGATCCAGTGGGGAGCGGCGGCCCTGCTCGCCATCGGTCTATACATTACGATGACCCGGCGCAATCTCATCAAGAAGGTCGTTGGTCTCAACATCTTTCAGACCGCCGTGTTCCTCCTCTACATCCAGATGGGGTATGTGACTGGGGGAACTGCGCCGATTAAGGAAGCGGGGCGGACCTTGTATTCGAATCCTCTGCCGCATGTGCTGATCCTCACCGCGATCGTCGTGTCTGTGTCGGTAACATCGGTCGCACTGACGCTGATCGTGCGCATCCGCGAAGCCTACGGGTCGATCGAAGAAGACGACATCGTCGATCTCGACGCATCGGACGCTGATGCGTCTGCTTGAGCATCTTCCCGCGCTGATTGTGGCCGTGCCGCTGGTTGCGGCGCCGATCTGCGCCCTCTTACTGCGGACACGGTTCCCTTACTGGTTTGCCATAGCCGTCGCGTGGGCGACTTTCGCGATGGCACTCCTTCTCATGGAGCAGGTGTTGTCGCAAGGGGTCGTCGTGTATGCGCTGGGCGGATGGGCGCCCCCCTGGGGCATCGTCTATGTCGTCGATCCACTGAGCGCAATGATGCTGGTGCTGGTTTCCGGTATGGCGGCGATCATCATGCCCGGCACGTTGCTCGGCATCGGCAGCGAAGTGGTGCGGCGTGCCAAGCGATTCTTCTTCGCGGTTACCCTCCTGGTGCTGACGGGGATGCTCGGCATCGTCATGACCGGCGATGCGTTCAACCTGTATGTGTTTCTCGAGATCGCCTCGCTCGCGAGCTATGCGCTGGTCGCAATGGGATCCGACCGTCGCTCGCTACCGGCCGCGCTCAATTATCTGATCCAGGGCACCATCGGCGCGACCTTTATCCTGATCGGCGTCGGGCTGATCTACATGGTGACCGGCACGCTCAACATGGCAGACATGGCCGGACGAATACAGACGTTGGAGGGCAGTCGCCCGTTGCAGGCGGCGCTCGCTTTCATCCTCGTCGGCGCCGCAATCAAGTTCGCCCTGTTCCCGGCGCATATCTGGCTGCCCAATGCCTACACCCATGCGCCATCGATGGTGTCGGCTTTCTTCGGTGCGACGGCGACGAAACTCGGCGCCTATATTCTTATCCGCTTCATCTACACGGTGTTCGGCGACGAGTTCGCTTTTGGCCATATGGGAATCGCCTGGGTTCTGATCCCTGCCGGTGTCGCCGGCGCCATTTTGGGGTCGCTGGTCGCGATCTGGCAGAACGATCTGAAACGGATGCTGGCTTATTCCAGCATTGCGCAGGTCGGTTACATCGCGCTGGGCATCGGCCTCGACAATCGCGACGGCTTGATTGCCGCGATCGTCCATATCTTCAACCACGGGCTGATGAAGGGCGCGCTGTTTCTGGTAATGGCATCGGTCATTCTTCGGCTGGGCGGTGCGAACATGACGCAGTTCCGCGGCCTTGGAAGACGCATGCCGCTGACGATGGCCTGTTTTGTCGTGGCAGGGCTGTCGCTGATCGGCGTGCCGCTGACTGTCGGCTTCATCAGCAAGTGGTATCTGGTGCTCGGCGCGATCGAGGCGGGGCTTTGGCCGATTGCCATTCTCGTGGTCGCGAGTTCGCTGCTCGCGGTCATCTATATGTGGCGCGTGATCGAAGTCGCCTATTTCGAGACGGCAACCGATAACCGCCCGATCAAGGAAGCGCCGTTGCAGCTGCTGCTGCCGACGGCGGCATTGGCGCTACTCTGTGTCCTGCTCGGCATCTCGACCGAATTCACCGTCGAGATCGCATCGCGTGCGGTCGTGTTTCTGGATGTCGGTTTATGAGCGCACTCTCTTCAAATGGCGTCCTGATGCTGCTGGCCGTTGCGATTCCGCTGTTCGGCGCGATCGCCATCGTCCTGCTGCGGCGCTGGCCGAACGCCCGCGAGGCGGCAACGCTGATAACCGGCGTGGCGCTGTTCGTCGATGTGCTGATGATCGCCTGCGCCATGCAGGGTGGTGCGACACTCAATCTGGTGCTGGCCCGGCCGATCGTCGGATTACCACTCGAGTTGACGGTGGAGCCGCTCGGCATGCTGTTCGCGCTGGTGGCGAGCGGGCTCTGGATCGTCACCTCGGTTTATTCGATCGGTTACATGCGTGCCCATCGGGAGAAGAGCCAGACGCGCTTCTACGCGTTCTTCGCTGTCGCGATCGCGGCGACGATGGGGATCGCCTTTGCCGGCAATCTGCTGACGCTCTTCGTGTTCTACGAGGCGCTGACATTGTCGACCTTTCCGCTGGTGACGCATTACGGCACCAGCGCAGCCAAGCGCGCCGGACGGATCTATCTCGGGATCCTGGTTGGAACTTCGATCGGTCTGTTTCTTATCGCCATCATCGGAACCTATGCGGTCGCCGGCACGTTGGAGTTCCGGTCCGGCGGGATCCTCGACGGCAAGGTGACGGGCGGAATCGCAGGCCTGCTGCTGGTGCTCTATGTCTTCGGTATTGGCAAGGCAGCGGTAATGCCGTTTCATCGCTGGCTGCCCGCCGCGATGGTGGCGCCGACACCGGTCAGCGCGCTGCTGCATGCGGTCGCTGTCGTGAAGGCCGGCGTGTTCAGCATCCTGAAGATCGTTACGTATATCTTCGGGTTCGACCTTGTGAGGGGGCTGGATGCAACTGTGGCCTTGCAGATCGTGGCTGCGTTCACCGTGATCGCCGCGTCGCTGATTGCGATCACGCAGGACAATCTGAAGGCGCGGCTGGCTTACTCAACGGTGAGCCAGCTCTCCTACATCGTGTTGGCGGCGCTGATTGCGGATCGGGCCGGTTTCCTCGGCGGCGGCATGCATATCGCAACGCACGCCTTTGGAAAGATCACTTTGTTCTTTTGTGCCGGGGCAATCCTGGTCACAGCGCACAAGTCGCGCGTGAGTGAACTCGATGGGCTCGGGCGCACGATGCCCTGGACGATGACCGCCTTCCTGATCGGCAGCCTCAGTATTATCGGTATGCCACCGCTCGCGGGTCTGTGGAGCAAGTATTACCTGATCGAGGGCGCCTGGTTCGGTGGCAGTGCGTGGCTGGTGGCCATATTCGCGATCAGCACCTTGCTCAATATTTTCTATCTGCTCCCGATTCCGTTTCGGGCATTCTTTCGGTCGGCGCGGGCGGACGATAGCCTCGTCCGTCGCGAAGCGCCGTTGGCCTGCCTACTGGCAATCGGCATCACCACGCTCGGCTGTCTGATGCTGTTCCTGTTTCCCGATTCCATCCTCGAGCTATTAGGCGGCGCGATCACCGGAGGGGCTTTGCCATGAGTGTAAAGTCGCGAGAGCCAACGTCGACGCGTCGCCATCTGTTCGATCGGCCGCGCAATGTCCGCATCGTGATCCTGGCGCTTTATGCCGCCTGTATCATTGTGCTCGCCGCCGATTTTCTGGTCGACCGCCATGCCGACCATCCGTGGGAATCGCTGTTCGGCTTTTATGCGCTCTACGGCTTCGTTGCCTGCGTTCTGCTGGTTTTGATTGCGAAAGGGCTGCGCAAAATCCTGATGCGGCCGGAAGATTATTACGATGACTAGCCTCGCGCCGTTCCTGCCGTTTTTCATCGGGGCGGCTTTGGCTGCAGCGACCCGCGGCTGGCTGCGCGGCGCGATCATGGTGGCGACACCGATCCTGGGTGCGATCAATCTCTGGCATCTCGATCCAAATGCGGTCGAGATCGTCACGATGCTCGGGCGCGACTTCGTTCTGGTCGAAAGCGACCGGCTTTCGATGCTGTTCGGCTGGCTATTCCATCTTGCGGCCTTTATCGGTGCGATCTACGGACTGCATATGCGAGACCGGCTGCAGCATGTCGCCGGCATGGTCTATGCCGGCTGCGCCATCGGCGCCGTTTTCGCCGGCGATCTGCTAATCTTGTTCCTGTTCTGGGAAGGCCTCGCGCTGACCTCGGTTTTCCTCGTTCTGGCGCGTCGCACCCGCAGTGCCGAGCTCAGCGCGATGCGGTACCTGATCATCCAGGTCGGATCGGGCATGCTGCTGCTGGCGGGCGTACTGGCGCTGATCGGCGAGGGGCGGCCGCTCGGGCTGGATCCGATCGCGCTCGAGGGGTGGGCCGGCTGGCTGATCTTCCTCGCACTCGGGATCAAATGCGGGTTCCCGCTGCTGCACAACTGGATCACTGATTCCTACGCGGAAGCGACAGAGACCGGTGCCGTGCTGATGAGCGCGTTCACCACCAAGGTCGCGATTTATGCGCTGGCCCGGCTTTATCCCGGCACCGAGGCGCTGATCTATATCGGCGCGACGATGACGATGTTTCCGATCTTCTTTGCGGTGATCGAGAACGACCTGCGTCGCGTGCTGGCCTACAGCATGATCAACCAGCTCGGCTTCATGGTCTGCGGTATCGGTATCGGCACCGAACTCGCGATCAATGGCGCAATCAGCCACGCCTTCAACGATGTGATCTTCAAGGGGTTGCTGTTCATGTCCATGGGCGCGGTGCTCTATCGAACCGGCCGCATGAACGGCTCCGATCTCGGCGGGCTCTACAAATCAATGCCCAAGACCGCCGCGCTCTGCATCGTCGGTGCCGCATCGATTTCGGCTTTTCCGCTCTTCTCCGGGTTCGTCTCGAAATCGATGGTCATGGTGGCGGCGCTCGACGGTGGCTATGACTGGGTCTGGCTCGCCTTGCTGTTTGCGTCGGCTGGCGTATTTCACCATGCCGGTATCAAGATTCCGTTCTTCGCCTTCTTCGCGCACGATTCCGGTTTGCGCGTCAAAGAGGCACCGGCGCCGATGCTCATTGCCATGACGATTGCCGCGGCGATTTGCATCTTCAATGGCGTTTATCCGCGGCTGCTCTACGACATGCTGCCGTTCCCGGTCACGTATGAGCCCTATACCTGGGCGCATATCCTGACGCAGTGCCAGCTTCTGTTCTTTTCGGCACTGGCATTCACCTGGCTCAAGCTCTATCGGCTGTATCCGCCGGAGCTGCCCGGCATCAACATCGACGCGGAATGGCTCTATCGAAAGCTCCTGCCGTCGCTGGCGCGGCGCGGGCTGATGCTGGCAGGGAATCTCGCCGCGGTGGGGCGCATCGGCCGCGAGATGGTCACCGAAGCCGGTGTCCTGTGGCTGTTGCGCTGCGGCGGACCGAAGGGTCTGCTCGCGCGCGATCCGGTGATGAGCGTAGCGACGCTGGCGATCGTGGCGCTGTTTGCCGCCGTTCTGCTCCTAGAGCTGGTGCGCGGATCGTGACAAACGAATATTCCCGGCGGCACCTGCTGCTGCGCGGATCGACGGCGTTGCTGCTCCTGGGGTCTGTCGGGCACACCGCGCCCGCCTGGGGCAACGGCGCGGGCGATGTCGTGACGATCACGACCGCATCGGGCGAGGAGCTCCACTTCATTGTAGAGATCGCGCGGACATCGGCCGAGCGCTCGGTGGGCCTGATGCATCGCGACCGCCTCGATCCGGACCAGGGCATGTTGTTCGTGTACGAGGCGGAGAAAATCGTGACCATGTGGATGCGCGATACCCGTATTCCCCTCGATATGCTGTTCATCGGCGCCGATGGAAGGATCGCCACGATCCGCGAGCGCGCGGTGCCATTCTCCGAGGAAGTCATCAACTCCCGGAAACCGATCGTCGCCGTGCTCGAACTCAATGGCGGCACCGTCTCGCGCCTGGACATCAAACCGGGCGATGCTGTCCTGCTGCCTGAAGGCGCGCGCTGAGCCGTAAGGGGCGGTGGTTGGCAGTGGCGGACGGGCCTAGACTTGTCGGCCTTGCGGAGGAGGCGGCTTGACCCGGGCAGACCCCATTGAGATGCGCCTCGTGCGCCAATCCTTCGCCCTCGGCAAGTGGGAGTCGGTATTTCGGGCACCGGATCCGCGCCTGCGCGGCCTCGTCATGGGCGACTATCACGGCTGGATCGAAAACAGTTCAACCGGCATGCGCCAGACCGAGGCGTCGAAGATGCTGGTACCGCTCGTCATCAATCTTGGACCGGCCCTCGACATCGATTCGCCGGGCAATCTTTCTGCTACGCTCGAACCCTATGACAGCTTTGTCGCCGGCCTTCATGACGCTATGCGCTGGTCCGGTCGTTTGGCCGCTCGCAGTGCCCGCAGGTGGATTTCACCCTCACCGGCGCGTGGCGGCTGTTCGGAGTCGCCATGCACGAGATCGCAAACCGTATCGTCGCGGTCGAAGATCTTGCGGGTGACGACGGCCGCATTACGATCGACCGGATTCGAACTGCACCGGACTGGCGCGCGCTTCGGCATCCTCGATGATTCCCTGCTGACGCGCCTTGCCCGGGCTGCGGATGCGCCGCATCAAGTCGATCGGGCGCTGGGCGGCATAAAGGCGACGGGCGGGGCAATTGGTATCGGCATGCTTGCCCGCGAGCTCGACTGCAGCCGCAAGCAGCTCATCAGGTTGTTCGACGATACGGTCGGACTGCCGCCCAAGATCTTGGCGCGCATCTACTGGTTCGAGCGCGCGGTCCGGCGGCTCGACACAGCATCGAGACCCGCCTTGTCGGAACTGGCGCTTGAGTGTGGCTACTACGACCAGGCGCATTTCAATCGCGAGTTCCGGGCCTTTGTCGGCTGCACGCCCGGCGAATACCGGCATCTCGCGGCGGCCGGCTGACCGCGGGCCCGCCTGTCGGCTGGCGGGAAAAACGTCCAAGACCAGCCGGCGAGCGGCTCCTAGAGTGCGGCAAGCTTGAATGCCAACAAGGGAGCGATCCGATGGCAACCCAATCCGACAACAAATCCGATGTGATGCCGGTTCTGCGTTTTTCCGATGCAAGGAAGGCGGTCTCGTGGCTCGAGCAGGTATTCGGCTTCGAGCGGCACGCGGTCCATGACTCGCCAGACGGCGGCATCGCGCATGCGTAGATGAGTTTCGGCAATGGTATGATCATGTTCGGCTCGGCACCGAAGCAGCCGGACGCTGCGAATCCGTGGGGCTCTACACAGGGTGTCTACGTTCATGTCGAGGACGTGGATGCGCATTACAAATCCTGCGGCTGATTGCCGAACTGCGACCAAGACCGGCTCCAGCGTAGGTACTGGGGCGGTTGAATGCGTCATCACTACGGAAGGAGTGTGTCGGATTGACGAGGGACAGGGTCAAATCGGCAGATCAAACGTCGTTGGGGACGCTGAGCATGACGGAAACGCTGAAAGCACTGCGCAGCCCGTCTATGGCTTCCGGCGAACCCCGCCCTCTGTTATCGTCTACGCCTTTCCAGATTTCATCTGGGGAATGTCGGTTCACTGACAATCGCACCAGGTCAGAAAACACAGGGGAAGAACGATGTCCTGGATCGAAAATGTCCCGTATGACAAGGCAACTGGACGCCTAAAGACCCTGTATGACCGGATCAGGTTGCCGGACGGCAGCATCGATCACGTCATGATGGTGCACAGCCTAAGGCCGCACACGATGGAGGGCCACATGGCCCTCTACAAGAACGTACTCTATCACACGGGCAACAAGCTGCCGAGCTGGTTCTTGGAATCGATCGGCGCCTACGTCAGCGTGCTGAACGGCTGCACATACTGCACCGCGCATCATTTCGAGGGGCTGATCCGGTTGATCGAGGATCACGATCGGGCCATCAGCATCTGCGGTGCGCTCGCCGCCGACGATCCGGCGCACGCCTTCGACGGCAAAGAACTGCTAGCAATGCAGTATGCGCGCGCCCTGACCGTCGATCCGCGTTCGGTCGGCCAGCAGTGGGTCGCCGATTTGCGCAAGGTCGGATACAGCGACGGAGAAATTCTCGAAATCAATCAGGTCACCGCGTATTTCGCCTATGCCAACCGGACCGTTATGGGACTCGGCGTTACGACACGTGGCGAGATCGTCGGCGCCTCACCCAACGTCACGGACGACCCCGACGCGTGGGGCCATACGATGGCCAAACCGGTCGACTGACCGTCGAAACAGGACTCCGGTCCACAGGGAGGAGACAGGAAAATGAATATCCAGCGCTTTCGCGATCGGATTTTCTCGGGCCGTATGTCACGGCGCGAGTTCAATCGCTGCCTCGCCTCGGTTGGTATCGCCACGGTACTTCTGCCAGTCAGCCGCCGTCTGGCACGGGCGGACGATCAGGCGACCTACTACACGCTCGGCGGGCTCGCCGAGGACGGCCTGTTTCAACGCTACATCGACAAGTATGGCGCGATGCCGAACACGGCCTTCTGGGGCGACGAGGAGGAGGCGCTCAACAAGCTGCGCAGCGGGTTTGAGCCCGATGTCACCTATTGCGGAAGCTATTCGGTTGCACGCTGGCGCGAGGCTGGAGTTCTGCAGCCGATCGACCCAGACCGGTTGAGCAACTGGCCGGACCTGTTCGAGCGCCTGCGCAACGTGACGGACGCTGTCTACGATGGCCAGCAATGGCTGGCACCCGTCGGCTGGGGTATGACATCGGTCATTTATCGCTCCGATCTCGTCGAGGTCGACGAGGAGAGTTGGGGTCTGCTCTGGGACAAGCGCTACGAGGGAAAACTCGCGATGATCGACGGCGTCGCCGACGCCGTTGCGGGTGCTGCAATCTATGCCGGCATCGACCCCTACACGATGGGTGATGCCGAGATCGCGAAGGTGAAGGACGTGCTCGTGGAGCAGCGTCCGCTGCTTCGGCTGTACACGTCCGACATGACCTCGCTTGGTCAGGCGATTGCCTCAGGCGAGATCGTTGCGGCGATGACCTGGAACGACGCCTACGCCTCGCTGCTGCGGGAGGGCGTGCCGGTCAAATACATGTTCCACCCAAAGGAAGGAATCAGCGCGTTCGTTTCCTGCATGGTGCTGAACAGGAACGCGGCGCAGCCCGACAAAGCCTATGACGTAATGGACAGCGTGCTCGATGCGCAGTCCGGCGCGTTCTGGATGACGACCTACGGTTACGGCCACGCCAACGAGAAGGCTTACGACTTGGTCACAGACGAACAGTTTGCGGCGATCGGACTGCCGAAAAACACGATGTCGGTGCTCGACAACGGCGTGTTCCAGTCGCGCATGCAGAACGAAGAAAAAATCGTCCAGATGTTCGAAGCGGTGAAGGCGGGGATCTGAGCGATGGACCCATCGGCCATCCGGCGGAACTCACATTAGGGCGGGGTGGGCGCGATGATCTGGCGCCACGCCGGTTCCGATCGAACCTGCGCGGCGACCCTTTGAGAGATCAGCGCTTGCGAGCCAATGTCACGCCGTCGCCGATCGGGACGAGGCTCATGCTGATGCGCTCGTCCTTGTGCAGCTTGTCGTTCAGCCGGCGGATCGCGGCGGTGTCTTCATCGGTCACGGCCGGATCGGCCACGGCGCCGCCCCACAGCACGTTGTCGACCATGATGACGCCGCCCTGCCGCAGGAGCCGCAGAACGCGCTCGTAATAGCCGTCATAGTTCGACTTGTCGGCATCGATGAAAGCGAGATCGTATTGGCCGTCTTCGCCGGCCGCGACCAGCGCATCCAGCGTCTTCAGTGCGGGTGCGATCTTGAGGGTGATGTGGTCGGTCAACCCCGCTTCCGCCCAGTAGCGGCGGGCGATTGACGTGTATTCTTCAGACACATCGCAGCAGATCAGATGGCCGTTGGCCGGCAACGCACGCGCGACGCAAATCGAGCTGTAGCCGGTGAAGGTACCGACCTCGATGACGCGCCGGGCTCCGACAATCTCGGTCAGCAGATTCATGAACTGACCTTGTTCGGGCGAGATCTGCATCATCGCCATCGGAAGCTTGGCAGTTTCCTCGCGCAGTCGGCGCAACAATGCGTCTTCGCGCGAGGAATGCTCGAGCAGATATCTGTAGAGACGATCGTTCAGATTGACGGTGCGGTTGGACATGTCGGCTCCGGTTGCTGCAGGCGCTTACTGTGCGCGGCAAGCGACCGGACGATCAACCCACTCGTGCGTATTGTTCGCCGTCTTCGAGAACGCGCAGGCTGAGTGTCTTGTGCTGCGTCGGATCGGCGAGACAGATCATCGCGGCGTAAGGATACCCGTCGATCCCGCGATAGGTCGATTTGACCTCCCAGACGACCCAGGGAGTTTCGCGCTTGCTGAAGCGTCCGCCGATATCCACAGGCGGGGATTTCCGACGATTCGTCAATGCCACCAACATTTTGTGCCCTTGAGGTCTTGGCCCCGCTGAAATGCGGACCCGAACTGACCGTATTCGCTTACTTATATCACAAGCCCGCGGCGGCTGGCGAGAGGCTCGATCGTGGAAGTCGTTGATTTTATGGAGAATGCCTCACTGACGGAGTATTCGGCCGAACGCGATGCCCGTCAGTCGTTCCGCCCGGCCTTGGCATCGCCGTCGCCCTGATACTCGGCGCGCTTGGCGTGCGGGAAGGGCGCATCCGGTACGTTCTTGCCGAGGAAACGGCACAGCTCCGGCCAGCTGTCGCCCTTGGTGATGTCCATGATCGTCATTCGGTCGGGCTGATCCGCAAAATGCGCGAGCACGTCGCGGTAATGCCGGTCGTACCGTTCGCAATAGATCGCCTTGTTGCCGATCGGCGAGCCGGCATTCTCGCCATAGATCCATTGCCGCATGAGGGTCGAGCGGTCGCCAAAGAAATTGGAGGCGCTGCGATACCAGGATTCGGTGTCCCGCCGGGTCAGGATGAACTTCGCCTCGGGATACCACTCGTCGAGCTGCTGGTAGAGCAGGGGCCAAGGATTGTCTTCGAATGCGTCGTACTTCTTGGTCAGGTCGAAGCAGACGCGCTCGACGTCCCGGATCAGATCGGGATTGTTCCATTGCAGGTTAAAGCAGACGCGATAGGCGAGGCGGCGGAGTGCCTGCGCGAGGCTCGACGTTCCGGTCTTGTGGAACCCGATGCAGAAAACTTTCGTCTGCGCCATTGGCCGCCTGTCGCGGGGATTGATCCGGTACCCCTGATGCCCGGGCGGGCGGCAACCCGTCAAGCCGCGACCCTCTGGAACGACTGGCACGGCCAACCCGCAATGGATCGCAGCGATTCGAGGTGGCGGGCAAACCCGGGTGGACCCGCGGCGGCGGTTTGGACGCGGCGAACGAAGGCGTCAGGGCGTCGATTCCGGCAGCACCGTTGCGCGGGCGCTGCCGAACCCCTATTTTCCCGCGGATTCCGGGCGCCGGGGCGTAACTCAGTCTGGTAGAGTGCCGGCTTTGGGAGCCGGATGTCGGAGGTTCGAATCCTCTCGCCCCGACCAGCGCACTAAGACCTGTTCGTCAAGATGGAAGACCTCCCATGCATGTGCGGATCTATCGGCCGAGCAAGACGGCAACCCAGTCCGGCGAGGGCAACACGCAGCGCTGGCTGCTGGAGTTCGAGCCCGCCGAGGCGCGGCGTGCCGATCCGCTGATGGGCTGGACTTCGTCGGGCGATACCAGACGCCAGCTTCGCCTGTTCTTCGATAGCGAGGCCGAGGCGGTCGCATACGCCAGGAAAAACAAGCTCTCGTACGAGATCCTCTCGCCGCAGGCTCGGAAGATCCGGCCGAAGGCATATGCAGACAATTTCGCCTATAATCGCGTCGGCCGCTGGACCCACTGACCGTGCCTTCCGGCGTGCAGTGGGGCCACCCCACGAGCGCCCGTAGCTCAGATGGATAGAGCAGCAGCCTTCTAAGCTGTTGGTCGGAGGTTCGAGTCCTCCCGGGCGCACCATTTCCAGTTTACTATGCCGTGGCTGCACTGGTTTTTGTCACGGATTGGTCATCCGCGCTGCTTCAGGGCGGGGTCAGTGGGTTGCTCTTGGTCACCTCAAGCTCGGCATCATTTGCCTCGATCCAACCTTCAAGCTCGTTCATGAGAGCGGGCCAAACGTCGTTATACTCGTCGTGGAACGTACTCATGCACAGTTCCATCGACCCAAGGTGCCGATCGCCGTACAGCTCCATCCATCGGTTCGAGAAATGCGTCTCGTACTCGTCGTGATCGATCTTTGAATAACTAGCCACCAGGCCCTCGTAATTTGGGTGAGCACTTTCGGACAGGATTGCATAGAGTTTTTCGATGCCGGGATAACGCGTGTCGCATTTCTGAAGGATCGTCATAATGTTGATAGATCGATGCTCCGTCGAACCGTCCCGTGACCCGAGCAGCAGCACCACGGTCCTTTCCCCGAAGTCATGGAAGCTTAACTTGCCGTCGAGCACCTGTCGCATAAGCTGATTGAGGTAGATCAGTGTGGCGAGCGACTCTAAGCCGCTCCGCAATAGGATACGTGCGCCGAGGCCATGCCCCTGTTGATGCAGCGCGTAGGATTGCGTCATCAAATCATGCAGCCGCCAAAACACAGCCTCACGCAGCATCCAGACTCGAAAGGGTGCCTTCCACTTAAACACAACGGGGTTGCGGGATAGCAGGCCGCCAACCGGAATGCTCGAGACGAGCGACTCCTTCCAGTGGGCAAGGTTCTGTTCGACGGCGTTCATTGTCCTGATTCCCACAGACGCGGGTGCCACCGAGCGACCGAAGAAAATGTGACCTACCAGATCGGCCAGTGTAAATTCATAAGAGGGTGGCGTTCCAGCGAGCTTTAGACTTCGAAGAATTTCAGGAGCGGAAGAGTTGAACCAGACGACCGACCGGTGGGGTGTAGAGCTGAACGGCTCGGACGAAGATCAGAAGGTATGGCGCATGGTACTGAAGCCGCCCTTCGATCCCTTATGGCCGATCATTGTCACAATTTACCGCTCCGTGCCGACAAGCCGCTTTTCATCCGATGGTTTGCATCGCGGTCCCTCGTGCGACGCAGCCGTTCTCCTGCCAGGATCACATAATGGACATACCAACACTCGCCGAGATCGAAGCCAATCGCACGCGCCTTGGCGACATGGTCGCAACGACACCGGTCCATGAATGGCATGACGAGATTGTCGAGTGGGCGCTCGGCAAGGATGCCATCCTGCATCTCAAGCTCGAACTGTTGCAGCGCACCGGCACGTTCAAGCCGCGCGGCGCACTCACCAACTTGCTGCATCTGGGCGACGCGGAACGTGAGCGCGGTGTGGTTGCGGTGAGTGCCGGCAATCACGCAGCCGGCGTCGCCTACGCCGCGTCGCTGCTCGGTATCGATGCGACCGTTGTCATGCCGAAGACGGCGAACCCGTTTCGACAGGCTCTGTGCCGTCGTTATGGCGCGCGGATCGTATTGACCGACGACATCGCCGAAGCCTTCTCCCGGGTGGAGGAACTCCGCGAGCGCGAGGGCCGTTCGTTCGTGCATCCGTTCGAAGGGAAACTGACCGTGCTCGGGACCGCGACCGTGGGGCTCGAGCTTGCCCGCCAGGTCGACCGACTCGATGCCGTCGTGATCCCGATCGGCGGCGGCGGTCTATGTGCCGGCATTGCCGCTGCGATCCGGCATCTGCATCCCTCATGCGAGATTTTCGGCGTCGAGCCCGAGGGATCGCCGGTAATGACGCGCAGCATCGAGGCCGGCCGGCCGCTTGCGCTCGACGACCGCCGGACCATCGCCGACAGCCTCAACGCACCGCATGCGACGCCGTATACATTCGAACTCTGCCGTCACTATCTCTCGGAGATCGTGCTGCTGCCTGACGATGTCATGCGGACGGGCATGGCTCTGATGTTCGAGCGACTGAAACTGGCGGTCGAGCCTGCGGGTGCCGCTGCCCTCATGACCGCGCTTGGGCCGCTGGCCGAGCGTCTGCGCGGGCGCCATACCGCGATCGTCGTCTGCGGCACGAACATCGATTTTCCGGGCTATGTGCGATTGGTCGAAGGCGCGCCGGCCTTCGGGTGATCTGACCGACCGGTCAGGCGACGCTGTAACCGAGCCCCTGATGCAGCGATCGGGCTTCCACCATCAAAAGCTCGCGCTGCCGATCGGTGAGATCCACCGGTTCCCGATAGCTGTCGGGGGCTTTTCCCTTTACGTCGGCATCGACCAGCGGATTGGTGTTGATACGGCGCGTCATCACCGTGCGATCGATGCCGCCGATGCCGGTGAACGCTTCGAGGCGATCGAGGAACGGGTCGGGATCGGCAACAAATTCCTCATAACGCAAAACCATGAACCGTTGATTTTCAAGGTCGAGTGCGGTTTGGATGTTGCGGGCCCAGTTATCGCCGAAGCGCTGATAGTCGGCTTCCGATTTGAAGTCGCCGGGCCAACGCGATTTGGCTGAACGGGCGACCGCAATGAGCTCGCGATAAATGAAGATGAAACGCGCACGCGGCATCAGTTGTGGCACCAGCTCGAAAGTTCGCTGATCGCGGATCTGATGCTTGAGGCCCCAGCGGCCGAAACCCAATTCTTTCGCATCGGACCGGTACAAACGCGCGATCCCATGAAATCCTTGCCGGATCGCTTCGATATAGGCGTCGTAATCGGGAAAGAGCGCGCTCGCCTCGAAATCGATGCCCGACTGAAGCATCTCGCGGCTGGCGTTGATGTTGCTGCGCTTTGCGTTCGGATTGCGTGTGAACCCGTGGATCATGTCCGGGTATCGCTGCATGAACGTGAAATTTTCGCCGTAGATGACGATCTTCCGCGTCGAATTCAGCGCGCGCTGCAGCAGGCTGGTGCCGCAGCGCGTTGTCGGGCCGACGATTACGATCGGCGGTTCGGGCTGATCGCTGGGCATCAGCGGCCGTACAGCGCCTCGGGCGCCACCGTGACGCGCGCGATCTCGCGCCATTCGCCGTCGCGCCATGCGCGGAAATGGCACATGCGGCGGCCGGTATGGCACGCAACGCCGGTCTGATCGACCAGCAGCAGAAGGCAGTCGCCGTCGCAATCCACTCGGAGCTCGACAAGTTGCTGGGTCTGGCCGGATGTTTCGCCTTTGCGCCAGAGCGCGCCGCGCGAACGCGACCAGTAGCAGACCCTGCCGGTCGCAACGGTCTCGACAATGGCGTCCCTGTTCATCCAGGCCAGCATCAGAACTTCGCCGCTGTCATGCTGTTGCGCAATCGCCGGCACGAGACCGTTCTCGTCGAAAGCAATGAGGCCGAGGAGGGCGTCCCGATCGAACTCGGTCATCGAGCGGCAGCCGCGCGCATCCGCTCGAACCCGAGGGAAAGATCCGCGATCAGGTCGGCGGGATCTTCGAGGCCGACATGCAAACGCACCGTCGGCCCCAGTTCCGCCCATCGGGTGGCGGTGCGCGACTTTGCCGGATCGACCGGAAGGATCAGGCTTTCATAACCGCCCCAGGAAAAACCCATGCCGAACAGCGACAGCCCGTCCAGCATGGCGGCGAGCGCCGGCTTGTCGACCGGATGCAGAACCGCACCGAACAACCCGCCGGCGCCGGTAAAGTCGCGCTGCCAGATGGCGTGGCCGGGATCGTGCGGCAGGGCAGGGTGCATGACGCGCGCGACCTCGGGCCGACCCTCCAGCCATGTGGCGACCGCAAGCGAGCTGGCTTTGTGGCGATCGAGCCGGACCGACAAGGTGCGCAGCCCGCGCAACGCCAGGTAACAATCGTCGGGGGCGACGGCCATGCCGAGCCCGTGTGCGAACATCTTGATCGGCCGATAATGCTCGGTGCCACAGACGATCATGCCCATCATCACGTCGGAATGACCGGTGATGTACTTGGTGGCGGCATAGATCGATAGATCGGCGCCGTGAGCGAGCGGTTTGAAATGCAGCCCGGTGGCCCAAGTGTTGTCGACCATTACAAGGATGCCGCGTTCGCGCGCCGGCGCCGCGAGAGCCGCCACATCCGGCATCTCGAAGCTCAGCGATCCGGGCGTTTCCAGATACAGGATCCGGGTCTTGTCGGTGAACAGCTCGGCGACATCCTTGCCGATCGAGGAGTCGAAATAGGTAACCTCGATGCCATAGGATTTAAGGATCCGTTCGCAGAAACCGCGAACCGGATCGTAGACATTGTCGGCCACCAGAACGTGATCGCCCGGTTTCGCAAAGGTCATGACGGCCATCGTGATGGCGGCGAGGCCGCTCGGCAGCGTTATCGCGTGCGCGCTACCTTCGAGCGCCGCCACGGCTTCTTCAAGCGCAAAAGTGGTCGGTGTTCCATAGCGCCCGTAGCTAACACCCCGAAAGCGGTCCTGGATCGCTTCCTCGAGTGCAGCAACCGTCGGGAACAGTATCGTCGAGGCGTGATAGACAGGCGGATTGACGACGCCCTTATGCTCACGCGGATGGTTGCCCGCATGCGCCAACACCGTGTCATTGTTGGGTTTTCTTGAGGTCATGCGCTGTGAGCCAATAGGGCTGAATTGGTTGCCGATGCTTGTACCATCGCGCGAGCGTGTGTTAAAGCTTTGTCACAAGCGGGGCGCTCAAATGGGCGATCCGCGCGGGGAAACCGCCATGCGGCGTCCCGGTCAAGAACGGCAGCAAATGCCAGATACAGGGAAAGGCTAGACCATGAAACATTTCCGAACTCTCTCGGGCGTTGCCGCCATCGCGTTGATGGCGTCGGCCGGCGTCGCCAGTGCGACGACGTTGGAAGACGTCCAGGCGCGCGGCACGCTCAATTGCGGCGTTACGACCGGCCTGGCCGGGTTTGCTTCCCCGGACGACCAGGGCAACTGGACCGGGCTCGACGTCGATATGTGCCGCGCGGTGGCGGCGGCGGTGCTCGGCGATTCCGAAGCCGTCAAGTATGTACCGACCACGGCGACGGAGCGCTTTACCGCGCTGCAATCTGGCGAAGTCGATCTTCTGGCCCGCAACACGACCTGGACATTCTCGCGCGACGTGCAGCTTGGCTTCGAGTTCGTCGGCGTCAATTACTATGACGGTCAGGGCTTTATGGTCCGCTCCGAGCTCGGCGTTGCGAGCGCGCTAGAGCTGGATGGCGCATCCGTCTGTGTCCAAACCGGGACGACAACCGAGCTCAACCTTGCCGACTATTTCCGCGCCAACAACATGGAACTGAATTCGATTGTGTTCCAGAAAAACGAGGAAGCGCGGCAAGCCTATGACGAGGGTCGCTGCGATGCATACACGACAGACGCTTCCGGCCTTGCCGCCGAGCGATCGGTGCTGACTGCCCCAGGCGATCACATCATCCTGCCGGAAATCATCTCGAAAGAGCCGCTTGGACCTCTGGTCAGGCATGGCGACAACCAGTGGGGCGATATCGTCCGCTGGACCCTCAATTCGATGATCATTGCCGAGGAATTCGGCGTGACATCGGAAAACGTTGAAGAGATGAAGGGCTCGGAAAACCCCGAAGTTCAGCGTCTGCTCGGCGTTGAGAAGGTCGAAGAAGGCCAGGCCCGTATGGGCAGCATGCTCGGCCTGTCGGACGAGTGGGCCTACAACATCATCTCGATGGTCGGAAACTACGGCGAGAGCTTTGAGGCGCATGTCGGCGTCAAGACGCCGCTGGGTCTCGCCCGCGGTCTGAACCAGCTCTGGAGCAAGGGCGGTCTTCTGTACGCGCCGCCGATGCGCTAAGCGTCATCGGCAGATGACTTTGGTAACGGTGCGCCGGGCCCTAGCGGGCAATCCGGCGCACCGTCGCCTTTTGGTCAATTCGCGATAGGAGGCCGGGGCCATGTCGGATCACGCGATAGCCGACATCCGAACTGCTCATTGGTGGCGCGATCAGCGCGTCCGCGGAATCATTTTTCAGATCGTTGTTCTCGCCGCGATCCTCGCCTTCGCGGGATACATCATCAGCAACACGGCCACCAATCTTGCGAGCCGTGGCATCGCGTCCGGGTTCGATTTTCTCGGCCGGCAGGCCGGCTTCGATATCTCCATCACCCTTATTCCTTATACGGTTGAAAGCAGTTACGGCCGCGTCTTCTGGGTCGGGCTGGTCAATACGCTGGTGCTCTCTGCCGTGGGCATTGTGTTCGCGACAATCTGCGGGTTCTTCATCGGCATTCTGCGATTGTCGCCCAACTGGATCGTGCGAAAGGTGGCGACGGTCTACCTCGAAACGATCCGCAACATCCCGCTGCCCCTTCAAATCGTGTTCTGGTATTTCGGTGTGCTCTCCGCTTTGCCGCTCGTGCGAAATGCGATCGATATCGACGGCACCTTCTTCCTCCACAATCGAGGGATCAGTTTTCCGAGGCTCGTCACCGAACCGGCTTTTGGCGCGGTACCGCTGGCCCTTCTTGCCGCGGTCGCTGCCACCTGGATCGTGCGGCGCTGGGCGAAGCGACGGCAGGAAAATACCGGCCAGCCATTCCCGGTTTTCTGGGTAGGTCTGGGCCTGGTCGTCGCCGCGCCGGCCCTCGCGTCGATCGTGACGGGCCTGCCGTGGACCTGGGAGTACCCCGAGCTGAAAGGGTTCAACTTCCGCGGCGGCTGGGTCATCCTGCCCGAGTTCATCGCGGTGTTGCTCGCGCTGGTCGCCTATACGGCGGCCTTTATCGGCGAAATCGTCCGCGCCGGTATTCAATCGGTCAGTCACGGACAGAGTGAGGCGGCGTTTTCGCTCGGATTACGACCGAATGCGACGCTGCGGCTGGTTACCATTCCGCAGGCATTGCGCGTAATCGTGCCGCCATTGACCAGCCAGTATCTGAACCTGATGAAGAACTCCACGCTCGGCGTGCTGGTCGGCTATCCGGATTTGGTCAATGTGTTCGCCGGCACCGTGCTGAACCAGACCGGTCAGGCAGTCGAATGTCTGCTCATTACAATGTTCGTTTATATGACGTTGAGCCTGCTCATCTCAGCGTTCATGAATTGGTACAACAAGCGCATTGCGCTGAAAGAGCGGTAGACGATGCCCGACGTCATCGAACAACAAGAATATCCGCCGGGCCAGCATCCGTCGCTGCCGCCGCCGTCGAGCTATGTCGGACCCGTGGCGTGGCTGCGTACGAATCTGTTCTCGAGCCCGCTCAACATTCTGCTGACACTTCTCGCGATCTGGCTGATCTGGGCGATCGTGCCACCGCTGCTCGACTGGGCGATATTCAGCGCGACATTTGTCGACGGTGAATCGCGCGACGTATGCGTCAAGGACGGCGCCTGCTGGACGATGATCATCGCCCGTTTCTGGCAGTTCATGTACGGGTTTTATCCGGTCGACGAACGCTGGCGCGTCGATCTCGGACTGATCCTGTTTTTCGCCGCGGTCATCGCGCTGCTGATCGAACGTACGCCGGGCAAGAAGTACATCGCGATCTTCCTGTTCGGCATCTATCCGTTCATTTCCTACTGGCTTTTTGTCGGCGGGTTTCTCGGACTTGGGTTGGTCGAGACGCGCCTTTGGGGTGGGTTGTTTCTGACGATCGTGCTCGGGTCGACGGGCATCATCTTTTCGCTGCCGCTGGGTATCCTCCTGGCGCTTGGCCGCCGCTCCGAATTGCCGGTCATTCGCATGCTGTCGACCGCATTCATCGAGTTTACGAGGGCCATTCCCCTGATAACCGTTCTCTTCATGTCGTCGGTGATGCTGCCGCTCTTCCTGCCCGAAGGCGTTACGTTCGACAAACTGCTGCGCGCGATGATCGGGATCGCGTTGTTCGGTGCGGCTTACATGGCCGAAGTCGTGCGCGGCGGCCTCCAGGCCGTACCGCGCGGGCAGTACGAAGGGGCGATGGCTGTTGGCCTTGGTTATTGGCAGATGACCGGGCTGATCGTCATGCCGCAGGCATTGCGGATTGTAATTCCCGGTATCGTCAACACGTTCATCGGCCTCTTCAAAGACACGACGCTGGTCATCGTCATCGGCCTATTCGAACTGCTGAACATCGTACAAGCCTCGTTCCGCGACGCGAATTGGGCAGGGCTCGCCAAGGAAGGTTACGCTTTCGTGGCGTTCGTGTTCTTCCTGTTCTGTTTCAGCATGTCCCGATACAGCCTGTATCTCGAACGCAAGCTCAACACCGGCCACAGGCGCTAGGAGCAACACCATGTCGAACGGCGTGCAAGCCGCACAGGGGCGAATTCCTGAAACGTCGACTGCCGGCGACCCAATGATCCAGATGATCGGGGTTCATAAGTGGTTCGGCCAGTTTCACGTCCTGCGAAATATCGACCTGACCGTGCATCGGGGCGAGCGCATCGTCATCTGCGGGCCATCCGGATCGGGCAAATCGACGCTCATCCGTTGCATCAATCGCCTGGAGGAGCATCAGAAGGGGCGGATCATCGTCGACGGGATCGAGTTGACCAACGATCTCAAGCATATCGAGCAGGTGCGGCGAGAAGTCGGGATGGTGTTCCAGCATTTTAATTTGTTCCCGCATCTGACTGTCCTCGACAACCTCACGCTGGCGCCGATCTGGGTTCGCAAGATGCCCAAGCGCGACGCCGAGCAGGCAGCAACGCAATATCTTGAGCGCGTGAAGATTCCAGAGCAGGCGCATAAGTATCCTGGCCAGTTGTCCGGCGGCCAGCAGCAGCGCGTTGCCATCGCGCGCTCGCTCTGCATGAACCCCAAGATGATGCTGTTCGACGAACCGACGTCGGCACTCGATCCCGAGATGATCAAGGAAGTTTTGGACGTCATGATCGAACTCGCGGAGACGGGCATGACCATGATCGTTGTGACGCATGAGATGGGATTTGCTCGTACCGTCGCGGATCGCGTGATCTTCATGGACGGTGGCGAGATCATCGAGCAGAACGCTCCGGATGCGTTCTTCAATAATCCGAAATCGGATCGCACCAAGCTGTTTCTCAGCCAGATCCTGCATCACTGAGTAGGCCCGCCTTGGCCGTATCGGTGGCGATTCCCCGGCAACAGCTGGGGGACGGGTGGGGAGATTTCGTGCATTCGGATTAATCCAATCTTCAGAAATTGAATCGGCAGATTTTTTGATTAGGTTTGAAAAAACGAATAAAAACCGTGAGTTAGCGTTGGCCTTTCCGCCTTGACTAAGGACTTACTCGACAGTATGTATACGTTCGCATAGGGGCTTCACGGTTTCGTGAAGGTTCCGTGTAACTGGTTACGTCGCTCAGGGGCCGGCCCAACCACCCCCGAGCAGCGGACCGACCACCAGCGTCTGGGCCATAGGGCAGGGCAAGCCTTCGGTCAGACAAAGGTTTCGTGCCACCGGCGAAATGCGTTTTCGCTGGCGTGATGTCTGTGCGTCTGACGAGGCAGGACTATGTCCGAGCGGCCGACCGACCCCCATCACAGCACATTTGTTGCTGCGGATAGCGAACCCCTTTCCGAAGAGAACGAAAAGAGCGAGCAAAGACTGCTTAAGGTCGCAGCCGCGGTCGAGCAGCAACTCGCCCAGGCCGAGCAGCAACTCGCGCAGGCGACGGGCGAAACGCCCGATGTCGTCGTTCTTCCCGACGGCCGCGTCATCAATCTCGATCAATTGCTCAACGCGATCCAGTCCGGGTCCGATTCGATCCCCCTCGACGACGGAGACGCGATCTCGGTCGAGGATTTGCTCGTCGCTTTCGGCATGGAACCCCACGTCCCCGAGATTGGCGACGAGGAGCGAGTCGAGAACACTCAGGCGTCGTTCACGCCAGGCCCGCTGCTGGAAATGCTTAAGTCGCTGGTCGAACGCGGCGTGATCGATCCGACCGAGCTGAACTACGGTTTGTTCGACCAGGAAGAGATCCTGTTTTTGCTCGACGGTCTTGCCGACATTTCACTGCTGAATTGGTCGCTCGAAGGCGCCGGCTCGGTCACCGAAGGCGACACGACGACCTATACGGTTTCCTATACCGGTGTGACACTATCGCCCGGCCAGATGGTGACGATTTCGGTCGCGACCGGTGGCGGGTTCGATAGCAACCCGGACGACGCGACCCCCGGCTCAGATTACACGACGCTGGGCACGGTGCTGACGTTTACGGGCGGGGGTCCGACCTCCCAGACCGTGGCGGTCTCGACGATCGACGACACGATCGTCGAAGGA
>JAWXBK010000038.1:0-19502 GCA_034439975.1 Rhodospirillaceae bacterium | reverse complement strand
GCCGGTGCCGGCACCGGCCAGCACAAGCACCGGGCCTTCGGTTGCCAGCACCGCCTCGCGCTGCTCGGTATTGAGCGCGGCGAGATAGGCGGGCTGCGGCGCCGGGGGTGTTGAATCGGTCGTGGCCGGAGAATCGTTCATCGCCGTGCATATAGCATGCGACGGCCGGGATCGAACCCGCCGGGCTCGTTTTCGGGCGGACGGGTTTTGCGTGGCCAACGCCCGGCTTGCCGCGGCTCAGCCGACGCTCAGCCTTGCATGGGTCGTGAGTGCGCCGCGCCAGAGATAGAGCGCGAGCAGCGGCGCCGCCCGGGTGCGGGTTGCATGCGGCAGGTCGGGCGGATGATGGATCGGCCGGCCCGGTGCGACCGGAAGCCAGGGACCATCGCCGCGCAGCCAGAGTGCGGTACCGGCGAGCGGCACATAGATTTCCTCGGCCGGGTGATGATGTAGCGGATAGTCGTTACCGGGACCGAGCAGCAACAGCCCGAGCGCCAGCCCGTCGTGCCGGATCAGCGGTCGCGCCTCGCGGTCGTCGGGGCCGAGAATGACCGCATACCCATAACGATGGAGGAATCGGTGATGCGGCGGCCGGGCCCGATAGTTCGGATTGCGGGTCCACACGAGATGCGGCGCGAGCGCCGCCAAGGCAGGACGGAGCGCCGGCAGCGCGCTTTGTTCCGCGCGCGGCCACCAGCGCGACACCGGCAGCGCAACGCCTGGATGCGCGCGCCGTCCGATCGGCGGCACCGCAGCGGGCAGCAGCCCACACCAGCCCATCGCATCGGGGATGCCGGAATTGGCACGGCTTAATGTGTGCCGCACAAAGCGCAGCAGGCTTGCGGCCGCCGCTTCGCCCTCGCCCCGCATCGCGCACTCGACCTTTCCGCGCGAGATCGCGCCGGATTCGTCCGTCCGGCCCCTCCCGTGCAAATCTTCCCGACGGTTCCACCCGAACCCGGCCCAGCCTAGCGCGGCGGACGGGCGCGGACGAGGCAACGGTCTCGCACAATCGCTGAGGACTGAGAAACGTATGAGCAAGACGATCGAACGCATCGACCTGATGGATGTCAGCCCCGGCACGAAGCGGCAATTCATGGTGCATCGCTATGGCAAGAAAGGTGCGCGCCCGAAGGCCTATCTGCAGGCCTCGGTCCATGCCGACGAAACGCCCGGCATGCTGGTGCAGCATCATCTGATCCGGCTGCTCGACGAGGCGGACCGGGCCGGCGCGATCAAGGGCGAGATCCTCGTCGTGCCGGTCGCCAATCCGATCGGCCTCGGGCAATGGCTCAATCATCACATGGCCGGTCGCTATGAGCTCGGCGGCGGCGGCAATTTCAATCGCAACTGGCCCGACCTCCATGCCGGTCTCGCACAACGCGTCGCCGGCAAGCTCGGCACGGATTCGGCGGCTAACGTCGCAACGGTGCGCGCGGCGATGGCGGAAGGCATCGAGGCGCTGACCGCAGCGACGGAACTCACCAGCCTGCGGCTTGCGGTATGCAAGCTCGCGCACGATGCCGATTTCGTCTTCGACCTACATTGCGACGACGATTCGCTGATGCATCTCTTTCTCATCCCCGCGCACTGGCCCGACGCCGCGGATCTCGCGGCCGACATCGGCACGCGCGCGACGTTGCTGGCCGAAGATTCCGGCGGCCGGTCGTTCGACGAATCCTTTTCGACGCCCTGGACCAAGCTGGCCGGTTCCGTCGGCGACAAGACACCCGTGCCAGCCGCCTGTATGGCTGCGACGATCGAGTATCGCGGCCAGGCCGATGCGAACGACACCTATGCCGAGGCGGATGCGAGCGGCCTCTTCCGCTTCCTGCAGCGCCGCGGCCTCGTCGCCGGCGATGCGGGCCCGCTGCCGACCGCACTCTGCGATGCGACGATGCTCGATGCCTGCGATATCGTCCGAAGCCCGGTTGCCGGGATCGCGACCTATCGCAAGCCGCTCGGTGCATGGATCGAGAAAGGCGAGACGATCGCCGAGATCGTCGATCCGCTGGCCGACGATCCGATGAAGGCGCGCACGCCGGTCCAGGCGCAGACCGACGGCATGCTGCTCTCGCGCCGCTCGCACAAGATGGTGCGACCGGGCGACAGCCTGGCGAAAGTGGTCGGCCGCGAGCCGCTCAGCTATCGCAAGGGTATGCTGCTGGAAGACTGACGCCGTCAGTCGCGACGTCGATTGCCAAGAGAAATGCCGCGGCCGGATTCCGGCGGCGCCGGCAGTTTGCCATGCGACTCAATAACGCGCGCGAGCCGGCGCTGCAATTCCGCCGGCATCTCGGTCACCCGCCGCTTCGTCATGTCGATATAGAGCGACATCCACTCGCAGGTGGCGGCGAGTTCGTTGCTGTCGTGATGGTACATCGACTGGAACATCCGGCAGCGCTTGGCATCGAAGCCGAGAAGCTGGGTCGTGATGCGCAGGCGATCGCCCAACAGCAATTCGCGCTGGAAGGTCAGATGGAGCTCGGCCGCGAAGCCCGACGCGTTGCGTTCGCGGATCACGTCGGACCCGAAGCCCATCTTCTCGAAGACCGCGTCGTAGCCGAGATCGAACGCGTGGAGATAATAGGCGACGTTCAAATGTCCGTTATAATCGATCCATTCCGGGAGGACGGTGATGGCGTCGGCCACAAACGGGGTTTCGATACCGGTATCGCTGTTCTGCTGCATGGCAGGGACAATAATCGAACTTTCAGCGCGCTCAAGGGGCAAGGTTACTGCCCTTTCGCCCTGGAAATCCGCAACGTACGCGCGTTGACAACCCGAATTGCGCAAGCCTAGGGTTTTCACCTCATTGCGGCGGCCCTGCCCCCGCAGGCAACTGCCAGCACTCTTCGGGGAGGTTTCACCATGAAGTCCAGGCTTCTGGGGGCTATGGCGGTCATCGCCATCGCCACCAGCGTTTCGCTTTCGGCGAACGCTAAAACGCTCGTCTACTGCTCGGAAGGCAGTCCCGAGGGTTTCAATCCGCAGCTCTACACCGCCGGCACAACGTTCGACGCCTCGTCCAAGCCGATCTTCAACCGGCTGGTCGAGTTCGAGCGCGGCGGCACCACGGTGAACCCGAGCCTGGCAGAAAGCTGGGACGTGTCCGACGATGGTCTTGTCTACACATTCCATCTGCGCGAGGGCGTGAAATTCGCCGCCAACAGCAGCTTCACACCGACGCGCGACTTCAATGCCGACGACGTAGTGTTCAGCTTCGAGCGGCAGTTGAAGGCCGATCATCCGTATCACACGGTTTCCGGTGGCACTTATGAATATTTCGGCGGCATGGACATGGGCAACCTGCTCGCCAGCGTCGAGAAAGTGGACGACATGACCGTCCGCTTCACGTTGACCGCACCGGAAGCGCCCTTCATCGCCAACATGGCGATGGATTTCGCGTCGATCCTGTCGGCCGAGCAGGCCGATGCGATGCTCGCAGCCGGAACGCCCGAGCAACTCGACCAGACGCCGGTCGGCACCGGTCCGTTCTCGCTGGTCGATTATCAGAAGGACGCCGTCATTCGCTACAAGGCGAATGCGGATTACTGGGCCGGGAAAGCGGACATCGACGATCTGATCTTCGCGATCACACCCGATGCCAGCGTGCGTCTCGCCAAACTTCAGGCCGGCGAATGCCATGTGATGCCCTATCCGAATCCGGCCGATCTCGACGCCATCCGCGCCGATGAATCGATCACGTTGCTGGAGCAGGAAGGCCTCAACGTCGGCTATCTCGCGTTCAACACACAGAAGCCGCCGTTCGACAACAAACTGGTGCGTCAGGCCCTCAACATGGCCGTCAACAAGGAGGCCATCATCGAGGCGGTGTTCCAGGGTGCCGGCCAGGCGGCTAAAAACCCGATTCCGCCGACGATCTGGTCTTACAACGACGATATCGAGGACTATCCGTACGACCCGGAACGCGCCAAGGAACTGCTGGCCGAAGCCGGATTCGCGGACGGTTTCACGACCGACCTCTGGGCGATGCCGGTGCAGCGTCCGTACAACCCCGACGCCAAGCGTATGGCCGAGCTGATCCAGGCCGACTGGGCGGCGATCGGCGTGACCGCGGAAATCGTCTCGTACGAGTGGGGCGAATATCTCGAACGCTCCAACAACGGCGAGCACCAGACGCTGCTTCTTGGCTGGACCGGCGACAATGGCGATCCGGACAACTTCCTCCACGTGCTGCTGAGCTGCGCGGCGGCGGAAGCCGGCGCCAACCGGGCCCGCTGGTGCAACGAGGAGTTCAGCGATTTGCTGACCCAGGCGAAGCAGATCACCGATATCGACGAGCGCACGAAGCTCTATGAGCAGGCGCAGGTGGTCTTCAAGGAAGAGGCGCCGTGGATCACGGTCGCGCATTCGATCGTCTTCATGCCGGTGCGGAACGAGGTCAAAAACTATCTGATCGACCCGTTCGGTACGCACATCTTCTACGGCGTCGACATCGAAGAGTAAGGGCGACAGCCGGAACGTCGTTCGCAAGGGCCGGGGGAGCGCCGCAAGCGCTCCCCCGCTCTTGTTCCGGGCTCCCGATGCTTCGCTATATCGCCACCAAACTGGGGCTTCTGATCCCGACCTTCTTCGGGGTCACGCTGCTGACATTCGCCATGGTTCGCCTCATTCCCGGCGATCCGGTCGAACTGATGGCGGGCGAACGCGGCATCGCACCGGAGCGCCATGCGCAACTGCTGATCGAGCTCGGCTTGGACAAGCCGCTTTTGCTGCAATATTTCTATTACATCGCCGACGTGCTGACGGGCGATCTCGGCAAGTCGTTCGTGACCAAGAAGCCGATCCTGGTCGAATTCTTCACGCTGTTTCCGGCGACGATCGAACTTTCGATCTGCGCCATTCTGTTTGCGCTGATCCTCGGCGTTCCCGCCGGCATCATCGCCGCGGTCCGTCGCGGCCGCGTCGTCGACTATACGGTGATGGGCATTTCGCTGACCGGCTATTCGATGCCTATCTTCTGGTGGGGATTGCTGCTCATTATCCTGTTCTCGGTCAATCTCGGCTGGACGCCGGTCTCGGGTCGCATCTCGCTGATCTACTTTTTCGAGCCGGTGACCGGGTTCATGCTGATCGACACATTGCTATCCGGTCAGGAGGGTGCCTTCCGGTCGGCGCTGCATCACCTCGTCTTGCCGACCGTCGTGCTGGGCACGATTCCGCTCGCCGTGATCGCGCGCATGACGCGCTCCGCGATGCTGGAGGTGCTGAGCGAGGACTACATCCGCACGGCGCGCGCCAAGGGGCTGCGGCCGTGGCGCGTCGTCGCGGTCCATGCGCTGCGCAATGCGATGATCCCGGTCATCACCGTGATCGGCTTGCAGATCGGCGTACTGCTGGCCGGCGCCATTCTGACCGAAACGATCTTTTCCTGGCCGGGCGTCGGCAAATGGCTGATCGAATCGGTGCGGCGACGCGACTATGCGGCCTTGCAGGGCGGCATCCTGCTGATCGCGACCTTCATCATCCTCGTGAACCTGATCGTCGACCTGCTTTACGCGCTCTTCAATCCCCGTATCCGGCACGCGCGGCACTGACATGACAGACATCGCAACAGAACCCGAGATTCACAACGCTGACGTTCCGGGGGCCGAGATTCCGGGCGCGGACCAGCCGATCAGGCGGCCGGTCCATCCCGCGATCGAGGTCTGGCACCATTTCCGGAAGAACTGGGGCGCCGTCGGCGGGCTGGTTATCATCCTTCTGGTTGTTTTCGTCGCGGTCTTTGCCGACGTCGTCGCGCCGCACTCGCCGATCGAACAGTTTCGCGATGCATTCCTGACGCCGCCGGTCTGGGCCGAGGGCGGCACCAGCAAGTTTCTGCTCGGCACCGACGATGTCGGACGCGACATGCTCTCGCGGCTGATCTACGGCGCGCGCTTTTCGCTGTTCATCGGCCTCTTGGTCGTCGTGCTCAGTCTCGGCGGCGGCATCGTGCTCGGCCTGGTCGCCGGTTTCTTTCCCGGCATCATCGGCGATCTCATCCTGCGTCTGATGGACATCATGCTTGCCGTGCCATCGCTGCTGCTGGCGATCGTGATCGTCGCGATTCTCGGACCCAGCCTGACCAACGCGGTGATGGCGGTCGCGATCGTCTATCTGCCGCATTTCACCCGCGTCTGCCGCGCCGCGGTGATCACAGAACTGACCAAGGAATATGTGACGGCCTCGCGCGTCGCGGGCGCACGGCTGCTGCGCCTGATGTTCAAGACCGTGCTGCCGAACTGCATGGCGCCGCTGATCGTGCTGGCGACGCTCAATGTTTCGTCGGCGATCCTCGATGCGGCGGCGCTCGGCTTCCTTGGTCTCGGCGCGCAGCCGCCGACGCCGGAATGGGGTTCGATGCTGGCCGATGCGCAGGAGTTCGTAAAACGCGCCTGGTGGGTGGTGACCTTACCCGGTCTTGCCGTGCTGATCACGGTGCTGGCCTTCAATCTCGCGGGCGACGGGCTGCGCGATGCGCTCGACCCCCGGCTGAAGCAGTAGGCCCGCGATGCCGTTGCTCGAAATTCGCAACCTGTCGGTCGAGTTCCAGACGACGCGCGGCGCGTTCCACGCGGTCGAGGGGCTCGATCTCACGCTCGAAGCCGGCGAAGTGCTCGGCATCGTCGGTGAATCCGGTTCGGGCAAGAGCGTGTCGATGCTGGCGGTGATGGGGCTGATCCCCTGGCCCGGCAAGGTTCGCGCCGATCGCATGGCGTTCGACGGGCGCGATCTGCTGGCGATGAGTGCCTCCGCCCGGCGCCATATCACCGGCAAGGACATCGCGATGGTGTTCCAGGAGCCGGCCACCAGTCTCAATCCGTGTTTCACCGTGGGCTTCCAGATCATGGAGGCGCTGGCTGTGCATGAGGGCGGCAATCGCGCGGAACGGCGGCGGCGGGCGACCGAGTTGCTGGACCAGGTCGGTATCCCGGCGCCCGAGACGCGACTGTCGTCGTTTCCCCATCAACTCTCCGGCGGCATGAACCAGCGCGTGATGATCGCAATGGCGATCGCCTGCAACCCGCGTCTGCTGATCGCCGACGAACCGACGACGGCACTCGACGTCACGATCCAGGCGCAGATCCTCGATCTGCTGAGCGACCTGCAGCGCGATCGCGGCATGGCGCTGGTGCTGATCACGCACGACATGGGCGTGGTCGCCGAGACCGCGCGCGATGTCGTCGTGATGTATGCCGGACAGGAAATGGAAGGCCAGCCGACCGGCAGCCTGTTCGAAGCACCGCGTCATCCCTATACGGCGGCCCTGCTGGAAGCACTACCCGACCGCAACCAGTCCAAGGCACGGCTCACTACGATCCCGGGCGTGGTCCCTGGCATCGACGACCGGCCGGCGGGATGCCTGTTCCAGCCGCGCTGCCCCAAGGCCGACGATTTCTGCCGGCGTGTGCGGCCGGCTTTAACGATCGACGCGGGTCGCTCGGTGCGGTGCCACTATCCGCTGCAACCGGGCGAGCGGCTGCCATGAAACCCGTTCTGCTCGAGGCGCGCGATCTCGCACGGCATTACGCGATCCGCACCGGCTGGTTCAGCGGTACCAAGACGCTGAAAGCGGTCGAGAATGCGAGCTTCACGCTCGAGCCGGGCCGCACGCTCGCGGTGGTCGGCGAATCCGGCTGCGGCAAGTCGACCCTGGCGCGGCTCGTCACAATGATCGAGCCGCCGACGCGCGGGTCGCTCTGGATCGACGGCACCGATGTCGCCAAGGCGGACGACGAGACGCGGCGCAAGCTGCGTCCGGTCGTGCAGATGGTGTTCCAGAACCCGTATGCCTCGCTCAACCCGCGCAAGAAGGTGGGCACGATTCTCGAGGAGCCGCTCGAGATCAACACCAAGCTGCGCGCCGCCGAACGATCGGAACGGGCGCGCAGCATGATGGCGCGGGTGGGGCTGCGGCCGGAGCATTACAGCCGCTATCCGCATATGTTTTCCGGCGGCCAGCGCCAGCGCATCGCGATCGCGCGCGCCCTGATGCTGCATCCGCGGATTGTCGTTGCCGACGAGCCGGTATCGGCGCTCGACGTTTCGATCCGCGCCCAGGTTCTCAATCTGATGATGGACCTTCAGAAAGAATTTGAGCTCGCCTATATGTTCATTTCGCACGATCTCAGCGTGGTGCGTCATATCGCCGACGAAGTGATGGTGATGTATCTCGGCCGGCCGGTCGAACGCGGCGCGCGGGATCTGATCTTCGAGGATGCGCGCCATCCCTATACGCGCGCCTTGCTCGCGAGCACGCCGAAGGTCGGTGCGCGCAAACCCGGCGAAAAGCGATTCCGCATTCACGGCGAGCTGCCCTCGCCGCTCAATCCGCCGCCCGGTTGCGCGTTCCACCGGCGTTGTCCTTATGCGACCGAGATCTGCCAGCGGGTACAGCCCGAGTCGCGACCGGTCGCAGGGCGCCTGGTCGAGTGTCATCACGCCGAACAAGTCGGGCAGTAACCGGATGTTAACGGACATTAAGATTCATTCGCCGGAGCCCGACTTTGCGGCATTTCTGCCACGGTACGGTGGCCCACAATCCACATTCCCCGGGGACGATCTGGCAATTCCAGTAGCGCTATGGTAGCGAAATGGGGTGGGGCGTTCGGCGTGAGGCCCGGTCTGGGCCAAGGCCGATGGGGTCTGCACCTTGAGCAAGGTCCGGGGATAAGGGCCGATTGAGGGTAGAGACGATGGCATGGCAATGTCGTTGCTGCCGGGGCTACGGGCGGGCGGACGGCGTTCAGCCAGATGGGGGATAATCGGTGATCGGTATGTTGGCTGACGCGCGGGGGCGTAACGGCAAATCCTGGGTTCTGGGCATGGCGGTGGCGCTCGGCCTCGCCGTCTCGGGTTGCGCGACGGTGCCGGACGACCCGGAAGCGCGCGAAGCCTTCGAAGAGACCAACGACCCGCTGGAGCCGATGAACCGCTATTTCTTCGAGGTCAATTACGCCCTCGACGAACTGGTGCTGAAGCCTTTTGCGGGCTGGTATTACATCGGCCTGCCCGATTTCGCGCGCGACGGCATCCGCAACGCGCTGGACAACCTCAAGAGCCCCGTCATCTTCCTCAACGACCTGCTGCAGGGCGAGCCCGGCCGGGCCGGCGTGACGCTGGGGCGGTTCGTGATCAATTCGACCCTGGGCCTTGCCGGCCTGATCGACGTCGCCGAGGAAATGGGCCTGCCCTACCATAAAGAGGATTTCGGCCAGACTCTGGCGGTCTGGGGTACGGACGAAGGTCCCTATCTCGTACTGCCGTTTATTGGCCCCTCGAACATGCGGGACGCGACCGGCTTGGCCGTGGACACCGTTTCCGATCCGTTCTTCTGGATTGCACGGCACTATGACGTAGAATATTTGCTCTACATTCGCACGGGTTTGGACGTGGTCGACGCCCGATCCCGCAACCTTCAGACCCTCGATGAGATTCGTCGTAACGCCATTGACTACTATGCGACGATTCGCAGCCTATATCGTCAGGATCGGTCAGCGCTGATCGACAACGAAGACGACGAGGACAACGAGGAATAATGGCTATTTTTAACCGAATTTCCGCGGGTTACGGGCGCCCGAACGGATCCGGCCTGCTCCGCCGCAGCTTCCTTGGGGCACTCGGGCTCGTGGTTGCCCTGCCGCTTTTCGCCAGCGCCGCGTCCGCTGACGAAGAAGCCGAGAGCTTTGTCCGCCGTCTGGGCGACAGCGCCGTCAGCCAACTGACCGTCGCCGATCTGTCGGTCGCCGAGCGGAACGAGCGATTCCGCGAACTGCTGCTGTCGCATTTCGACGTGCCCCAGATCGGCCAGTACGTGCTCGGCCGCTACTGGCGCAGCGCGACGCCGGAAGAGCAGACCGAGTATCTCGATCTGTTCGAGGATTACCTCGTCGCCAGCTATGCGCGGCGCTTTGCCGAGTATACCGGCCAGGAATTCGAAGTGATCTCGTCGCGCAGCAGCGACGGGCTCGAGACGGTGCGCAGCCACATCGTGACCAGCAACGGCGAAGCGGCCAAACTTGATTGGATTATCGAGCGGCAGGATGGCGGGCTGCGCGTTCTCGACCTCAAGGTCGAAGGGCTCAGCATGAGCGAAACGCACCGCTCCGAGTTCGCATCGGTGATCCAGAACAATGGCGGCCAGGTTTCGGCCCTGCTCGACGCGCTGCGCAAGAAAGCCGCCGGCGCCTGATCCAGACGCCATAGCGCATAAAAAACGCCCCGGGACGGCAACGATCCGGGGCGTTTTTCTTGGTCGGAACGGCGCCGCGTATCGCAGCACCGTGACGGGTGTTTCAGCTTCGCGTCAGCGGCTTGAACTTGATCCGGTGCGGCTGGTCGGCCTCGGCACCAAGGCGCCGGTGGCGATCTTCCTCATAGGCCTGATAGTTCCCTTCGAACCAGACGACGCGGCTGTCGCCCTCGAAGGCGAGGATATGGGTCGCGATCCGGTCGAGGAACCAGCGATCGTGGCTGATCACCACGACGCAGCCGGCGAAACCGAGCAACGCATCTTCGAGCGAGCGCAGCGTGTCGACGTCCAGATCGTTGGTCGGTTCGTCGAGCAGCAGCACGTTCGCACCGGACTTCAGCATTTTGGCGAGATGCACCCGATTGCGTTCGCCGCCCGATAGCTGACCGACCTTTTTCTGCTGGTCGGCGCCCTTGAAGTTGAACGCCGCAACGTAGGTGCGGCTCGGCGTCTTGCGCCCGCCGAGCTCGATCTCGTCGCGGTTTTCGGAGATTTCCTCCCAGACCGTCGCTTTCGGATTCAACGCATCGCGCGACTGGTCGACATAGCCGAGCGTGACCGTCGGCCCGACGCGCAACTGGCCGCCATCGGGTTCTTCTTGGCCGGTGATCATGCGGAAGAGCGTGGTCTTGCCGGCGCCGTTCGGCCCGATCACGCCGACGATGCCGCCCGGCGGCAGCAGGAAACTCAATTCGTCGATCAGCAGCCGATTGCCGAAGCCCTTGCGCAGATCCGTCGCCTCGATGACCAGATCGCCGAGGCGCGGGCCGGGCGGAATCGAAATGCGGCCGGCCTCGATCTCCTGATTCTTGCTGGCGGCGACGAGCTGTTCGTACGCGTTGATACGCGCCTTGCTCTTGGCCTGACGCGCGCGCGGGCTCTGCCGGACCCATTCGAGCTCATGTTCCAGCGTACGCCGACGTGCGGTTTCCTGTTTCTCTTCCTGGGCGAGACGCTTTTCCTTCTGCTCCAGCCAGGATGTGTAATTGCCTTCCCACGGAATGCCGTGGCCGCGATCGAGTTCGAGAATCCAGCCGGCGACATTGTCGAGGAAGTAACGATCGTGGGTCACCGCGACGACGGTACCCGGATAGTCCGCGAGAAACCGCTCGAGCCATGCGACCGATTCGGCGTCGAGATGGTTGGTCGGTTCGTCGAGCAGCAGCATGTCGGGCTTCTGCAGCAGCAGCCGGCACAAGGCAACGCGGCGGCGTTCGCCACCGGAAAGATTGTCGACAGCGGCATCGCCCGGCGGGCAGCGCAGCGCATCCATCGCGATCTCGACGGTGCGATCGAGTTCCCAGGCATTGGCGGCGTCGATCTTCTCCTGCAGGTCGGCCTGTTCGGCGAGCAGCGCATCCATTTCTTCCGGCGATACTTCCTCGGCGAAGCGCGCATTGACCGCCTCGAAGCGGTCGAGCAGCGCCTTGATCGGGGCCAGCCCCTCCATCACGTTTTCGACCACGGTCTTGGCCGGGTCGAGCTCGGGCTCCTGCGCCAGATAGCCGACGCTGACGCCATCGGCCGCCCACGCCTCGCCGCCGAAATCGGTTTCGATGCCGGCCATGATCTTGAGCAGGGTTGATTTGCCCGAGCCGTTGAGGCCGAGTACGCCGATCTTCGCGCCGGGCAAGAAGGACAGCCAGATATCCTCGAGCACCTTGCGGCCGCCCGGATAGACCTTGGTGAGGCCCTTCATCACGTAGATGTACTGATAGCTAGCCATAGGAAGCGCTGCGCCTTCGTGTTGAGAAATGCCGGGCGCCAGGATCGGGCCGGTCTCGGGCGGGGGTTGTAGCGGCGGCGCGCGGCGCGGGCAACCGGAGCCGGGCTTCAGAAGCCCTAGGAGGCGCCCGCCGTGCCGGGTGCGGAAGCCTTGGGCGCGTCAGGTGCCGCCGGCAGGCGGGCGACCACGCGGTCGGCGGCTTCGCGCGCAAGCGGCTTCAGGCCGTCGCCGCCGGTTGCCAGATGCGCCTGCAGCGCGCGACGCATCCGCGGATCCCAGAACTTGAGAATGTGATCTTCGATCCCGGCGACCGCATCGTCGTGCGATTGCGAGGCAAAGAAATCCGCCATCTGGTTCGCCATGCGAACAAGCATCTCAGCTTTCATCAATCGATACTCAACCGTTCGCCATGGGCATAGATGTTGAAACCGCCGCCACGTGCAAAAGCCACCAGCGCAAGGCCGCAGCCCTCGGCCAGTTCGATCGCCAGCGAGGTCGGCGCGGATATGGCAACCAGCAAGGGGAAGCCGACCGTCGCCGCCTTCTGCACCATTTCCATGCTGCAGCGGCTGGTGACGATGGCAAATCCATCAGAGGGATCGATGCCGGCGCGCGCGAGCGCACCGGTCAGCTTGTCAAGCGCATTGTGCCGGCCGACATCCTCGCGCACGACGAGCAGCGCGCCGTCGCGATCGGCGAAGGCGGCCGCATGCACCGCGCCGGTCTCGCGGTTGATCGATTGATGGCGTGGCAGATCGTCGAGCGCGGCTTCGATAGCCGACGCGGCGATCGGCGGTCCCGGCGGAACGGTCGGCAGCGGCCTGAGCGCCTGCTCGATCGTCGTGACGCCGCACAGGCCGCAGCCGGTACGGCCGGCGAGATTGCGCTGCTGGTTTTCGATTCGCGCGGCCCAGGCCGGCGGGATCGCAATCGAGACCCGTATCCCCTTGCCGGAATCGGAACAGGCGATGTCCTCGATCTCGTCGACATCGTCGACGACGCCTTCGGCGAGACTGAACCCGACCGCGAAATCCTCGAGATCGGCCGGGGTTCCCATCATCACGACATGGCTGCGCCCGTTATAGGAAATCGCGATCGGCACTTCGGCGGCGACGATCTGCGGCAACGATGTACCCTGCCCGTCGCGCACGCGCGTCGTTGCCGGTGCCGCAATCGCAGACGAGCGGGCCGACTTGCGCCGCGACCCTTTTGCCTGCACCGGCCGAGGGGCCATTGCCGTTGCGGTCACTCGGCTGCCACCGGCGAAATCCGTCGCGCGTTGTTGCGGAACTCTACCGCCTCTTCCTGCCACGGTGCCCAGTTGTTAGTGAGGCGCACTTCGACCGCCGTCACCTTGTACTCGGGACAGTTGGTTGCCCAGTCGGAATTGTCGGTGGTGACCACGTTGGCGCCGCTCTCGGGATGGTGGAACGTGGTGAAAACCACGCCCGGCTGCATCCGTTCGCTGATATGCGCATGCAGGCTGGTTTCGCCGGCCCGGCTCATGATCGCCACGCGATCGCCCTCGCGAATGCCGCGATTCTCGGCATCGTGCGGATGGATTTCCAGAATGTCTTCCGCATGCCAGGTCGAATTGCCGGTGCGCCGTGTCTGGGCACCGACATTGTACTGGCTGAGGATCCGGCCGGTGGTCAGCAAGAGCGGGAACCGCGGGCCGGTCCGCTCGTCGGTCGGCACATATTCGGTCACGACGAACTTGCCCTTGCCGCGCACGAACCCGCCGATATGCATGATCGGCGTGCCTTCCGGTGCCTTGTCGTTGCACGGCCACTGGATGCTGCCGAGTTCGTCGATGCGATCGAAGCTGACACCCGCAAAGGTCGGGGTCAGCCGCGCGATCTCGTCCATGATCTCGGAGGGGTGGTTGTAGTGCATCGGATAGCCCAGCGCATTCGAGAGCGCGACCGTCACTTCCCAGTCGGCCATGCCGGCAAGCGGCGCCGTCGCCTTGCGTACGCGGCTGATCCGCCGTTCGGCGTTGGTGAAGGTGCCGTCCTTCTCGAGGAACGATGCGCCCGGCAGGAACACATGCGCGAAGTCCGCCGTCTCGTTCAGGAACAGGTCCTGCACGACAATGCATTCCATCGCCGCCAAGGCGGCCGAGACATGCTTCGTGTTCGGATCGGACTGCGCGATGTCCTCGCCCTGGACATAGAGGCCCATGAAGCTGCCATCGAGCGCCGCATCGAACATGTTCGGAATGCGCAGGCCCGGCTCGGCCTCGAGCGTGACACCCCAGGCCGCGTTGAAGAGATCGCGCGTCGCAACGTCCGACACATGGCGATAGCCGGAAAGTTCGTGCGGGAACGAGCCCATATCGCAGGCGCCCTGCACGTTGTTCTGACCGCGCAGCGGGTTAATCCCCACGCCGTCGCGTCCGATATTGCCCGTGAGCATGGCCAGATTGGCCATCGCCATGACCGTGGTCGAACCCTGGCTATGTTCGGTGACGCCAAGCCCGTAATAGATCGCCCCGTTGCCGCCGGTCGCATAGAGACGCGCAGCACCCCGAATATCCCCGGCCGGCACGCCGGTGACCTCTTCCATCTGTTCGGGTGCATTTTCGGGACGCTTGATGAAATCCAGCCACACGCCGAAATCGGCCGGATCGCACCGCTCCGCCACGAAGGCTTCGTTCATCAGGCCCTCGGTCACGATCACATGCGAGATCGCGTTGATCAGCGCGACATTGGTGCCGGGCTTCAGCGGCAGATGATACTGCGCCTCGACATGCGGCATGCGCACGAGATCGATCTTCCGCGGATCGGCGACGATGAGCTTCGCGCCCTCGCGCAGCCGGCGCTTCATGCGCGACGCAAAAACCGGATGGGCGTCGGTCGGATTGGCGCCGATCACCAGGATGACGTCGGATTCGTCGACCGAATCGAAATCCTGCGTGCCGGCAGAGGTGCCAAGCGTGGTCTTGAGGCCGTACCCGGTCGGCGAATGGCAGACGCGCGCGCAGGTATCGACGTTGTTGTTGCCGAACGCGGCGCGGATCAGCTTCTGCACCAGGAAGGTTTCCTCGTTGGTGCAGCGCGAGCTGGTGATGCCGCCGACCGAATCGCGGCCGTATTTCGCCTGGATGCGCTTGAACTCGGACGCGGCATGGTTGATCGCTTCTTCCCAGGAGACTTCGCGCCAGGGATCGGTGATCCTGGCGCGGATCATCGGCTTGGTAATGCGATCCTTGTGCGTCGCATAACCCCAGGCGAAGCGACCCTTCACGCAGGAATGGCCGTGATTGGCCTTACCGTCCTTGTGCGGCGTCATGCGGACGACGCGGTCGCCCTGCAATTCCGCCTCGAACGAGCAGCCGACGCCGCAATAGGCGCAGGTCGTGATGACGCTGCGTTGCGGCTGGCCCATCTCGATGATGCTCTTTTCCATCAGCGTCGCGGTCGGGCAGGCCTGCACGCAGGCGCCGCAGGAAACGCATTCCGACGCGAGGAAATCTTCTTCGACGCCGGCGGACACATGCGATTCGAAACCGCGGCTGCCGATTGTCAGCGCGAAGGTGCCCTGTACTTCCTCGCAGGCACGCACGCAGCGCGAACAGACGATGCATTTCGACGGATCGAAGGTGAAATAGGGGTTCGACTGATCCTTCTCGGCTTTGAGATGGTTTTCGCCGTCATAGCCGTAGCGCACATCGCGCAGGCCGACCGCGCCGGCCATGTCCTGCAACTCGCAATCGCCGTTGGCCGAGCAGGTGAGACAGTCGAGCGGATGATCGCTGATATAGAGCTCCATCACGCCTTTGCGCAGTTTCGACAGCCGGTCGGTCTGGGTCTTCACCTTCATGCCCGGCTCGACCATCGTCGTGCAGGAAGCGGGCGTGCCGCGCCGTCCGTCGATCTCGACCAGGCAGAGACGGCAGGAGCCGAACGGCTCCAGCGAATCCGTGGCGCAGAGCTTCGGTACCGCGATGCCAGCGATCGAGGCCGCGCGCATGACCGAGGTTCCGCCCGGCACGCTGACCGGGATGCCGTCGATCTCGATTTCGACGGTCGCCTCGCTCACGCGTTCCGGCGTGCCGCGATCGATCGTGGTTTGCGCATTCATGGCAGTTACTCCCTATTCGGCCGCCGCAGGCTGCGGCTTCCGATCGAAATCTTCCGGAAAATGATCGAAGGCGCTCAAAACCGGCATCGGCGTGAGTCCGCCCAGCGCGCAGAGCGACCCGTCACGCATCACCTCGCAGAGGTCGCGCACCAGATCGATGTTCGCGACCGGCTCTACGCCGGCGATGATCTTGTCCATCGTCTCCGCGCCGCGCACCGCGCCGATCCGGCAGGGCGTGCATTTGCCGCAGGATTCGATCGCGCAGAAGGCGAAGGCGAACCGCGCCTGGCGGGCGAGATCGACCGTGTCGTCGAACACCACGACGCCGCCATGACCGACCATGCCGCCATGCTGCGCGAACGCCTCGTAGTCGAACGGCACGTCGAAGAGATGCGTCGGCCAGTAGGCACCGAGCGGCCCACCGACCTGCACTGCGCGAACCGGCCGGCCGGTATAGGTGCCGCCGCCATACTCATCGATGATCTCGCGCAGCGTCAGACCGAAGGCTCGTTCGATCAGACCGCCATGCTTGATGTTGCCGGCGAGCTGGATCGGCATCGTGCCGCGCGAGCGGCCCATGCCGAACTCGCGATAGGCGGCACCGCCCTCGGCGAGGATTGACGGCACGCTGGCGAAGGTCACCAGATTGTTGATGACAGTCGGTTTGCCGAAGAGGCCCTCGATCGCCGGCAGCGGCGGCTTGAAGCGGATCTGGCCGCGCTTGCCTTCGAGGCTCTCGAGCAGCGAGGTCTCTTCGCCGCAGATATAGGCACCGGCGCCGAGCCTTGTTTCAATGTCGAAACTCTTGCCGCTGCCAAGAAGGTCGGCGCCGAGCAAGCCGGTGGACCGCGCAATCTCGATCGCGCGATTCATCTGATGGAAGGCATGCGGATATTCGGAGCGAATGTAGACGAAGCCCTTGGTCGCACCGACCGCGAGACCGGCGATCGCCATGCCTTCGATCAGGACGAACGGATCGCCTTCCATGAGCATACGATCGGCGAACGTGCCGCTGTCGCCCTCGTCGGCATTGCAGACGATGTATTTCTGCGCCGCCGGCGTGCCGAGCACCGTGCGCCACTTGATGCCGGTCGGGAAACCGGCACCGCCGCGACCGCGCAATCCGGATTCCGTGACCTGTTCGACGATCGCGGCCGGCGCCATCTCCAGGGCGCGACGCAATCCGCGCAACCCGCCATGCGCCTCGTATTCGACGATCGACAAGGGATCGATGATGCCGCAGCGCGCGAAGGTCACGCGCTGCTGGTTGGCGAGATAGGGAATCATTTCGACCAGGCCGAGATGGCGCGGATGCGCCTTGCCGTCGAGAAAACCGGAATCGAACAGGCTTCGGACATCGCTTTCGGCGACCGGCCCGTAACCGACGCGACCTTCCGCCGTTTCGATTTCGACCAGGGGTTCGAGCCAGAACAGGCCGCGCGAACCGTTGCGAACGATCGTCGCATCGATTTCGCGCGCCTTCAGTTCCGCGCGGATCGCAGCGGCGACTTCGTCGGCGCCCATCGAGTGCGCGGCCGCATCGCCGGGAACGAAGATGCGCGCGGTCATCGGGCGCCCCGCCCGATCAACGCGACGGTGCGATCGACATCCATGCGGCCATAGAGCCGGCCGTCGATCAGCGCTGCCGGCGACAGCGCACAATTGCCGAGGCAGTAGACGGCCTCAAGCGTGACCCGCCCGTCCGGCGTGGTCTCGCCGCAGGCGATACCGAAGGCCTTTTCCAGCCGATCGACGAAACCGTCGCTGCCCATCGACTGACAGGCCTCGGCGCGGCACACCTTCACGACATGCCGGCCCGCCGGCTCGCGCCGGAAATCATGGTAAAAACTGACCACGCCATGCACATCGGCGCGCGACAGATTGAGTACGTCGGCAATAACCGGAATGGCCCGCTCGTCGACATAGCCGAATCGCTCGCAGAGCGCGTGCAGGATGGGCAGCAAGGGACCGTCGATGCCCTTCAGTGCCTCGGCCATCTCGCGGACAGCCGACTCGTCCCAGCCGTTTGAAATCGTGCTGTTTTTCTGGTTCTGCATGTGCCGTTACTGTGCCATGGCCGGCTGCATTGCCCGGCCGTCTCATACCGGAGAATGATACCGCGCTTGGCCTAACTCAAACGAGTTTTATCAATATCGTGATCGATAAAACCGATCAAGCCCGGGGGAGGAGCGCTTCCAGCGCGGCGTCCATATCGGCCTCCCTGGCGATCGCCTCCAGCGCCCGGACGACCGGGGCGACCGGCTCCCGGTCTGGGACCACCAGACCGACCTCGTGCGTCCGGATGGGGTCGACAAGGGGCAGAGCGAGCATCCCGGGCGGCGTCCCGAATACCCACAGAAAATTATGTGGAAATACGCTCGACCAGGCGCCGATCCGGATATGGGAGCAGAGCGTCATGACCGAGTTGGTCTCGACCAGCACCCGCGGGCGCTTGTCGACCGAGCGGAAGATGCCGTCGATGATCCGCCGGTTCTGCATGTCCGGCGTCAGCAGGCAGAGCGGCGTCTCGGCGACCTCACTCCAGGTCACCTCCTCGCGGCCGGCGAAGGGTCCGTCGGCGGGCGTCAACAGGATGTAGCGCTCCCGATAGAGCGGGATCGAGCGCACGCTATGCAGCGGCTCATTATCGAGATAGGTCACGCCGGCATCGAAGGCGAAATCGTCGAGCGCGTTCTGCACCTCGTTCGATGTGCGCGAAAGCACCTGCAAGGTGACGTTCGGGTGGCGCCGGTTGAACGGTGTCGTCAGCAGCGAGATCGTCGGCAAAGCGGCCGGCACGACGCCGAGCCGCAACTGGCCGACCAGCCCGTCGCGCAGCAGGCCGATTTCCTGATCGAGATTGCGGCGCTCGGCGAGGATGCGATGCGCCCAGTCGAGCAACGCCTGTCCTTCGGGGGTGAGATCCTTGAAGCGCTTGTCGCGCTCGATGATCGGGGCGCCAAGCTCGTCCTCGAGTTGCCGGATCGCCGCCGACAAAGTCGATTGCGTGATGTGACAGATTTCGGCCGCGCGGCGGAAATGGCGTTCCTCCGCGAGCGTGACGAAATACTGCAGATGCCGAAGCTGCATGACCTATCCATAGCATGAAGCGCCCGGTCGCCGTCAGCCGGACGAGCTCGACGATCACCGGTCTGCGGTCAGCGCATCCTGCACCAGGCGCTGGACGATCTCGGTCCGGCGCAAAGCTTCCTTGAGCTGTCGTCGCGCGACGCTGCCGAGCCGCCGCACATCGACCCGAACCGTCGGCGCCTGGCCCGCTTCGATATCGGCGATCTGCTGGTCGAGGATGAGGCGCAGGAACAAGGCCTGTGCGCGCTCGAGCGCATCGAAATCCTCTTCGGTGATGATCCCGGCGGCGAGCGCCGCGGCAGGTCGCGCCCGCGTCGCGGTTTCGGTGGCGCCGAGTTTGAG
>JAWXBK010000037.1:0-8123 GCA_034439975.1 Rhodospirillaceae bacterium | reverse complement strand
CTCGGCGCCGAGCCGCGCGGGTTTTTCATCCCCTATCGCTATGCGGCCTCTTTGCCCGATGCCGCTTCGCTGCCGGTCTATGACGCGATCGAATCGCTGTTCCAGTCGGAACGCGGCTCGTTCGCCGCGGTGCTCGACGATCTCGCGATCTACGACGCGGCGTTCGCGGCCATCGTCGCCGAAAGCCGTGCGAGCGAGGTCCCGGGTGGCGCGCGTTTCGATCAGGACTGGTTTCCGACCCTCGATGCCGCGATCGCCTATCGCATGGTGCGCACGCTGCGACCGCAACGCATCGTCGAAATCGGCTCCGGCCATTCGACGCGCTTCATGGCGCGCGCAATCGCCGATGGCGGGCTTTCGACCGTTCTGACCGCGATCGATCCGGCGCCGCGCGCGGCGATCGCCTCGCTCGCGATCGAGCATGTCGCCGACACGGTGCCGCCGCAGCGCGACGATGGCGACGGCGTCGCGCGGTTCGGCGTTACGCGCGCGTTCGAGCGTCTCGGCGCCGGCGATTTCCTGTTCATCGATTCGAGCCATATCCTGATGCCCGGCAGCGACGTCGATTATCTGTTCAACCGGGTGCTGCCGATGCTGCCGGCGGGCGCGATCGTGCATGTGCACGACATCATGCTGCCCGACCCCTATCCGGAAGCCTGGACCTGGCGCGGTTACAACGAACAGAACGCGCTGGTGCCCTGGCTTGTCGGCGGTGCGTTCCGGGCGCTCTTTGCCTCGCATTTCGCAGCGACCCGCATGACGGGCGAACTCGCCCGGTCGGCCGTGGCCGGGCTGCCCACGGCGCTCGGCGCGATCCCGGCGAGCCTCTGGCTGATGCGGACCGGCGCCTGACGGCCCGTCCGCTGCGCTCGATTGACCCGCGCTGCGGCGCGGGCAGAGAATTATCAAAGGCAGAGCGTACTTGAGAAAGGGTGTGATATGGTGCCAAACCGATAGAACTAAAGGTTGAACTCAGAGATGCATGTCACGCGTTATCAATGGCCAGTTGGGCAAGGGTGCTTCGCGACCGGCACTATCAAGCTGGATGTTTCTGGGCCGAAGACAAAAACATTGCAGTATGTGTACGATTGTGGCGCACGAAACCAAACCAACCTGAGGCAGGCAATACAGGCTTACGTATCTGAAGTTGATAACGTCGATGCATTGTTTGTTTCACATTTAGATAGCGATCACGTTTCTGGATTGGATGATCTCCTCTCAAGAGTGATCGTGAAAACTGTTTACATCCCATACTTCAACAACGCTGTGTCATTATTGGAAATCCTAAAAGCTGATAGTGATGAAGCTCTCTCAACGTCACTAATTGAAGTTCATTTGGACCCTGCTTCATGGTTTGGTCGCAGAGGCGTTCAACGCGTAGTTCGCGTGAGCAATAGCGGTGATGCTGTCCCGAGCCTTCGAGATACTGCGCTGCTTCCAGATACGGGAGAAAGTGAGCTCGACTCCGCAACACGACTTGAAGAGTTACCAAAAGCAAAAATAGACAAGGATTCAAAGGCATCTGTCGGTAGTGCAGCAGAACTATTCGATCTAGCTCCAGGAGCAATCATCCATATTGCATCTGGGCGGAAGTTTGCCGACTGGGTTCTGATTCCATACGTTAATCCATCTCCAAAAGAGAACTGGACGGCATTCATGAAGGCGCTGCGTAGAGTGCTTGATGCTAAGTCTGGGGAGCCGTTAACCGCTGAGTTATTAGGAAACGCGCTTCGGGCGAAGCACGACCGGCATCTTATCAAGGAGTGCTACAATAGAATTACCAAATATGGGTCTACTCGGCAGCACAATCGGCTATCAATGTCGCTTTACTCGGGGCCAACCGGAATGAATCCGAGCATTCATTGACGCAAGCACTGGAGCCAAGGTTATGGCTCCAGTGTAGGGTACTCGTGCGCTGTGGGATGGATTGGAACAGGTGACGGAAGCTTAAACGTAAAGAAGGTAAGAAAAGCTTGGTACAATTTCTACCAAACGGTCGAGAACCAGATATCTACGTTGCTGCTTCCACATCACGGGTCAGATCGAAATTTTCACCAAGATCTTCTCAATTTAAGTAACTTGGATTTATGCATAGCTGCCGCCGATGATCGCGAAAGCAATTACAGACATCCCGGACCGCTGGTAGTCAAAGCTATCCGCTGCAAAGGGAAGTCTCTGGCTCACGTTTCTTCCAAATGCCATTCCGCACTATTGGAGTCAGTGGAGAGTTAAAGGGAACTGTGTTTCTAGCACTGAGAGTTGCGATAGCTTTAACTGACAGAGGCTTCCTAGTACCTGAAAACAACAATCAGCTTCGTTGTGAAAGCGAGGGGCCAACCATGGGGAAGCATTTCTGGTATTCGCGGTATGATCGGTTTTGTTATGTAGAGTTCCCTAGGGGGGAGCCGATTGCTATTTGGCGGCATGAGTTTGACGAATTTTTAGAAAGTGCATTCAATGCTCTAGACCTCTCTTGGCATGACACTGTTAGAAAGAGTGGCAAAGAGTTTCTTCTTGTGCACTGGAGAAATTCCTATTTGACGGGATGGCTTTCCAAAGAAAGTGAACGTAGAAATCGAGAAGACGTTCAAATTGAACTGATGCTGCTTGCGCCATTCGAGCAGGCCTATCGTCAGAAAAAGTTTACTACAACAATCTCGGTGGAGCGGCCGACTGAGAAACTGGCGGAGGTAGCCTATGAACTATTAGGGCCTATCTTGATGAAAACTTCAAAGTTCAGATCAGAAATAAATAAGTCTCCAAGCGGTGCGCAGTTACTGCGAATTGTGCGTACTCCACAGCAAGGATTTCTAGATCGACTTTTTGATAAAACTGTGGAGCAATCAGTATTACAGTGTCCAGAATCTGAGATCGTCGCTATCGAGTATGAAGTGCATTGCGTTCAAATTAGCACGGTTTCTGATTGTACAATAATCTATGATAACGGACAGTGCGACCGAGTGAGGTTCGAAGATGACAAGTAGGATCAATTAACTGGGTTGCTCACAGAATCGCGCCAAGTAAGGGCCGTCGCCATGAACTTCGCCAACAAGACCGTCCTCGTCACCGGTTCGACCACTGGCATCGGCGAGGCCTGCGCGCGGGCGTTCGCGGAAGCGGGTGCCGCGGTCATGGTCTCGGGCCGCAATGTCGAACGCGGTCGCGCCGTGCTCGACGATCTGAAGAAAGCCGGCGTGCGCGCCGAATTCCATCGCACCGATCTGCGCGAGGCCGGCGCCTGCGACGAGCTGATCGCAACCACCGTGCAGACGCTCGGCGGCCTCGACGTGCTGGTCAACAATGCCGGCATTCTCTATACGGCAAATGCACTCGAGACGACCGACGCGCAATGGCTCGATACCTTCGCGGTCAATGTGAACGCACTCTTTTTCATGAGCCGCGCCGCGGTGCGTCACATGAAATCGGCCGGCGGCGGCGCGATCGTGAATATCTCCTCGGAATGGGGTCTGAACGGCGAGCCGAACCATGTCGCCTATTGCGCGTCCAAGGGAACGGTGCTGCAGATCACGCGCTGCATGGCGCTCGACCACGCGCAGGACAAGATCCGCATCAACGCGGTCTGCCCCGGCGAAATCCACACGCAGATGGTCGACGACATCCTCCGGACCAAGGACGGCGATTTGAAGGAGCATCTCCGGGCGCTGGCGGCCGGCATCCCGATGCGCCGGCTCGCGGCACCGGCCGAAGTCGCGCGCTGCGTGCGGTTCCTCGCGTCGGACGAGGCCAGCTATGTCACCGGCACCGCGCTCTCGGTCGATGGCGGCAACGACGCGACCGCGGGCGCGTATCCGTGATCCTGCCGTCGCATCGAATCGTCGCTGGCGACCCGCTCAGCCGGTGTTGACGACGATGCCCTGTTCGATGGCAACCCACTCGCTGCCATTCGAATAGATGTCGTAAGTGGCCCCGCCATAGGCGCCGTCCTGCGCCTGCGAGCCCTGGATCGTCCATGGCGTGCCCGCGTCGGCATCGAGATTGACGGTATCGGCGGCATCGCCGCGCACGACGAGGGCGATCGCATTGCCGGCGAAACTGGCACCGGTCGTCGCGCCGAAATCGAGAATGTCCTGCGCGTCGAGCGTGGCCTCGTGCGCGATGCCGCCGGCATCGAGATCGAGTATCTCGACGCCCGCGATCTGGCCGGGAACCGCCTGGTCGAAGTCCGCGGTCTCGTCGCTGAATACCATGCGATCGATGCCCGAACCGCCGTCGATGCTGTCGCCGTCCGCGAGCGAGAAGGCGACGACGTCGTCACCGCCGCCGCCCATGAGCAGATCGGCGCCACTGCCGCCGTCGAGTATGTCGATGCCAAAGCTGCCGGTCAGCGTGTCGTTGCCGTCGTCGCCGTGGATCGTATCGTCGCCGAACGAACCGAAGACCGAATCGTCGCCGTCGCCGCCAAAGGCAAGATCGCTGCCGACATCGCCGTCGATCAGATCGTCGCCGTCCTCGCCGCGCAGCGTATCGGCGGCAAGCCCGCCGACGATACTGTCGTCGCCATCGCCGCCGAGCACCGAATCGCTGTGCAGGCTGCCGTCGAGCGTGTCGTTGCCGTCGCCGCCATGGAGCGTATCGGCATCGAAACTGCCGTCGATCGAATCGTCGCCGTCGCCGCCGAAGATCAGGTCGTCGCCGAAGCTGCCCGAAATTGTATCTGCGCCGTCGCTGCCATCGACCCGGTCGGCGCCGCGGCCGGCCTGGATCAGATCGTCGCCCGCATCGCCGTCGATCGCATCGTCGCCGTCGCCGCCGACGACGGTATCGTCGCCGTCGCCGCCGCGGATCGAATCGGCATCGCCGCCGCCGTCGAGCCAGTCGTCGCCGTCGTCGCCGCGAATGGCGTCCGCGCCCGCGCCGCCGATGACCGTGTCGTCGCCGTCGCCGCCCTGCATCTCGTCTGCGCCGGCACCGCCGTCGATCCGGTCGTCGCCGTCGCCGCCCTTGATCGTGTCGTCGCCCTCGAGGGCGACGATCCAGTCGTCGCCGTCGCCGCCGTGGATCAGCTCCGCCGCCGCCGTGCCGATCAGCGTATCGTCGTTATCGCCGCCCTTGATGTCGGGCCGGCCGTTGCCGGGATGATCCGGCTTGCCCTTGCCGATTGCGGCGCTGTTCGGTGATTTGGCCATGTCGGTCCCCCTGTGTGCCCTGACAGCCGTCTGCCTTCATTCCGTGCCGGCCTTACGGGCTGCTCTCGTAAGCATTCTATGTGAGTACTCTGGTCTTCAAATCCGGGCGCCAACAATCCATACGGACGGATACGCATAAGCGCTTGGTTTTACTGGAAATCCATCGAACGGATAGGGTCGCCGCGGTGAGGATGCCGGGTCGGTCGCGGGTCGGGGTCGCGGAAGAGTGCGGCGCCCTATTTCCCGCGCTTGCCGAACAGGAACAGCAGTACCCCGCCGACCGCGGCGGCGATGCCGCCGATCAGATACTGCATCGTGCGGTCGGTGTAGCTGCCGGTCATGGCCTCGACGACCTGCTCGGCCGGCGCATCCGAGGCGCGCAACGCGAAGATCAGCAGCACCACGCCGACCGCAAACAAGACGGCACCCAGAATTTGCAATGGCTTCATGACGATCCCCCTTCAGGCTGGGTTCGATGCCCGATTCGACATCCGATTCAACATCCAATTCGACTCTGGCGCCATGCTAACACGGAATGGCGTCCGGCGTTCCGGTGCGTGTGAGGCGCGCTATTTGTACGGATCGGCCGCGTCGCGCAGTCCGTCGCCGAGGAAATTGAAGGCGAGCACCACGAGAATGACCGGCACCACCGGCATCATAAGCCAGGGGTAAAGCGCCACCACGTTGATGTTCTGCGCCTCGTTCAGCAGCACGCCCCAGCTTGTGATCGGCGGGCGCAGACCGAGGCCGAGGAACGAGAGCGCCGTCTCGCCGAGGATCATCGAGGGGACCGAGAGCGTCACCGAGGCGATCAGGTGGCTCGAAAAGCTCGGCAGCAGATGGCGGAAAATGATGCGCCGGGGCGACGCCCCCATGAGCTGGGCCGCGACGCAGAAATCCTCCTCGCGCAGCGACAATAGTTTCGAACGCACCGCGCGCGCGAGCCCGGTCCAGTCGAGCAATCCCAGGATGATGGTGATGCCGAAAAAGATCAGGATCGGCGACCAGTTGACCGGGAGGATGGCCGACAGTGCCAGCCACAGCGGCACATGCGGCAGCGAGCGCATGATTTCGATCAGCCGCTGGCTCAGATTGTCGACGATCCCGCCGTAATAGCCGGCGACGCCGCCGATGATGACACCGAGAACGAAACTCACCGCAACGCCGAACAGCCCGATGGTGAGCGATATGCGCGCGCCGTAGATGATGCGCGAGAACATGTCGCGGCCGAGCCGGTCGGTGCCGAACAGGAAGAACGATCCGCCCTGGGCCGGGCAGACCAGATGGAAATCCGCCTCGATCAGACCCCAGAACTCGTAATCGTCGCCCGAGCAGAAGAAGCGCAGCCGCTCGATCCGCTCCGGATCGGGCGCATACTCGCGCTTCAGATTCTCCATGTTGAGTGTGAACGTATAGCCATACACGAACGGCCCGATGAACTCACCCTCGTGGAACAGATGCACGCTCTGCGGCGGCGCGTAGATGAACTGGGTGTTCTTGGTCTCGAGCCCGTAGGGCGCCAGGATCTCGGAAACGAAGATGCTCAGATAGGCAATCAGCAGCAGCACGCCCGATGCGACCGCCAGCCGGTGCTTGCGGAAGCGCCACCACATCATCATCCACTGGGACGCCTGGTAATAGCGTTCCTGGGCGGCCGTCATCTGTTCGACCGTGCCCGGATCGAACGGCGCGGTCGAAACCTGGTGTTCGATCGGCTGGAACGGCTCGTGCCGGTCGCCGGAATACTTGCCGGGTTCGTCGATGGGACGGTCGGTCATTGCACGCCACCGCCGCCGAACCGGATGCGCGGGTCGAGGACCGCCAGAAGAATGTCGGAGATAAAGATGCCGATGACCGTCAGCAGCGCGAGGAACATCAGGAACGAACCGGCCAAATACATGTCCTGGCTTTCGAGCGCATCGAGCAACATCGGGCCGGTCGTCGGCAGCGACAGCACGACCGAGACGATAACCGCACCCGAGATGAGCTCGGGCAGAAACGATCCGATATCGGCGATGAACGGGTTCAGCGAGACGCGCAACGGATATTTCAGCAGAACCTTGCGCGGCGACAGCCCCTTGGCGCGCGCAGTCACGACATACTGCTTCTGCAGTTCATCGAGCAGGTTGGCGCGCAGGCGGCGGATCATGCCGGCGGTGCCCGACGCGCCGATCACGATGACCGGCACCCAAAGATGCTCCAGCACCGACATGAACTTGCCCCAGGTCCAGGGCGCGTCGATATATTGCGGGTCCATCAGCCCGCCGATCGACGTGCCGAACCATACATTGGCGAAATAGAGCAGCACCAGCGCGAGCAGGAAGCTCGGCGTCGCGAGCCCGAGAAATCCGATCAGCGTCAGCGTGTAGTCGCCTATCGAATATTGATGCGTCGCCGAATAGATGCCGATCGGGAACGACACCACCCAGATGAACAGGATGGTTGCGAGCGACACGATGATGGTGAGCCACAGCCGGTCGCCGACCACGTCGTTGACCGGAAGCTGGTACTCGAAGGAATAACCGAGATCGCCCTGGACGAGATTGAAGACCCAGACCGCATATTGCTCGAGGAACGGCTTGTCGAGTCCGTAGCGCTCGCGCAGGAACGCGATCTTGTCCCAGTCGACCGATTCCCCGCGACTCAGCATCTCGTTGATCTGGCCTTCGAGGAAATCGCCCGGCGGTGCCTGGATGATCGCGAAGACCAGGAAGCTGATCGCGAGCAGGGTCGGAATCATGATGAAGACGCGGCGCGCGAGATAGCCCAGCATCTTCCGATTCCGCCCCCTGCCTTACCCGCCGTTACGCCGGACGACCGATCCTGCGATCAGTCGTTCTGATCCAGCCAGAAAGTATCCGGCTTGTACATGCCGAGATGCGCGCCCGGATCCCAATTGAAGATGCCCACCTGCGGCACGTTGTGCAGATCGTTCGAAACCACGACCGGCTGCGGTACGCCGGCAATCGTGCCGAT
>JAWXBK010000036.1:0-37149 GCA_034439975.1 Rhodospirillaceae bacterium | reverse complement strand
CTGGCATGTCGGCGCCCGCGCCCGGAGCCGTTCTTCCTACCGGCGCCGTTATGCCTAGACGTATTCGTCCGCGGGCCCGCGCGGTGCCGGCACCGCGCGCTGGATCGTCTCGGCGAGATCCTGCAACTCGATGAACCGGTCGGCCTGCCGGCGCAATTCGTCGGCGACCATCGGCGGCTGGGTTCGCGTCGTGCTCACGACGGTGCAGCGCACGCCGCGGCGCTGGACGGCCTCGAGCAGCGAGCGAAAATCGCCGTCGCCCGAGAACAGCACCATATGGTCCATGCGATCGGCCATCTCCATCGCATCGACCGCGATCTCGACATCCATGTTGCCCTTCACCTTGCGGCGGCCCATGGAATCGGTGAATTCCTTGGTCGGCTTCGTCACCATCGTGTAGCCGTTATAGTCCAGCCAGTCGACGAGGGGCCGGATCGGCGAGTAATCCTGGTCTTCGGCGAGCGCCGTATAATAGAAGGCGCGGATCAGCCGACATTTCTCGTTGAAGACGGTAAGGAGCCGCCGATAGTCGATGTCGAATCCGAGGGTCTTCGCGGCCGAATACAAATTCGCACCGTCGATGAAAACCGCGACGCGCTCCTGCGGATGGAAGTTGATGTTCATTGGTGTTCAATCCTTTTGCTGCAATGATCGATTGTCGATGTGGACGGATCGCAAATGTGATGCGCCGGTGATCCGGCGGAATTGAAGGGCGCATTGATGCGCATGCGGAAGCGGCCTGACAAGAGGCAATAGGATGATACTCGATACGGGCGAACGTATCTTTATTGGACTCGGTTCCAATTTGTCGGGGCCGCATGGCGATCCGCAGGCACAGCTCGAAGCGGCATTGGTCGAACTGGCGGCGGCGGGTGTCCGCACGGTTCGTCGTTCGCGCTGGTACGAAAGCGAGCCCGTGCCCGTCTCGGACCAGCCCTGGTTCGTGAACGGCGTGGTCGAGGTCGAGACCGCGCTCGACCCGGGCGAACTGCTGGCGCTGCTGCATAGCGTGGAGGCGGCATTTGGCCGCATCCGGCGGGTCCGGAACGAGGCCCGGGCGCTCGATCTCGACCTGCTGGCCTATGGTGATCGCGTGCTGGCCGGAGCGGAGGGACCGATCCTGCCGCATCCGCGCCTCCAGGACCGCGCCTTTGTGCTGCTTCCCTTGGCCGAAATCGCCCCCGCCTGGCGTCATCCGCTGCTCGGCGAGAGTGCGGCGGTATTGGCCGGGAAACTACCGCCGGGACAGCGGATTCGCCTCGCCGCACCGGCCGCCGAAGCGGAATAATCGCCGGATTCCCTTGCCTTAGCGGCGTTTGCTCCATATATTCGAGGGATTCCGCCACATTACCGTGTTTCTGGAGGGCGACGAACAATGGCACGCGTCACCGTAGAGGATTGCGTCCTCAGGGTTCCCAATCGTTTCGAGCTGGTCATGTACGCAGCGCGCCGCGCGCGCGACATCGCGGCCGGCTCGACCTTGAGCGTCGAGCGCGACAACGACAAGAATCCGGTCGTTGCGTTGCGCGAGATCGCAGACGGCACCGTCAACACCGACGAGCTCAACACCCGGATCATCCAGAGCATGCAGAAGCATGCCGAGGTCGACGAGCCGGAAGAGGAGAGCGGTTTCGGTTCGACGCCGTCTTCGGAACTGCTCGAGGACATGATCCAGGCCCAGGCCGAACCTGAAAAGGAAGAGGATGGCGAGACCGACGAAATGGACGAGGCCATGGCCGGCGCCCGTTTCTAGGACGATCCAACCGCATCCTCGTCGGAGGGCAATGGCACCGATCGCCCCTGAATGCAGGCCGGCGTGCCGCCCCTCTAATCTGCCGGCGACCGACGGCGCATCCGCGGATGATGCCGACGGTCGCGCGCTGGCTTGGTAACGGCGGCGTCAGACGATGATCCGGCAATACGAACTCGTCGAACTCGTTAAGACCTATGACCCGGGCGCGGATGAGGACAGCCTCAACCGCGCCTATGTTTTTGCGATGAAGGCGCACGGCTCGCAGTCGCGCGCATCGGGCGATCCGTATTTCTCGCATCCGCTGGGCGTCGCCGAAATTCTCGCCCGCATGAAGCTCGACAGCGCCTCGATCATCACCGGGCTGCTGCACGACACGGTCGAGGATACCGACGCGACGCTCGATGATATCGAGCAGCTGTTCGGGCCGGAGGTCTCCCGGCTGGTCGACGGCGTCACCAAGCTGACGCGGATCGAGCTGCAATCCGACCATACGCGGCACGCCGAGAATTTCCGCAAGCTTGTGCTCGCGATGTCGAACGACATCCGCGTCCTGCTGGTCAAGCTCGCCGACCGCCTGCACAACATGCAGACGCTGCATCACATCGAGAATCCCGAGAAGCGCAAACGCATCGCCGCCGAGACGATGGAGATCTATGCGCCGCTCGCCGAGCGCATGGGCATGCAGCGGCTCAAGGACGAACTCGAGGATCTGTCGTTCCGCGAAGTCAACGGCGACGCCTATCAGTCGATCGTCACCCGCCTCGAATTCCTGCGCAAGGAAGGTGTCGATCGCACCAGGCGCGTGATCGACGAACTGAACACGGTACTCAAGGAAGGCGGGATCGAGGCAGCCATCACCGGGCGCGAAAAGGCGCCGTATTCGATCTGGCGCAAGATGCAGCGCAAGAACGTCGAATTCGAACAGCTCTCCGACATCATGGCGTTCCGCATCGTCGTTGACAGTGTGCCGCATTGCTATCAGGCGCTCGGCCTGCTGCACGCGCATTACTCGATGGTACCCGGCCGCTTCAAGGATTACATTTCGACGCCGAAGCCGAATGATTACCGCTCGTTGCACACCTGCCTGATCGGGCCCGAGCGGCAGCGCATCGAGGTGCAGATCCGCACGGTCGAGATGCACGATATCGCCGAATATGGCGTCGCCGCGCATTGGGTCTACAAGCAGGACGAACGCAACGTGGAGGGAAGGCAGTATCGCTGGCTGCGCGAACTGCTCGATATTCTCGACCATGCCTCGGGCCCGGAAGAATTTCTCGAGCACACCAAGCTCGAAATGTTCCAGGACCAGGTCTTCTGCTTTACGCCGAAGGGCGATCTGATTGCGCTGCCGCGCGGCGCGACCCCGGTCGATTTCGCCTATGCGGTTCACTCGCAGGTCGGCGATACCTGCGTCGGCGCCAAGCTCAATGGCCGCATCGTGCCGTTGTCGAGCGTGCTCAATAACGGCGACCAGGTCGAGATCGTCACGTCGAAGGCGCAGACGCCGTCGCCGACCTGGGAACGATTCGTCGTCACCGGCCGCGCACGCTCGCGCATCCGCCGCTTCGTCCGCCAGCAGCAGCGCGGTCAGTATATAGAGCTCGGCCGCGCCATGCTTGAGCGCGAGTTCCGCCACGAGAATTACGATTTCACCTTGAAGGGCATCGACGGCGTCCTGAAGAAGTTCAAGGCCGACGATGCGGACGATTTGTTCGCCGCGGTCGGCGCCGGCCTGCATGGCGCGCGCGAAGTTCTGAGTTCCGTCTATCCGGCAGCGAAGAACAAGCGCAAGCCGGAAGGCGTCGTTTCGCTGCTCGCACATCGTCGCAAGAAGCAGAAGAGCGCGCACGCGATCCCGATCACCGGGCTCATCCCCGGCATGGCCGTGCATTTCGCCGGCTGCTGCCATCCGCTGCCGGGCGATCGCATCGTCGGTATCGTTACGACCGGCAAGGGCGTCACGATCCACACGATCGATTGCGACACGCTGGAGAGCTTTGCCGAAACACCGGAGCGCTGGCTCGATGTTGGCTGGGAGCGCAGCGACGATGGCAACCAGCCGCATGTCGGACGCCTGCATGTCGTGCTTTCGAACGAGCCGGGCAGCCTCGGCAATCTCTCGACCATCATCGGCAAGGCCGAGGGTAATATCTCGAACCTGAAGATCACCAATCGCTCGACCGACTTCTTCGAAATGCTGGTCGACGTCGAAGTGCGCGATGTGCGCCATCTGACCGAGATCATGGCGGCTTTGCGCGCCGCACCGTCGATCAATTCGGTCGAACGCGCGCGCGGCTAGACGGCGTTGAACCCGGGCAAGACCGCGGCGCGTCCGGCGCAGGCGTGCCGCTGCGATGGCAGCGCTTCGAGTTTCTCGGAACTACCAACCTGGTCGAGAGGGTGTAATGGGTCGCGACGCGCGCTATGATGTCCTGTTCGAGCCGCTGAAAATCGGCCCGGTTACCGCCCCGAACCGCTTCTATCAGGTGCCGCATTGCACGGGCATGGGCTGGCTGCGGCCGCGTTCGCTTGCTGAAATGCGCGGCGTGAAGGCGGAAGGCGGCTGGGGCGTCGTCTGCACCGAGTATAACTCCATCCATCCGAGTTCGGATGACCTGCCGCATGTCTCAGCATCGCTATGGGACAGCAGCGACATCCGTGCCCATGCGCTTATGACCGACAAGGTGCACGAACATGATGCGCTAGCCGGTGCCGAACTCTGGTATGGCGGCGCGCGGTCTCCCAACCATCATACCCGCGAAGTTCCGATGGATCTCGACAGCTTCCCGAACCTGGCGGGCAATCCATATCAGACCCGCGCGATGGATAGGGCTGACATCCGCAATTTCCGGCGCTGGCATCGCAAGGCGGCGATAAGGGCGAAGGAGGCTGGATTCGATATCATCTATGTCTATGCGACGCACACCTATCTGCTTGCGAACTTTCTCAATCGGCGCATGAACACGCGTACCGACGAGTACGGTGGCTCGCTCGAGAACCGTACCCGCCTCGTGCGCGAGTTGATCGAGGAGACCAGGGATGCAGTAGGCGACCGATGTGCCGTTGCGCTGCGCTTCGCGGCGGATGAGCGCATTGGCGACGACGGCGTCCCTTTCGAGGGCGAACGGCGCGATATGTTTGAATTGCTCGCCGAACTGCCCGATCTCTGGGATATCAATATTGCGGATTATTCGCTGGAGATGGGCACATCGCGGTTCATCAAGGAAGCATCGCTGGAACCGTATATGGCGTTTGTAAAGTCGGTAACGACAAAACCCGTGGTCACCGTCGGTCGATTTACTTCACCCGATACGATGGTCAGCCAGATCAGGCGAGGAATTACGGATTTTATCGGGGCCGCGCGGCCGTCGATTGCCGATCCCTTCCTTCCGAAGAAGATCGATGAAGGGCGGTTGGACGCGATCCGGGAATGTATCGGCTGCAACATCTGCTACTCAGGGGACAGTCTTGGTGTGCCGATTCGCTGCACCCAGAACCCGACGATGGGCGAAGAGTGGCGAAAGGGGTGGCATCCCGAACGTATCGCGGCGAAAGGTTCCAACTCCCGCGTTCTGATTGTGGGTGCCGGCCCGGCGGGGCTCGAGGCGGCTCGTGCGCTCGGGGCGCGCGGATACGATGTGATTCTTTCCGAAGCAACGCGCGAACTGGGCGGCCGCGTCGTTCGTGAAGCCGCGCTGCCTGGCATGAGCGAGTACATTCGCGTCCGGGATTACCGGGAGCGTCAGCTTGTCGAGATGCCGAACGTGGAGATCTTCCGTGAAAGCAGGCTGACAGCCGACGATGTCTTCTCGGTCGGAGCCGACCATGTCGCCATCGCGACCGGTGCAACCTGGCGTCGGGAACGGTTCGATGGAGAGGCCTATGTGTCGGTCGCCGAAACGGAACTTTCAGCCGGAATCTTGACGGCCGATGACATTATGGCGGGCGAGCTGCCCTGCGGGCCGGCGCTCGTCTACGACGAGGACAATTATTATCTTGGCGGGGTAATTGCCGAGCGAATTCGTGCGACAGGTGTCCCGGTCACGCTGTGCACGCCATCGGACAATGTTTCGCAATGGGCCGGCAATACCGGAGAACGATGGCGCATACGCGCAAACCTCGCTGCGATGGGCATCGACGTCATGCTGGCGCACAGTCTCGCGTCGTTCGATGGCGGGTTGGCAACGCTCAATTGCGAATACACGGGGGCGATCCGCACCATATCCGCGGCGGCGCTCGTCATGGTAACCCAGCGCAAACCCAATGACTCGATCTATCGCGAGATTCTAGAGAAGGTAAGTGGGGATTCCAGCAGGCTTCCGTTCTCGCTCAAACCTATCGGCGACTGCGATGCGCCGGCCATCATCGCCGCGGCGGTCTATGCCGGGCATCGTTATGCGCGGGAGCTGGACGCTCCCGTCGATTTGGATATGCCTCTAAGGCACGATCGCCTCGATGTGGGGTGGGTGGCCGACCAGTTTGCAAAGCCGGAAAGGGCGTAGTGGCATTCGGAGCATGGCCCGTTTCGCCGTGTGTCGGGCGCATCTATGCACGCCCAATCGGACCGCGTAAAATCGCAGCGGACGGAGGCATTCCATGAAGCGTTATCTCAGGCTGGGCGTTAACATCGATCACGTCGCGACGATCCGGAACGCGCGCGGCGGCCGGCATCCCGATCCCGTGCGCGCGGCGCGCCAGGCGGCGCAGGCCGGCGCCGACGGCATTACAGCCCATCTGCGCGAAGACCGGCGCCATATCTCCGATGGCGACATCGAACGTCTCGCGCGCGAGATCGACCTGCCACTTAATTTCGAGATGGCCGCGACCGACGAGATGCTCGACATCGCGCTGCGCTACAAACCGAACGCCGCCTGCATCGTGCCGGAGAAACGCGAAGAGCGGACGACCGAGGGTGGCCTCGATGTTGCCGGCGGTCACAATCATCTCGCGCGCTTCACGCGGCCCTTGCGCGACGCCGGTATTCGCGTGTCGCTGTTCATCGAACCGGATCCGCGCCAGCTCGAAGCGGCAAAGTCTCTCGATGCCGATATCGTCGAGCTCCACACCGGCGCCTATTGCGATACCGAGGGCAACGAACGCGCCCGCCATCTCGAACGGTTGATTGCCGGCGCCGCCTATGCCGAACAGATCGGGCTCGAATGCCATGCCGGTCACGGGCTCACCTACGACACGGTCGGCCCGATCGCCGCGATCCCGACCCTGGTCGAACTCAATATCGGCCATTTCCTCGTCGGTGAGGCGATCTTCTCCGGGCTCGAAAGCGCGATCCGGCGCATGCGCTCGATGATGGACACGGCGCGCGCCGAAGCCGGCGGCGAGCGCAGCGCCTGATGGTCGCACCCGGTCGCGCATGATCATCGGCATCGGCCAGGACATCATCGACATCCGTCGCATCGAGCGGACGCTCGATCGCTTCGGCCAAAAGTTCGTCGACCGCATCTTCACCGATATCGAGCGCGCCAAGTCCGATCGCCGGGCGAACCGCGCCGCGAGCTATGCCAAGCGCTTCGCGGCGAAGGAGGCCTGCTCGAAGGCGCTCGGCACCGGCTTCGCGCGCGGCGTCTTCTGGCGCGATCTCGGTGTCGTCAATCTGTCATCGGGCAAGCCGACCATGCGCCTCACGGGGGGTGCGGCGAAACGGCTGGCCGAGCTCACACCGGCCGGCATGGTCGCCCAGATCGACATCACGCTCACCGACGACGGGCCGCAGGCGCAGGCTTTCGTCATCATTTCGGCATTGCCCGATCCGGGCGCGGAAACCGGGTCGGAGCGGCGCCAGCCGTGACAAGCGGGAAGGCCTCCCAGCCTTGACAAGGGCGTAACCGGGCTGGCTTGATCCGCCGCGTCAAGCCCGCGAATCAAAGCGTTGGACCCCGTCCCGATGGCAGCCAAAAAAACCGGCGGCTTTCGCGAGACTTTTCGCACCGTTTTCTATGCGGTGCTGATCGCCCTCGTGATCCGAACCTTCGCGTACGAACCCTTCAACATTCCGTCGGGTTCGATGTTGCCGACCCTGCTGATCGGCGACTATCTGTTCGTGTCGAAATTCTCCTACGGCTACAGCCGCTATTCGCTGCCGTTCGGCCCGGGCCTGTTCGACGGGCGGGTTCTCGAAGCGACGCCCGAGCGCGGCGACGTTGCGGTCTTCAAGCTGCCGCGCGACAACAAGACGGACTACATCAAACGCATCGTTGGTCTGCCTGGCGACACGATCCAGACGATCGGCGGGATCCTCCACATCAACGGCGTCGCGGTTGAACGCGAACAGGTCGAGGATTACGTCGATTCGAACGGCGTCACCTACACGCAATATATCGAGACGCTGCCGAATGGCGTCGAACATCGCATCATCGAGCGTAGCGACACCGGCTTTCTCGACAATGCCGGTCCGTTCGAGGTGCCCGAGGGGCATTACTTTGCGATGGGTGACAATCGCGACAACTCGCAGGACAGCCGCGTCCTGAACGCGGTTGGCTATGTGCCGTCGGAGAATCTGATCGGCCGGGCCGAGTTCCTGTTCCTCTCCGCCGACGAGAGCGCCGAATGGTTGCTTCCCTGGACCTGGTTCACGTCGATCCGCTACGAGCGGCTGTTCGAGGCGGTGAAGTGACGGCCGAACTCGATCGGTTGCAGAAGACGCTCGATCATCGGTTTCGCGATCAGGGCCTGCTCCAGGCGGCGCTCACCCATCGCAGCGCTGCGCGCGACGGAATACCCAGCAACGAACGGCTTGAATTTTTCGGCGATCGCGTTCTCGGGCTCGTCGTTTCCGAGATGCTCTTTCGCGCTTTTCCCGACGAACCCGAAGGCGCGCTGGCCCGCCGATTTGCGTCGCTGGTGCGCCGCGAGACATTGGCCGACGTCGCTCTCGTCCTCGATCTTGCACCGCATATCCGCGCAGCGCCGGCCGAGAACGCCGAGGCGCGCGACAATCCCGCGATCCTCGCCAATGCCTGCGAGGCGATCATCGCTGCGATCTATCTCGATGCCGGTATCGAGGCAGCGCGTGCCTTTCTCGAGCGGTACTGGCGGCCATTGATGGCGGCCGATCCGACGCCGCCCAAGGATGCCAAGACGACATTGCAGGAACGCATGCAGGGCGCCGGCCATCCGCTGCCGGACTACGACATCGTCGAACGCAGCGGCCCGCCGCATTCGCCGCATTTCGTTATCGAGGTTCGTGTCGCCGGCGCGCGGCCACAGCGCGGCGAGGGCCGCTCGCGTCGCATTGCAGAGCAGGCGGCAGCGCAAGCCATGCTGACCGCGCTTGGTCATGTCGATGACGCCTGAAAATCCCGAGATTCCCGAGAGCGCCGACAGCAGCCGGCATTGCGGCTTCGTTGCCGTCATCGGCGCGCCGAACGCCGGCAAGTCGACCTTGGTCAACCGCTTCGTCGGCGCAAAGGTCACGATCGTTTCACCCAAGGTGCAGACGACGCGCATGCGCGTCATGGGCGTTGCCGTGTCCAGCGATACCCAGCTCATTTTCGTGGACACGCCCGGCATCTTCGCCGCACGCAAGCGCTTCGAGCGCGCGATGGTCAAGGCCGCCTGGCGCGGTGCGGCCGATGCCGATGTCGTGCTGCTGGTCGTCGATGTCTCGAAGCGCGATCCGCTCGCCGACAACGAGACGATCGTCCGGTCGTTGCGCGATCACGATCGCAAGGCCGTGCTGGTTCTCAATAAGATCGACCTGATCAAGCGCGATCAGTTGCTCGGCATTGCCGATACGATGTTCGCGACCGGGGTCTTTTCCGATGTGTTCATGATCTCGGCCGAACGCGGCGACGGCGCCGACGATCTGTTTACGGCGCTGGTTGCGCGCATGCCGCAGGGTCCGTGGCATTTCCCCGAGGATCAGCTCTCCGATCTGCCGATGCGCATTCTCGCCGCCGAGATCGTGCGCGAGCATCTCTTCCGCCAGCTCTATCAGGAGCTGCCTTATGCGCTGACGGTCGTGCCCGAGCTTTGGGAAGAATTTGAGGATGGCAGCGTGAAGATCGCGGTTGCGATCGTGGTCGATCGCGACAGCCAGAAGGGCATCGTGCTCGGCAAAGGCGGCCAGCAGGTGCGCGCGGTGCGCGTCGCGGCGCAGGAGGAACTCGCCGAGATGCTCGGGCGCCGTGTCCATCTCTTCCTGCAGGTGCTGGTGCAGTCCGACTGGGTCGAGAAGCGCGAGCATTACCAGGCGCTCGGACTCGATTTCGAGGCCTGAGGCGGGGAGCGTCGTTTCAATGGAATGGACCGAGGAGGGGATCGTCCTCAGCGCGCGCCGGCACGGCGAGGGCGCGGCGGTCGTCTCGATCGTTACCCGCGGCCAGGGCCGCTTTGCGGGACTGGTCAAAGGCGGATCGAGCCGCCGCCAGGCCGGTCGCTACGAGGCCGGCAATCGCGTCATCGCGACCTGGCGGGCGCGGCTCTCGGAGCATCTCGGCAACTTCACCTGCGAGGTCATGGCCAACCCCTCGGCCGGGCTGTTCGACCAGCCGCTGCGGCTCGCGGCTTTGACGGCGGCAACATCCGTGGCCGAAGCCGTACTGCCCGAGCGCGAGCCGCATCCGGCCGTCCATGACGGGCTGGAAGGGCTTCTGGCGGCGCTGGAGGCCGATCCCGACCCGCTCTGGCAGGCGCGCTATGTCCGTTGGGAACTGGCGCTGCTGGCGGAACTCGGCTTCGGGCTCGATTTGACCCGCTGCGCCATCTCCGGCGCACGCGAGGGGCTCGCCTTCGTCTCGCCGCGCACCGGCCGCGCCGTCACCGCTGAGGCGGGCGCGCCCTGGTACGGACAGCTCTTCGTGCTGCCGGCGTTTCTGGTCGATCCCGCGATGCCGGCCGAAAGCGCCCAGGCGGCGCGCGCCGGTCTGGCGCTGACCGGCCATTTCCTCGAGCGCCATGTCTTCCTGCATCGTACGTCCGGCGAACCCGCCGCGCGCCGTCGCCTCATCCAGCGTCTCATCAGGGAAGGCGGGTGAGCGGCGCTCGCCGACCACATCACTTTTTTATCGCCCGCGCCGCGCGCGCACGGACGCCTTGCGCCATGTCCGCGGTTTCCGATCCTTGCCTAACCGCGGGAAATCACCTACCGAATGCGCGTTCCAGCGGAGGGCTCCATGCCAACAAGTCCATCTCATATCGGCGTGATCGGCGCCGGCATCGTCGGCGTCTGCACCGCGCTCTATCTGCAGCGCGACGGACGGCGCGTGACCCTGTTCGATGCGGGCGGGCCGGGTGAGGGCACGTCCTATGGCAACGCCGCGGTCATTGCCGCGGGTGCTGCCGAGCCGGTCGCGATGCCCGGCATCATCTGGCGCGTGCCCGGTATGCTGGTCGATCCGCTCGGGCCGCTCTCGATCCGCTGGCGCTATCTGCCGAAACTTTTGCCGTGGCTCGCGCAGTTCGTGCTCGCGTCGCGTCACTGGCGCGTGGAGGAAAGTGCGAAGGCGCTCGCCGCGCTGTCGAAGCAGTCGATCGCGGCCTATCGCACCCTGACCGGCGCGATCGGGATCGACGACATGATCGTCGAACGCGGCTGGCTGTCGGTCTATGGCAGCGATGCCGGCCTTGCCGGCACCGCGGAAGAGCTCGATCTGCTGAAGCGCAACGGCATGCATTTCGAGATTCTCAAGAAAGCGGAGATCCGACAGTTCGAACCGTCGCTCGGCGACCAGTTCGAGCACGCGGTCTGGCACAAGGACCATGCGCACACGGTCGATAATTTCGGCCTGGTGCAGAAACTCGCACAGCATTTTCTTGCGAACGGCGGAAAGTTCGAGCGCGGCCGGGTGCAGGATTTCACACTCGGCCCCAGCGGGCCGACCCATGTCGTCACCAGCGAGGGCCGTCACGAAATCGATGCGGTCGTGATCGCGGCCGGCGCCTGGTCGAAGCCGCTCTCGGCCAGGCTCGGCCATTGGGTGCCGCTCGAAACCGAGCGCGGCTATCACGTCATGCTGCCACATGCCGGCGTCGCACCGCGTCTGCCGATCCATCTCGGCGACAACGGCTTCGTCGCGACGGCGCTGAACGGCGGCTTGCGCTTCGCCGGCACCGTGGAACTCGGCGGCCTCGATCTGCCGCCGAACTGGAAGCGCGCCGACGTGCTGCTGAAGCATGGAAAACGCGTGTTCCCGACGATCGACACGACGGACCGGCGCTACTGGATGGGCTTCCGTCCCTCGGTGCCCGACAGCGTACCGGTCATCAGCCAGGGGGCGCGTTATGCGAACACGTTCTTCGCCTTCGGCCACGGCCATCTTGGTCTCACTTATGGCGCGATCACCGGACGCCTGATCGCCGATCTGGTTGCGGGGCGCAACGCCGCACTCGACATGACGCCTTACCGTGTCGATCGCGCGTGGAACTGAGGCGTTCCGAGTGCGGTATTTACGATTGACGTAAAACGTCAAAGTCGATATTCATGCGCCATGATCCTGAACTACCGCGATAAACGGACTGCGGCGTTCGCAAACGGGACGTTTGTTCGGGAGTTTCAGGGTTTCGACAGGTCAGCGGCGAAGCGCCTCGAGATTCTGGATGCGGCTACGGCACTCGAAGACCTGGGCGCGTTGCCAAGCAACCGGCTTGAGGCGCTGACGGGCAGTCGAAAAGGTCAGTACAGCATCCGTATCAACATGCAATGGCGGATCTGCTTCGAGTGGCCCAAAGACACGCTCGGACCGTCAAATGTCGAGATTGTTGATTACCATTAGGAGCCACCCATGCCCCGACCTGCTATCCATCCCGGTGAGATTCTTGCCGACGAGCTGGTCGAGCTCGGCCTGACGCCGACTGCGCTTTCGCGCCTCATCGACGTGCCGCCTAATCGCGTCACGCAGATCATTCATGGTCGTCGCGGCATTACCGGCGACACGGCATTGCGCCTCGGTCACTGGTTTGGCACCAGCCCGCAGTTCTGGCTCAATCTCCAGAGCGCTTACGATATTCGTATAGCCATGCAAAAGGCGGGGAAGGAGATTGCGCGGCTGCCGGTCCGTGCAAAGGCACGGAGTGAGCGCGCACGATCCGTGCGGTAGCCGGAATGCCGCTCAACATGGCGGCTTTCCCGGTCGATCAGGTGTGGAATTCACGCAGCAATTCTCGTACTGTGGTTGTATTCTAAAACCGAGCGCGACGATCACAAGGTATTGCGGCATGGCACACAAACCCAGACAGAAGCGAAGGCAGACGAAATCACGAAAGGGTCGCCCAGCGGCGAAACGGACCGCACGCAAGCAAACAATTGCAGCGAATTTAGACGTGCCCTTCAATGAGGTACTCGCTAACAACAAGAATCAGGACCAATTTTGGGACGCATTAATTCGGTCTACTCGTGCAGAGCCAAGGCCGGTTCGTTCTATTCCGGGTTTGTCGGGCGTCGTACATGAACTAGTTGCGCTTGGCGTAGACGATAAGAGCAAACGACTAATTGTAGTGAGTCCGTATGCCGACGCTAAGACCACAGCAATGATGCAAAGTGATATCCAAGGGACATTGGAAGGAACAAAGGTAATTGCTGTTCGCCCACTCGCGCTGGATTTGAGTCACATTGTCCGTGGAGTTGTAACCGTTCTGGGTCGAACTGAATTTTTTGCAACAGAATTGGAAGGTGTTTCTGATAGATCGTCATTGGTGCAGCATGCGTTGCATAAGGCGCTGAATCCTCAAGTAATGGAAATTCATCGCGCGTTAAAAGCGGCGCGGGTAGATTTGCGTGCCCAACTTTTGTCCCTCATTGAGCAGTTCATGATGATTGAGTGGCGCCTGCCTAGCAGCGATAACCGCGGATTTGGGCTTTCGTTTGATGGCCTACGCACCTACGACGCTATGAAGGAAGATAAAAAATACGGCGTCTGCCCGATACCATTGTATGGCTTTAGTTCGGATGAGATTGAAGGGATTCTCACGAATCCTTCGCCGGATGATGTTTATGAATTGCTGCGTGATCACGGAATCATGCAGTATTTTTTCCCGCCAATGGATCAATTGGTTCTTGGCGGTATTGATTCGGGCAGGGCAAGGCTTGCGACGCTACGGGAATTCGTGGGGCTTTCTGATCGAATTGGACACCCGGTCTCACCTGGGGAGATCGTGTCAAGTGTCGCGAATGTTAAAAAATTGGAAGAAATGCTTGAAGCGTTGGTTGATGCGGGAATGCTTAGGCAAATAGATTTGGATTACGACCTTTCGCCGAATGGTCTCGCGGCTCGTATGAAAGTACGATTTGCTCCGCGCGAAAGCTTGCTTATGAAGTTGTCGAACTGGCTGACAGCTGCAAATATTGCAAAGGGCTTCATCTCGGGAAGTTAAACAAATCGTGTTCAGTTCTGCGTCATTACATAGTAAATAAAATTCGTTTGTGTTCCCGCTGGCAACGTTGCGTCGGTGCGACTACCATCTCTGATAGATTTTTTTGGAGCATCGATGGCGAAATCTGCGAAATCCAAGGCGCCGCCGACCAACGGCGGCACGATTCGGCCGGTCGAGCTGAAGGACGCGCTGTCCGAGCGCTATCTCGCTTATGCGCTCTCGACCATCACCTCGCGTTCGCTGCCGGACGTGCGCGACGGGCTGAAGCCGGTGCATCGCCGCCTGCTCTATGCAATGCGCGAGCTGCGGCTCGATCCCGGTTCCGGTTTCAAGAAATCGGCGCGCGTCGTCGGCGACGTGATGGGCAAGTTCCATCCGCATGGCGACGTCGCGATCTACGATGCGATGGTGCGGCTTGCGCAGGAATTCGCGCAGCGTTACCCGCTGGTCGACGGGCAGGGCAATTTCGGCAATGTCGACGGCGATAACGCGGCCGCGATGCGCTACACCGAGGCGCGGCTGACCGAGGTCGCCGCGTTGCTGCTCGAAGGCATCGACGAGGGGGCCGTCGATTTCCGCCCGACTTATGACGGCGAGGGCATCGAGCCGGTCGTCCTGCCGGCCGCCTTTCCGAACCTGCTCGCGAACGGCGCGCAGGGTATCGCCGTCGGCATGGCGACCAGCATTCCCCCGCATAACGCGGCCGAGATCTGCGATGCGCTCCTGCACCTCATCAAGTTTCCCAAGGCGACGGTCGGCAAACTGATCGATCTGATGCCGGGTCCCGATTTTCCGACCGGCGGCATCCTGGTCGAGCAACACGAGACGATTGAGGAAGCCTATCGCACCGGCCGCGGCTCGCTCCGCCTGCGCGCGCGCTGGAATGTCGAGACGATGAAGGGCGGCATCTGGCAGATCGTCATCGTCGAGATTCCCTATCAGGTGCCGAAATCGCGGCTGATCGAGAAGATCGCCGAGCTGATGCAGGAAAAGAAGCTGCCGATCCTCGAAGACATCCGCGACGAATCGACCAGCGACGTGCGCCTCGTGCTCGAGCCGCGCAGCCGCATAGTCGACCCCGAAGCGTTGATGGAGAATTTGTTCCGCCTGACTGAACTGGAATCGCGCGTCTCGCTCAATATGAACGTGCTCGATGCGAACGGGATGCCGCGCGTCATGGGTTTGCCGGAACTCCTGCGCGCCTGGCTCGATCACCGCCGCGTTGTGCTGCAGCGGATCGGCCGGCATCGGCTCGCGCGCATCGAACACCGCCTCGAGGTGCTCGACGGTCTGCTGATCGCCTATCTGAACATCGATGCGATCATCAAGCTGATCCGGCAGGAGGACGAGCCCAAGCCCAAGATGATGAAGCGCTGGAGCCTTACCGATATACAGGCCGAGGCGATCCTCAACATGCGGCTGCGCGCTTTGCGCAAGCTCGAGGAGATCGAGATCCGCACCGAGCACAAGGCGCTGCAGGGAAGGAAGCACGATCTCAACGCGCTGCTGAAGAGCGAAGACCGGCAATGGGAGACCATCTCGGGCGAGATCGCCGAGGTGAAGAAATCGTTCGGCCCGAAGACATTGCTCGGCGCGCGGCGCAGCAGTTTCGCCGATGCGCCGAGCGCCGTCGTCATTCCGCTCGAAACCATGATCGAGCGCGAGCCGGTGACGGTCATCTGTTCGCAGAAGGGCTGGATTCGCTCGATCAAAGGGCATGTCGAGCCCTCGGCCGAACTCAAGTTCAAGGAAGGCGACCGGCTGCGTTTCGCGCTGCATGCGCAGACGACCGACAAGCTGCTGCTGTTCGCGACCAACGGCCGATTCTACACGCTCGGCGTCGACAAGCTGCCGGGCGGGCGCGGTCATGGCGAGCCGATCCGGCTGATGATCGATCTCGGCAACGATCAGGAGATCGTTTCCCTGATGCTCTACGAGCCGGTACGCAAATTGATCGTGGCGTCGGCCGACGGGCGCGGTTTTGTCGTGCAGCAGGAAGCCATGATGGCGCAAACCCGCGCCGGCAGGCAGGTGCTTAATCTCGCGAAGGGCGCCGAAGCGGCCGCCTGCGCGATCGTCGAGGGCGATCATGTCGCGGTCATCGGCGAGAACCGCAAGCTGATCCTCTTCCCGCTCGCCGAGTTGCCGGTAATGACGCGTGGTCGCGGCGTCATCCTGCAACGCTACAAGGACGGCGGGCTCGCCGACATCAAGACCTATGTGAAGAAGGAAGGCCTCACCTGGAAGACCGGCGATCGCACCCGCACCGAGACCGATCTGCGCGCCTGGATCGGCAAGCGCGGCCAGTCCGGTCGCCTGCCGCCGCCGGGCTTCAGCAAATCCGGTAAGTTCGGTTAGAATAACTCATGGCAAAACTCTGGAAGAAGGGGCGCGGCAAGCTCGGGTTTCTCGATCCGCTGCTCGGCGTCTGGGAGACCGAAACGACATCCGATAACGGGCCGGTCGAATGCCTGCGCCGTTTCGATCCCGTCCTGCACGAGAATTACGTGCGGCTTACTGCCTACTGGACGATCGGGAAACCGCCAAAGGCTGGCGCAAAAGCCGCCGATAAGGATGGCGACAAGTCCGCCGACAAAACCGACGCCAAGGACAAGAAGAAGGCTGGGTACACCTACAAGGAAATCGCCATCTTCGGTGCCGGCGGCGAGAAGAATGTGCGCTTCTGGTCCTTCACGTCCGACGGCAAGCACACGAATGGCATTGAGGCGGATGTGAGCGACCTGCATCCGGAGGCGGTCGGTTTCGAGGCGACGGTGATGGGCCAGCATGCGCGCCAGGCTTACTGGCCGAAAGAGAACGGCGAGATGGTCTGGGTCGTCGAGGCGAAGACGAAGAAGGGCTGGAACCGGTTCGTCGAACATTGGTACACGCGCGTCCTGCCCGATCCGGTCAAATCCGGATAGGAACGCCATGTCTCGGGTCGAAAGCCGTTTCGAGGATCAGCCCGGTCTTGGCCGTCTCGAAATTTGGGACCTGCCGGTCGAGGCCGCATTTCTCGAAACGATCCTGCGCGATCTGTTCGAAAATCACTGGCGCGAAATCGTCTTTGGCCCGCTGATCGAAGGGGCGGCCTGGGAAATTTCGGTCGACCGGGCACCGCGCCACATCAGCCTGCTGGATGGCTATCTGACGGTCGATTTCGGCCGCATGCATTTTCATCTCTGCATCGGCGAGACGCGAGGCGATCCGCGATCGCCGACGCCGCCCACGCTTGCGAAGCGCCGTCGCAATGCGGAAACAGTGTTGCTGCGCCGAATGAACCGCGACGGTACGCCCGATACCTGGGCCCTGCGCATGCGCAACGGCGCGGGGGAGGAGCAGATGACGATCCTGTTTCCCAACCCTTTCCTCACGGAAAAAATGCAGCTCGCCGATCCACCGGATTGGTCGCGTCTCGCTTTGTGGGATCGCGTGCGGGATCGCTATCTCAGCCTCGCGCCCGATCCGATCGACCGCAGTGGCACGCGCATCATGCATCCGTAAGCAAAGCCTCGGGCGACGCGGCATCGCCTGCGGCAATTGAAAGCCGACAGCGCCGCGACAGCGGAGCCGAGCGAGAGATAGGGAATGGTGATCGAACGAACGGCCTCACCCGGCCCGCCACGAATTGGCGATACCGGATGAGGCCGCGAGAGACGGCTAACCGTTCCAGATGCCTTCGCGCTTGAGCTCGTTCATCGCCTCGATAGCCGATGCACGCAGGATCTCAACCAGATCGTCGATCTGACTCTTCGAGAGGATGAGCGGCGGCGACAGCACGTTCATGTGCCCGATCGGCCGGACCAGCGCGCCGCGTTCCTGTGCGAGACGGGCGATGCGGGCGCCGATATTCGCTTCCTCCGGCAACAGCGCCTTGGTCTCGCGGTTGCCGACATATTCGACGCAATTCATGAAGCATTTGCCGCGCACGTCGCCGACGATCGGCAGTTCGTAGAGCGTCTTAAGGCGCTCCTCGAAATAGGGGCCGACCTCGCGAACATGGCCGCAGATATCCTCGCGCTCCATGATCTCGATGTTCTTCAGCCCCGCCGCGCAGGCGACCGGGTGACCGGAATAGGTAAAGCCGGTCGTGAACATCGCGCCGGGTTCCTGCGGCACCGAGATGACCTCGTAGATCTTGTCAGAGAGCATCGTGATGCCGAGCGGTTGATAGCCCGAGGTGATGCCCTTCGCGCCGGTGATGATGTCCGGCTGAATGCCGAACACATCCTCGGATGCGAAGAAATGGCCGAGCCGGCCGAAGCCGGTCACGACCTCGTCCGAGATATAGAAGATGTCGTACGCGTCGCAGATCGCCTTCATGCGCTTGTGATAGCCCTGCGGCGGCACGATGACGCCGCCCGCGCCCATGATCGGCTCGGCGAAGAACATCGCGACATTATCGGGCCCGAGTTCGAGAATCTTGTCCTCGAGTTCCTTGACCAGGAATTCGAGGAACTCGGCTTCCGTCATGCCGGCCGGACGGCGATAGGGATTCGGATTCGAGATGTGATGGACCAGCTCGTCGATCACGTCGAAACCGATTCGGTCGAACATCACGCCGGTAATGGTGGCCGTCAGCAGCGTGGAGCCGTGATAGCCGTCCATGCGCGCGATGATTTTCTTCTTGTTCTTCTTGCCGAGGCGGTTGAAATAGAAATGTACGATCCGAACGGCCTGATCGTTCGCTTCCGATCCGCCGGTCGAATAGAACACGTGATTGAGCGTGCCCGGTGAGATCGTCGCGAGCTTGTGTGCGAGTTCGGCTGCCGGCGGCGTCGTGGTGTCGACGAAGGTGCTGTAATAGCAAAGGCGGCGGCATTGCTCGGCAATCGCCTGCGCCATCTCCTCGCGGCCATAGCCGATATTGACGCACCACAAGCCGCCGATGCCGTCGATGTGGCGCTTGCCGTCGCCGTCATAGATATACGGCCCTTCGCCCTCGCAGATGACGGTTGAGCCTTTTTCCTTGAAGGCGGCAAAATCGGTCCAGGGATGGATCCAGTGGGCGCGATCCCATTCCCAGACCTGCTTGGCGTCGTACTTCTCGTTCGGAATAACCTTGGCGTTTTGCATGACCGTTCCCCGTTAATTCGCGCGCTTGGCAATGTCGGCGAGCGTGAGATTGAGTGCCTTGGTCGCGAGCTCGATGAACTCGTCGACATTTGCCTTGGTCCAGATCAGCGGCGGCGAGAGCAGCATCGTGTCGCGCGTTGCGCGCATGATGAGGCCGTTGCGGAAGCAATGGTCGCGGCAGATGGTGCCGACTTCGCCAAGCGGATCGAATTGCTGATTGGTCTTCTTGTCCTTGACCAGTTCAATTGCGCCGATGAGGCCGAGCGATCGCACCTCGCCGACCAGGGGATGCTCGAGCAGATCCTGCATCCGCTTCTTGAGATACGGGCCGGTCTCGGTCCGCACCCGGTCGATGATGCCTTCGTCGCGCAGGATGCGGATGTTCTCGATCGCAACCGCGCAGCAGGCCGGGTGACCCGAATAAGTGTAGCCGTGCGCGAGTTCGCCGGCCTTTTCGCTGGCCAGCGCTTCGGCGACGCGACTGCCGATCATCGCAGCCGACAGCGGCAGATAGCCCGACGTGATGCCCTTCGCGAGCGTCATGAAGTCGGCATCGATCTTGAAGTGTTCGCTGGCGAACCAGTGACCGGTCCGGCCGAAACCGCAGATCACGTCGTCGGCGATCAGCAGGATTTCGTACTTCTTGCAGATGCGCTGGATCTCGGGCCAGTACGTGTCGGGCGGTATGATGACGCCACCCGCGCCTTGGATCGGTTCGCCCACGAACGCGGCGATGCGATCGGCACCGAGTTCGAGAATGCGGTCTTCGAGCGCGCGCGCTGCCTTCAATCCGAATTCGTCTGCGCTCATGCCGCGCCCGAGCATGAAATGATAGGGCTGCATGATATGCGTGAAGTTCGGCAACGGCAGATCGGCGAGCGCGTGCATGCCGAGCATACCGCCCATCGAGGCCGCCGCCATGGTGCTGCCGTGATAGCCGTTGGTCCGGCCGATGATCACCTTCTTGCGTGGCTTGCCGCAGATATCCCAGTAATGCCGGGCGAGGCGCGCGATCGTGTCGTTTGCGTCCGATCCGGACGAGCCGTAGAACACGTGCTTCAGCGTCCCGGGTGTGATCTCCGCCAGCAGTTCCGATAGTTCCGCCACGGGCGGCGTCGTCGTCTTGAAGAAGGTGTTGTAGTAGGGCAGTTCCAGGAGCTGATCGTACGCGGCCTTGGCGAGTTCCTTGCGGCCATAGCCGATATTGACGCACCACAGCCCGGCGAATGCGTCGAGCAACTGGTTGTTTTCGGAATCGTAGCAATAGGTGCCCTCGGCGCGCGTGATGATGCGCAGCCCGTCCTTCGCCAGCGTTCCGTTATCGGTAAACGGGTGGATGTGGTGGGCGAGGTCTCCGGCCGTCCAGCGGGCGGTGGAGTTTTTGCGGGGATCGAGATTCATGATTCGCTTCCTTCTCGGGAATTAGCCATCGCCGGATCGATCGGGATATGGCCAACATTGGACAGCATGAAACGAAAAATGCGCTCCCGGCCGCGATAAAGCGCGGCAGAGCGCATCGAAATGCCGGTCAGTGTCTTACGGGTTGAAACCGATACGCGCGCAGAGAATCAGCAGTTCAAACTGGCGGGAAAGCGCGGAAAAGGGCGCCGGCAGCCGAAGGGCCGCGTGAGGGGGTGGGGGCGCCTGTCGCGCCCCGCCTATGCCCGGAATGCGCGCGATCATCTCTAAACGCTACCACAGGCGCGCATTTCGGTCCAAGGGGTCGGGCGATCACCTAAATTTCGTCATCGCCGGGCTTGACCCGGCGATCCATCGCGCCGCCGCACCGAACGTCGTCATTGAAGCGGAATCAAGCCGTTCCGTGGATTGCCGGGTCAAGCCCGGCAATGACGGCCTTTGAAAGGATGTTACGTGCCTCACGCTGAATTGGTAGACGAGGACCGCACGATCCCTCGCTACACGTTCAGCAGCAGATGTTCGCGCTCCCATGAGCTGATGACCCGCTGATAGGCCTCAAGCTCGCCCCGGCGAACCGTCATGATCGCGCGCATGAAGCGGTCGCCGAGAATTTCACGCATCCGCCGGCAGGCCTGGAAGCGATGCAGCGCATCGTAGAGTGTGCGCGGCAGGGTATGCGCCAGGCGATAGGCGCTGCCCTCGATCTGCTTGGTCGGTTTCAGGCGGTCGATCATGCCCACATAACCGCAGGCGAGCGACGCGGCGATCGCGAGATACGGATTCGCATCGGCGCCGGCGAGCCGGTTTTCGATGCGGCGCCCGTTGCGATCGGCAATCGGCACACGTAAACCGACCGTGCGGTTGTCGACCGCCCAATGCACGTTGATCGGCGCATCGAGATAAGGCTGCAGGCGGCGGTATGAATTCACATTCGGTGCGATCAGCGGCATGATCTGCGGCAGATAACGCTGCAGCCCCGCGACATGCGAGCGGAACAGAGCCGAATCTTCGCCGCCCTTGGTTGCAAACAAATTCTTGCCGCTGCGCTTGTCGAGCACCGACTGATGAATATGCATGGCGCTGCCCGGCTCTTTTTCGAGCGGCTTCGCCATGAATGTCGCATAGACGTTATGCTTCATTGCCGCATGCCGCACGGTGCGCTTGAATGTGAACACGCTGTCGGCGAGGCGCAGCGGATCGCTGTGATTGAAGTTGATCTCCATCTGCGCCGAACCGCCTTCATGCGTCAGCGTGTCGACGTCGATCTCCTGCTTCTCGCAGTAATCGTAGACATCCTCGAAAAGCTGATCGAATTCGTTCACGGCATCGATGCCGTAGGACTGACGCCCGGTTTCGGGGCGTCCGCTGCGGCCGATCGGCGGCACCAGCGGAATGTCGGGATCGGGATTGATCTGAACCAGATAGAATTCGAGTTCCGGCGCCACGATCGGCGCCCAGCCTTTTTCGGCATAGAGCTCGACGATGCGGCGCAGGAGATAGCGCGACGAGATATCGACCGGCTTGCCGTCATTGTAGAACGCGTCGCAGACGACCTGCGCCGTCGGTTCGTCGTTCCACGGCACGACCATCATCGTGTTCGGATCGGGCTCCAGATAGACGTCGGGATCCGCATCGGGGACGACCCAGTCTTCCTCGTCCTCGGAAAATTCGCCGGTCACGGTCTGGATGAAGACGCTTTCGGGGATGCGCAGGCTCTGTCCCTTGATGCCTTTCAGGAACTTCTGCGCCGGCAGGATCTTGCCGCGTGCGATGCCGGAGATATCCGGTACGAGGCACTCAACTTCATCGATATTGCGTTCGGTAAGCCATTCTTCGAGGCGGCCGGTCATAAGTCACACGGATGTCGTGGAAGAGGGCAACAAGATCGCATGCGGCGCTGAATCAAGGCAAGGCACGGCCATTTTTGCTATACGGGCCGCAGTCTGGCGAGGCTTTCCGGGGTGCCCTTGACGCCCGGTTTTGGATTGGCAGGATGCCCGCACATTTCGCGCCCAACGGAGGGGCGCCCTCATGGACAGCCGAACTGACCACAGCGTGGCCGACGACGAGGTCGCCCGATTTCTCGCCGAGAACCCCGATATTGTCGGCCTCGATGTGCTGCTGCCCGACGGCAACGGCGTCATGCGCGGCAAGCGCATTCCGCGCGACGGTATCGCCAAGATCTATCGCGACGGCGTGCGATTTCCGGGATCGCTCTATGCACTCGACATCACCGGCGCCGATGTCGTGGAAGCCGGCCTGGTGTGGGAGCGGGGCGACGCGGATTATATCGGCTGGCCGGTTCCGGATTCGCTGAAGCGCGCGCCCTGGCATGCGCGACCGCTCGGCCAGGTTCTTCTCTCGATGTATGACGAGAGCGGCGCGCCGTTCTTCCTCGATCCGCGCCATGTGCTGAAGCGCGTTCTCGATCGCTATGCCGCGGACGGGTTGACGCCGGTCGTGGCGATCGAGCTCGAGTTCTATCTGATCGATCGCGAACTCGCCAGGGACGGTCGGCCGCAACCGCCGCGCTCGCCACATACCGGTCGGCGCGAGAGTACCGTACAGCCATTGATCATGACGTCGCTCGACGATTTCGAAACCTTCTTCGCGCGCGTCGAACAGGCGACGCACGCGCAGGACATTCCGGCGGAAGCGGCGATCGCCGAGGCGGGGCCGGGGCAGTACGAAATCAATCTCCACTACAACGCGCATGCAGTGGCGGCGGCCGATCAGGGTGTGCTGCTGAAACATCTCGTCAAAGGCGTCGCTGCGTCCTGCGGGTTCGAGGCGACGTTCATGGCCAAGCCCTATGGCGAGGAATCAGGTAACGGGCTCCATATCCATATGAGCCTGCTCGATCGCGACGGGCGCAACGTCTTCGACGACGGCACGGCGCGCGGCAGCGATGCGGCATGCGATTGGCGGGTTGCAGGCAACGACGGCGGAGGCGCTTGCCATCTGCGCCCCCAACGCGAACTCATATCGGCGGTTCCAGGAAGGCAGCTACGCGCCGACCTCGACCGCCTGGGCGTACAACAACCGCACCACGGGTCTCCGCATTCCCAGTGGCGATGGGCGCGCGCCGCATCGAGCATCGTTTCGCCGGTGCCGACGCCAATATCTATCTGGTGACGGCGGCCATGCGCGCCGGCGCGCATCATGGGATCGTCAACAAGGTTCGCCCCGACGAACCGACCGATGGCAACGCCTATACCAATCCGCGCACCGCACTGCCGACGAGCTGGAACGATGCGATCCGCGCTTTCGATGCGGCAATCGCGCTGCCGGACTATCTCGGCGCCGATTTTTGCAATGTCTTCAGTCTCGGCCGCAAGGCGGAGCGCCGCAAATTCCGCTCGACCGTCTCGCCGCTGGAATATGAGTGGTACTTGAGGACGGTTTGAGGGATGGGAGACCCATCAATCCATCGAAGAGCAAGATCGCTCGCCAAACGTTGAGCTTATTCGTTTAATTCTGATCTGATACTTGCCTCAAGAGCTTTGACATCCGGCGACTCATTGAGATAGTACGCTGCCGACATCAGTTCATGGAGAACCATATCGATGGAATCTGGTAAGTAATTAAAGTCCGAGCCGTAATTGTAGTCAGGAACTTGTCTTATTGTAACAGTGACCTCTTCCCCATTGGATGTCGCAGAAATGGCGTTTCTGATTTTGGCGAGAAGTTGCTCATCGGGAGAATGGGGAGTGGCCGAATGCGCACCGGACGCGACATTCGCTACAAATTTGATTACCTGCTGTCTCGTAACCCAATCGCCTTTGAGACAAATTACCTTTTGGGATAGAAACCCATCGATTCGAACCGATGCGATTGCTTCGGCAGTGTCGTTGCTGAGTAAAGGTAGCTCGCGAGCGATTGAGTTGTCTGTGCCCGGTCGCCCGAAAATGGGTCGGAATTTTGGCCCAAATAGAGGTGCGCCGCCGCTGACAAAAAAATCGTATGGAGCTCGCTTCTCAAGTTTGTAAAACGGTTTGTTGTCTGGAACCAGAAAATGAAGGCGCCCTGTCCTAGGGCTTGCAATGTTAGATAACTCTCGATTTACCAGAAGTCGACGTAGTGTGATGCTCAAGTAACGAGCTTGTGTGCGGGAGGTTTTCCTCTCCGCAAGCAAATCCCTAATGTGGCTTATGTCTTCAAGAAAAGCGCTTGCAACGCCTTTAGTTGCATCCAGCATAGCTGCGCGTTGTTCATGGCGAAGCGGCATCTTCTCAGTTCATCTTACAACGAGAGAGCGCAACTCTACCGGCGGTGCGACCTATTGGCCGCGCTCCACCGCGTCGGCGAGTTGGGCGAGGCTGGTGAAATGGTAGTGTGGCACGGCGATGTCGGAAACGGCGGGCTGCGCGCCCGAGCCTTTCTTTCCATGCCGACGCTCGATCCAGCACACGGCAAAACCCAGCCGCTTTGCGACGCCGATATCGTGAAACTGGCTTTGCGCGACATGCAGGAAATCCTGCAGCCCGTAACCGTGCACGCTGCTGCGGCCGCGCGTATAGGCGAAGACCTGCGGATCGGGTTTGACGGTGCCGACATCCTCGGCGGTGACGCTATCGTCAAACGGATCGTCCAGCGTGCGGGAGAAATACGACAGCGATCCGTTATCCGCATTCGTCATGGCCACCAGCCGGAACCGCTTCCTTAGTTCTTTCAGGGCGGCCACTGAATCGGCGAAGGCGGGCCAGCGTTCGATCGAACGCTCCAGCCCTTCGGCATGCACGTCGTCGTTGGGCAGGCCGAGATCGCCTGCCACCGCGCGATAGATGTCCGGCTGGATTTTCGTAAAGGGACGGCCGGTCGCAGTTTTGTTCAGCGCATCCTCCGCCCGTCCGTAGTGGGAAAAGAACGTGTCGTCGTCCATGTCCACACCAGCCTTCGCCATGACGGGACGGAAATAGTCGAGGATTCCCGTTTCGTAATCAATCAGCGTGCCCATCACGTCGAAGGTCAGGATCTTGCGGTCGCGGAGTTTCATGCGGGGCACCTGGGGTTACGGCATCCGGCAGTTTGCGTCCGGCACAAAGCAGAGAGCGTCATTCCGGTATTGAGCCCCGCTGCCTACCCCGTAAACGCCTGGATACCCGTCTGCGCGCGGCCGAGGATGAGCGCGTGGATGTCGTGCGTGCCCTCGTAGGTGTTGACCGCTTCGAGATTCATCACATGCCGGATGACATGAAATTCGTCCGATACGCCGTTGCCGCCATGCATGTCGCGGGCCATGCGGGCGATGTCGAGCGACTTGCCGCAGGAATTGCGCTTCAGCATCGAGATCATTTCGGGGGCGGCGCGATGCTCGTCCATGAGCCTACCGAGCCGCAGGCAGGATTGCAGCCCGATCGTGATCTCGGTCTGCATATCGGCGAGCTTTTTCTGGATCAGCTGGTTGGCGGCGAGCGGCCGGCCGAACTGCTTGCGGTCGAGCGTATAGGTCCGAGCGGCATGCCAGCAGAACTCGGCTGCACCCAGCGCGCCCCAGGCGATGCCGTAGCGCGCGTTGTTGAGGCAGCCGAACGGGCCCTTGAGGCCGCTCACGTTCGGCAGCAGATTTTCTTCCGGCACGAACACATCTTCCATGACGATTTCGCCGGTGATCGACGCGCGCAGCGAGAATTTACCTTCGATCGTCGGCGTCGAAAGCCCCTTCATGCCGCGCTCTAGGATGAAACCGCGGATCGCGTCGCTGTCGTCCTTCGCCCAGATGACGAAGACGTCGGCGATCGGCGAGTTGGTGATCCACATCTTGGCGCCGTTCATCACGAATCCGCCATCGGCCTTCTTCGCGCGGGTCTTCATACCGCCCGGATCGGAACCGTGATCGGGCTCGGTCAGACCGAAACAGCCGACGATTTCGCCGCGGGCGAGGCGGGGGAGATATTTTTCGCGCTGCGCCTCGGTACCGTAGGCATGGATCGGATGCATGACGAGGCTCGACTGGACGCTCATCGCCGAGCGATAGCCGGAATCGACGCGCTCGATCTCGCGGGCAACCAGTCCGTAACAAACATAGTTGACGCCGGCGCAGCCATAGCCCTCGATCGTGGACCCGAGGAGACCCAGCTCACCCAGCTCGCTCATGATCGACCGATCGAATTTCTCGTGCCGGAACGCTTCCAGCACCCGCGGCATGAGCCGGTCCTGGGCGTATTGGCGTGCCGTGTCGCGGACCATGCGTTCGTCTTCGCTGAGCTGGTCTTCGAGGAGCAGCGCATCCTCCCAGTCGAAACCGGGTTTCGCAGCGGCGGAACTGGGTTTGGCGGCGGTCGCCTGGGCCATCGAAACTCTCCCTGAATTCATCGCAAACGGCATGGGACGTCGCGGCGCCGTGCTGCATCGCAGCATAGCATCAGATCGCCGGCCTGCGGGCAAGGCCCGGGAGCGCGGCGCGAAAGCCCGCGTATCGCAACGGCCGGATGCCGCGCGATCGTCGATTTACTTAACATTTGCAATCGGCCTGCTGCTCGCGGCGCTGGTTGCGACGAGTGCGCGCGCCGAGATCGATCCGTTCTACGACGCGCAGAAAATCTGCCGCGATTTCCTGCCCGGTTTTGTCGCTGCACCGATCCGGCTCGAGCGCGATCCCGTGCGCTGGATCGACGACGGACACACATTGATCGCCTGGCGCTGGGAGGGCGACCGACTTGCGCCCGACGATGCGGCTGGCTGGCTCGCATGCTGGTTTCTGCCGTTACAGCAAAGCGGCGGGCGCTGGCAGATCGCGCGTCTCGAAAGCGCGAGATACGGGCTGATGACCCGCTACGATGTGCAGCAACTTTACAAGCTGCTGCATATTCTGCCGGGCGCGAGCCACAGTGGCGACGAGCCCGCGGCCGATTACGGGCTCGGCTATGTGCTGCAGCAATCGGTCAACGCGCTCGCGCTCGGCTGACTCTATGCGCTGGTCGCGGTTGCCTTTACGCTGATCTATGCGGCCGGACGCTTCATCAATTTCGCGTTCGGTCCCTTGGTGATGCTCGGCGCATTCATGCTGTTCCTCACGCGCGGCCTGGCAGGATCGCTCGATTTCGGTATCGGATTGGGGGGCACCGGCGTCGGCTTCGTCTTCGCAATCGTCGCGGTCGGGGTGCCGGCCGCCGCCTTCGGCTGGGCGATGGCGTTCCTCTTCCGTCCGCTCGAAGCGCGACCGCTCGCCGCGATGATTGCGGCAATCGGTCTTGCGATCGCGATCGGCGAAGCCATGCGTCTCTTGCAAGGCCCACAGACTCAATGGATGCCGTTCTATCCCAACAGCGGCGTCGCGCTGGCCAATTTCGATGGGTTCGGCGTCGTCGCGAGCACGCGCCATCTGACGATCGGTCTCGCGACCGGAGCGGTGGCGGCCGGTCTGCATCTGGCCGGCCGTTACACCAAACTCGGGCGAAAATTTCGTGCCGCGGTCGAAGACAGTCGGATGGCGGCGCTGCTCGGCATCGATGGCGGGCGCATGGTGGCGCTCGGTTTTGCACTCGGCGGTTTCCTCGCGGGGCTCGCCGGCGCATTTTCCGTCTGGCATTATGGCCCGGTCGATTTCGGGATGGGGATGCCATTCGGGTTCAAGGCGCTGACCGCCGCCGTGCTGGGTGGGCTCGGCTCCGTACCCGGCGCGTTTCTCGGCGGCCTTGCGGTCGCGGCGGTCGAGACGCTCGCCGCGAGCGTTGTGGGCGGCGCATGGCGGGACGTCGTCGTGTTCGGACTGCTGGCCGCCGTGCTGATCCTGCGGTCGAGCAGACCCGGCCATGAGCGCCGCGACTAGGCGCATCAGGCTTGCCGCCCTTGGAGGGCTGGTCTACCGTCGCGGCACAAACGAGATCTGGCGATGCTGATTCCTTAAGCGAGGCCGGGCGAAATCAGGGTGACGTCAAGGGGAGCGCAAGTACGGGGCCGGTCGATGCGAGCGTTGCATGTTATGCGCCACAGCGACCATCGCACGAAACGATCCGGTCTCGACGAACGGGCATGGATTTATTCATCCAGTTGCTGATCAACGGGCTGACGCTGGGCGCCATCTACGGGCTCATTGCGATCGGCTACACGATGGTCTACGGGATCATCGGCATGATCAATTTCGCGCACGGCGACATCTACATGATCGGCGCGTTCCATGCGGTGATTACGTTCCTGATTCTCGGCGTGGCCGGCATCACTTGGGTGCCGCTGGCGCTCATGCTGATGCTGATCATGAGCGTGATCCTGACGGCGATGTACGGCTGGACGGTCGAGCGCGTCGCTTATCGGCCGTTGCGCGGATCGTTTCGTCTCGCGCCGCTGATCTCGGCGATTGGCATGTCGATCTTCCTGCAAAACTATGTGCAGCTCGCGCAGGGTGCGCGCAACAAGCCGCTGCAGCCGCTGATCAAGGGCGGCTTCACGCTGTCGGCGCCGGATGCCGGTTTTGCCGTCCAGCTCGGCTATCTGCAGATCTTCATCGTGCTGCTGACGGTAGCCCTGATGGTCGTCTTCACGCTGCTGATTACCCGCACCGCGCTCGGTCGCCAGCAGCGCGCCTGCGAGCAGGATCAAAAGATGGCGGCGCTGCTCGGCGTCAATGTGGACCGGACGATCTCGATCACCTTTATCATTGGCGCCTCGCTTGCGGGCGTGGCCGGCCTGATGGTGACGCTCTATTACGGCGTGGTCGATTTTTTCATCGGATTTCTTGCCGGCATCAAGGCGTTCACGGCCGCGGTGCTCGGCGGCATCGGATCGATCCCCGGCGCGATGCTGGGTGGCCTGCTGATCGGGCTGATCGAGGCTTTCTGGTCGGGCTATTTCACCGTCGAATACAAGGATGTCGCGGTGTTTGCCATTCTCATTCTGGTGCTGATCTTCCGGCCGACCGGATTGCTCGGCAAACCCGAGATCGAGAAGGTCTGATACATGGCGGGAGTGGTCGCCACGATCGCGCGCGAACCGAAGTCGCTCGGCGGTCGCATTGCCAAAGACATGATCATCAGCGGGATCATTGTGTTCCTGCTGGGCAGCCAACTCATCGGCATCGAAACGATCGACGATCCGAAGGGTCTGCGCTTCATCACCCGCTACGACGATGTGTTCGTTGCCGCGCTCGTCGTGGCACTTGGCCGCGCTGGCATGCAGATGCTGCGGGCCGGCATCGCATGGCCGGTCCTGATCGGTAGCGTGGCCTTTGCGGTGGCGGTTATCGGCTCGACACTGATCGGCGGCGAGCGCGACCTGTCGCTGCTGCCGTTCAGCAACAAGATCGTCGACTGGATTTTTGGCCTGACCGCGGTCGTTTTCGCGTTGCGCGCGCTCGTCGTTCAGCGTCGCGGCGGCGCACCGGCACCGCGCGGCGGCGGCGTCATGGACGCGGTCTCGGCCCGGACGCAGAAATACAGTCGCTATGCGGCCGGCCTCATGATCCTGTTCGCGATCCTTTTGCCGGTCCTGTTTCCGGAACGGCGCATCGTCGACATGGGCATCCTCGTGCTCACTTATTGCATGCTCGGCTGGGGGCTCAACGTGGTGGTCGGGCTCGCCGGCCTGCTCGATCTCGGTTTTGTCGCGTTCTATGCGGTCGGCGCATATTCCTATGCGCTATTTGCGCATTATTTCGACTGGAGCTTCTGGGGCTGCCTGCCGCTCGCCGGCGCGATGGCGGCATTCTTCGGAATCGTGCTCGGCTTCCCCGTATTGCGATTACGAGGCGACTATCTGGCCATCGTGACGCTCGGATTCGGCGAAATGATTCGCGTGATCCTGATCAACTGGTGGTGGTTTACCGGTGGACCCGACGGGATTCGCGACATCCCGCGACCGTCGTTCCTCGGCCTGCCGTTCGAGCGCCAGAACCCGGACGGCGGCGAAACGTTTCACAGCGTCGTCGGGCCGATGCTGCAGTCGGTGTTCGATATCGAGCTCACCTTCGCGCCGCTGCACCGGATCGTCTATCTCTATTACATCATCCTGATCCTCTCGATGGTAACCTGCGTCTTTACGTTGCGATTGCGACGGCTGCCGATCGGCCGTGCCTGGGAGGCGTTGCGCGAGGACGAGACGGCCTGTCGCGCGCTCGGCATCAATCCGCGCAACACCAAACTGACGGCGTTCTCGATCGGCGCGATGATCGGCGGTTTCGGCGGCGCGTTCTTCGCCACCCGCCAGGGCTTTATCAGCCCGGAAAGTTTCACGTTCATCGAATCCGCCGTCATCCTGGCGATCGTGGTGCTGGGCGGGCTCGGCAGTCAGCTCGGCGTCGTGCTCGCCTCGACGATCCTGATCGGGTTGCCCGAAGTGTTCCGCGAGCTTGCCGATTTCCGCATGATCGCGTTCGGCGCGGGCATGGTGCTGATCATGATCTGGCGACCGCGCGGTCTGCTCGCGCATCGCGACCCGACTGTGCTGCTGCACGGCAAGTCGGCGCTCGATCGGCGCGACCGCGCCATGGCGGGCGAGGGCAGCGGATGAGCGTTGCGGCGGCTCCAAACATGTCGCCGCATGCGTCCGAAATCCGGCCGCTGCTCGCGGTCGAGCATCTGACGATGCGTTTCGGCGGCCTCGTCGCCATCGACGATGTGTCGTTCGAGGCAGCCGACCGGCAGATCACCGGAATCATCGGTCCGAACGGCGCGGGCAAGACCACGGTCTTCAACTGCCTGACCGGATTCTACAAACCAACGGTCGGCCGCCTGGTGATGCATCACCCGGCCGGGCCGATGATGCTCGAGCAGATGGAAGGGTTTCGTATTGCCAAGGATGCGCGGATCGCGCGCACGTTCCAGAACATCCGCTTGTTTCCGGCGATGTCGGTGCTCGAGAACCTGATCGTCGCCCAGCACAACCAGCTTATGCGCGCGTCGGGCTATTCGCTGTTCGGACTTCTCGGCCTCAAGCGCTACCGGGCCGCCGAAGACGCGGCGGTCGAGAAGGCGCGGCGCTGGCTCGACAAGATCGGACTTGTGGCGCAGGCCGACGGTCCCGCCGGCAGTCTGCCCTACGGCGCACAGCGCCGGCTCGAGATTGCGCGTGCGATGTGCATCGATCCGCTGTTGCTCTGCCTCGACGAGCCGGCCGCGGGCCTCAATCCGCGCGAGTCGGGCGAGCTCAACGAGCTTCTGATCTCGATCCGGGACGAGGAAAAGACGGCGGTACTGCTGATCGAACACGACATGAGCGTCGTAATGAAGATCTCCGACCATATCGTCGTGCTCGATTACGGTCGAAAGATCGCCGACGGGCCGCCTGCAACGGTGCGCAACGATCCGAACGTGATCCGCGCCTATCTTGGCGAGGAAGAAGACGAGGATCTGCCCGAGGTCGTGAAACAGGATATTCCGGAGGTGTCGTCGTGAGCGCGTCGATGCTCGCCGCCCGGGGCGTCCATACCTTCTACGGGAACATCGAAGCGCTGAAGGGTGTCGATATCGATGTCCAGACCGGCGAGATCGTGACGCTGATCGGTGCCAACGGTGCCGGCAAGTCGACGCTGCTGATGACGATCTGCGGCAATCCGCGGCCGCGCGAAGGTCAGATACTGGTCGAGGGCGAAGACGTGACCGGGCTGCCCACATATCAGATCATGCAGCGCGGCATCGCGCATGCGCCCGAAGGCCGGCGCATCTTCCCGCGCATGACGGTGCTCGAAAATCTGCAGATGGGGGCGCTGACCACCGATCCGGCGCATTTCAGCGAGGATCTCGATCGCGTCTATGAACTGTTTCCCATTTTGAAAGAGCGCCAGCGGCAGCGTGGCGGTACGCTCTCGGGCGGCGAGCAACAGATGCTGGCGATTGGCCGCGCGCTGATGAGCCGGCCGCGCCTGCTGCTGCTCGACGAGCCGTCTCTCGGTCTGGCGCCGATGATCGTCAAACAGATTTTCCGCGTTATCCGCGAGGTCAATGAACGCGATCGCGTCACTGTGTTCCTCGTGGAACAGAATGCGTTTCATGCGTTGCGCCTGGCGCATCGCGGTTATGTGATGATGAACGGCAAAATAGCGCTCTCGGGAACCGGGCGCGAGCTTCTGGCCAATGCGGAAGTTCGCGCAGCGTATCTCGAGGGCGGTCACTGAGCCGGGAGCCCGCGATATGGATATCGAACAGCTGCTCGGTACCACGGTGCCTGTTTTCATCGGGGCGACGATCGTGATCGGCGGCGGTGCCGCGTTCATGATGGGGCAGGCGATCGCGCAGGGATGGGGCGCATGGTGGCATAACGTTGCCTCTGGCGCTCTGCTGGCGCTCGCATCGCAGTTCCTCAGCTATGTGCTGTTCGACGGCGCGTTCATCGTTGCGAGCTTCGTTTCGAGCGAGGCGCCGCGTTTCGATACGGCATTTGCAGGATACGTGATGAACGCGATTACCCTGATCGTGATCGCACTCTTCGCCTACCGGATTACCAAGGTGCGCAAGATGGTGAGCCAGTATCCGTGGCTTTACGAGCGCGCGGGACTGTTCCGCTGGCGTGAGCGGCAGCCGGGTTAACCGATTGAAATAGCAGGCAATACACTTAACGTGGCACGATCGGGTGGTAATCAACGCTATTGACGCCATGATCGATTGAGGCTCCGATACCGGCCGATCCCCCTCAAGCAGCGGGGGTTGGGAGAGATGCACGTCGCATCGTTGCGACGGCAACCCTTACAAACGCAGGGAGAAAATCAAATGCGAAAATACGGTCTTACACTGGCGGCGGCGATCGTTGCCGCGACTGCCATCGGGGCCGGCAACGCCGCAGCCGATATCACGGTTGCGACGGCGGGCCCGATGACCGGCGATTATGCCGCGTTCGGTGCGCAGATGCAGCGCGGCGCGGAAGCGGCCGTTGCCGACATCAATGCGGCGGGTGGCGTGCTGGGCGAGAATCTGGTGCTTGAAGTCGGCGACGACGCTTGCGATCCGAAGCAGGCGACCGCGGTTGCCAACGATTTCGTTTCGAAGGGCGTGGTCTTCGTGGCTGGACACTTCTGCTCCGGTTCGTCGATCCCGGCCTCCGACGTCTACATCGACGAGGAAATCCTGCAAATGAGCCCCGCGTCGACGAACCCGGCCTTCACCGAGGGCCCGTTCGAAAAGGGCGTCGAGACCATCTTCCGCACCTGCGGTCGTGACGATCAGCAGGGCAAGTTTGCCGGTCCGTGGATTGCGACGAACTATGCGGGCAAGAATGTCGCGATCATTCACGACAAATCGACTTACGGCAAAGGCATCGCCGATCTGACGAAGGAACAGATGAACGGCGCTGGCCTGCAGGAAGTTCTCTATGAGGCTTACACGGCCGGTGAGCAGGACTACACCGCGCTCGTGACCAAGATGAAGGCGGCGAATATCGACGTCATTTATCTCGGCGGCTATCACACCGAAGGCGCGCTCATCATCCGTCAGGCTCGCGAACAGGGCCTTGAGGCGCTGATGATCGGCCCGGACTCGCTCAACACGGCGGAGTTCGTTTCGATCGCCGGCGATGCGGCCGAGGGCGTCATGTTCTCGAACGCGGCCGAAGCCCGCAACCTGCCGTCGGCGGCGGAAGTGGTGGCGAAGATCCGCGAAGGCGGGTTCGAGCCGGAAGGTTACACGCTCTCGACCTATGCTGCGATGCAGGTTTGGGCCGCTGCGGCCAACGAGGCCGGCACGACCAATTCCGATGCCGTTGCAGCCCAGCTGCGCAAGCATGACTGGGATACGGTCGTCGGCACGATCGGGTTCGACGACAAGGGCGACCTGACGGCGTCGGCCTATGTCTGGTACGTCTTCAAGGACGGCACCTACGCCGAAATGTAATTCCCCCGGGAATTGCAGGATCCTGAGCGGCCCGGTGCGGGAAACTGCACCGGGCCGTTTCTTTTGGACCCGGCCGGCCCGGCTTCTCCGGTAACCGATGATCCGTCTGGCCGTGCCCGGCGACCCCCGTTTTGGGTATAAGTTGTGGCGGGCCGGCCCTGCTTCGCGATATATGGTTGCTCGGGACCAAGCCGGTTTTGCCGGTGCCACGAAGGAGCGGGTCGATGCCGCGCGACACGATCGCCATTGCCGCCGACCATGCCGGATTTGCGCTGAAAGAAGCGCTGAAGTCCGAGCTGACGGCGCTTGGGCACGACGCGCTCGATCTCGGCACCGATGGGCCGGACAGTGTTGACTATCCCGATTTCGCCGACCGCCTTGCCGAAGCGTTGGCGGCGGGGCGCGCCCGGCGCGGTCTCCTGGTCTGCGGCACCGGCATCGGCATTGCGATCGCTGCCAACCGGCATCCGCATGTTCGGGCCGCGGTCTGCCATGACGAAACGAGTGCAAGGCTGGCCCGCCAGCATAACGATGCCAATGTGCTCGCGCTGGGTGCGCGGCTCATCGGACCGGAAACCGCACGCTGTGCGCTGCGCGTGTTCCTCACGACCGAATTCGAGGGCGGTCGCCATCGGCGCCGCGTCGCCAAACTGACGCCCTCGCTCGCTGCACAAGATGCCCGCTGATTGCGCTTGAGAAAGAAGGACGCAGAAAACCCATGGCGCCTGCCGATACCTCGACCGTTCTACCCGGATTTTTTACCGCCTCGCTCGCGGAGCGCGATCCCGATGTCTACGCATCGATCGGCAAGGAGCTGCGCCGGCAGCAGGATCAGATCGAACTGATCGCCTCGGAGAACATCGTCTCGCTGGCGGTCTTGCAGGCACAGGGGTCGGTGCTGACCAACAAGTATGCCGAGGGCTATCCCGGTCGTCGTTATTACGGCGGCTGCGAATTTGTCGATCTCGCCGAAAATCTTGCGATCGAGCGCGCGAAGAAACTGTTCGGCTGCGCGTTCGCCAATGTGCAGCCGCATTCCGGCGCGCAGGCCAACCAGGCGGTCTTCTTCGCGCTGCTGCAGCCCGGCGACACGTTCATGGGCCTCGATCTCGCGGCCGGCGGCCATCTCACACACGGTTCGCCCGCCAACCAGTCGGGCAAATGGTTCAAGGTCGCGCCCTATACGGTGCGGCGCGAGGACCAGCGCATCGACATGGACGAGGTCGAACGCCTTGCGAAGGAGCATCGGCCGAAGCTGATCCTCGCCGGCGGGTCCGCCTATCCGCGCTACTGGGATTTCGAACGGTTCCGCAAGATCGCGGATTCGGTCGGCGCCTATTTCTTCGTCGACATGGCGCATTTTGCGGGACTGGTCGCGGCCGGCGTTCATCCGAGCCCGCTGCCGCATGCGCATGTCGTGACCACGACGACGCACAAGACTTTGCGCGGGCCGCGCGGCGGCATGATCCTTTCGAACGACGAGGATCTCGGGAAGAAGTTCAACTCGGCTGTGTTCCCCGGCCTGCAGGGCGGGCCGCTGATGCATGTGATCGCCGCCAAGGCAGTCGCCTTCGGCGAGGCGCTGCGGCCCGAGTTCAAGACCTATCAGAAGGCCGTGGTCGAGAACGCGAAGGTACTGTCAGAAACGCTGGTGAAGGGCGGGCTCGCAATCACCACGGGCGGGACCGACAATCATCTGATGCTGGTCGATCTGCGGCCGAAGAAGCTGACCGGCAAATCGGCCGAGCACAGCCTCGATCGCGCGCGCATCACCTGCAACAAGAACGGCATTCCGTTCGACCCGGAAAAACCGATGGTGACGTCGGGCATCCGGCTTGGCACGCCGGCGGGAACCACGCGCGGTTTCGGCAAGGACGAATTCCGCCAGGTCGGCGAGCTGATCCTGCGGGTGCTGGACGGGCTTGCCGCCTCGCCGGACGACAACGGTAAAACGGAAAAGGCCGTTGCGGCCGACGTCATCGAACTCTGTCACCGGTTCCCGGTTTATCCGGAACTTCGCTGATCGCCGCTCGCGTCGGCACTCGGGGGAAAGCGAATGCGCTGTCCGTTCTGCGGGAATGAAGATACGCAAGTGAAAGACTCGCGGCCGACGGATGACAATTCCGCCATCCGCCGACGCCGTCAGTGCCTCAATTGCGGTGCACGGTTCACCACTTTCGAGCGCATCCAGTTGCGCGAATTGACGGTGGTCAAGGGAAATGGCCGCCGCGAGCCGTTCGAGCGCGACAAACTGATGCGCTCGATCCAGATCGCGTTGCGCAAGCGGCCGGTCGAACCCGACCGCGTCGATCGCGTGGTCAACGGCATCGTGCGGCGGCTCGAAAGCCTGGGCGAAAGCGAAATCCCGTCCAAGCTGGTCGGCGAGATGGTCATGGATGCGCTCTCGACGCTCGACCAGGTCGCCTTCGTGCGCTTCGCTTCGGTCTATCGCAATTTCCGCGAGGCCAAGGATTTTGAAGAGTTCGTCGGCCAGCTCGGCGGTGATCCCGAGTAGCCCCGGCCGGGGAACGCCCCGGCCATCCGATATCGCGTTCATGCGGGCGGCGCTGGCGCTCGCCCGTCGGGGCCTCGGTCAGGTCGCGCCCAATCCCGCTGTCGGCTGCATCGTCGTTGCAAGCGATGGCCGCGTCGTCGGCCGCGGCTGGACGCAGTCCGGCGGCCGGCCTCATGCCGAAACCGAGGCGCTCGCGCGCGCCGGCACGGATGCGCGCGGTGGCACGGCCTATGTCTCGCTCGAGCCCTGCGCGCATCACGGCAAGACTGCGCCCTGCAGCGATGCGCTCATCGACGCCGGCGTCG
>JAWXBK010000035.1:0-19281 GCA_034439975.1 Rhodospirillaceae bacterium | reverse complement strand
CGCCGCCGGCTGCGATGCGGCGCGGATAAGGTTTCTTCCCTGGGAAACCGATGTCGCGGCGGCTTTGGCCGGCCATGAGGCGATCGATATCGCGCTCGATCCGACGCCCTATAACGGTACCACCACGAGCTGCGAGGCCTTGTGGATGGGCGTGCCGGTCGTGACGCTCGCGGGCGATCGCCACGCGGCGCGGGTCGGTGCGAGCCTTTTGACACAGATCGGGCTCGGCGAACTGATCGCGCCGACGCCGGACGATTATGTGCGGATCGCGGTTGGGCTCGCTGGCGACCGGCCGCGCCGCGCCGCCTATCGCGCGAAACTGCGCGCGCGGCTCCAGGCCTCGCCCTTGTTCGATGCGCGCCGCCAGGCGAAGGCGATCGAAGCGGCGGCAACCGATCTGCTCGCAAGCCTGTAGCAATGCAGCCCGGCGATCTCAAATCATCGATGGACAAGGCAGTCGCGCTGCACCAGGCGGGCAAGCTTGCCGAGGCCGAAGCGCTTTATCGCACCGTCATCGGCGCGCGGCCCGATTTCTTTCACGCCCACCATCTGCTCGGTGTGCTGCTGATGCAGCAGGGCCAGCATCAGCGCGCCCTCGCTTGTGTCGACGAAGCCATTCGCATCGAGCCGCGCTTTCCCGATGCGCATCACAGCCGCGGCAAGATCCTCGCCGAACTCGACCGGCAGGAGGAAGCGACGGAAAGCTATAAGCGCGCGCTGACGGCAATCGATGCGACGTTGCGTCAATCGCCGCGTCTCGCGCACGGGCATTTCAGTCGCGGCAAACTGCTCGAGGAACTCAAGCGACCCGAAGAAGCGGTAGAAAGCTATCGGGCTGCACTGCGCCTCGATCCGAAGCACCCTGAGGCATTGAGCAACTGTGGGCTCGCTCTACACGATCTCGAACATATCGACGAAGCCTTGCGTTGTTTTGACGCAGCGCTAGCTATCAGGCCAGATTCAATTTCCGCCCTTCTAGGTCGAGGCAAGGCGTTGAGGGAGTTGGATCGGTACGGCGAATCCCTGGCGGATTTCGAACGAGTCCTCGAATTGTACCCCGATCACATCGAAGCGATTGCCAACCGCGCAAAACTATTGCCGGAGTTTGGCGATTGCGAGGGGGCGGTTGCAGATCTCAAGAGAGCGCTGGTGCTAAACCCACAACGGCAGAAAACCAAGTTTCAGCTTGCCGCATTGTATTCGATGCTGAACCGCTATGCGGAAGCTGCGACTCTGTCGAAGGATATCTTGGCGCAGACCGGCGAGCTGGAAGCGCCGAAAATTCTCAGAGCACTGATCCATATTGCACGGGGCCCGAAGTCTTTGGCCGATACTGATGTACTGGAACTGCTCGATCGCATCGATCCGGCATCGAGTCCGGAACCGGTCCGAAGACAGGTAGAAATCGAACTGGCCTTTACCAGGGCGCAGGTTAACCACAGTAAGTGCAGACATGATGAGGCATGGCGATCCCTCGTGCTGGCGAACCGTTTGAAACGCGCCACACTTGACCCCGATGCAATGATGTTTCGGCACAGTTGGCAGGAAGCGATCCGCCGGCTGGACTCGATGCCATCGGAGTCTGAAGCGCTCCTGCCCTCCAACGAACGACAGCCAATCTGGCTTTTCATACTTGGTGCATCAAGGTCCGGAAAATCCAGTCTGGAGAGTCTGGTGTCTTCAATCTCGGGTGTGCGGAAGGGTTACGAGAACCGACTCATTGAAATAGTGCGGCAGTGCGTTCTTCGCGAATCCGGTCGCAGTGTCAACACGGATCTTTCAGAGCTGACACCTGCTGAAAGAGCGCGATTTGTCAGCCTGTTTGGTGCCAGAATCACCGAACTTTCAAAAGGCGCCAAGGTGTTTACGTGTACGCTGCCCGGCTACATCGATCAGCTTCCCGAACTGGTCAGACTTATCCCCAATCTGAGAATTGTGTTTTTGAAGCGCGCCGTACCTGACTTGTGGCTACGGGTATTCATGAAACACTATTCGAAGAAAAACTTTCCTTTTGCCTACGATCCGCATGATTTAAGGGACTATATCGACTATTATTTTTCGATGATGGACAAAGCGTCGGCAAAGTTGCCGCAGCGGTCGATCATGTTGAGCTACGAAGAACTGATTGAAAATCCGATCGCCGCGCGCGCGGCGATCGCGCAACTATGCGGGCTGCCCGCACCGACCGGGTCGTTGCCGGCGATCGGCGACGATCGCGGTTGTTCCCTGCACTATCGCGCGGCGATGGAGGCCGCGCTGTCGAGCGCGCCCGATGCGGCGCTGCGCTAGGGCCGGACGCGCACGATGAACGAGCCCGATCCGCGCGACATGCTTGGCCGTGCCGTCGCGCTGCACAGGGCTGGTACGCTCGACGAGGCCGAGGCGCTCTATCGTGCGGTCGCGCAGCAAAGCCCCGGCGATTTCGATGCGCAGCATCTACTCGGCATTCTTCGCCTGCAGCGCGGCGATGCGGCGATGGCGCTCGGCTGTTTCGAGCGCGCGCTCGCGATCGATCCGCGCTCGGTACGGGCGCAGCATAATCGCGGCCGCGCGCTTGAGGCGCTCAATCGGCCGGATGCCGCACTGGCGGCCTATGACGCGGCGCTCGCGATCGAACCGTCGAATCCCGAGATCCTGAACGATCGGGGGCTGGCGCTGCGCCAGCAGGATCGGCTCGGCGAGGCGCTCGCGAGCTTCGAGCGCGCTCTAGAAAGCCAGCCCGATTTCCTGCCCGCGCTCGGCAACCGGGCGCTGGTTCTGATGCGGCTCGATCGGTCCGCCGCCGCCCTCGACGGCTTCGAGCGGCTACTCGCGCTCGCGCCCGATCATGTCGAGGGCCTCGTCAATCGCGCGCGGCTGCTGCAGAGCTTCGGCGACGGCGCGGCGGTGATCGATGCCTATCGCCGCGTGCTTTCGCTGAGACCGGGGCTCGTCGCGGCCGAAGGCGCGCTGGCCGATGCGCTCGCCGGGCTCGGTCGCAACGAGGAGGCAGCGGCACTCGCGCGCGGCATCCTCGCCCGCGCGACGGCCAACAACGATCGCGACCGGTTTCTGGCATTGCGCACGCTCGCCTCGATGCCGCACCCGCCGGCCGATCTCGATCTTGTGGCGGCGCTCGAGGCGATGCAGGCGCCATCCAGCCTCGCGCCGCAGCAATTCAAAACGATGCGCGATTTTGCGCTGGCCGGGTTGCGGCACAAACGCGGTGAATACGACGCGACCTGGCGCTATCTCGAGGCGGCGCATCGACCCCTCCGCGAAACGGCGCGCGCGCAGCGCGATGCCAGGCGGCAATCCTATGCGGCGGCGCTGGCAGCCGTCGATGCGGCGTCCGAACTCGACGATGCCATTCCGCCGCGCGCCGACCTGCCGGTCTCGCTGTTCATTCTCGGCCCCTCGCGATCGGGCAAGACAATCGTCGAGCGACTCGTCGCAACGATTCCCGGCGTGCATGCAGGCGGCGAGAATGCGCTCGCCCGCATCGCGCGCGAACGCGCCGCGGATGGTTCGGACCTCGCCACGCTGACACAAGATCAACGCGCGCGGTTCGCCGACGAATATGCGCGGCTGCTCGCGCGCGCCGGCGAGGCGCGAATTGTGACCGGTACCGCGCCGGGCAACATCCGCGATATCGTTCCGCTCGCCGGGCTCGTGCCCAATCTGCGGCTGGTGTTTCTGAAACGCGCGCGCAACGATCTGCTGCTGCGCATCGCGATGAAGCAATATACCGGGAACGATTATGCCGGCGATCCGGCGTCGATCGCCGCCTATCTCGATTTCTATGACGGCATGATCGACCGGCTCGCGGCGCGCTTCCCGCGCCACGCTCTGCTGCTGCATTACGAGGATGTGGTCGCCGATCCGGACGCGGCGCGCTCGGCTATCGCGCAGCTTTGCGGCGTCGCGGCGCCGACCGGATCTGCGCCGAAATTGCCGGACGATCGGAACTGCGCAGCACCCTATGCGGCGCTTATCGCCGCGGCCCTAAGCGGCAATCAGGCATAGTGCCGATCACACATAACCCCGATCACATATGGCCGAAACGGCGCAAAGCCGGCGCAAACCGCGCTTCCGCGCGGGTGCGCTCCTCTTCGGTCAGGCGATAGCCCGCATCGGCCGCCGTGTTCTGACCGATGAAGCGCACCACCTCGTCGAGCTGACCGCCGATCTGCGGCGTATAGAAAATGCCGGGCTGCCGGCGCTCGACCTCCGCATCTTCCATCGCGCGCAGCCGTTCGACCGAGGAGGCGGCAATAGCGGCTTCGATCGCGTCGTCGCTGCGCTCGAGATTGAGCGTGCGGCCGATCTCGCGCAGCACGCCGGCGGGATCCGATTTCAGTCGGTCGTAGCGCAGCACCAGCCGCGGGTAGGGCAGCTTGCTTTCGGTCCAGCTCGCGACATTCTCTTCCCAGCTGCCGAACCCGTCATGGCGCCAGCGCCGCGATCCGCCATGCTCGATGTAATCGTCGATCCATTGCCGCCGCCGCTCGGCCGCGCTCGCCGAGTCGTCGCCGACATGGCGGCGCGCATGGAAGCGCAGATTCGATTCCAGAACCTGGACGGGGTCGCGCGTGAGATAGATCGCGCCGAACGTGTCCTCGCGCAGCGGCAGTTCGGGATGCCAGGCCCAATGCGTCTTGATCAGCGTGCTGCGCGGCCCGTGCAGATGCGCCGCCGAGATCCCGCGGTGAATGTCGGGGATGATCGTCAGAAGCTGCACCGAACTCTCGATCGGACCGGCGATCAGGTTGCCAAGAAGGAAGCGCAGCCAGGTGTTGCCCGAGCGGGGATAGGACGCGATCCAGACGATCTTCGCCATGGCTGCCTGTTTGAAAAGCCGGGTTGCTGAAATAAGCGGGACCGCTCGCCCGTCGCTCGCGCGCGTGATCGTCGTCGATCCGGCGCGGTACCATCGGCGAATTTGACAATAGTTCTGCCGGCAAGCAAGTCTGCGTCCCGGCAATCACCCCAATTCTTTGCGTCAATCCCCCAATTCTTTGCGTGAATCCAAGGCACGACGGCATGGCGCACAAGGGCAAATCCGGCGAATCCGGTTGGGCACCGCCCCGGACGGAGGCGGCGGCCGGACCGTTGCAGCAGGCGGCCACGCTGCTGCGTGCCGGTCGGCTCAAGGAGGCACTGAGCGCATGCGAGAGCGGGCTCGGGCGCGATCCGCGCAATCATCGCGGCCATACCACACACGGTTTTGCCCTGATGCACAGCGGGCAGATGGACGCCGCCCTGGCCGCCTTCGAACGGGCCTGCGCGCTGGCGTCGGCCAATGTCGACTACCGGATAAATCTGGGTGTGGCCCTGCTGAATGCAGGCCGGCCCGCCGATGCCGCCGATCAGTTCCGGCATGTACTGGCCCGGGATGCGCGGCACGCGGTCGCGCTCACCAATCTCGGCTATGCGCTGACGCTGCAGAAGGATTATGCGGCGGCGCTCGATGCGTTGCACCGCGCGATCGAGATCGAACCGGCGCGGGTCGAGGCGCATTTCAATCTCGGCAATGCGATGCGCGAGACCGGCGATCGCGCCGGCGCGCTGCTCAGCTTCCGTCGCGCGCTCGAATTGCGGCCCGACATGCTGCCAGCCAGTATCAATCTCGCGGGCCTGCTGCTCGACGGCGACGATGCAGCGGCGGCGCGTGATGTGTTCATCGATGCGCAGCGCCGCCACCCCGACCGGCTCGAGCTGCAATTCGGTCTGGCGCTGGCGCACGAACGGCTCGGCGAGAGCGATGCGGCGATTTCGGCCTATCTCGCGGTTCTGGCGCGATGGCCCGACCAACGTGACGCGCTGAACAACCTCGCCGGCCTTCTGAAGGAACGCGGCGATGAAGATGCTGCCATCGAGCACTACGAGCATGCGGTTGCACTCGACCCGCAATCGCCGGAGCCTGCCGTTAACCTCGCAAGCCTGTACTTCAAGCGCCATCGACGCGACGAAGCATTGCGGCTATTGCGCAAGTCCATGGAACATGCCGTAGGCCGCAGCGAACTGCTGCTTCGCATCGGTAACGATCTGCGGGCGCTAAACGACACCGATGCCGCGATGGCCTGTTTCCGGTGTGTGCTTGACAGCGATCCCGGCAATGTAAAAGCACACACCAAACTTGGCATCATGTTACTGAACCGGGATCGGCTCAGTGCGGCCCGTGAACATCTTGAATTCGTGCTGGCGATCGACGGGGACAAGCAAGAGGTTCTATGGTCGCTCGCCGAGATCGAGCAGAAGCTGCGACACCCGACTGAAGCGACAAATCTCTCGATGCGATCGATCGAAGTTGCATCGGACAGGCTTGAACCGAGGTCGAATTATCTTTTTTCACTGAACTATTCAGACAACCTGAGCGCTGACGAGATTGCCGCACGTCACCGTGATCTGGTTGCAGATTGGTTCGCATTGCAACCGGCGCCGCGCTTGCTCGGGGCTAGGTCGCGCACCGACCGCCGGCTGCGCATCGGCTACGTGTCGCCGGATTTCCGCCAGCATTCCTGTGCATATTTCTTCGAGCCGCTCCTCGCGGCACATGATCGCGACAGCGTAGAGATCTGGTGCTACTCTGATGTTGTTCGTCCCGATCAAGCAACCGATCGGATTCGACTGAATACAGAACATTGGTGCGAGATCGCTGAACTCGACGATGAGTCTGTTGCCGGATTGATCTCAGATCGCGACAAAGTCGATGTTCTGATCGATCTCGCCGGCCATACCGCCAATGGCCGGCTCTCTCTCTTTGCTCGTCGAGCTGCTCCTGTGCAGATGAGCTGGCTTGGCTATCCGAACACGACGGCACTGCCGACCATGGATTATCGTCTGACCGATGCGATCGCCGATCCGCCCGGTTCGGAATTGCTTATGACCGAACGGCCGATCCGGATCGAAGGCGGCTTTCTGGCCTACCGGCCGGCGCCCGGCATGCCGGCGATCGCCGAAGGGCCGGCATCGCGCGGCGCGCCGCCCCGTTTTGGCTGTTTCAACAATGCCTTCAAGCTGACGGCGTCGACCTTTGCGCTGTGGGCTACCTTGCTCGACCGCGTGCCGGAAAGCCGCCTCGTCCTGCGGGCTTCGTCGCTGCGCGACCCCGAGTCGCTGGCGGCGCTGCGCCGCGATCTGGCGGCGGCCGGCATCGATGCCGAGCGGGTCGAATTCCCGGCCTACGCGCCGACAATGGTCGAGGGGCTGGCCGGCTACGCCGATATCGACGTCGCGCTCGATCCGACACCCTATAACGGCACGACGACGAGCTGCGAAGCGCTGTGGATGGGTGTGCCGGTCGTCACGCTGGCGGGCGATCGCCATGCCGCGCGGGTGGGGGCAAGCCTGCTTCACCATGCGGGCCTGCCGGAACTGATCGCCGATACGCCGTCGCGCTATGTCGAAATCGCAGCCGGGCTTGCGACCGATCCGGCGCGGCTCGCCGGTCTCAGGGCGACCCTGCGCCCGCAACTCGCCAGCTCGCCGCTCGGCGATGCGCGCCGGCTCGCCGCCGCATTCGAGCGGGAATTCGCACGGGCTTTCGATGCGGCGCTGGCGACTGCTGCGGCCTGACCGTATGGGACGGTGAGCGCCATGACCGGGAACCCGCCCACCGTTCGCGTGCTGCTGCATCTCGCGCGCACCGGCGGCACGCTGATCAGCCGCTGCCTCGCCAGCATGGCGGGCGTGGCGGTGCTGAGCGAAATCCATCCGGCCGGCGCCGCGATTCACTATCCGGTCTACGATCCCGTCGAACAGGCCATGCGCTGGTATGGACTGGTCGATGAAGGCGAACGCGCGCGCCTCGGCCGCACGACGCCCGAATGCTTTGCCGATGCGATCGCGCTGATCCGGGAGCGCGCCGAAGCGCGCGGGCTTGCTCTGGTCATCCGCGACTGGACGCAGCTCGATTATCTCGGCGCGCCCTTCCGTCGTGAGACCGCTGCGCGATCCGAGACGATCGCCGCGCTCGAGGATCGTTTCGAGATCCGCAGCTTCGCGACGGTGCGCCATCCGATCGGCCAGTGGCTCAGCCTGCGCCGGATTCCCGGCACCAAAGAATTGACACTGGAAGGATTTCTCGCCGGCTATCGGCGTTTCGCCGAGGATGCGGTCGCAATGGGTTTCGTGCGCTACGAAGATTTCACCGCAGCGCCCGAGGTGGGCCTGCGGCAGATCGCGACCGGGCTCGCGCTGCCCTACGATCCGTCGTTCGTCGATCGCTGGACGGAATATCGCCACATGACCGGCGACACGCCGGCTGCCGACGAAAGCACGCGGCGCATCGCGCCGGCCGAAGCGCGGCCGCTGCCGCCGGGGCTGGTCGAACGCTTTGCAGCGATCGCGGATTTCAACCTGGCGATCGGAATGCTCGGCTATGGCCAACGCCCCTGACCTCGATCCGCAAGGCGGCGACACGCAAAGCCGCGCGCGCCTGCCGACGGTGATCTGCACGACGGTGGTGCGCTCGGCGCATGTCGGCGCGAGCCATGGCGGCGTCTATATCGTCGATCTCGAAAGCGGGGCGATCCGCCAGGTGCTCGACTGGAACGACGGCTCGATCGATTGGTCGGGGCGCGGCGGCGGACGCGGGTTGCGCGGCATCGCCTTCCACGGCGACGAGATCTACATCGCCGCGTCCGACGAGATCTTCGTCTATGACCGCGCGTTCCGGGTCCGCCGTTCGATCCGCAATCGCTATCTCGGTCTTTGTCACGAAATCCAGATCGTCGAGGGCCAGCTCTATCTCACGGCTACCGCGACCGATTCGATTCTGGTTTACGATCTCGCCACCGGTCGATTCACCGCCGGCTATTGCGTGCGCAATCCGGGCGCGGAAAAACCGGAAACCGCCCGGCTCGCGTTCGGCGCATTCGATCCCGAAGGCGAGCGCGGTCCCAAACCGGGCGATACGACGCATATCAACAGCGTCTGGGTCGAAGGCGGGGTCATCTATATCGGCGGGGTGCATCTGGCGCGGCTGATCGCGATCGGCCGCGACGGGCCGGGCGCCTATGCGCGAATCCCGACCTGGACCCACAATGCAAGGCCGTTTCGGGGCGGGGTGCTCGCCAATTCGACCGGGAGCGACTCGATCGGCTGGTTCGATCGCACCGGCAACCTCCTGCGCCGCTACGAAATTCCGCAGTTTCCGGCCGAGTCGCTGGAGCATACCGACCTGCCCCAGGACTATGCCCGGCAGGCCTTCGGCCGCGGTCTCTGTTTGTCCGATGGGCCCGGCGGCGCCGGATCCGCCCTCCTGATCGGCGGTTCGTCGCCGGCCTCGTTGTCGGCCTATCGGCTCGAAACCGGCGAGCGATTGAAGACCGTGACCCTGACGATGGACGTCCGGAATGCCGTGCACGGGCTGGAAATCTGGCCTTTCGATTGAGCGCCGGCGGCATTCGCTGCTTCCCGCCGCGGTCGTGGCGCGGACGTCGGCCCCGAAACGCTCTGTGTCCGGTCGGCCACAGTATGGTGGGAAAGCCACAAGAATCGAGCCGAAATCCTTGACCCTTCAAGGCTCTTGGCTACGATGAGCAAGCCAAGTTGTGGCGCCACAAGCCTTTCGTACCACTTGGGCTGTCTTTGGCGGTTCCGAAGGCGGTACTGGGGGGCCCAACGTGGTAATGGGGTGGCCGGGGGACTCCTAGGACCTGCCGGTCGTAACAACAAAGACAGGAACCGACAGTCATGAAAAACACACTTCTCGGTACGACCGCATTGGTCGCAGCCGGTGTGATGGCGGGTCAGGCAGCAGCGGACGGGGTCGAGCTGGGCCTGGGTGGCTATTACAGGGCAGCGGCCGGCGCGAACGTCAGTGAAGATTTCTATTCCGGTTATGACGATCCGCGTTTCGGCGCGTTCCGTCAGGACGTGGAAATCTATTTCCGCGGCAGCGCGACTCTCGATAACGGCATCACCGTTGGTGCGACGATCCAGCTCGAAGGCAATCAGTCCAGCGACCAGATCGACGAAGTCTGGGCGTATTTCCAGGGCGGCTTCGGCGAGATCCGTTTCGGCGATGACGACGACGCAGTTGAACAGCTCGGCTACGGCATCCCCGGCGCCAGCATGTTCGGTGTCGACTCGCCGTGGTTCTCGTTCTCCAACGCCTGGCATGCTGGCCTCGGCTACGGCACGAACACCACGTATCGTCAGCTCTCGAGCGACGCGACGAAGATCATTTACTTCTCGCCGAGCTTCGGTGGCTTCACCTTCGCGATGTCCTACGCTCCGGATCGTCGCGGTGAAGATTGCTACTTCGGCTTCACTTCGGTTTGCGGCTCGCTCCAGCCCGGCGGCACGTCGTTCGCCAACAATGCTGGTCAGGTGTCGGAAGTGTGGTCGGCGGCGATCAACTTCGATCACGACTTCAACGGCTTCGGCATGTACGCCGGTATCGGTGGTGCCATCGGTGAGCTGGAGAAGACCGGTCTCAGCCGGGTCACCACGGTGGTTTCCGGCGGTAATACAAGCTTTACCTCGGCAGCCAGCACCGGTCGTGACGACGAAGTGTGGACGGCTCGCGCTCACCTGGGCTTCACGTTCGCCGGCTTCACGATCGGCGGCGCGACAGCCTACACCGACAACCAGGGTTCGACCGCCCAGGGTGGCGGTAATCCGACTGTCACGAACAGCTCGGACAGCACGGGCGGTGCTGCCACGTTTGGCAGTCTCGGCGAGCGCGACGTGTGGACGTACGGCGTTGGCGTTACGTACAACTGGGATGCCTGGACCATCGGTTTCGCATGGTCGGGCGGTCAGTATTACGACCTGTACGGCCAGAACGGCGACGGCGAACTGAACGTCTTCCGCATTGAGAGCAGCTATGCCCTCGGGCCTGGCGTGAATCTCGATGCAGCGGTCGGCTACGACATTTGGGAAGCCGACGGCTCGAACTGCGAAGATGGTGGTTGCGGTAGAGCCTCCGATGAAGGTTCGGAATACGACGCCTGGTCGATCATGACCGGCTTCCATATCGGCTTCTAATTCCAGCCGATTACGACCTGTTACAAAGGGGCGCGGGCAACCGCGCCCCTTTTTCTTTGCCTGTTTTCCAAGAGCGCCTGTTTTCCAAGCTGCCCGTTTTCCAAGCTGCCCGTTTTCCAAGCTGCCCGTTTTCCAAGCTGCCCGTTTTCTCAGGGCGCCTTTTCCAGGAGCGCCCGGTTTCTCAGTACAGAGCCTGCGGCGTCCGGCGGCATTTCCCCGACCCGCGTATTCGCGCTAAACCGGCGCCCATGACTCCGAACGAAACCGGCCATCCATTGCCGCACGATGTCGCCGCTTCGTTGGCGCATGTAAAATTGCGTATCGCGGCGGCCGCGCGCGAAGCCGGACGCGATCCGGCTGCCGTCAATCTCGTTGCCGTGGCCAAGACGCATCCGGCGTCGACCATCGAAATTGCGATCAAGGCCGGTCATCGTCTGTTCGGTGAGAACCGCGTGCAGGAGGCGGCCGGGAAATGGCCCGATCTCAAGGCGCGCTATCCCGACATCGCGCTGCATCTGATCGGGCCGCTGCAGACCAACAAACGGCGCGAGGCGATCCGCCTGTTCGACACGATCGAAACGCTCGACCGCGAAAAACTGGCGCGTGCGCTGGTGGCCGAACGCGACCAGGGGCGCCTTCTTCCACGCTGCTTCATCCAGGTGAATATCGGCGAGGAAGTGCAGAAGGCCGGCATTGCTCTGGCCGAGGTCGACGGTTTCATCCGGCTCTGTCGCGACGAGCTCGCTCTGCCGATAGACGGGCTGATGTGCATTCCGCCGCAGGACGAAGCGCCGGCGCCGTTCTTTGCCCTGCTCGGCGAGATCGCGCGCCGCAACGATATTGCAACGCTCAGCATGGGCATGAGCTGCGATTACGAAATCGCGGTGAAGCTCGGCGCCACCCATGTGCGCGTCGGCAGTGCGATCTTCGGCGCGCGCGGCCCGGCGTGATGGCCCGCGCGATGGACGGCGTGACGGCCTGGCGGACCGCGCCTTGAACCTTCAAACCCTGTCGGAACAGAATAGACCATGACCCTATCGACCCGAGCCGAAACGCTGCTGCGCGATCTCGATACCTGGCTGAAACAGGCGATCGGCGACGCGCGCGTCGAACGCGACGACGCACCCGCGGGCGCCGGCGGTTACGTGATGCGGGTGCCGCCGGGCGAGCGGCGCGCCTTCTTTCATCCGGTGGACTGGGAAGAATTTTCCGCCGTGCTGGTCGGTATCGGCGTGCTGATTCCGCGCGCGAAACCGGAAGGCGGCATGGTGCCGGAATGGGCCGATCGCAAATCCGAGGAAATCGGTTTTCGAATCGTGGCCGGGCCCGACGCGCGCTTCCTGCCCGGTGGACCCGCTTTCGGCGGGCTTGCGCTGGTCGGTCTCTGGGGCAATCGCAAGATCCAGATCTCGGCCATCGATCGCGCGCATCGGCGCGTGCTGATGGTTGTGAAAAGCACCGGCTATCGCGACGTGATTCCCGCGCTGAAGAACGAGGCGGCGGCGCTGGGCGCGATCGCCGGGCGTTGTCCCGCACCCTCGATGCTGGGTCAGGGCGATTTGCCGCGAACGGGCGGAGAAGCGGGCCCGAGCGAAGCGGCTGATTCGACCAGCGATCCGACCGATTCGACCGAAGGCGGCGCGCTCACCATTGTCTCCGAAAGCTGGCTGCCGGGCACGCCGCTGTCCGGGCTGCGCTGGGAGGCGGATCCGGTCATCGGTTCGCTCGAACAGGCGCTCGGCGGTCTGGTACAGCATGATCGGCCGACCTCGCTCGCTTCACTCGGTGCCAAACTTGCGCTCGAAGCCGAGGCGCTCTGGATCGAACCGCGCGAGCGCGAAAACCTGCTCAAGATCATCGGCACACTGCGCGATACGACGTCGGTCGCATCCTCGCGCACGCATGGCGATCTCGAACCGCAGAACATCCTTGTCGCGCCGGGCGGCACAATGAGCCTGTTGAACTGGGAGTTCTCGCGCGAGGAAGGCCTCGGCGTCACCGATCTGATCCGCTTCGCGGTCAATCCGCGCTACACGCTCGCGACCGGCTTTGCCGGTTTCCTGGATGCGCGCGCCATCGACATGCTGCGCCGGGTTCAGGCGGGCAGCCTGCCGGGTGCGGCACTTCCGCTTGGCCAGCTTCTCGCCTTGCAGTTCTGTACGCATTTCATCGATCGGGTTCGTACCTATCCGCGCAAGGCGGGCGTGCGCATGATTACGCTCGCCCAGCTCATCGAATCGGAATGGACGCTGGCCAACGCGCCGGCGACACATTGAGGGGGCAGTCATGATCCATCAGATTCCCGACGTTCTGACGCCGGAGCAGCTCACCAAGCTGCGCGCGCTGATCGACGAAAGCCCGTTCGAAGGCGGCGAGCGGACGGCCGGGTATCGTGCAAGACGGGTCAAAGACAATCTGCAGATGGCACCCGACGCCGAATATCTGGATGCCATCCAGAAAATGGTATTCCAGGCACTGGTATCGAATCTCGCTTTCCGCGCCGCGGCGATGCCGCGCAAGTTCGTGTTGCCGATGGTCAGCCGCTACAAACCGGGCATGGCCTATGGCGCCCATATCGACAACGCGATTATGGGCCAGCGGATGGGCGGGCTTGAGCGCAGCGATCTTTCCTACACGCTCTTCCTCACTGATCCTGCCGACTATGACGGCGGCGAACTGACGTTATGGAGCCCCTACGGCGAACAGCGCATCAAGCTCCAGCCGGGCTCGCTGTTTCTCTATCCCTCGACGATGCTGCATATGGTGAGCCCGGTCACGCGCGGTGAGCGTATCGCTGTCGTCGGCTGGGTCGAGAGCATCGTGCGCGACGAAAGCAAGCGCGAGATCCTGTTCGACCTCAACCGGGTCAAAACCTATCTCGTCGACAATCATCCCGATGCGCCCGAGGCCGATCTCGCGCTCAAGGCCTATGGCAATCTGATGCGCAAATGGGCCGATACCTGAACCAGGCGGCGGTCCCGAACGCTCAGAACATGTGGCCGAGCTTCTCCGCCTTGGCCGCCATATAGCGCCGGTTGAAGCGGTTCGCCTCGATCACCAGGGGGACGCGCTCGGCGACGCGGATGCCGCAGCGCTCGAGCCCCTTCACCTTGTCGGGATTGTTGGTCATGAGGCGGACCTGATCGAAGCCGAGCTGGCGCAGCATCGCGGCGGCCGGCTCGTAGATGCGCTCGTCGGCGGCGAAGCCAAGCTGATGGTTCGCCTCGATCGTGTCGGCCCCGCGATCCTGTAATCCGTAGGCGCGCAATTTGTTGACGAGGCCGATGCCGCGGCCTTCCTGCGCGAGATAGAGCAGGACGCCAGCGCCGGTCTGGCCGATCGCGGCGAGCGCGCTGTGCAACTGGTCGCCGCAATCGCAGCGCAGGCTGCCGAGCAGATCGCCGGTGAAACATTCCGAATGCACGCGGGTGAGAACCGGCTCGTTGGCCGGCGGCGTACCGACCAGGATCGCCAGATGCTCGACCGAGCCGTCGCCGGGGCGGAACGCGACGATGCGACAATTCTCGGCACCGACGATCGGCACCAGCGCATCGCCGACCCGGGTCAGCGACTGGGCGGCGGCACTGGGATAGCCGGCGATATCGGCGACCGAGACGGCGAGCAGTTCCTCGGCAACGGCGAGCGCCTTCAACGCGGCTGCACCTTTGGGGCGCACCGGGCCCATCACGACCGAGGGCAAAAGGCGCGCGAGCTTTGCGAGTTCGACCGCGGCGGCGACGGTCGCCGCATTGGGCATGACGCCGCTGCCGGGCTGCCGCTTCTGCGGCAGAGGCGGCATGGTCGGATCGGCAAGCCGCCGGATGTCGTCGGCCGAAAGCTGGTCGGCGACTCGCATCAGCGCGAGCGGGCCGTCGCCGACCGCGAGCCCGAGATGGCGCGCGCGCGCGCTCGGGACCGCCAGAACCGGCAGCTCGCCGGTGAGGCGATGCATGCGCTCGATCTCGTGGTCGGTCGCGGTTTCGGCGGCCAGCACCAGCCAGCCCGACTCGGCGCCGAGCAGCACCGGCAGGCCGCGGCGCAGATCGCCGGTCGCGCGATCCACCGCGACCCAAACCCGGCGCACGGTATCCGAATCGCGGCCGGCATCCGGCTCCGAACCGGCAAGAGGCGCAGATTTCGGCGCGTTCAACCTTCAAGGCTCCTGTTCTGGCGGCCGGCCGGCGTCAAACCGCCGGGTCCATCCGGAAAACCACCAGGAATACCGCCGCGGACGGGCGTCATCGGGGCCGTCGGGCGGTGCTGGAAAACGGGCCGGCATTAGGCCTCCCGACCGGCAGCCGGTCAAGGATTTCGCCGCCGCACAGGGCCGCCGCGGGACGCTTCATTGGTATGCGAACGGCGCCCCGCAGGCGACCACCGCCCCGGCGGATCGGGATCCGTCGGGCCTCGCATTCACGCGCGCGGTCCCGGCGCTGTGTCTTGCCGGCCGGGCGAAGGCGGTGCTACTCCGAAGCAGCGCTCGTTTCGGACGCTCGTTTCGGACGGGCGTTCGCGACGCCTCGTCCGTCTGCTGATCGGAAAAACACGGAAAAACATGCCACGCGCCATCTGGAACAATGTCGTCGTCGCCGAGAGCGAGCGTTGCGAAGAAGTCGAGGGCAATCTCTATTTCCCGGCCTCGGCACTCAATGAGCGTTACTTCGAGCCGAGCGCGCGCTCCTCGGTCTGCGGCTGGAAGGGCACGGCCGGTTATTTCGACCTGGTCGTGGATGGCAAGCGCAACGAGGCTGCCGCCTGGGTCTATCGCGACCCGAAACCGGCGGCCGCGAACATCCGTGATATGGTGGCGTTCTGGAACGGCGTAACGGTCGAACGCTGAACGAGATCGACCGATCGGGCGTCGGGCCCGGACAGGAACTCAACAATGGAGCGAACGGACATCGTGGAACGCAACGCCCGGCAAACCGCGAAACATGTCAAACGCATCCTCGTGGTCGATGACGACGACGATCTGCGCCGCTCGCTGGTCGAGCAGCTCAGCCTCTACGACGAGTTCGAGGCCGATCAGGAATCGACCGGCACCGCCGGGCTCGATCGGGCGCGCCTCGGCAATTACGATCTGATCCTGCTCGATGTCGGGCTGCCCGACATGGACGGTCGCGAAGTTTGCCGGCTGATGCGGCGCAATGGCGTCGGCGTGCCGGTCATCATGCTGACCGCGGCCGCATCGGATGCGGATACGATTCTCGGTCTCGATTCGGGTGCCAACGATTACATCACCAAGCCGTTCCGCCTCGGTGTGCTGCTCGCGCGCGTCCGCGCGCAACTGCGCCAGCACGAGCAGAGCGAGGACGCAACCTTCTCGATCGGGCCCTATAATTTCCGGCCGTCGGCGAAAATGCTGGTCGAACGCGAAGGCGGCCGCAAGATCCGCCTGACGGAAAAGGAAACCTCGATCCTGAAATATCTCTATCGCTCGGGCTCGCAGGCCATCGGCCGCGATACGCTGCTCGGCGAAGTCTGGGGATACAATGCCGGCGTCACCACGCACACGCTGGAGACGCATGTCTATCGGCTGCGCCAGAAGATCGAGCGCAATCCCTCCGAAGCGGAAATGCTGATCACCGAAGCGGGCGGCTACCGGCTGGTTCCCTGAGCCGCGATCGTCAGCTTCGCCCGAGCCCGTCGGGCGGCGCGAAGCGCCGCAGCTTCACGGCGAGCAGAACCGCAATCGCGGCGGCGATCGCTGTCGATATTGCAATCAGCCGGATCGCGCCGTTCCAGCCATAGAGCGCATCGAGTGCGTGCGCGAAGGCGATCGGCCCCAGAAATACGCCGAGATTGCGCCCGGTCATGATGATGCCGAACGCGCCCGCGACACGACGCGCGCCAACGATCGCGGTCGGCAGGGCGAAGAGACAGGTTGGCGTGATCCCGGCACCGATGCCGTAGAAGACCAGCATCGCAAATCCATCCCAGCCGGGGCCGATATAGGGCGCCGCCCACCAGAACGACGCCTGCGCGATGACGGCGCCGGAAATCAGCCAGGGTAGCGGGGCGCCCCAGCGCAGGAAGAGACCGGTCAGGACATTGAAGGCGAGCAGCACGGCGACCGGCAGCGAATAGCCGAGCACGGCGCCCACTTCGGCAAAGCCGTGCACCTCGACCAGGAAGGGCGGCAGCCAGGTCATGAACGCGGCATATTGTCCGCTCCATAACATGAACAGCGCACCGCCGAGCCACAGCGCGATCAACTCGCCGCGCGCGAACCGGACGGCATAGACGCCGCCGGCCCCGGCCGCGCCCGGCAGATAGGCGTCGCGATCGCCAATGCGACCCCACAACATGAAACCGAGTGCAACCAGCAGCGACAGGATCCAGATCGGTTGCCAGCCGCCGAGTTCGAGCGCGAACGGCGTCAAGGCGCTGGCGACGAGCTGGCCCGCGGGTATCCAGCCGGCCATCATGCCGATCACCAGCGTGCGATGGCGCGCGCTCGTATGCGCGGTTGCGATGGCCGGCCCGGCGACGGCGCCGATCGCATAGCCGATCCCTTCGAGACCGCGCGAAACGAGCATGACGCCGCCCTGTTCAGGCGCCGCGAGGCCAAGAAGATTGCCGACCAGGAACAGAACACCGAGTGCAACGACCACGCTGCGCGCGCCGTGGCGCTGCAGCCAGCGCCCGGCCGGCATCGACAGCAGCAGCCCGGCCAGCGCGTAGATCGACATCAGCCCGCCGGCGAGCACACGGTCATAGCCATATTGATCGAGCATCACCGGCAGGACCGGCGGCAGCTTGTAATGCTGGAACGCAACGAACGCCGACAGCGAGAGCCCGAACGCAACGCCCGGCCAGTTGGTGCGATCGAGGTTCGACATGGCTGCCGGTTTACGCGGCAAACCACGCCCGCGGCAATGGGCTGCGACAACCGCAACAACGGCGCGCGCCGCATGGTGTTGATCCGATGCTTCTACCCTCGGCATCGCCGGCTTGACCCCGCGATCCATGGGTCGGCATGGCACGATAACCCTCCGGTGACGGCGCGTGCCTCGGCCAGAGGATGCCCGGATCATGCTGGCCCTCGGGCCGGCCTGCGGCCGAACCCGGGGGCCTGGGGATAACGAGTCGGTCTCGGCTGGCGAGGGGTGCGCCTAGGCCTTCGCGATCCTGTATGCTTGGAAGGCCGGGCCGCTTTGGGCGGTCGGGCAGCCGGGCGGGGGCCCGGTCACTCCGGACTAACGAAGTTCGGGGACTAACGCAGTTCGGGGACTAACGAGGTTCGGGGAAGGGAATGGCGCAGCAGGATTTCTCGGTCCGGTTCTGGGGCGTGCGTGGCTCGATCGCCTGCCCGGGCCCGTCCTTCGCGCGCTATGGCGGCAACACGTCCTGCCTCGAGATGCGCTGCGGACCCTACCGGCTGATCTTCGATGGCGGCACGGGGCTGCGCGCGCTCGGCGACCATCTCAAGCCGGAAGAGCCGCTGGACGCCGATCTCTTTTTGTCGCACAGCCATCTCGATCACATCATCGGCATTCCGTTCTTTCGCTCGCTGTTCGCGCCGGGCAACAAGTTCCGCCTCTGGGCCGGCCATCTCGCGCCCGAGCGCAGCCTGCGCGAGGTTCTGAACGGCATGATGGCCGAGCCGCTGTTTCCGGTGCCGATCGAAATCTTCAAGGCCGAGACCAGCTTTCACGATTTTCGCGCCGGCGAAACGCTCGAACCGAAACCGGGCCTCGTGCTGCGCACCGCGTTGCTCAATCATCCCAATGGCGCGACCGGCTATCGTGTCGAGTTCGACGGCCGCGCGATCTGCTATGTGACCGACACCGAACATCGCGGCGACGGGCCCGATCCGGTCATCGTCGACCTGGTGCGCGACGCCGACCTCTTCATCTATGACAGCACCTATACCGACGAGGAGTATCCGCGCTATCGCGGCTGGGGCCATTCGACCTGGCAGGAGGCCGTGCGCATTGCCGATGCCGCCTCGGTCGGGCGGCTGGTGATCTTCCATCACGATCCCTCGCATGACGATCGCTTCATGGATCATGTCGCGGCCTCCGTCGCGGCGAAGCGGCCGGGCAGCCTGGTCGCGCGCGAAGGCATGGTGCTGCATGCGTGATCGCGGTTTCATCGTCGCCGATCCTCGCGCATTCTGATCGCTGCGATGAGGGGGCCGCGACGATGAGCGATACATGGCGGGCGCGCCGACGACGCTTCTCTCTCGGCCTGCCGACCGTTCTCGGCGCCGAGCCGCGCGGGTTTTTCATCCCCTATCGCTATGCGGCCTCTTTGCCCGATGCCGCTTCGCTGCCGGTCTATGACGCGATCGAATCGCTG
>JAWXBK010000034.1:0-18262 GCA_034439975.1 Rhodospirillaceae bacterium | reverse complement strand
GGCGGTCGCGACCGCCACCGGGGGCGAATCCTTCGGCGAAAATTGCCTCCAGGCATTGAGCCCGGATGCAGAAGATGCGTTCCGGGTCATCGGTACGGCGGACATCAGCGGTCAGGGCTGCAATATCCAGGTCGATTCCTGCGACGAGGGCGCGGCGTTCGTGGCGTCGGGCGATCCCACGATCGACCTGACGGTCGAGCTCGACGACGGCGGCACCGGCAGCGGATCGATCAACGTCTGCGGCGGCATGGATATCGGACCCAATGTCAATCTGCCGCCGGAGCCCTATGTCAACGACAATACCGGCGTTGCCGCGGGCGATCCGTTCGATCGCGCACCGTACGACCAGCTGCCCGCGCCGGAAGAGATCGACGCGTGCGACGAGACGGACTTCAGTTCCAATCGGGACGTGACCTTGTCGCCGGGCGTCTATTGCGGCGGCATTTCGCTCTCCGGCAATCGCGTCGCGACCTTCATGCCCGGCACCTATTACATCAAGGACGGCGAGTTCTCGACGACCGGCAGCTGGGCGCTCGCGGGTGAGGGCGTCACCTTCGTGATGACCGGCTCTGCGTCCAATCTCGACCTCGGCGGCACCGCGAGCATGGCATTCAGCGCCCCGACCACGGGCGACTATGCCGGGTTCGTGTTCTTCGGCGATCCCAACAATCCAGCGACCGACGATCACCGGATGCATGGCACACCGCTCGGCGCGTTCCATGGCATCGCCTATTTCCCCAGCGCCGGCGTCAAACTGCTCGGCACCGTGGGCGGCGATATGCCCGGCGGCACCGACGATTGCTCGGTGCTGATTGCCGATACGTTGTTCTTCAACGGCACGGTCGAACTGAACCTCGCCTCCGAATGCAGCGATTTCCAGGGGACGCCGCCCTTCCAGCCGGGCGCCCTCGTCATGCGCCTGGTTCGCTAGAGGCGGCCCCGGCCGGTTCCCGGGATCCCGCCCCGATACAAGCGGACGCCAGCGCCGGCCGCAGGAACCTCCGGTGCCGACCTCGGCAGATGCCGAGGGCTCCTCATTAACTATATGATTTATATCGATAATTTTTCCTCGCCGGCGCGCCCAACCTAGGCCAAATGAATAACCGGCTAATGCCCCCGTATAGTTGACCGTATAGGCGGTCCAGGTGTGATGCTCCGCACGCTTCTTGGCCCTGCGGCTGAAAGCGCGCCGCATTGTCGGCCCGGCCACAGACCGACGATGCGGCGCCAACGCAGGGAACGGAAGCAGGGTGAAATCCAGCGTTGGGCAAACGCAAGAAAACGAGCAGGGACACAGGACATGGCCATCATGAATCTCTTGGTTGACGCGCTGAGCGGAAACAAAAGCGCGGGCAACAGTCGGAAATTCTTCCGCGACAATGCGGGCGCCGTTCTCATCGGCGGCACCATCGTGCTCAGCCTGTTCGGCGGCATGGGCGGTCTCGCGGTCGACGGCAGCCACTTCTACATGACCAATCATCGCGCCGAACTCGCCGCGGAAGCGGCGGCGGAAGCAGCCGTCTCGTCGCTGCAGGATCGCGATCAGGCAATCGAATCCGCGATCGCCGCGGCCGAACAGCAGCTTCCGGCGGCGGAGTACGGCAACGTGCTCGACGCATCGGACATCGTCGTCGGCCATTGGGATGCGGTCGAGCAGCGCTTCGACGCAGGCAGCGAGCCGGCGAATGCGGTGCGCGTCACGATCCGCATGGACGCCAATAACGGCAACGCGGTGGCACTCGAGTTCGCCAGCATGGTCGGCGATTTCGACGCCAGCATCATCGCCTCGTCGGTGGCGGTCGCCGAGTAACGATATCGAATTTGCGGCCCTCGCAGCGCCGATCCGGCGCTTGAACGAAGGGTGATGCCGATACGACGCCGGTCCTGAATGCCTCCTACCCCTGACCCGCTGCGCAGCCCGCAGCGGGTCAATTTTTTCCCGGTACACAGCCTGTACACCGATCGTCAATCGCGACACCGCAGCGGACGTCCACGCGGCATCGTCGCCGATGCTGTAGCATCCGCCTCCCTGCATTCCGCATTGGAAGACGCGCGCCATGCCGAAGCCCGTCCATATCGCAACCGAGCTCGCCCGGCTCTCGGTGCTGCGCGACCGCCGCCCCGACACGCCGGAGGAGGAAGCGGAAAAGGCCTTTGCCACGCTGGCCGATTTCGGTAACGGCGCGATCTTCGCCGGCAGCTTCGCCGGCTCGAGCGCCTGGGAGCGGCACGATCACGGCGACGAACTGGTGCAGATCCTGGCGGGCGAAACCACGCTCACCATCCTCGCGCATGACGGCGATCAGGAATTGCATCTGAGTGCGGGCATGCTGACCGTCGTGCCGCAGGGCTGCTGGCATCGCTTCCACGCACCCGATGGCGTGCCCGTGCTGACCGCGACGCCGCAACCGACCGTGCATTCCACGACCGACCCGCGCGACCGGCGTTAGGCGCACACAGTCCCGGTGCACCGGTGGTTACGCTGCAAGGTCGAAAGAAAACTGGAGCGGGCGAAGGGATTCGAACCCTCGACCCCAACCTTGGCAAGGTTGTGCTCTACCCCTGAGCTACGCCCGCATCCGGCGCATCCGGCGAGCACCTGAAGAGGGGCTGCTGGCGCACGGGCGGGATATTAGCCGGCAATGACCGGATTGCAAGCGCGCTGCCGGCGAGCACTTGCTTCAAATCCCTGCCGGCCCGCCGGATTGCCGATCCTCCCCAATCCGCCCGATCCGCCCGCGGGCAGCCCCCGCAGCTTGGTCGAGCCCGGCGGTTGAGAAGGCGGGCGGCCGGCGGCTAGATTGCGCCCGCCATGAATGCCAACCCCGCGCCCGATTCGCCCACCCCCGATTCCGCCAGTCCCGCCATCTTGCCGACCTCGCCCGAGCAGCTTCTCGCGCGTCTGGCCGAACTCGGCATCGCCCACGATTCGCACCGCCACGCCCCGGTCTTTACCGTTGAGGAGGCGAAGCGGCTACGCGGCGAACTGCCCGGCGCGCATATCAAGAACCTCTTTCTGCGCAACAAGAAGGGGCGCATGTGGCTGGTTGTGCTGGACGAGGACCGCCAGGTCGATCTCACGGCGCTGGGCGACCGGCTCGGTGCCGGGCGCTTCTCCTTCGGCAGCCCTGAGCGGCTCATGGCCCATCTCGGCGTGTTGCCCGGTGCCGTGACGCCGCTCTCGCTGATCAACGATCGTGGCGGTCAGGTGCAGCCGGTGATCGATGTCCGAATCCTTCGCAGCGGCCCGGTCAATTGCCATCCCTTGACCAACGATATGACGACCGCGATCGCACCCGACGATCTGCTGCGTTTCATCGAAGCCTGCGGACATAAGCCCGAGATCGTCGATTTCGACGAAGGTTAAGCCCGGGCGCGGCTGGAACCGGCCGGGGGCGGCGCCTGACGGGGCTTGCTTCCGGGCGCTCAAGGCGCCAAGTATCGCGACAATCCACGTATTTTGATCGACCATTTTCGAGGGACACACAGGCGCTATGGAACCTTTGATCGGACAGGGCACCCGCCCGGCAGCGTCGGGCGCAACGGGCGGCGCGGCCGGGGCGCCAGCCGGAGCCAACGTCATCGACGGGCGCACCGAGACCTTCATGGAGGACGTGATTGCGGCCTCGCAGACGATCCCGGTCATCGTCGATTTCTGGGCACCCTGGTGCGGCCCCTGCAAGCAGCTCGGCCCCGCGATCGAGAAGGCGGTAAACGACGCGCGCGGCGCGGTGCGACTGGTCAAGATCAATGTCGACGAGAATCAGGAACTCGCCGGACAGATGCGCGTGCAGTCGATCCCGGCGGTCTATGCGTTCTTCCGCGGCCAGCCGGTCGACGGCTTCATGGGCGCGCTGCCGGAAAGCCAGGTGAAGGCTTTCGTCGACAAGCAGATCAAGACGGCGGGCGGCACGCCGGCCGGCCCCTCGCCGGTCGACAAGGCGCTCGAGCAGGCACATGCCGCGCTCGCGACCGGCGATCACGGCGCGGCGAGTGCGCTCTATGGCCGCGTGCTGCAGCATGAGCCCGCGAACGTCGCCGCCATCGGCGGTCTCGCGCGCGCGTCCATCATGGGCGGCGATCTCGACACCGCGCGCGATCTGATCGAGAACGCACCCGAAGGTGCGGAGAACGACACCGCGATCCAGGCCGCGCGTTCGGCGCTCGAACTCGCCGAACAGGCAGGCTCGGCCGGTGGCGATACCGCGGAGTTGAAGGCGAAGATCGAGCGCGATCCGAAGGATCTGCAGGCGCGGTACGATCTCTCGCTCCTGCTTTACGCCGCGGGCGACCGCGAAGGCGCGATCGATCAGCTTCTCAACATCATGCGGCGCAAGCGCGACTGGAACGAGGATGCGGCGCGCAAGCAGCTCCTCAAGCTGTTCGAGGCGATGGGCCCGGCCGATCCGCTGGTTGCCAGCGGCCGGCGCCAGCTTTCCTCGCTGCTCTTTTCGTAAACCCCAGCGGCGGGCCCCAGTTCATGGCCGGCGGCCCGTTTGATCCCGAATTCGATGCGCTGCCGCGCACGATTCCGATCTTTCCGCTGAGCGGCGCGCTGCTGCTGCCGGGCGGGCGTCTGCCGCTCAATATCTTCGAGCCGCGTTATCTCGCGATGGTCGCCGATGCTATCAGATCGGATCGCATCGTCGGCATGATCCAGCCGGCCGAACCGGAAACGTCCGGCCGTACGCCCAGGGTCGAGGATGTCGGTTGCGCCGGCCGTATCGTCGCCTTCAGCGAAACCGCCGACGGGCGCTATCTCATCACCTTGCGCGGCCTGCTTCGTTTCAAGCTCGGCGAAGAATTGCCGACGATCGGCGGCTATCGCCGCGTCGTCGCGAACTGGGATCCGTTCGCTGCCGACATGATCGAACCGGGCGAGGTTCATTACGACCGCAAGCGGCTGGAGAAAGCGGCGCGTCATTACTTCGTGCGTCAGAGCATGTCGCTCGATGTCGGTGCGATCGACAAGCTCGACGATGTGTCGCTGGTCACGGCCTTGTCGATGCTGTGTCCGTTCGCGACGGTGGAGAAACAGGCGCTGCTCGAGGCGACCGACCATGCGGCGCGCGCCGAATTGCTGACCGGGCTGATCGAAATGGCGGCGCTTGGCGGCGATGTCGGCGACGAAGGCCAGCGGCATTAGAAAGAACGACAGGAGAACGGGATGAGCGAACGCACGGTCGATCCGAAGCTCCTCGAAATCCTGGTCTGCCCGGTAACCAAGGGCCCGCTCGACTATGACCGTGCCGCAAACGAGCTCATCAGCCGCCGCGCCGGCCTCGCATTTCCGATTCGCGACGGCATGCCGATCATGCTGGTCGACGAGGCGCGGTCGCTCGACGATCAACAGTCTCCACGGCCCCCGCACGACACGCCGCGTGGCGCGCGGTGACGATCGGACATTAGGCCGCACGCCATGACCGACGCGCCACCGCGCCCGATCGAGATCCGTCTCAAGTCGGCCGAGAAGATTCTCGAGATCGATTTCGACGACGGCACCACGATGCGCTATCCGGCGGAGTATCTGCGCGTCGAAAGCCCGTCGGCCGAAGTGCAGGGGCACGGGCCGGGACAGAAGAACATTCCCGCCGGCCGCGCGCATGTCGGCATCATGGGCATCGAGCCGGTCGGCAATTACGCGATCCGGATCAAGTTCGACGACATGCACGACACCGGCATCTTCACCTGGCGTTATCTCTGGGAACTCGGGCAGGAGCAGAAACAGCGCTGGCAGGCCTATCTCGACGCGCTGGCCGCCAAGGGCCAGTCGCGCGAACCGGAGCGGAGGCATTAGCTGTTCCGTCGGCCAGGCATTCACTACCCTCCCGGTGCCTGTGGGCTTCCTGATGGCTCCAAAAATCCAGATCGTCATCGCCGGGCTCGACCCGGCGATCCATGGAACGGCTGGGCTCGGTTGAGCTCTGCAGCGCGCGATGCAGTGGAGAGATGGATGCCCGGGTCAAGCCCGGGCATGACGAACAAGGCTTTTGCGGCGCGACCACAGGATCCTCTGCCCTGACAAACCCCGCCATCTTGACGCCACCGGGCATGCGGGCGGATCGTTGCAACTGGCGCTTGCCCAGGGGTCTTCCATGACGTTCATCCGGCCAGAAACCGCGTCGCTGTCCGCCGATCAGGCCAACCGGCTCAGCGACAGCGAGTGCCGGCATTTCCATGCGGACGGGTTCGTGATTCGCCGCGGCTTCTTCCCGGTCGACGAAATCGCGCCGCTGATCGAAGCCTGCCGCGCCGATCCCGAGATCGACGGCGCCGCGTGGGCGCTTGCCGATTCGAACGGCCAGCCGCAGGAGGTCGCGACCTGGACCGAACTCGGCAACGACATTCTCGGTGTGTTTCCGAGAGTCGCGCGCATGGTCGAGGCAGCCGAGACCGTGCTCGGCATGAAGGTCTATCACTGGCATTCCAAGCTTTCGATGAAGCGCCCGGGCAGCAGCGGAAGCTGGGACTGGCATCAGGATTACGGCTACTGGTACGACGAGGGTACGCTCTATCCGGATTTCGTCACCGTCACCGTCGCGCTCGATAAGATGGATCGCGCCAACGGCTGTCTCAAACTGGTGCGCGGGTCGCATCGCTGCGGACGCATCGATGTAAAAAAGGTCGGCAGCGCAAGCGGCACCGATCCCGAGCGTCTGAAATGGGTGTTCGAGCGACACGAGACGGTCGAATGCAACATGGAGCCGGGCGACGTCGTGCTGTTTCATTCGAACACGCTACACGCATCCGGTCCGAATGCGAGCGACCGGCCGCGTACGCTGATCCACTGCACCTATAATGCGATCGACAACGCGCCACTCGCGCCGGGTCAGGAGCGGCATGCTTTTCGCCCGCTGGAAAAGCTCGATGACGATGCGCTGGCGACGCGCGCCTATGACAGCATCTTCACGACGCAGAACTTCGTGCACAAGGGCGCCGACAAAGGCGAGAATGCGTACGGTTACAGGGTGCTGAAACAGGCGCGGCGGTTGGGCGAAGGCCGCGCCAAAATTCCGACCACCTGACGTCGGCCGCGGCAGCGCTGCTTACCCTAGCGCCCGTCCAGCGTCACCGGTTCGGTCAGGAACGACAGCATGTCCGACACCGGCGCGTCGAGCTCGCGCGCATAGCGATGGCCGCTGAAGACCGCATGCACGATCGCACCCGGCGCGAAGCAATCGCCGATCCGTGTGACCGACTTGATGCCAGAACCGTCGAGCGTCACCGGCGATGAATTGAGTGCCTCGTAGAGGGTCTCGTCCGGCAGCCGCGCCGTCACCGTCACGACCGACGCCGCGTCGATCGACCGTCGCGCGCCCGTGAACACGCAGGCGAGCTCGACCGACCCGTCGCGCACGCAGGCTATATTGCTGTTGGCGTGGATCGCGATGCCGAGTTCCAGCAACCGCTTCTGGATCTTCTCCTGTTCGAGCGTGAAGACGGTCCAGGCCGACGCCAACGCCGCCGGCGTCACCAGCGCGACCTCGAGCCCCTGCTTGCGCAGATGCTCGGCCAGCACGCCGCCCATATAGAAATCGTCGTCGTCGAACACCACCGCCGGCCCGGATGGCAGGCGCCCGTCCATGATGTCGTCGGGCGTCAACGTCGTCGCGCGGTCGAGCCCGTCGATCGCCTTGTGATTGTTGCGGCCGAACCCGTCGCGCCGCCAGCGCGAACCGGTTGCGAGCACCACGCGGTCGGGCGCCAGCGCGACGATGTCGTCGGCGCTCAACCGGCTTTCGGGAAAGATCTCCACATTGTCGAGCTTCGCGATCTGCTGCAGCCGGTGATCGCGCACCCGCGCCCAGGCCGCGAGACCGGGCAGGCGCGCCTCGCGCGCGACGCGGCCGCCAAGCTCGCGCGACGCTTCGGCGAGATGCACGCGATAGCCGCGCTTGCCCAGCGTCATCGCGCATTCGAGCCCGGCCGGGCCGGCGCCGACCACCAGCACCGAATCTTCGGACTGTTTCGCCGGCACGCGTTCGGGATGCCAGCCGCGCCGCCATTCCTCGCCCATGGTCGGGTTCTGCGTGCAGCGCAGGATGGCACCGGACGTGTAGCCGGAGACGCAGATATTGCAGCCGATGCACTCGCGGATATCTTCGGGCCGGCCCTCCTCGATCTTCTTCGGCAGAAACGGATCGGCAATCGACGGGCGCGCGGCGCCGATGATGTCGAGAATGCCGCGCTTGATCTGCGAGACCATCGCATCGGGCGACGTGAAACGCCCGACGCCGACGACCGGCTTGGTCGTGAGCTTCTTTACATAGGCGACATGCGATTCCTGATAGCCTTCGGCGCCGAAGCGCGAGGTCAGCGAATCCTCGGCCCAGGGGCTCACCTTGATGTCCCAGAGATCGGGCAGCTCGGCGAGCATCGCGATGATGTCGCGACCCTCGGCCGAGCTGACCAGACCGTCCTCCCCGGAAAATTCGTCGATCGTGTAGCGCACCGCGACGGCGCAACTGTCGCCGACGGCATCCTTGGTGTCCTCGATCACCTCGCGCAGCAATCGCACGCGGTTCTCGAGACTGCCGCCATATTCATCCGTGCGATGGTTGCGGCGGCGCGAGAGGAAGAACTGCAGCAACTCGAGATCGTCGGCGGCATAGACATAGATGATGTCGAATCCGGCCTTCTTCGCCTGCAAGGCGGCGCGCTTGTGCCAGTGTCGATAAGCCTTGATGTCGGCCCGGTCCATCGCGCGCGCCTGCCACGGGTCGCGCCGGTTCGGGATCGGCGAGGGTGCCAGCGGCACTTCGCGCGTGTAGCGGTTCGCCACCGCAAAGCCACCATGCGCAAGCTCGGCCCCCGCCAGCGAACCGTGCCGATGCACCGAGTCGGTCAGGATCGAGAGCGACTTCACGTCGTCGTCGTCCCACAGCTTCACCTGCGCGAACGGCCATGAATCCGATGTCGGATGTATCGAGAGGATCTCGGTGCAGACCGCAGCCCAACCGCCTTCGGCCTTGGCCTCGCGCATGCCGGCATGGCCGCGCGGCAGCGTGCCGCCGAGCCCGTTGCAATGCGGCACCTGGTAGAAGCGATTGCGCAACGTCACCGGACCGATCTTCACCGGCTCGAACAGAATGTCGTATCGCGGATCGCGCGCCATCGAATGCCCTCTGTTCGGCGCGACGCTGACGCCGGTTTCATCGAGTTCGGGCGCCATACGTCTTCGCCCGCCGATACACCCTATCGCGCAGCCGCCTTTAACGCCGGTCTTCGTCGCCGCGGGCAAGGTCGCACCTGCGCCGGGGTGCGACAATTTCCCCCATTCGGCACTTGCTAATCGCTGTATCCTGTATACAATGTACAGATGGCTTTAGCAACTACCGCAATCCGCATGCCCCAGGTGCTTGCCCAGGAACTGGCGCGGGCGCTGGAGGACGAGATTATTTCCGGCCGCCTCGCCCCGGAGACCCGCCTGGTCGAGGAAGAGGTCGCGCAGGCCTATGGGATCAGCCGGTCCCCTGTCCGGGAGGCGCTGCGCCGGCTCGAACAGGACGGGCTGGTCCTGCGCGAGGCACGGCGCGGCATCTGGGTCGCGCCCATCGCCCGGGCCGATCTCGACGAGGTCTATTCCTGTCGCGTTTCGCTCGAGGGGCTGGCCGCCGAACAGGCCGCCGAGGCACGCACTGCCCCGCATATCGACCGGCTCGAGGCTGCCTTCGCCGACATGGAACGCGCCCATGCGCGCGGCGATGTGCCGGGCTATTTCCTCGGCAACCTTGCCTTCACCGACGCCATTCACGCCGCCGCCGACAACGCGACGCTGAAACGCCTGCTCAACGGCATCAGCAAACAGGCGCAGCGTTATCGCTTTCTCGCTTATTCCGCGGCACCGGATCTGATGAGCCAATCACTCGCCGGCAGCTGCGACATCCTGAGCGCCATCGTCGGCGGTGAACCCGCGCGGGCGCGCGAGATCACCGAACGGCTGATTCGCCGATCGTGGGATGTCGTTGGCCCGATCGTCGATCGCATGCTGGCCGATGCGGCGCGCAACATTCCCGCCAACCAGGAGTAGACCCGATGAACCGCGCTGCCGAAGCCATCGCCGCCAGCGCATATTCCCGCGCGACCGCGGGCGACACATCGCCGCCGAGCACGATCGGTCGCCACAAGCGTTATTCGCCCACCGAGCTTGGCGAATTCGATCGCGCTGCAGCCTTGCTGCCCGGCGGTGCGCTCGGCGGCAACCAGCTCGCCGCCGACGCGAAGTTCGTGTTCGCACGGGCGCAGGGCGCTCGCTTCTGGGACACCAGCGGCAACGAATATGTCGATTACTGCCTTGGCTCCGGCGCCATGCTGCTGGGCCATGCGCATCAGAGCATTCAGCGCGCCGTCACCGAACAGGTCGCCAAGGGTACGCATTACTTCGCCTATCTGAACGAGCCGGCGCTGGAGCTGGCCGAGATCGTCGCGCGGCACGTGCCCTGCGTCGAGAAGATGCGCTTCACGGTCAGCGGCTCCGAAGCGACATTCCACGCCATGCGTCTTTCGCGCGGCTTCACCGGTCGCGAGAAGATCATCAAGTTCGAAGGCGCCTATCACGGTCATCACGACTATGCGCAGATTTCGACCACGCCCAAACGCGAATCCAATTTTCCCGAGGGTGTGCCCGATACCGCCGGCATCCCGCGCGGCGCGCGCGACACGATGCTGATCGCGCGCTACAACGATCTCGACTGCGTGCGCCAGCTCGCGCGGCAGCATAAGGACGATCTGGCCGCGATCATCGTCGAGCCGATCCAGCGCATCATCCAGCCGCAGCCGGGTTTCCTCGAAGGGCTGCGCGAGATCGCGACCGAATTCGATTGCGTGCTGATTTTCGACGAGGTGGTGACCGGCTGGCGACTCGCGCTGGGCGGCGCGCAGGAACATTTCGGCGTGATGCCCGACCTTTCGACCTTCGGCAAGGTGCTCGGCGGCGGCCTGCCGGTCGGCGGCGTTGGCGGGCGGGCCGATATCATGGATCTGTGCGATCCGACCAACAAAGGCCAGGAAGGCTTCGTCTATCAGAACGGCACGCTGAACGGGAATCCGCTCGGCATGGCCGCCGCCGTCGCGACGCTGCGCGAACTCGAAAAGCCCGGCACCTACGAACGGCTGTTCGAGCGGGGCGAAACGCTTCGCCAGGGGTTGCGCGCGATCCTGACGCGCCGCGGCATCGATGCCGTCATCGTCGGTTATGGCCCGATGTGGCATCTGCTGTTCGGCGCGCCCGGCGAGCCGCGCGACTATCGCGACATTCAGCGCGCCGACGGCAAAAAGCTCACCGCGTTCGACACCGAGCTGATCCGGCAGGGCTTCTTCGCGCTGCCGGGCAATCGCCGCTTCGTTTCGCTCGCCCATACCGACAAAGATTTTGAAGACAGTTTCGCGGCGTTCGATGCCGCGTGCCGCAAACTCTGACAACCGATATTCAAACCGAAAGGACCACGACGATGCCCGACAGCTCCGTACAGACGACCGCGTTCCGCGAAAGCCGCGCCTTCCTCGCCAAGCATGGCTATCCCTCGGGCGACGTGTGGGAGCGCCCGACCTCGCCCGCTCGTTTCCCCGACGGCGCGCATTTCCGCGTCGAAGTGCCGACGGTCAATTCGGCCGATGCCGTGCAGACCCTCGTCCATGTCGTCGAGGAAGAAACCGGCGTCAAGATCAACCGGATCGATCAGACGCAGGGCATCATGCGGTTCTCCGACAAGGAGCATCAAGCCTATCTCGATGTGGGTCGCAAGTACGGGATCGAAATCTTCTTCGCGCTCGGGCCTCGCGGCACCTACGACACCGGCGCACAGAAATTCGTCGATACGGTCTGGGGCCATGCGTCGGCGCTGCGCACACGCGGCATGGAACAGATCGTCTACGCGATGGAAGACATCAAGCGCATCGTCAAGATGGGTGGCCGCGGCCTCCTGATCTCGGACGAGGGCATGCTGATCCTCGCCTACAAGATGCGCCAGGACGGCGTCATTCCGCCCGAGGTCAAGATCATGGCCTCGGCCCATCTCGGCCACAACAATCCGGTCACCTTCAAGATGCTCGAGGATCTCGGCGCCGACACGATTGCGACGCAGCGCGACCTCGATTTCTCGATCCTTGCGGCGATGCGTGCAGCGATCAAAATTCCGCTGCACGTGCATATCGACAATCCGCAGGCAACCGGTGGCTTCATCCGCGTCTATGACGCACCGGAGATGATCCGCATCTGCGCACCGGTCTATCTCAAGACCGGATCGTCGGTGCTCGAGAAACACGGACAGACTATCACCAACGATCTCGCGAAGGCGATGGCGCGTCAGGTTGCGGTCTCGATGGAGACGATCCAGCGTTACTTCCCGGAAGCGATCCAGACCGGCAAGCCGGCCAAGGATATGGCAGTCCCGGTCTGACCGATCCTTCGAAGGTCGATCTCCTATGACCGAACGACCGGGCGCAAGTCCCGGTTCGACCACGCAGAGCGCCCGCGTTGCCGTCATCGGCATCGTGGGCGCGAGCGTGCTCTACTGGCTGACGAAACGCCGCTGATGGCGGTGCTCTCCCGCGCGGCCTCGTAGAATGTCCGGCTTCATCACAACGGCCGTTGTCCGCGAAGCGCTTGCCTCGATCGTGCGCGAGATGCGCCGCGCGATGGTGCGATCATCCTACAGCTCGATCATTTATGAGGGTTACGATTTTTCCTGCGTCCTGATCGATGCCGAGGGCCAGCTCGTCGCCCAATCCGGCGAGGACCACCCGTTTCACATCATCCCGGTCGCTGCCAGCGTGTCGCATCTGCTGGCCACTCGCCGCGCGATCTCGCCCGACGATATTTTCCTGCACAACGATCCCTATACCGGCGGCACACATCTCAACGATGTGGCCGTGGTCTGGCCGGTCTTTGTCGAAGACCAGCTCGCCTACTTCATCGTCATCCGCTCGCACTGGGCCGATATCGGCGGTATGACGCCGGGCAGCCTGAGCGGCGGGGCGCAGGAGATTCTTCAGGAAGGGCTGCGTCTCGACAACATCCGCGTGCCGAAATCGGGCGAATCGGAAGCGCTGCGGCTCATCTTCGACAACATCCGGGTGAACGAAGAGGCGATTGCCGACTTTCACGCCGTGCTCGGTATCTGTCGCATCGCCGAAGCGCGCCTGCGCCGGCTGATCGAAAAATACTCGTTCGACGTTCTTCGGCAGTCGGTCACCGAGCTTCTCGATTCGTCGGAGCGGCGCATGCGCTCGATGCTGCTCGCGCTCGACGACGGGGATTACTCGTATGTTTCGTATCTCGACGGCAACGATCCGGCGCTGTTTCCGCTTCGGGTCGCGGTCAAACTCACGATCTCGGGCGACAACGCGCACGCCGATTTCACCGGAACCTCGGGGCAGATCGCGGCACCGCTCAATGCCGGCCCGGCGATCGCGCCGACCAGCGTCCTGACGATCCTCAAGAGCTATCTCGATCCGGCCGGAATCATCAATTCCGGAACCTTACGGCCGATCTCGGTCTTCGCGCCGGAGCGCACCATTGTTAATGCCCGCGCGCCGGCACCCTGCGGCGGGCTCAATGAAGTGCGCTTCGCGGCCGACGCGGCCGTCCTCGGCGCCATCGCGCAGGTCATTCCCGAGCGTGTCACCGGCGATGTCCGCGGCACATCGAACCACACCTATATCGGCGGCTTCGATCCGGTGCGGAACAAGAGTTTCATCTTCTATGAATATCCCTCGGGCGGCACCGGCGGCTGGTCGGTGCATGACGGCAATCACGCCGTGCGCGCCTTCAACGAGGGCGAGAACGTCTCGATCCAGTCGACCGAGGTGGTCGAGGCTATCTATCCGCTCCGGATCCTGCAGAACGAACTGCGGTCCGACAGCGGCGGCGCCGGGCGTTTTCGCGGCGGCTGCGGCCTGATCCGCCGGGTCGAGGTCGCATGCCCCGACGCGCGTTTGTCGGTCCTGTCCGACCGCAACATCATCCCGCCCGCCGGCGTCAATGGCGGCCGCAGCGGCGCGCCCAATCGATTCGAAGTTGTTCGCGACGGCAGGCCGATCGAGGCCACCGACTTTCCGGGGAAGATCACCAATTTCCTCCTGCGGCGCGGCGATGTCGTCTCGATGCAGAGTTCGGGCGGCGGCGGATTCGGCGCGGCCGGCGAGCGGGCGCTGGATCTCATCGCAGACGATCTCGCCGACGGCATCGTTGTCGAAACGTCGCTCGCGGTCTATGGCGCGCGTCGCGATGCGCAGGGTGCGCTCGAACGGGATACGACGGCGTTGCGCGACGAAGCCCACGCCGCGATCGGGTGGCTTTCGAACTCGACAGAAATCCATGTCTGCGTCGCGAGCGAGGCGCTCGCCCTTCGGCTGAGGCTCGAGATCGGGCAGATGGTCGAACTGGTCATGGAAAGAGGACCGTCGGTCCGCGCCTGGATCGACGAGATCCGCCCCGGTCGCGACGATTCGACGATCTTCCTCGCGCCAAAGCTGCGGCCGCTTTTCGCGGGAAGCGTCGTGACGGTGCGGGCGCTCGCATCCGAACGGCCTCGTGTTAGGGCTGCCGAAAGCCCCGCCCCATGACCGGGCGCATCGTCGTCGGAATCGATGTCGGCGGAACCTTCACCGACGTGACGATCTTCGATCGCGTTACGGGGCGAACACAGGCGTTCAAGGCGCTCTCCAGCCGCACCGAGCCCGAGACCGGAATCATCGATGCGCTGAACCGGTCGGGCGTCGCGCTGTCCGAGATCGATCTCATCGTTCACGGCACCACGGTTGCGACCAATGCGCTGCTCGAGCGCCGCGCCGCGCGGGTTGCGCTCATCACGACCGAAGGGTTTCGCGATGTGATCGAACTCGGCCGCACCACCCGCATGACGCCCAACACGCTCTACGATCCCTATTTCGTCCGCGTGCCGCCGCTGGTCCGGCGGCGCGACCGGCATGTCGTCGAGGAGCGAGTCGAAAGCGACGGCTCGGCTTCGAAGCCGCTCGATCTTTCCCAAGTCGGGCCGCTGATCGAGACATTGCTCGAAAGCGGGATCGAATCGGTCGCGATCGGCTTTCTGAATGCCTACCGGAACCCGATCCACGAAGAGCAGCTTGCGGCCCTCGTCCGCCAGCGCTTCGAGTTCGTGAGCACATCGACCGCCGTGCTGAACGAGATTCGCGAGTACGAGCGTCTCTCGACCTGCGTCGTCAATGCCTATGTCATGCCGGTGATGGCGCGTTATCTGCGCCGCGTGATCGCGGTCGCCCGATCGGACGGCTTTCGCGGATCGTTCTTCACGATGGCCTCGCATGGCGGGTTGCTCGCGGAGAAATCGGTCGTCGAGCGGCCGGTATCGACGATTCTCTCGGGCCCGGCCGCCGGTGTTGCGGCCGCCGGTCATCTGATGGCCGAGCTCGGCCTCAAGAACGTCATCACTTACGACATGGGCGGCACCAGTACCGACGTCGCGCTCATTGCCGACAACCGGCCGCCGCTCAAGCGCGAGACGATCCTCAATGGCATGATCATCAAGCTGCCGCAGCTCGACATCCATACGATCGGTGCCGGCGGCGGCAGCATCGCGAAGATCGACGCCGGCGGGGCGCTGTTGCTGGGGCCGGAAAGCGCTGGTGCTACACCCGGACCGGCCTGTTACGGGCGCGGCGGCGTCGAACCGACGGTCACCGATGCGAATGTGGTGCTCGGCCGCATTTTATCCGGCCAGCAGCTCGGCGGCAGCCTGATGATCGATGCCGATCTGGCGACGCGCGCGACCGGCCGCCTGGCCGAACAGAGCAGGAGCAGCGTCGACGCGATGGCCGAAGGGATCGTGCGCCTCGCCGTCGCCAAGATGGCGGCCGCGGTCTACGAGATTTCTGTCGCGCGCGGTTTCGATCCGCGCGATTTCACCCTGCTCGCCTATGGCGGCGCCGGACCGCTGCATGCCTGCATGGTCGCGCGCGACCTCGGCATCCCGCGTGTGATCGTGCCGCCGGCGCCCGGCGCCTTCTCGGCCTTCGGCGCGCTCTGTTCGGCGATGATTCGCGACAAGAGCGCAACGATCCTGGCACCGCTTTCGGATTCAGCCTGCCTGGAGGCTGGGACTTTGTTCGAGAGTTTCGCGCGGGATCTGGCGCAAGAGTTCGAGGAGGCCGGCGTGGCGACAACCGGCTTCAGCGCCGAACGCCAGTTCGATCTGCGTTACGTCGGTCAGGCGCACGAGCTTATCGTGCCGGTCGATGCCGGCATGACCGCCGCGCAGATTGCGCGCCGCTTTGAGGAGGCGTTCGAGCGGGAATATGGCCGGCGCGATCGAAATCGCGCGATCGAGCTGGTGAACCTCCGCGTCATCGGCCGCGTGCCGACCGACCCGCCGCAATTCTCGCCCGCGCTTAACGGTGCAAATCCCGGAATGCCGATTGCCCGGCGCAGGATGCTCTTCGAGCAGAACGAGCATGACTGCCCGATCTATGAACGCGACGGCCTCATCGGTGGACAGAACGTGGCGGGCCCGCTCATCGTGACCGAGATGACGTCGACGCTCTTTGTGCCGCCGGACTGGAATTTGTCGGTGGGCGCGTTCGGCGAACTCAATCTGACGGATAACCGATAGCAACCGATGCTACAGCGCCTCGCCCTTGACCAGTCGCGGCAGATCGCCGACCAGGCCCATCGCCTGGCGCATGAAGAAGCGTTTGACCGCCGGCATGCGGTCGACCGCGGCCAAACCCAGATCGCGCGCGAGACGCACCGGTGCGACATCGTTCGCAAAGAGCCGGTTCAGGGAATCGGTCGCGGCGATCAGCAGAAGATTGTCGACCCTGCGCCAACGCGCATAACGTTCGAGCGGTTCGCCGACGCCGATATCGAGCCCGATGCGGCGCGCATCGACGATTGTCTCCGCAAGCGCCGCAACATCGCGTAAACCGAGATTGAGGCCCTGACCTGCGATCGGATGGATGCCGTGCGCGGCATCGCCGATCAGCGCCATGCGCCTGTCGGTATAGCGATCAGCATGCAGCACGCCGAGCGGATGCGACCAGCGCCCGCCCCCTTTCCTGTCACCGAGCAAGTTGATCGCACCGAGCGAACTGCCGAAGCGGCGCATCATCTCGGCCGAGAATTCATCGTCGGACAGAGTGAGCATCGCGGGCGCCAGATCCTTGCGCTCGGTCCAGACGATTGACGAGCGATGGCCATGTTCATCGTCGGTCATCGGCGGCACGGCAAACGGACCCGCCGGCAGAAAATGTTCGTGCGCCACGCCGTCATGCGGCAATTCATGCGTCACCGTGCAGACGATGCCGGTCTGCGCGTAATCCCAGCGCGCGGCGCCGATTCCGCGGCTCTCGCGTACGCGCGAGTTCCGGCCGTCCGCGCCGATCAGCAGCCGCGTCCGAATCTGCCTGCCGTCTTCGAGCGTGAGCTCCACATGACCGGCACGCAGGGTTTCGCTGGCGAGCGAGGCCGGCGCCAGATGAAGCAGGTTCGGCAAGGCGGCGGCCGCATCGATCAGGGCCGTGCGGATCGCGCGATTCTCGACGATGTAACCGAAGGGCGCGGCGTTGCCATCCGTGCCGGTGCCGCCGGCAGCAGCACGATGATCGTAGTGAAGAAAGAGATGCGAGGCCGCCCCGCCGCGCGGGCTCGCTGCGTGCCGCGCGTCGTCGCCGGTGCTGCCGTCCGAGACGCGGATATCGAGGATCGGCTGCGCGACATCGGCCAGCCGCGCCCAGAGACCGATGCCCTCGAGCGCCCGCTGGGAGCCGAGTGCGATCGCCGAACTGCGTCCGTCATACCCGGAGGCGATGCGCGCGGCGGCCGGCGCCACATCGATCACCACCGTCTCGACCCCGGCCCCGGCCAGCGCCACGCCCAAAGTGAGGCCGACCATGCCGCCGCCGACGATGGCGACCTCGCATTCCACTAGCCCTATGGCGGAATCTCCCGCTTTTTCGCTCATGCTGGTCGCAGCATGAGCGGAACGCCTGCGGGAAGTCCAGTGAACGAACAGGAAACATAGGGGTCGCGATGCCGCAGCTTACGCCGAATTGGTATCGCATCATGTCGTGTGCTTGTAACGTCGTGCCGCAACTTATAGACTTGTTTATGTTTTGTACCGATTCGCCCGCCGAGTCGCGCCGATTCGCGCGCGACCGGTCGGATATTCCGGCCTCGCAAGGCGGTCCGGCGCGCGCCGGGGGCGTCTGACAGAATTGCCGGTGTGACGATGCCAGATGCGACGATGCGTGCCGCTCATTTACCAGCCTGATCAGGGGCGCCCGC
>JAWXBK010000033.1:0-30565 GCA_034439975.1 Rhodospirillaceae bacterium | reverse complement strand
GGAATGGCAAAGCGAACCGACGGCGGGCGGATCGACCGGACCAGCGGCACGACATGGCGGCGCGAGGCAAACCGGCTGTGGCTTGCGTGGCGCCACGCACGTTCGAGGTCGATCAATCGGCCTTGTGTTGTATCGACACCGAAGAATCCTTCCAGCCAGGCGCGATCCGCCGTGCGGAATGCGTCATTCGCCGCCGCGATCGGTTGCACCGCGCGTTGCAAAGCCGACCGCGAGGGCATGCGCGCCGGCGCGCGGCCGATTTCGGCAAGGAAGCGGTCGCGGTCGCCCTCGGCCGCGAGCGCTGCCGCCCATAGTCGCGAACTCGGGAAGGCCTGGCGGCGCAGCGACCAGAGCATGACCGGATCGAACCAGGGACGTGCAACGATGCGACCGATCGGACCGCCGAGAAAGGCACCACGCTGCGGCCGAATCAGCCGTTCGGAATTCGCTACAGTCATTGTCTGGGAGTGCCCGCGCGGACAGTCAGTCGCGCTCTTCGAGCCAGGCCGCCTGGATCGCCTCAAGAATCTTTTCGTTGGAGCGGTTCGGATCGTCGGCGAAATCGGGCAGTTCCTGCACCCATTTCCAGAGATCCGTGAAACGCAGGTTCACGACGTCGACATCGGGATGACGGTCTTCGAGTTCTTCGGCGATGCGGGTGACGTCGGTCCAGCGCAGACCCATCCGACCGGCCTCAGCTCTCGAGCATCATGTTGCGGGTACCGGTCGGCAGACGCACGGTCAACCCGTCGAGTTCCTCGGTCATGATGATCTGGCAGCCGAGCCGCGAGGTATGGGTCAGGCCGAAGGCGAGATCGAGCATGTCCTCTTCGTCTTCGGACGCTTCCTTCAAGAGATCGTACCATTCCTGGTCGACCACGACGTGGCAGGTCGAACAGGCAAGCGAACCCTCGCAGGCGCCTTCCAGGTCGATATTGTTCCGGTGCGCGATCTCGAGCACCGAAAGACCGACCGGCGCGTCGACATCGAGACGGGTCCCGTCGGTCTGGAGGAAGGTCATCTTCGGCATAGTCGAAATCTCCGTCCGCGGCTGGTCCGCATCATTAATGGCTGTGTGGGGCAGACGCCCCACTGGACGCCCCGGGGGACACCTCATCGCGGGCGGTCTCCGGTGCCATACCGGCCTCGACCTCGTCAAGGCTGTGGCCCGAGAGCGCCGCGTTGATGGCCCGATCGATCCGGCGCTGGGCAAAGGGTTTGCCGACCCTTTCGAGCTCCTCGACCAGGCCGTTGATCAGGTCGCGGTCGTCGCCCTCGGCGGCCTTTTTCAGCCTCGCGGCCACCGCCTGCATGGCATCGCGCTCGGCCGGCCTGGCCAGCGCCCCATCGGCCCGGAGCGCGGAATCGAGCGCCGCCAGAACCCGGGTCGCCTCGACCCGCGCCTCGATCAAAAGGCGGCGGTTCATGTCGTCGACCGCATGGATCATGCTCGCGCGCAGCATCTCGATCATCTCGTCTTCGTCGAGGCCATAGGACGGCTTCACTTCGATCCGTGCGCTGGTGCCGGTCGTGCGCTCGGCGGCGCTGACCGTCAGCAGCCCATCGGCGTCGAGCCCGAAGGTGACGCGAATGCGCGCGCCACCAGCGGGCATCGGCGGAATACCGGTCAACTCGAACCGCGCCAGCGAACGACATTCGTCGACGGTCTCGCGTTCGCCCTGCACGACATGGAACATCATGCCGGTCTGGCCGTCCTGATAGGTCGTAAATTCCTGCGCCATCGAGACCGGGATCGGCGTGTTGCGCGGGATCACTTTCTCGACGATGCCGCCCATCGTTTCCATGCCGAGCGAGAGCGGCGTCACGTCGAGCAGCAGCGTGCCCTCACCCAAAGTGAGCGCGCGCGCCTGCAACGCGGCACCGACCGCGACCACCTCATCGGGATCGATGTCGGCAAGCGGCGGCTTGCCGAACGATGCTTCGACCCGGGCGCGCACCAGCGGCACCCGCGTCGATCCGCCGACCAGCACGACGCCGGCAATATCGCCGGGTTTTACACCCGCGTCGGCGATGACGTTCTCGCAGATGCGGACGGTTCGCGCGACCAGCGGTGCGATCATGGTTTCGAAGGTCGTGCGATCGAGCCGATGCTCGCTGCGCCCGCCGGCAATATCCAGAGTGCCGGTCGCGCTCTCGGCATCGGTCAACGCTTCCTTGATGCGCCGCGCACTGGAAAGCGCCGCGCGGACGGAGCGGATGTCGGGCGCGGTGATGCCGCGTTCGGCGAGCAGTCGCTCGGCGATCGCGTGATCGAAATCGTCGCCACCAAGCGCCGCGTCGCCGCCGGTTGCAACGACCTGGAATACGCCCTTCTCCAACCGGAGCAGCGAAAGATCGAATGTGCCGCCGCCGAGATCGTAGATCGCGTAGAGGCCTTCGGCACCGCTATCGAGACCATAGGCCAAAGCCGCCGCGGTGGGTTCATTGACGAGACGCAGAACTTCAAGTCCGGCCAGCCGTGCCGCATCGCGCGTCGCGGTGCGCGCCGCATCGTCGAAATAGGCCGGCACGGTGATCACCGCGCGGTCGACCGTGAGGCCGGTGCGTTCTTCGGCGCGCGCCTTCAGTGCGCGCAGAATGTCGGCGGAGATTTCGACCGGCGTCAGCCGACGACCCGCCACATCGAGCCGCACCATGCCACCTTTGCCGCCATCCTTGCCTTCGGCGGCCGCGACGACATAAGGCAGCGTGCCGGCCAGCGATTTGATGTCGGCGAGGCCGCGACCCATCAGCCGCTTGATCGAGGCGACCGTATTGGCCGGGTCTTCCGGCATCAGCGCCATAGCGGCGCTGCCGACCTTGACCGAACCATCGGCGCCGTAATGCACGACCGAGGGCACCATGCCGGTGCCGTGCATGTCGCGCAGCACTTCCGGCGTCTCGTTCTGAGCAATCGCGACGACCGAATTTGTGGTGCCGAGATCGATGCCGATCGCCATGCCGCGATCGCCCTCATGCGGCGTCGGCGTTTCGCCCGGCTCGTGGATTTGCAACAACGCCATGCTCACGGTGCGGTCTCCGCCAGCACCGCGCGCCGAGCCCGCGCCTCTTCCGCGAACTTGCGCAGATAGCGGAGCCGCGTGAGCCGGTCGGTCGCCGCATCGAGATCGTCGGCAGCGAACGCCGCCTTGAGCGCATCGAGCAGCGCGATCTCATCGGAAGCGGCCGCCTCGGCAAGCGCGACCACGCCGGCAATACTGGTCGCCTCGGACAGCGCTTCGCGCCGTTCCATGGTTTCCATCAGCAGAGCCGGATCGTCGATCGTACGGTTCTCGGCCGTGGGCGACGCCCGTCCGGCGAGCTGCAGCAGGTAGGCGCCGCGCCGGAGGGGATCTTTCAGCGTTTCATGCGCCTCGTTGAGGCTGACCGCATGCAGTTCGGCGATCGCGCGTTCGCGTGCGGATTTGCCGGCGAAGCGGTCGGGATGCAAACGCTGTTGAAAGGCGACATAGCGTCGGCCGATTTCGGCGGGATCGAGATCGAAGCGCTGTGTAAGACCGAGCCGCTTGAAATGATCGCCCGCGCCGGGTGGCTGAACCGCACCGCAGACATGACAGAACAACGCAACCGGATCGACCGGCCCGTGACAGGACCAGCAGCTTCCGATCGATGCGCCCGAGCCGGCGCCCGGGCCCGCAGATGTTCTGTCGGCTGCCGTGTCGTTCATCGTCCCGTCCGCTGCCTCGCTGCGCCGATTGCGAAAATGGCGATCACGCCGCCCGGCCCGCCGGGCCGGCGCGCGAGCCTGTCCGCAATCGCTTTATACGTGGAAAGACTCGCCGCAGCCGCAACGGCCCTTTTCGTTGGGATTGCGAAAGACGAAGCCCGACTGCATCTGCTCTTCGACATAGTCCATCTCGGTACCGAGAATGAACATCATCGCCTTCGGATCGATGAGCAGCGTGACGCCATGCGCATCGACCATCTCGTCGAACGGCGATTTTTCGTCGGCGAACTCGAGCGTGTAGGACAGGCCCGAACAACCCTTGCTGCGCACGCCGATGCGAATGCCGGCCGTCGGCTTGCCGCGACCGTCGATCAGCGCGCGCACGCGTGCGGCCGCGCTCTCGGTCACGAGCATCGCCTGGATCGGCTTTCTTACGCGCGGCGCGCGTGCCGGCGCCTCTGCCGCTTCGCTGCTGCCTGCCGTCGCCATCACACTGCCTTCTGCCGCCATAACGCCGTTACTCACCTTTGTTGCCGACTACTCTGCCGCGTCGGCGGTCTGCGCCGAACCGGCCGTCCGGCCGTTCTTCTCGCGATAGTCGCGGATCGCCGCCTTGATCGCGTCCTCGGCCAAAACCGAGCAGTGGATCTTCACCGGCGGCAGCGAGAGATGCTGCGCGATTTCGGTGTTCTTGATCTGCTCGGCATCGTCGATCGACTTGCCCTTGATCCATTCGGTCGCGAGCGAGCTCGACGCGATCGCCGAACCGCAGCCGAAGGTCTTGAACTTCGCGTCTTCGATTCGCCCGTCGACACCAACCTTGATCTGCAGCTTCATCACGTCGCCGCAGGCCGGCGCGCCGACCAGGCCGGTGCCGACCGCTTTGTCTTCCTTGTCGAGCGTTCCGACATTCCGCGGATTGTCGTAATGCTCGAGCAGTTCCTTGCTATATGCCATGTCTCAGTCTCCCGTTACGTCGTGATCAGTGCTCGGCCCACTGAATGGATTTGATGTCGATACCCGCCTGTGCCATTTCCCAGAGCGGGCTCAACTCGCGCAGACGCCGCACGGCCGCGACGACATGCTCGATTGCATAGTCCACATCCTGTTCGGTCGTAAACCGTCCAAGTCCGAAGCGGATCGAGGTATGTGCCAGTTCTTCCTCGACGCCGAGCGCGCGCAACACATAAGACGGTTCCAGCGAGGCCGAGGTGCAGGCCGAGCCGGACGATACCGACAGGTTCTTGATGCCCATCATCAGCCCTTCGCCCTCGACATAGGCGAACGAGATGTTGAGGTTGCCGGGGATCCGGTTCTCCAGATCGCCGTTCACATAGACTTCCGGCAGTGCCTTGGTAATGCCCTTGAGCATCCGGTCGCGCAGATAGCGCAGCCGTTCCGCTTCCGCCGGCATTTCGCGTTCCGCGATCGCACAGGCCTCGCCGAGCCCGACGCAGAGCGGTGTCGGCAGTGTACCGGCACGCAGACCGCGTTCCTGGCCGCCGCCATGGATCAGCGCTTCCAGACGGACCCGCGGCTTGCGGCGCACATAAAGCGCGCCAACACCCTTGGGGCCGTACAGCTTGTGACCGGAGATGCTCATCAGGTCGATGTTCATCGCATTCACGTCGAGCGCGATCTTGCCGACCGCCTGCGCGGCGTCGGTGTGGAAATAGACACCCTTCTCGCGGCACAGCGCGCCGATCTCCTTGAGCGGCTGGATCACGCCGATCTCGTTGTTGACCGCCATGATCGAGACCAAAGCCGTCTTGTCGGTGATCGCCGCGCGCAGCCGGTCGAGATCGACCAGGCCGTTCTGCTCGACCGGCAGATAGGTAACCTCGCAGCCTTCCATTTCCATGTGGCGCGCGCTTTCGAGCACGCATTTATGCTCGGTCACGACGGTAATCAGATGGTTGCGACGATCCTTGTGGAACCGCAGCACGCCCTTGATCGCGATGTTGTTCGATTCGGTCGCGCCCGAGGTAAAGATCACTTCGCGCGGATCCGCGCCGATGATCGACGCGACCTGCGCGCGCGCGGTTTCGATCGCCTCTTCCGCTTCCCAGCCATGATGGTGGTTCCGCGAATGCGGATTGCCGAATTTCTCCGTGAAATACGGCAGCATTTTCTCGACCACCCGCGGGTCGGTCGGGGTCGTCGCCTGATAGTCGAGATAGATCGGCAGATGCGGCTTGTTGTTGCCGGCCTGGGTGCCGCTCATCGCAGCCCCACTCGTCGCCATCCTATCGATCGTCATAACGTCGGTTCTCCCTTCAACAAACCAAATCAGGCGGCCGGTGCCACGGCCGTTCCAACATCGTCGCGGGTTGCCAATGCGCGCCACGCATCGAGAAACCTGTCCACATCCGCCTGCGTGCTCTGCCAGCCGAGGCTGACCCGGATCGCGGCATTCGCAACATCCGGCTTGACGCCCATCGCGCCCAATACATGCGAGCCGGCGACCTTGCCGGAACTGCAGGCCGCGCCCGCACTGACCGCAATGCCGGCCAAATCGAGCGCGATTACCTGAACGTCGCTGGCGAGACCGGCGAGGCCGAAGCAACTGGTATTCGGCAAGCGTTCGGCATCGTTGCCGAAAATTCTCACTGCCGGCGCGATGGCCCGTATTTCGTTTTCGAGCCGATCGCGCAACGCCGCCACGCGGTACCGTTCGCTGGCCAGTTCCGCGCCCGCCACAACCGCTGCCGCACCGAATCCGGCGATCGCCGCAACATTCTCTGTTCCCGCGCGCCGGCCCAGTTCCTGCCCGCCGCCACGCAACAGCGGCTCCAGTGCAAGACCGTCGCGAATCACCAGCGCACCGATGCCGGTCGGGCCACCCATTTTATGCGAGGACACACTCATCAGATCGGCATTCAGGGCCGGAAAATCAAGCGGAATCCGGCCCGCCGCCTGTACCGCGTCGCAATGCAGGATCGCACCCGCATCGTGCGCGATCGCGGCTGCGTCGGCGACCGGCTGGATCGTGCCGGTCTCGTTGTTCGCCGCCATGATCGAGACCAGAGCGGGTTCCGTGTTTGCGACGAGCATCGCGGACAAATGCGCGAGGTCGACTACGCCGGCGCTGTCGACCGAAACGATTTCGATGGCCGGCGATGCAGCCAGCACCGAGGGATGCTCGGTCGCACCAGCCAGAACGCGCCGCCGTCCGGTCGCGCGCAACGCGCCGCTATTCGCTTCCGTCGCACCGGCGGTGAAGACGATCTGCCGCGGCAAGACATTGAGAAACGCGGCAAGCTGTTCGCGCGCATCTTCAATCGTGCGCCGTGCCAGCCGACCGAAACGATGGATCGACGAGGCGTTGCCGACGCTATCGAGCGCAGCGACCAGCGCCGCGCGCGCCTGCGGGCGCAGCGGAACCGTCGCGTTGTAATCGAGATAGGCGGCCTGGCGCATCGTCACGTCCCGGTTCCGATCCGTCGCTCACTCGGCCGCCACGGCATTGCCGCCGGGCTGCGATTCGGGGCGCGTCTCGCGATGATTGACGCCGCTGGAACCGAGTACCCGGCGCTCGCACACATCGGCGAGCGAAACCGAACTGAGAAACAGGTGAATCTGGTTGCCGAGCTCTTCCCACAGATCATGCGTGAGGCAGCGGCTCTTGTTGCTCTGACAGCCGACCGGCGAACCGGGCGAACAGCGCGTCGCATGGATCGGCTCGTCGACCGCGAGGATCGCATCCGAGATGCGCAGATCCGTGGCGGGACGCGCGAGCAGATAGCCGCCGCCGGGGCCGCGCACGCTGCGCACCAGCCCGCCGCGACGCAGCTTCGCGAAAAGCTGCTCGAGATAGGACAGCGAAATTTCCTGCCGTCCGGCGATATCCGCCAGCGCGACCGGCTTCCCGTCATTGCTGTGAAAGGCGAGATCGACCAGCGCCATGACGGCATAGCGACCCTTGGTACTGAGTTTCACGGTACCGCTCCTTCCTGAATCCTTTTGGCCTTAACCTTCGGCATGGCGCCGAAGCGACGCCCGATCGGCTCTCGTCTCGTCATCGGCGGCCGTACCGCGCGACGCGGCCTGCCGTTCGAGTTCGGCAATCCGTTCATTGGCCGCTGTCACCTGATCGCGCAGCTCGGCGATCGCGCGGGCCACCGGATCCGGCAGATCGCCGGTCGGCGTGCCATAGGCCAGGAATTCCGGCCCGCAATCCTTCGAAATGACGACTTTCGCCGGCACCCCGACGACCGCGCAGCCGCCGCGCACATCCTTGATGACGACGGCATTGGCACCCACGCGGGCGTTCTCGCCCACCGTGATCGGGCCCAGCACCTGCGCGCCGGAACCGATGATCGCGCCATTGCCGATAGTCGGATGCCGCTTATGGTCGATCTGGGAGGCAGAATTGATCGAGGGCGCGATGCCGCCGAGCGTCACGCCCTGATAGAGTACGACATCGTCGCCGATTTCCGCCGTTTCGCCGATCACCAGCCCCATGCCATGGTCGATGAACAGGCGCCGGCCGATGACCGCGCCCGGATGGATCTCGATCCCGGTCAAAAACCGCGCAACCTGGGACAACCAGCGGGCCGGCAGGCGCCAGCCCATCCGCCACAAGCCATGGCTCGCACGATAGATGACCACGGCGTGAAAACCCGGGTATAAGAGTGCGACTTCGAGGCGCGACCGGGCTGCCGGATCGCGTCGCATCATGGAATCGAGCTCTTCGCGCAAGTTCTTGAAAAACATCTGTCATTCCGTAAATGTTACCGGTGCCGCGCTGGCCTCGGGGATAGCCTGTAGGTTAGGTATAGGTATCCTGAGCAAATTGGTCAAGTATAATGCCCCCAACAGCCGGCAAAGCCGCCCTATAACCTACTCAGACAGTGGGTATTAAGCCCGCGCGCAAGCGCCAGCAGAATGGTTAATCGATGCCAGACGTAATCATGATCGGCCCGGCCGGACGGCTCGAAGGTCGCTATCTGCCGGCCAAGAAGCCGAATGCGCCGATCGCGCTCGTGCTCCATCCCCACCCGCTCTATGGCGGGACGATGAACAACAAGGTCGTCTACACCCTGTTCCATACCTTCGCGCAGCAGGGCTTCTCGGCGCTCAGGTTCAACTTCCGTGGCGTCGGCCGCAGCGAAGGCAAGTTCGATCGCGGCGAGGGCGAGTTGTCGGATGCGGCCTCGGCGCTCGACTGGCTACAGGCGCACAATCCCGATGCGCCTTATTGCTGGATCGCGGGGTTCTCGTTCGGCGCCTGGATCGGCATGCAGCTTCTGATGCGCCGGCCGGAAATCACAGCGTTCATCTCGGTGGCACCGCCGGCCAACTCAACCTTCTCGTTCGATTTCCTTGCGCCCTGCCCGGCCTCGGGCCTGATCCTGCGCGGCGACAAGGACGAAGTCGCAGCGGCCGAAGGCGTCGACAAGCTGGTCAACAAGCTCAAATCGCAGCGCGGCATCGCGATCGACTACCGCACAATCCGCGGCGCCGACCATTTCTTCACCGATCATCTCGAGCGCGTGGGACGCGAAGTGAAGGAATATCTCGTGAACTTCGATCCCGAAGCGCAGCCGGCACCGCCCGAGCGCGAGAAGGAAAAAGCGAAGGCGCGCTGATCACGCCTGGCGTTTCGGATCAGGCGACCGGTCTTGCGTGCAATCGCCCGCCCTCCGTCGGCACGGGGACGCCGGTCGTTCCCGGCACACTGAGCGGTAGCCCGCGCAGGCTGCGCACAGCGAGATAGCCGAAGGCCTGCGCTTCGATCAGATCGCCATCCCAGCCGACGGATTCGACCGGATCGACCGGTACGCCGAGCCGACGCGCGAGTGCCGCCATGATCGTCGGATTGTGCCGCCCGCCACCGGTCACCAGCCAGCGTCTGGGTGCGGCCGGCATCTGCGCAAGTGCCGCCGCGACGGACGCGGCGGTAAATTCGGTCAGGGTCGCGGCGCCATCGGCGGTCGAAAGAGAATGCGCCAGATCGAGCGTGAAATCGTTGCGATCGAGCGATTTCGGGGCCGGCGCCATGAAGTAGGAATGATCCATCATCCGCGCGAGCACCCCTTCGTCGACACGTCCGGACGCGGCAAGCCGCCCGCCGTGATCGCAGCTCTCGCCGATACGCGCACGGCACCAGTCGTCGATCAGCGCATTGCCCGGCCCGGTATCGAACGCCAGCAGCACGTCGCCGCTTCCAATCCACGTCACATTGCCGACGCCACCGAGATTGAGCACGGCGAGCGGACGCTCGAGCGCACCCGCCAATGCCGCGTGGTAGAGCGGCGCGAAGGGCGCACCCTGACCGCCGGCTACGACATCGGCGGTCCGGAAATCGTTGATCACATCGATGCCGGTCAGGGCGGCCAGCAAGGCGCCATCGCCGATCTGCCAGGTACGCCGACGATGCGGTTCGTGGCGGATCGTCTGGCCATGAAATCCGACGAGCGCAACATCGCTCGCCTCTAGCCGCGCCGTCTTGAGCAGCGTCCGGACGAGATCGGCATGACGCCTTGTGAGCTCGGCCTCGATCTCGGCCGCATCCCCCTCACCGGCCATCAGCCCGGTCAGCTTCGCCGCGAACGGGCGATCGTAGGGTGTGGTCAGGCCCGGGCCGGTGCGAAGCATTTGTTCGCCGTCGGTTTCGATCAGCGCCGCATCGATGCCGTCGCAGGACGTGCCGCTCATCAGCCCGATGGCGCGGATCGGACCCGAAACCGGGGTATCGGAACGCTGCATGCGGGCCTCGGATTGAGCGCGGATCGGCCGATGTGTTACATGACGCGGCCCGCCCGGCAAGCCGCCGCCAACGGGAATCCGGCTTTCCGGCCGGCAATCGGCGTCCGCCACGGAACGAATATGACCGACCCGAAATCGTCATTTCTGCGCGAGATCGTCGCAAGGGGTTACCTGCATCAATGCACGGACCTCGCAGGGCTCGATGCACAGGCCGCGGGCGGCCGGGTCGTCGCCTATGTCGGCTATGACGCCACCGGCGACAGCCTGCATGTCGGTCATCTCCTTTCGATCATGATGCTGCGCCGGCTGCAGCAGCACGGGCACAAGCCGATCGTGCTGATGGGCGGCGGAACGACCAAGGTTGGCGATCCCTCCGGCAAGGACGAAGCCCGCCGCATGCTGACCGAAGCGGATATCGACGCCAATCTCGCGAGCATCCGCCGCTGCTTTACCAGTTACCTCACCTTCGGCGACGGCCCGACCGACGCCGTGATGGTGAACAACGCCGAATGGCTGGACAGGCTCGGCTACATCGAATTCCTGCGCGACGTTGGACGGCATTTCTCGGTCAACCGGATGCTGAGCTTCGACAGCGTGAAACTGCGGCTCGAGCGCGAGCAACCGCTATCGTTTCTCGAATTCAACTACATGATCCTCCAGGCGTACGATTTCCTCGAGCTTGCGCGGCGCCACGATTGCAGTTTGCAGATGGGCGGCTCCGATCAATGGGGCAACATCGTGAACGGCGTCGAACTCGGACGGCGCATCGACGATCGCACGCTGCACGGTCTCACCTGTCCGCTGCTCACGACGAGTGCCGGCCAGAAAATGGGCAAGACCGCAACGGGCGCCGTCTGGCTCAATGCAGACCGGCTGAGCCCCTACGATTTCTGGCAATACTGGCGAAACGCGGAAGATGCCGATGTCGGCCGCTTCCTGCGCCTCTTCACCGATCTGCCGCTCGACGAGATCGCGACACTCGAACGGCTCGAAGGCGCGGGCATCAACGAGGCGAAAGTCCGGCTTGCGACCGAAGTCACCGCGCTCGCTCATGGCAAGGCCGCGGCGATCGCCGCGGCCGACACGGCGCACCGCGTTTTCGAGCAGGGCGGGACCGGTGGCGAGCTGCCGAGCATCGACATCGCGCGCCACCGCTTGTTGGACGGCGTGCCGGTCTATGAGCTGTTTCGCGAGGCCGGGCTCGCCGCGAGCAACGGCGAAGCGCGCCGGCTGGTACGCGGCGGCGGGGCGCGGCTGAACGACAGCCCGCTCGGCGATGAAAACCGCAAGGTGACGCTGGCGGATCTGACCGCGGAGGGTCACATCAAACTCTCGGCCGGCAAGAAACGCCACGCGCTGGTGCGCGCAGGCTAGACCTTAGCGCTCGGTCGGCTCCACCGGTTCAGCAGGGGCCGGAGAGACATCGGTCGGCTCTCCGACCTCAAACAGTTCGCGCAGGAACCCCGGCGCCAGTGCGGCCAACGGGTTGTAAGAGAATTGCGGCTCGCTCAATTTGCCCGTCGCCGAAAAAGTTGCCGCGAACAATCCCTCGCCCTTGCCGCCCTGCAGGAGCGTCCCGATCACCGGGATGTTGCCGAGAATGCTGTTGAACGCATAAGCGGGCACCAGCGTGCCCTTGAGGGCGATGCGATCTTCTTCGGTATCGATCCAGCCATCGGCCGTGACGCCGATCGAGGGTCCGTGAGCGCGGAAATCGTCGATTGCGATCCGCCCCCCGGCTTTCTCGAAATCGGCGCGCAGGCCGGTGAAGAGGAACCCCTCGCCGGTCAGCGCATCGACCAGCCCGGTCAGCGTCGCGACGGACAGCAAGCGCGCGATGCCGGGAGCATTGGTGAGTCGAAATTGGGTGATGTTCACACGCCCTCGGATCGGCCGGTCCGGTTCGGTGTCGACGCTCACGCCGGTAATTGTCAGTCGTCCGCCAACGATTGAATCGGTGAAATTGAAAGCGCTGAGGGTGGCGCCGGCATCCGCCGCCTCGATCGCAAGCTCGTGCGTTCCCTCCGTGGTCGGCACATAGCGCACCATGATCGGATTGTCGGCACCGAGCGTGCCGTCGAGCTCGAGCCATTCCCAGTAATCGCCCTGATTGTGCAGCTTGATCCGCGCGTTCTCGAGTGTGCGGCCGTCGCCGAGAATGATTCGGTCGAGCTGCTCTGCCTGCAATGTAAATGGGGGCAACTGCTCTTCGGTCTCTTCGATTTTCTCGACCATCTCCGGCTCGGCGGATTCCTCCTCGGCCGGTGCTTCCTCGACGGCCTTTTCAGCGTCTTCGCCGATAAAGGGTTCGGCATTCAGGATGCCGCCGCCCAGCACGACATCGGTGCGCGGACCCGCGACAACGATCGCCACATTCGTGAGCGTACTGCCCGACACATCGAGCTGGCCGAAATCAACGCGCGCCAGCGATCCTGTCGCCGGATCGAATTGAACACCCCCCGTCGCGGTCAGGCCGTTCGCGTTGACCGCAAGTTCGCGCAACGAAGCCGGGTTGCCGCCTACCATCTCGACAACAAAACTGGCCGTGCCAGGTTCGCCGGCGGGTTTCGTATAGTCGATCACCGGCAATGCGATTATCGCGTCGACCAGATCGAGATTGGTCGCGACCTCGCTGATGCCGCTGTCATAGTTCGTATAGGTAACGCCGAACCCGACCGGCCCCCTCACAAACGGATCGAGATCGAGTCCGATCTTTGCGACTTCATCGACTGTCGTCCAACCGGCAACCTCGAAACTGTTGTTAAGCGTTTCGTGCTCGAACCATTCGAGCCAGCGGATATCGAGCGGCACATCGGCAAACAGGCCCGTGCCTTTCATCTCGAGCCCGTCCCTATCGAGCGCCAGCGTGAAATTGCCGTCGTTCAGCGGCTGCCCCATGGCCGCTTCCGCCAGATTTGCATCGGTGATCGTCGCGTTCGCCGTCATCTCGACATCGGCAAAGGACATATTTTTCTTTGCCGGAAACGAGAAATGCAGCTCGGTACTGGTTTGACCGGTAGCGCCCTCCGGTACGATCCCGACCCGCGACACATAATCGAGGCGCGGGTGATCGAGCAGTTCCAGAGCCGCGGCCAGCGGCGCCGTGACGGTCCCGTCGACCTTGATCCATTGCCGGTCGCCGCCAATGCCGGTGATCTGGAGACGCGCGCCTGTAACCTGAATCTCGCCGACATTGCCGCGGTCGAAAGCGACATCCAGGCGCCCCAGGTCGAAGATACCGCGACCCGCCGCATTGACGATCGGCGGCAGCGGCTTCAGGTAATGCAGCATCAGCCCTGTCCCGTCGACCGTCCCGGTAAACTGGTCGACGACCATCTCGCCGGAGCGGCCCTGCGGCCAGTTGATTCGGATGATCGCCTCGGCCTTCTCGGCGCGCCCTTCGGGCATCTTCTCAGTGACCCAGCGCCGCGCATCGGTGAGATATCCGTTCGGCCAAAACGCCGGCAAGGTAGCAAAATCGACGTTCTCGACCGTGACATCGAGCGCAAGCGACATCGGCCCGCCCGCGAGTCCGGCCGCGTCGCCAACGACAGCGATGCGCGGACCGCCGAGATCGAGTCTGAACGATTCGACAGTCATCGTATCGAAACCCGCACCGACCTTCGCCGAAAGCGTCGCGCTTTCGATCGCGAGCGGCGCGTCGTAGAGGTTTCGCAGCTCGACGCGGCCGGGTCCGGTGGATGCGTTCAACTCGATCTCGCCAAGTTCGCCGGCGAGCGAAATAATGGTGCGCACGGTGCCAGCGATGAGCAGATCAGCATTTGCGAGCGTCATCAGTCGCGATTCGACGAGACCGAGCGCCGCAAGCTCGACATCGCGGAACTGCCCATCGACCAGCACCCGCTCAGTCGCACGATCGTAAACCAGCCGCGCTTCCAGCCGTGCCGGGCGACCGAGTTCGGGCACGTCGATCGTGGCGATGCCGGCCAGCCCCTGGGCGTCTCTGCTCAGGACCACCGTCGCCCTTTCCGGTCGCCAGGTGAGCCCGGTCCGATCGTCGATCACGACGATGCTGGCATCGACGATGGCAGCCTCGGTCAGATAACCGGTCGCGCGATCGGGATCGGGATCGTCAAGCAGTTGCTCGAACAATGTCGGAAACACGACCGATTCCTCGATCGCCGTGTCGGATGCGCGTTCCGGGGATTCGCCGATCGACCAGTGCCCGTCGGCATGGCGACGGAAGGCGATGGTCGCCTGATGAATCGCGATCGATGTTGGCGCGACCATCCCATGCAGGAGCGCGCGCACACTGAGCCGGAACGACACGCGCGGCACATGCGCAAGCTGCTGGCCGCTCTCGTCGAACGCCGAGACGTCGGCCGCAGCGACATCGATGCTGTGGCCCCAACCTTCCCAGATCATGACCGTGTCGCCGACCTCGACCTTGAATCGGCTGTCGGGCGCCTGCAGCGCCTGTTCGACATAGGGCGTCAGAAAGCTGAGCCGCAGCGGTTCTTCCCAGGAAAGGCGCCATAACCCGATGCCGACCAGCAGCAAGATGCCGGCAAGCAGACTGGCGAGGACTTCGAGGGTGATTCGGGCTGAGCTGCGAAGCATCGGCTTTTATAAGTTGCCGCTTGACGGCTGGATTGTGATTTTCCAGTGTGCGGGAAATTGCATCTCCCGGCCATGACCGACTTTGCGCTCAATCTCGACCCGGCGGATTTGCCGCCGGCGCCCGACCCATCGCTTGCTCGCGCCGGGCTCGAACGATGGCGGGAGCGGCTTGCGTCGATCGACGATCCCGCGCTGACCGGCTTTGCCGACAGGCTCGATGCCGATCCCGATGCCGCAAGGCTCCTTGCACTCCTCTTTGCCCATAGCAGCTTTCTCGGCCAATGCCTGCTGACGGCGCCCGCCGATTTTCGCCTCGTTTTCGAGCAAGGACCGGAGGCGGCCGTTGAAGCGGCGCTGGGCGGTCTGGTCGAAGCCGCGATCGCCGAGCCCGACCCCGCGCGCGTCATGCAGGCCCTTAGAGCCGCGCGCCGCCGCGTCGCGCTTGCCGTGGCAACGGCCGATATTGTCGGTGCCTGGCCGCTGGAACAGGTGACGGCCGCACTCAGCGACCTCGCCGACCGGGCGATCGATGCCGCCGCCGGCCACCTGCTGCGTCGCGCCGTCGATCGCGGCGAACTCGAGGTGGACGATCCGGAGCAACCGCATCGTAACGGCGGCCTCATCGTGCTCGGCCTCGGCAAACTCGGCGCGCGCGAACTGAATTACTCGAGCGACGTCGATTTGATCATCCTGTTCGACCGGGAGAAGGTTCGCTACACGGGCAGCCGCAGCGTGCAGGATTTTTTCGTGCGCATCGCGCGCGATCTGGTGCGGCTGCTGCAGGAGCGCACCGAAGGCGGTTTCGTCTTGCGCGTCGATCTTCGGCTGCGGCCCGATCCCGGCTCGACGCCGCTCGCTTTGTCGGCGCTCGCCGCTGAAAACTATTACGAGGGGATGGGACAGAACTGGGAACGCGCGGCCATGATCAAGGCGCGCCCCGTCGCCGCCGATATCGACGCCGGCCGACAGTTTCTCGAACGGCTGCGGCCATTCATCTGGCGCAAGCATCTCGATTTCGCGGCGATTCAGGACATTCATTCGATCAAGCGACAGATTCACGCCGTCAAAGGTTTCAGGGATATTGCGGTCGCCGGCCACAATATCAAGCTCGGCCGCGGTGGCATTCGTGAGATTGAGTTCTTTGCGCAGACCCAGCAGCTCATCTGGGGTGGTCGCGATCCGGCGTTACGCGTGCCCTCGACCTGCGTGGCGATCCGCGGGCTGGTCGCGAGCGGGCGCGTCGAACCGGATACTGCCGACGAATTGATTGCCGCCTACCGGTTCCTGCGCGGCATCGAACATCGGCTGCAAATGATGGACGACCGCCAGACCCAGACATTGCCGGCCGAGGGCGAGGCACTCGATCGCTTCGCCGCCTTCGCCGGTTTTGCTTCGACCGCTGCGTTCGCCGCGGCACTACTCGAACAACTCGGTCGCGTCGAAGATCATTATGCCGATCTGTTCGAGGAAGCGCCGAGCCTCAGCCCCGCGGGCAGTCTCGTCTTCACCGGCGGCGAGGACGATCCCGACACGCTGATCACGCTCGCGATGCTCGGCTTTCGCGGTGCTCCATCGGTCGCTGCCGTGGTGCGGAGCTGGCATGCCGGCCGCTATCGTGCGACGCGGAGCACACGCGCGCGCGAACTTTTGACGGAACTGGTGCCCGACCTGCTCAAGATGCTGGGGCGCACCAGCGATCCCGATGCCGCATTCCAGCGCTTCGACGCCTTTCTTCAGGCATTGCCTTCCGGCGTGCAGCTCTTCTCGCTGATCTATGCCAATCCCGGTCTGCTCGGATTGATCGCCGAGATCATGGGCGATGCGCCGCGACTGGCCGACCGCCTGGCCGCGCGGCCGGCTCTGCTCGAAGGTGTCCTCACGCAGGATTTCTTCGCCGCACTCCCCGGCATAGCCGCGCTGCGCGCCGAGCTCGATCGCCATTTGCAGCAGGCGCGCGATCTCGAAGACTGCCTCGACATCACCAGGCGCTGGGCAAAGGATCGTCAATTCCAGGCTGGTGTCCATATTCTGCGCAACGTGGCCGACGCGCATTCGATGGGCGGGCCGATCGCGGATATCGCCGAGACCGCCATCCGCGCGCTGCTACCCGCCGTCACAGCGGAGTTCGAGAAACAACATGGAAAGTTGCCCGGTCGCGGTCTCGCGGTGATCGGCCTTGGCAAACTCGGCGGGCGCGAGATGAATGTCGGATCGGATCTCGATCTCGTCTTCATCTACGACGTACCGGCCGAACTCGGCGACGAATGGACGCTGATGCAGTCGGATGGCTCACGCCCGCTGGCGCCGATGCATTACTACGCACGTCTTGCGCAGCGCACGATCGGCGCGCTCGATGTCGCAACCACCGAGGGGCGGTTGTTCGAGGTGGATATGCGGTTGCGCCCCTCCGGCAATTCGGGGCCGATCGCATCGGGTCTCGCCGCCTTCGGCCGCTATCAGCGCGAGGAAGCCTGGACCTGGGAACATATGTCGCTGACGCGCGCGCGCGTCGTTGCCGGCGATCCGAGCTTTGCAACGGAGATCGAAGCCGGAATTCGCGACCTGCTATGCCGGCCGCGCGACGGCGATCAGCTGGTCGTCGACATCGCCGATATGCGCCGGCGTATGGCCGAGACCTATCCGGCCGACAATCTCTGGGACGTGAAACATTGGCGCGGAGGCATGGTCGATGTCGATTTCATCGCCCAGTATCTGCAACTCCGGCATGCCGAATCGAATCCGGCGGTGCTCTCGCCCAACACGAGGGCCGCGCTCACCAATCTTGCCAAAGCCGGCCTGCTGGATCGCGAGGCCGCCGAAGATCTGATCGAGGCGGTCCATCTCTGGCACAACATTCAGGGCCTGCTGCGGCTGACGGTCGGGCATAAACTCGACGAAGCGGCCCTGCCGGCGGGCATCGCCGCGGCCCTGGCGGCGGCCGGCGACGAAGTTGACTTCAGAGGATTGAAACAGCACATGATCGATATCGCCGAGCTTGCACTCGGCCATTATCGAACATTGATCGACGAGCCAGCCGATGCGGCCCGCCCCCGTCTCGATAGCAGGGAGACCGAACGATGAGCGTAAAACCCGGCGACAAGGCGCCCGCCTTCAGCATGAAGACCGACGGCAATGGTTCGGTCTCGCTGACGAAGCTCAAGGGCCAGAATGTCGTGCTCTATTTCTATCCCAAGGACGACACCTCCGGCTGCACCGCCGAGGCCTGCGACTTCCGCGACAATCTGCCGAAATTCGGCAAGGTCGATGCGGTCGTCATCGGCGTGTCGCGCGACAGCATCGAAAGCCACGACAAATTCAAGAAGAAGTACAAGCTGCCCTTCGCGCTTGCCTCCGACGAGGATGGCGCGGTGACCGACGCCTACGGCACCTGGGTCGAAAAGAGCATGTACGGGCGCAAGTATATGGGCATCGAGCGTGCCACCTTCCTGATCGACGGCAAGGGCGTCGTGCGTAACGTCTGGCGCAAGGTGAAAGTGCCCGGCCATGTCGACGAGGTGCTCGCCGCAATCAAGGCGTTGTGACGATCCAAACGCCTTCGCCGGTTTCGCCATCTCTCGCTGGCGCTGCCCGCGCGGTGTTGGCGGCGGCCGATCCGTTCGAGAAACGGCGTCTGACACAGGAAGCCGCCGCCGCATGGCAGAGCGGCATGCTCGCGACGATCGGCGATGCCGGTGCGCCGGATCGCCCGGCGCGACCGGCGCGACCCGAATTGCGCCGGCCCGGCGACATGCCGAAGCGTCGCGCCGCTGGCAGCCCTGCCAATCGCATCGCGCTCCTGCATGCGCTTGCTCACATCGAGCTCAATGCCATCGATCTCGCCTGGGACATGATCGCGCGCTTTGCCGATCCGTCGCTGCCGCGCGAATTTGCCGCCGACTGGCTGTCCGTCGCCGCCGAAGAGGCGAAGCATTTCGGCCTCCTCGCCGCGCGGCTTGCGGAACTCGATGCGCAGTATGGCGATCTGCCCGCCCATGACGGGCTCTGGGAGGCCGCCGAAACCACCCGCGACGATCTTCTTGCGCGCCTCGCCGTCGTGCCGCTGGTACTGGAGGCCCGCGGCCTCGACGTGACGCCGACGATGATCGCAAGCCTGACCCGAGCTGGCGACGATACGAGCGCGGCCGTACTGCGGACGATCTATGAGGAAGAGATCGGCCATGTCGCGATCGGCTGGCGCTGGTTCCGCCATGTCGCAGCGGGGCGCGGGCTCGATCCCGATGCCGCCTGGCCCGACCTGGTGCGGCGGCATTTCCGCGGCCGGCTGAAGCCCCCGTTCAACGAGCCGGCGCGGGAAGCGGCGGGCTTTGCCGAACCGCTCTACGCGGATCTCGCCTGAGCAAAGCCTACGCAGGACTTCATCGCGGGGCCGGCATTGGCGATTTCATCGCGAGAGCCACATGGGCGATTTCATCGCCGGGGCCGGAATCGGGCAATTCGCCGCAGACACAGCCCGCCGACATTCGCTATCGTGCCGGCCGCTATCGTGCCGGCCGCTATCGTGCCGGCCGCTATCGTGTCGGCCGCGTCATGCGCCGCCATTGCCCTGCCTTTCCCTGCGAGAGATCCATGCAACAGATGATTCCGGTTTTTCTTACCGTGTTCCTCGCCGAACTCGGCGACAAGACGCAGCTCGCGACCTTGCTGTTCGCCGCCGACAAGGATCGCGACCCGTGGCTGGTGTTCCTCGCGTCCGCCGGCGCGCTGATCGTCGCCGCCGGTATTGGTGTGCTGGCCGGTGCAGCCGCCGCCAAATATGTCGACGCACTCCCGATCAAGCTGATCGCCGGGATCGGTTTCGTGATCATCGGCGCCTGGACCATCTGGGGTCACTTTTCCAACGCCTGACAGAATCTGAGGGGAAGCGACGATGAGCTCCAGTCCGATCGGCCTGACGCCTGGCGCTATCGAGCCCTGGCCGGAAGACTTCCGCGACCTCGCCTTTCCGCGCGCGGAATACGACGCGCGACTGAAGAAGCTGCGGGCGATGATGGCGGAAGCCAAGATCGATCTGCTCTACATCACCGTGCCGGACAATGTCGCCTGGGCCCATGGCTTCATCGCGAGCTGGTACAAGGCGAACAGCCCGATGCGCTATCCGCAGCTCTACGGCACCGCCATCCATGTCGATCACGACGAATTCATCCATTTCGACAATCCGACCGAACGGCCGGTTCTCGAAAAGACCTCGGTCTCGACCGACAACCGCTATTTTCCCTCGCGCGACGGCGTGCCCAATCTCGCCTTCATCATGGCCGAGCTGAAGGCCAAAGGCTGGCTCGGCGGTACGGTGGGGCTGGAGTATTGGGGCTATATCCCGAACCGCGCGATCTCGACCATGTTCGAAGGCGCGTTTCTCGCCGAACGCTGTCGCGTCGTCGATGCGAGCGCGCTGGTGCGCCGTGCGCGCCGCGTCAAATCGCCGGCCGAGATCGCCTGCATCGAGAAGGCCGTCGAATACGCCGATATCGGGCATCGCACGGTGATCGAACTCGCGAAGCCCGGCATGAGCGAACTCGAGCTCTATGGCGAAACATTGCGTGCGATGATGAAGGCCGGCAGCGAATCCCCGGCCCTCGTTCATTCCTTCACGTCCGCCCCGGTCCGCGACGGACGCGCGGTCGCGGCGGGTCACGCGATGATGGGCCGCAAGAAAATTCGCGCCGGCGAATTTCTGAAGATCGACATTGCCGGCGTGCATTACCGCTATCACGGCAATGTCCAGCGCGGCTATTTCGTCGGCGACCCACCGAAATCGATGATCGACCAGGTGCACCGCGCGGCGGGCGCGTTCGATGTGTTCGCAACCGAAGTGAAAGCCGGCATGACGGTGCGCCAGGTCGCGACCATCATGCGCCGCTATTACGAACAGGTCGGGCTGTGGGGCGAGCCCGGCTGGGGTCTCGGCTACGAACTCGGGCTTTCTCTGCCGCCCGACTGGGTCGGCGAATTCTATTTCAACATCCGCGACGAAGACCCGCTGCTGCTCGATCGCGTGATCGAAGAGAATATGGTCACGAACTACGAGAGCATGTTCAACACCTGGCTGGTCGATACCTGCGTCTACCGCAAGACCGGTGCGCCGTTCCTGTCGACGATCCCACTCGAACTGCAGGGTGTCGGATAATTCGGAAGCCTTAAACTTCCTTCGGATAGCGCGTGGCGACCAGGCTCGGGCGGGTGGCGATCGTTTCCCACCAGCGCGATAGCGCCTTGTTCTCGGCAACAAGCGCAGCACCCTCAGGCGTTGGCCGGATGTAGGCGACGAACGCGGCGAGCCACGCATCGGCCAGCGTGAAAATTGGGCCTGTCGTAAAAGGCGCGCCGGAAAGATTCATGATCGCCGCGAAGACATGCCGCGCAGCGGGCACGCTGGCGGCTACGAGCGCTTCGTCGGCCGCCCGTCCCTCCTCGGCGGCAAACAGCCGCTCGATGACAAGGCCGCGCAGCAGCGGTGGATAACCGTAGGAATCGATCACCGAGATGATCTGGTTCATCCGCGCGCGTTCGCGCGGATCGGCCGGCTGCAAGGCGGGCCCGGGGAAACTCTCGTCGACATAGCGCGCGATCGCACTCGTTTCGTAGAGCCGAAACCCCGCGTGATCGAGGGCGGGAATTCGTTTGAACGCGTGAAGCTGTTCGTAAGCGGGATCGAGCGTCGCCGGATCGAAGACGTTGGTCTCGCGCAGCGTGTGGGCAACACTCTTCTCGATCAGCGCGATACGGGCGATGCGCACATACACGCTGTCGGTGAGGCCGTAGAGAATGAGAGTGCCCGTCATTGTCGTACCTTCGTCCGTCAGCTTGTGCCGGATGCAAGGGTGTCGCGGAACTGGAACAGCGTCAGCACCTCGGCCACCATGAACGGTTTCTCCGTCCCTTCAGCCTCGACCGTGTGGACGGTTCGGACGAGGAATTCTCTCGGCCGTCGCTCGTCAATGCGTTCGAGGACGATCCGTGACCGCGCGCGCTGGCAGACGCGCAGCGGGCTAATGAAGCGCACCCGATCAAGCCCGTAATTGAGGGCCCAGACTTCGTCATTGGTCATCAACGGCAGTCCCACATACTCGCGCAGATCGCTATGCACATGGCAGAGAACGTGGAACCCATGAACGATCGTGCAGCCCCACGGACTTTTGGCCGCCCATGCGGGATCGTTGTGCATGGGGTCCCATTCGTCCGTAAGACGGGCGAACTGGTCCTCGCTGTCCTGATCGTAGGAACGCCAGTCTGTAATGGCGATCGTTTCGCCCACGCGCCCCTTGAGATCCTCGAAGAATTGCCGCCAGTTCGTCACACCGGACCTCCGTCGTCCTGTTGCCGTGCGACCCAGGCTGCAGCCTGCGCTTCCAGCCATTTGCGATCGACCTTTCCGACCGGCAAAAGCGGCAGGTTCGCCAGCGACCAGAATTTCTTCGGTATCTTATAGTTCGCCAGCTGCTCGCGACACCATCGCTCGATGGCAGCAAGGTCGAGCGCCCGCCCCGGATGCGGCACCAGGAAAGCGTGGCCGACTTCCTGCCATTCCGGATCGGGTGCGCGCACCACCGCAACCTGCGCGACATCCGGATGCGATTCGATGACCGCCTCGATCTCGCGCGGCGAGACATTGTAACCGCCGGACTTGTACATGTCGGTGAGCCGCCCCATGAGGCGCAGGCTTCCGTCTTTCAATTGCATCGCCCGATCGCCAGTTCGCAGCCACCCTTCACGATCAATCGCCGCGGCGGTCGCGTCGGGCTGACCGAGATATTCCTTCATGACGCAATCGCCCCGAACCTGCAGTTCGTCATTTTGCGCCGCAATACGAATTTCAACGCCGGGTGCCGGCACCCCGATTGTCGCGTCGAGTGCCGCTGTATCGCGCGTCGGCGGAACGAAGGTCACCGCACCGCAAGTCTCGCTCATGCCCCAACAGGTCGAGAGCGGCGCGCCGGTGGTCAGAAGCTGCGCCACCAGAGACGCGGGCGCCGCCGCACCTGCCCACCAGATCAATTGAAGACTGGAGAAATCCGTGCGCAAGAAGCTCGGTTCGTCGACGAGGCGGCGGAACATCGCGACTTCCTGCCCCCAGACCGATATCTGCTCGCGCTCAAGGAGCGCGAGGCTCGCGGCGGGGTCGAATCGCTCCATGAAAACCTGCGTCCCGCCGGCGATGAGATTGCAGGTCGCGACATCGCCCAGACAGCCGATATGGTCGATCGGATAATTGTTGATCTGTCTCACAGGATCCGCCGACCAGACCGCCGCAGCCTGACGATAGACCGATACAAAATTGCGATGCGTGAGGACGACGCCCTTGCGCCGCCCGGTCGAGCCCGACGTATAGATGATCGCCAACGCATCGTCGGGCGACACGGCACGCTGGGCCGCGTCAAAGACAGCGTCCGCGACCCGCTCGGCGCCAGCCAGGAGTGGCGCTGGATCGCAGCCCTGCGCGCCGAAAATGATGGTGTTCCGGATGGATGAACAGGCTTTGGCAACCGATTCGAGATCGCTGCGGAAATCGCGCCCCTCGAACTGTGCGAGGCCATAGAGCAGAGCCGGTTTTGCATCCCCGACGACATACTCGAGTTCCGATCGTGTGTGGCGCGGGTTCAATCCGACGAAAATGGCGCCGATCCGCGCAGCAGCGAGATGGAGCATCAGATACTCCGGCCGCGGTGTGCTCAGTACCGCAATCGCATCGCCGCGTCCGACGCCCTGCGCCAGCATGGCGCGTGCCGCGGTATCGACGAGCTGCGAGAATTCTCCATATCGGAAACGCCGGTCATGGAAGACGACCGCCTCGCTATCCGGCCTATGAGTTCCATGGTGAACGAGATAGTCGCCGACCCGTGGAAGGGTGGCGCTCATAACCGCGATGCTTGCGATGCGGCTCGGATCCGAACCCGACATCGACATTGTAAGCCTGCGGGCCTAAGCCTTCGCGCCCTCGCCGGCACCGCCGACGCGTTGCGCAAGTGCTGCGGCCATGAATTCGTCGAGATCGCCGTTGAGCACGCCCTGCGTGTCGGAGGTTTCGACGGCGGTGCGCAGATCCTTCACCATCTGATAGGGCTGCAGGACGTAGGAGCGGATCTGGTGGCCCCAGCCGATGTCGCTCTTGCCGGCTTCGGTCACGGCGGCAGCCTGCTCGCGGATCTGCAATTCGCGCTCATACATGCGCGCCTTGAGCATCGCCATCGCGGTCGCGCGGTTGCGATGCTGCGAGCGGTCGGCCTGGCACTTGACGACGATGCCGGTCGGAAGATGCGTGATCCGGATCGCGCTTTCGGTCTTGTTCACATGCTGGCCGCCGGCACCGCTCGAACGCAGCGTGTCGATATGCAGATCGGCATCGCGGATCTCGATTTCGATATTGTCGTCGACCACCGGGTAGACCCAGACGGATGCAAAACTCGTGTGCCGTCGCGCATTAGAGTCATAGGGCGAAATGCGCACCAGCCGGTGCACGCCGCTCTCGGTCTTCAACCAGCCATAGGCATTATGTCCGATGATCTTGAGACTCGCCGACTTCATCCCGGCCTCTTCGCCGCGACTTTCTTCGAGCCATTCCACCTTGTAACCGTGCGCTTCCGCCCAGCGCTCGTACATGCGCAGCAGCATCTCAGCCCAGTCCTGCGCCTCGGTGCCGCCGGCGCCGGCATTGACTTCGAGATAGGCATCGTTGGTATCGGCCTCGCCCGACAGCAGCGTCTCGAGTTCGGCCTTGGCCGCCTGCGCCTTCAATGCCTTGAGCTGCGTCTCGGCCTCGGCAACGCTGGCGGTGTCGCCTTCGGCCTCGCCGAGCTCGATGAGCGTGAGCGCGTCTTCAAGCCCGCGATCGAGGCTGCGCACCTGATCGATCGCGGCGATGAGCTGCTGGCGCTCGCGCATCACGCCCTGCGCCTTCGCGGAATCGTTCCAGAGATCGGGATCTTCGGCGTCGTGGTTCAGAACCTCGAGGCGCTTGAGCGCGCGATCCCAGTCAAAGATGCCTCCTCAGCAGCGCCGACGAGGATTTAATCTCCTCCGCGACCGCCTGGATTTCCGCCCGCATGATTCGCCCCTTTCGATCGGATGATCGGCGCGCTTCTTAGGAAGTCCCGAGGCCACCCGTCAATGGCCCGCCCTCCAATGGGCTGCCCGTCGATGGGTCGTCCACAATGGGCCGCCCGCGCATTCCGATACTAGTAAAGCCCGCCGGGGCCGCCCGAACCCGAGTTCGTGGTGCCGGTCGGCGTGCCGATCCCGAGACCGATATCGCCGCTGCCCTCCATCGGAACGCCGACGCCCTCGATGAAGACTGCGTCGCCGGTGGTCGGCTCGGTGCCTTCCTTGAACGCTTCGAAGATCACCTTCTGGTCGCCGGCCTGGGCGCGCAGACCGGTCTCCGCATTGACGCGCACCAGTTTGATGCCGGGCGGAATCCGGAACGGAATCGACGGCGCATCGGCCAGCGCATCCATCATGAACGCGGTGAAGATCGGGGCTGCCGCACTCGCACCCTGTTCCTTCCCGCCCAATGTCTGCGGCTGGTCGAAACCGACATAGACGCCGACCGCGAGATCGGGCGTGAAGCCGACGAACCAGGCATCGAAGGATTCGTTCGTGGTGCCGGTCTTGCCGGCAAGCGGCTTGCCAACCGCAGCGACGCGCGCGCCAGTCCCACGCTGCACCACGCCTTCGAGCAACGAGACCATCTGATAGGCGCTGCCGGGATCGGTCACGGTTTCACGGGTGTCGGGCAGTTCCGGCGGCGGTTTGCCGTCCCAGCTTTCCAACTGACAGCCTTCGCAAGGCCGCTCGTCCTGTTCGAAGATGGTTACGCCGCGGCGATCCTGTACGCGGTCGATGAAACTCGCCTCGATGCGCTTGCCGCCGTTGACGAACATCGCATAGCCCGTGGTGAGACGCAGCGGCGTGGTTTCGCCCGCGCCGAGCGCCATCGACAGAACCGGCATCAGATTGCTGACGACGTCGAAACGCGCCGAGAGCTCCCTGATCTTTTCCATGCCGACCGCCTGCGCGAGCCGAACCGTCATCAGGTTGCGCGATTTCTCGATGCCAAGACGCATCGTGCTCGGGCCGTAAAATTCCTGCGAATAGTTTTCCGGCTTCCACAAGGGCAACCCGGGACCCTGGTCGATCACGATCGGCCCGTCGAGAATGATGGTCGAGGGCGTGTATCCGTTTTCGAGCGCCGCCAGATAGACGAACGGCTTGAACGCCGAACCGGGCTGACGCAGCGCCTGCGTCGCGCGATTGAATTCCGATGTCTGGTAGCTCCAGCCGCCGGAGAGCGCGAGCACGCGCCCGGTATGCGGATCTATGGCAACGATCGCGCCGGATACTTCCGGCACCTGGCGCAACGCGTAAAGGGCCGGGCGCGGCGCGAGCTCTGCCTCGCTCGCTTCCTCGCTGGCAACATCGTCCTCGACAACAGCGTCGCCGTCGGCGGGAATTTCGATCACGACCGTGTCGGCCGTCTCTTCGGCTGCGGCTTCGTCGCTCGCAGCCTCGTCCTCGCTCGGCAGCGCCTCGACCGCGACCAGATCGCCGATCGCCAACACGTCTTCCGGCCGGGAGGGCGCGGGGCCGACGGTCTGTTCCTCGAGATTGGGGCGCGCCCACTCGATTTCCGCGAAAGGAATCCGCGCCTCGTGGCCGTCGGCAAATCCAATCAGCGTCTCGTTCTCTTCGAAGCCGAGCACCACGGCGCGTTCCCAGCGCCAGATATCGGTATCCGGCGGCAACGCCGCGAGCTGCGCTGCCCAATCTTCTTCAAGCTCGACATGACCGAGCGGACCGCGCCAGCCGTGGCGGCGGTCATACTCGACCAGGCCTTCATGCAGCACGCGCGTCGCGATCGCCTGCAGTTCGGGATCGAGCGAGGTACGCACCGAGAGCCCGCCCTTGTAGAGCGCATCCTCGCCGAAGCGTTGCGCAAGCTCGCGGCGAACCTCTTCGGCAAAGTAATCGGCCGTCACGGCTTCGAGCGGGCCGCGCCGGACCGGCGTCAGCACCTCCGCGCGTGCGATATCAAATTCCTCACGCGTGATATGGCCGTCCTCGAGCATCCGCGTCAGCACCCAGTCGCGCCGGTCATGCGCGGCTTCGGGCTTGCGCACCGGATCGTAATTGTTCGGTGCCTTCGGCAATGCGGCCAGGAACGCCGCCTCGCTGATCGTCAACTCGTCGAGCGACTTGTTGAAGTAGTTGAGCGAAGCGGACGCGACGCCGTACGAGCCGAAGCCCAGATAGATCTCGTTCAGATAGAGCTCGAGAATGCGGTCCTTTTCGAATGCCTGCTCGATGCGCGTGGCGAGAATCATTTCCTTGAGCTTGCGCTCGATCGACACCTCGTTGGTCAGCAGGAAGTTTTTCGCCACCTGTTGCGTAATGGTCGATGCGCCGACCGGCCGCCGATCGGAACCCATCGCCTGCAGGTTCGTGATCGCCGCGCGCAAGATGCCGGGCAGATCGATGCCCCAATGTTCGTAGAAGGTCTTGTCTTCGGCCGAGAGGAACGCTTCGCGCACCCGATCGGGAATGACCTCGAGCGGCACATAGACGCGATTCTCGATGGAGAATTCGGCCAGCAACCGCCCGTCGCCAGCATGCACGCGCGTCACCCGCGGCGGATCGTAGTCGGCCAGCTCGTTGACTTCCGGCAGGCCGGCAGCGAGATGCTGATAGACAAAATACGCGCCAACCATGCCCGCCACAGTCGCGATCGCCACAAAGGCGAACAGGAAAGCAAGGATACGTCGCACGTCTTTCTATCCTCGAACTGCCCGGCGGTCGATCCGCCGGGGCCGCTCCGCTCAGGGCTGGAGCATGGTCTGGTTTGTTCCGAAATAGGCGTCGATCGCCTCGACAATCGCCCCACCAAGCTTCGCCTGATATTCGGACGAGCGCAACAACGCCTCATCCTCCTCATTCGAGAGGTAGCCGAGTTCGATCAGGACGGAGGGAACGTCGGGCGCTTTCAACACGGCAAATCCCGCAAAGCGGTGTGTGTTTCGAAGGAGATGGGCTTCGCCCCCGATGGCGTCAATGAGCAGCCGGGCGAACAGTACCGAGTGGTTCTTGGTTTCCCGCTGCGCGAGGTCGATCAGTATCCCGGTAACCACATGGCTTTCGCTGGAGAGATCGACCCCGGCGATCAGATCCGCCTTGTTTTCCTTGGCGGCCAGGGCGGCTGCTTCCTCGTCTGAGGCATTCTCGGACAGAGTGTAGACCGAGGCGCCGCGCAAATCCGTGGTCTCGTGTGCATCGGCGTGCAGCGACAGAAAGAGGTCCGCATCGGCTGCCCGCGCGATCGCGATCCGGTCGCGCAACTGCACGAAACTGTCGTCGTCGCGGGTGAGGCGAACCTGGTAGCGGTCGGTCGCTTCCAGCATGTCGCGCAGCACCCGGGCAACCTCGAGCGTGATCTGCTTCTCATAAACACCGCTGACGCCGAGCGCCCCGGGATCCACACCGCCATGGCCGGCATCGATCACAATCATTGGCGGCTCGTCGGGCTCCGCCGCGCGCGGCTTGGGCGGCGGAATCGGGAAACTGACCGCGACCGCCGCCATGTCGGGTCCGGAAATCTCCGGCGGACCGCCCTGCGCCGTCGCGAATTCCTGAGCCGTGGTCTCGACCAGGTCGATCACCAGCCGGGTCGGCTTGTCGACCGCGGCCGGCAGCAGGATGACCTGGCCGGCGAGAGCCGGGCGCGCCAGGTCGAGCACCACCCGCGAAGTGCCCGGCGCGAACAGGCCGTAGCGGAGCGCGGTCACCACGCCACGGCCCCGGGGGGGTGCTGCGATCCGCCATTCGACCTCGGCAAGATCGACCACGACCCGATAGGGATCGGACAGCAGATAGACGCGATAAGGGATCGGCGCGCTCAGATCGAGCACTACCCGGGTTTTGTCCGGATGCAGACCCAGCCGGATATCGGTGACCGCGGGCTCGGCCAGCGCGGAGCCGGCGGCGCCCAGGGTCAGCAGAAGCCAGACGAAGAGCCGCAGAAACCGGCGCATATAGTGGCCCGCACCGCGCATACCACGAGATATACGGTCGGGGCCGGGTAACCAGCAACGGGAAACCGGCATCGAAGCGCGCCAGGCGAGACCCAAGTTTCCATTGTGGAAAACCGGGGCGGCCGGTATTCTCGATTCCGGTTCGAGCCGCAGCCAGCCGTCCAACCTTCGGTTTTCCATAGGAATTCCAAAAGCTTGGCGCCGGCACCGAAGGTTTCCGAGCGCGTGCGCCTTGCGCATCGCCGGGAACGCCGGCAGCGCGGTTGGCGCGTTCGAAACCGCCTGGAACGACACGGCAGCCTGGCCACCCCCGGGAGCGTTGACCACGAGGGGGCGGTCCAAGACGGTTGATGGCCAGGCCCGCAACACTGCGCCCGCTTAAAGAGCGTTGGCGCGGAGAACGGCAGCCCGCGATGCAAATCGGCACCACGACTGCTTTCACATTCAAGAGCGCGCCGCTCCTCGCTGCGAGCGACGGACGCATTCGGCGCGCACGGGAGTTCTATTGCCATGACGAAACACATGCTGATCGACGCCACCCACCAGGAAGAAACGCGGGTGGTGGTCGTGGACGGGCAGCGTCTCGAAGAGTTCGACGTCGAGACCGCCCAGAAGAAGCCGCTCAAAGGTAACATCTATCTCGCGAAGGTCGTGCGGGTGGAGCCATCGCTCCAGGCCGCCTTCGTCGACTACGGCGGAAACCGCCACGGCTTTCTCGCCTTCAACGAAATCCATCCGGATTACTATCGGATCCCGGTCGCCGATCGCGAAGCGCTGATCGCCGAAGAGGCTGAAGTGCTGCGCGAACAGGCCGACGCCGAGGACGCCGACGACGAAACGAACGGCCATTCCCGCCAGGGTCGAAGCGGTCGCCGCGGCGATCGTCGCCATGACAACCGCCGGCATGCCGAACACCGGCCGGACGATCAGGGTCAAGACGATCGTGCCCAGGATGATCAGGGCCAGGACGACCATGCCCAGGACGACCGTGCCCATGACGATCACGGCCATGACGATCACGGGCACGACAATCACGACGATGACGACCAGGATGACGATCGCGAGTCCGGCGATCGCGATGACGACGATCGCGACGACGATAGCGATCGCGACGAAGAGCGCGGGTCGACGTCCGGCGTCGACAGTGAAGACGACGATCGGGAAGCGGATGCAACGACCGCACCGTTCGACGATGACGGTGCCGGCCCATCCGGTCTTCAGCCCGATACCGATTCCTCGGAGAACGATGCCGAGATCGAGCCGGCCATGCAGGACGGCGAAGAATACAGCGACGGCGACGCGGGCGAATCGCTGGGTGGCGAGCCGGCTTTGCTACGCCGGGACAGCGACGATCCGATCCTGGCGAAGGCCATCGACAGCCTGTCCGACGATGTATCCGATGACGCCCGGCCGATGGAGAACGACGCCGGCGCCGATTCCGGCGCCGACAAGCGCCCGCCGACCCGGATCGAAACGCTTGGCGGCGACGAGATCGACGAAGCAAAGCAGCATCGGCGCATCCTGCATCGCCGTTACAAGATCCAGGAAG
>JAWXBK010000032.1:0-68324 GCA_034439975.1 Rhodospirillaceae bacterium | reverse complement strand
GTATCCTGAATGGTCGACACCGCGACTGTGCGCTGCGTCCCCGTTCCGGATGTAAACGTCAGCACCGTCGAGACCGCCGTATAGTCGGCGCCGGCGGTCGCGTTCGGGAACGTCGACACATTGTTGTTGCCGGTTGCGACCGTGATCGTCGCGGTCTGGCCCGCCTGGATGGCACCAGAGTACGACACCGTGTAGTTCCGCGTCGTACCCTCGGTATCTGACGCGGTGGCCGGAGAGATCGACCAGGCAATATCGTCGTCGGCGATATGCGTGTTTACCTGGCCCGTGCCTACCACGCCAACGCTCTGGTTCGAGATAATCACCGCATAGTCTTCGGTGCCTTCAACCAGCGTATCCTGGATCGTCGACACTGCAACGGTCCGTTGCGTCACGCCGCCACCGGTGAATGTCAGCACAGTCGATAGAGCCGTGTAGTCCACACCCGGCGTTGCATTCGGGGGCGCCCCGACCGCGTTGCCCGTCGCGACGGTGATCGTCGCGGTGATGCCCGGCGCCAAAGCAGCCCCGGTGTAGCTGACGCTGTAAGTGGTTTGGCTGCCTTCTGTGACGGTCGAATTGCCAAACACGTTCCAGACCAGATTGCTCGTGTCATCGTCGATGATCGACGCATTGACCTGAGAGGCCCCGATCGTTCCGCTCGAAACGCTTCCAATCGTTACGGTGAAATCTTCTGTCCCCTCGACGAGAGTGTCGTTCAGCGTCGAGATACCGATCATTTGCGATGTGCCGGTACCGGATGTGAACGTCAGGACCGTCGTGAAGGCCGTGTAGTCGACATTGGCCTGGGCATCGATCAATGAGCCAGTCCAGCCCGGACCGGTCGCCACGGTGACCAGGGCAGTGAAGCCTGGCGCAATGGTCGCACCGGTGTATGACACCGTTGCGACATCGTGTTCAGCTTCGTCGATGCTGAGACCGCCCGGCGTGATCGACCAGACCAGGCTTGTCGCATCGTCATCCACGATGTTGGTGTGCTGCGAGTCGGTCACAACTGCGCCCAGCGACGCTGTGATTGCGACCTCATAATCCTCGGTCGGTTCGACCAGCGTGTCTTCGATCGTCGAGACCGCAACGGTCCGCTGCGTCACGCCGCCGCCGGTGAAGGTGAGGATCGTGGTTAGCGACGTGTAATCACTGCCGGCGATCGCATCCATCGGATCGATATCGGCGAGACCGGTTGCGACCGTGACGAGCGCCGTCGCACCCGGGGCCAGCGCGCCGCCGGTGTAGCTGACGGTGTACTGGGCCGTGTCGCCTTCGTTCACCTGCGAGCTGCCGGTGATGTTCCACGTCACATTGGTCTCATCGTCATCGGTGATAACGGTGTTGCTCTGGCTCGTGCCGATCGTGCCGACGCTTTGATCGTCGATCGTGACCGAGTAGTCCTCCGAACCCTCGACCACCGTGTCGTCGATCGTCGAAACCGCAACCGTCTGCGACGTCGCGCTGCCACCCGTGAACGTCAGCACCGTACCCAGCGCCGTGTAGTCCGAGCCCGCCGCCGCATCGTTCAGGCTGCTGTCGTAGCCGCCCGACGTCGCAACCGAGATCGTCATCGTCTGGCCCGGCGCCAGCGACGCACCCGTGTACGAGACCGTGTAAATGGCGTTGTCGCCTTCAACGACGCTTTCGCCGCCATCAATGCTCCAGATCTGATCGGTCGGACCGGGTTCTTCGTCGTCATCCAGCGGAATGGTCTCGCGGTCGTCGATCTCCGGCACGCCATAACTCAGTTCCGTCGCGAGCAGCGCGCCTTTTTCTTCAATCCCGTCGACGATTGTTAGCGAAGGCTCCTGTGTGAATGAAGCACCGCCATCGTGAATCGGGGGGCTGATATTTTGGAGCGCACCGCCCTCCGTCAGGACAGCGAGTTCCTCCTCTGTCAGACCGAGAATCTGCAAAAGCGCGATCTGGCTCAGATCCTCGAGCTCATCGATCGCGACAATGAAATCTTCAAGATCGACGCTCTCGCCGTTCGCGTCGGTCAATTGCAGCGGCGGCTCACCCTGCACAGCAGCGAGGTATCCCTGCAGAACAACGACGCCGCCGTTCGGCAGAACAATTTCAATATTGCCGTCGCGCAACAATCCGCGCGCGCCAGCAAGCATAAACGGCAGTGCGATCTTGTCACCCGCTTCAACGCGAACGACGACCCATTCTCCGGCCTTTGGAATGAGCGTGATCGCCGATGCCTGGGCAACCTGGTCCGTGGCGTCTTGCTCTGACGCGCTGTCCGTCCCTTCAGCACCCGCAATATCGTCGGGTACCGGCGTTTCGCTCACCGCGGTCGCGGGTGAAACTTGCGTAGGCGTTGAGGTGAGATCAGAGGTTTCAGCGCCACCAAGACCAGAGGTCGTGGTGGGACCGTCCGTCGAATCGGTCGCCATCGTGAATGCTCCCTGCCGGCGACGGCGGGCACCCGTCGCCGATCATGCCCTATAGCTCCGTTGCGGAACCTATGGCGCGACCGGTAGAGGCACAATCTCAGGGAGAGCCTTTGATATACCGTATAATGTGAGCTCACACTTCTGTGATCAAACGAATAAATGCATATGCCATCACTAAGTGGTGATCACTCAAACGCACGGATACAAAAGTTTGAATGCAGCTACAAAGCGGCGCTCGCGCTCGTCATGCAGAAATGAATAACTAAATATGCTGCAGCTTCGCTTTGATCCGATACGCCGCGCCGTTTCGAGCGGACTTTCATCCTACTTCGGTAAACCAGCCGACATCCGCGCCAAGCGCCGATCCGGCTCCCCGCGTTAATCGAAAAGCGACTGGGTTATTCGGAGACGGGAGAGACGGTGACGTCGAGCTCGGCGGGATAATAGAGCCGCATACCATCCTCAAAAGCGAAGAAGCAAAGGCCGGCCACGTCCACGCCATCGGCCGTCAGATGCTCGCCGGAGATCCCGGAATCACAGATCCTCATATCGGTCAGGATGCTGAGATGCAGGCTGTCGCCATCGCCGACAATGACAATCTCGTTGTTGGCATCGGGCAGGAGGTCGTCGAGCGAAAGAGTGATCCGCGAATCCACAGCGCCTGCGATCCGGCCATCGACCGCATCGACATTCTCCAGGTTCACCAGTGCTTCGTCGTCGCGCTCAATCATGACCAGACACTACCGTTTCCCGCCGAATTTCGCGGCAAACCCGACCTTTCTGCAGATATTCTAATGTATGCCGATGCGGACATAGCCGCAACTGGCTGCCGCAAAGGCAATAAACCGCACCCGATAGAGCGTAAAATCCGGCGCAGTCCGCCAATATTTCGCGACGGTAGCCCAACTACTGCCGCTGCGGGGCGGTATCGATCATAACCAGATACACAGGCTTTCCGTCCCTTCCAATCTGAGCAGGGCAGAGGCTTGCCTTGGCCATGACAAGTCGGCCGGGCCGCAGATAGACTACTCGCGCCGGGTAGCTGTTGACCGCCCCATTCGCATAAGCATCCAGTATCTCGGTTAGCTTCGGCTTGCATCGAATCTGGAGGTAATGGCTGAGGGCCTTGCCGATCAAGGCTTCCCCTTCAGCACCGAACCAGGCACGGCCAGGCTCGTTGATCCTCAGGATCTCATCGGGCGCCCTGACCAGGAGACATGGCGAGGGACAGGCTTCAACGATCGAAGCGATCGGTACGCCCGACGACACCAATGAGCGATCGTTGAGATCGCGCTCCAGGGTGGTAATTCGCTGCAGCGATTGCTCGAGACAAAAGAGCCGGAGCGCCGCTGTCAGGCTGTTATTGTCGGAGAGGCCCGCCGCCACCTGGCCGATCAACTGATTTAGTCGAACGCCAAGCCCTTCCGCGATGGAATCGAGCGTCTGCCAGACCGCTTCCTCGAGTTTGATGGAATAGCGCCGCCCGTGATGCTGAACGATGCGATGTCGAACCATTCCCGCCCCGCCTGGCGCGCCCGCTATCAGGCACACACCAGAATGTATATGCAGTGCAGGGATCAATACAATCCGATGTAGGTTCCCAAGCCGTCGACCGTCAAATCCTGCCGACGGTCCGCCGGGACGGTTATACGTAGCGGCAGGTTGGGTGTCGCTGACCGCGCCAGCCGTCGCTGGTGATGCGCCCCGTTCCTAGCGAAAACTCTCGCCCCAAATCCAGGCAACGAGGCTGTAGCGAACCCCGGATTCCAGCGGCGTCACCCGATGCACCTGCCAGGACGGAAAAATCACCACAGAGCCGCGATCGCGCGGCATCGACTTCGCCGCACCGCTGACCATCAGCTGAAGATTGCCACCGATATACCCGGCCGGATCCGAGAGCTGCACCACCATCGACAATTTGCGGCAGCTCATGCGCCCCGGCCCATGATCCTGATGCCAGGCGTAATGATCGCCAGTACGGTCGTAATAGGTGAACTGGATCGGTTCACCGAACCCGACCAGCGAGAATTTGTACGCCTTGTCGTTAACCTCGCTGGCGATCTTCTCCAGCCGCGCAAACAACGGCTCCGTCGTCGCCGAACTCTTTATCCATGCGACGCTTCCCTGCCGCGCCTGGCCGCCGGGAACGTTTGCCTTGCCCTGATCGGCTTGTACGGTCGATTCACTGCTTTCGAGGCCGAGGCCCAGTTCGATGATTCGATCGCACTCCGCCAGCGTGAAAAATTTCGTCACGCTCGCAAAGGAAGAGAAGTTGTCGTTGAAGATGGGCTTGAAATTGCGCATGAGCGGTGATGTGACCCTGTGCCGGAACGGCGGTTACGCTATCATTCCGATTTACCGGCCATCAAGGCACCCGTGTTAGCCCGTTCCGGGCCCCTCGTTGCCCTTCCTTGCCGTCGGCGCTCAAGCCCGGGCGATCGAGGTTCGACGAGACTGAAACCAGAGACCGATCATGAGCGCGATTTGGGATCCGACCCAGTATGCCCGCTTCTCCGATGCGCGAAGCCGACCCGCCCGCGAACTGATCGCGCGCATCCCGTTGCGTCCCTTTAAAACTATCGTCGACCTAGGATGCGGTGACGGTCCGGTCACGCATCTACTGTCGGAAAGATGGCCGGAGGCACGTATCACCGGCATCGACTCATCGTCCGCGATGCTGGCAACCGCGCGCGCCGCATTTCCGGGCGTCCGCTTCGTTGAAGCGGATGTTGCAGCATGGTCGTCCGACGCGCCGGTCGATTTACTGTTCTCCAACGCGGCGCTGCAATGGCTCGACCATCATTCAACGTTGATGCCGCGGCTCTTCGCGCAGGTACCGCCCGGCGGTGTGTTCGCCGTGCAGATGCCCGGCAATTTCGACGCACCGTCGCATCGTACATTGGCCGCACTTGCGCAGTCCGATCGTTGGCGTGTGCAAACCGGTGATCTGGTCCGCTCGAATCCGGTTGCCATGCCCACGGCCTATCTCGATTTTCTCGGATCGAACGTCGCCTCGTTCGATGGCTGGGAGACAACCGACTATCTGTTGCTCGATGGAAGCGATCCGGTTCTCGAATGGATGAAAGGTACGGCACTGCGGCCCTATCTCAGCGCATTGCCGCCGTCCGACGCGGCGCGTTTCATGGCGGAACTTGCGCGACTTCTTGCCGACGCTTATCCCACCCGCGCCGATGGAAGAACGGTTTTCCCCTTCCGTCGCATCTATTTCATCGCAACACGGAAATAGCAGCGCCGATCAGAATGCCACCTGGTCTCCGCCCTTGAGCGCGAGCATCGTGCGCGTTTCGGCGGGCGTCGCCACATCGAGCGACAGCGCCTGCAGGATCGTGCGGATACGCCGCACCTGATCGCCATTAGTCTTCGCCATCTCGCCTTTGCCGAGATAGAGACTGTCTTCCAGCCCGACGCGGCAGTGGCCACCCATGACCGCACCGACAGTCAACAGATTCATCTGATGCCGTCCGGCGCCCAGGATCGACCATTCATACGCATCGCCGAGCAACCGGTTCGCCGTGTTGCGCATGTGAACGAGATTCTCGACTTCAGGCCCGATGCCGCCGAGGATTCCAAAAATCGTCTGCACCAATAGCGGCGGTTTCACCAGACCCCGCTCGAGGAAATGCACCAGCGTGTAGAGATGGCCGACATCGTAACATTCGAACTCGAACCGCGTGCCGCATCCTTCGCCCAGATCTTTCAGGATGTGCTCGATATCTGCGAATGTGTTGCGAAAGATGAAGTCGCGACTATTCTCGAGATGCTTTCGTTCCCACTCATGCTTGAACTCCTTGTACTTGGTTAGCATCGGGAACAAACCGAAGTTCATCGAACCCATATTGAGCGAACACATTTCCGGTTTCGCCCGCAGCGGTGCAGCCAGTCTTTCTTCGATGGACATGCCCGCACCGCCACCGGTCGTGATATTGATCACGGCATCCGTGTTCTGCTTGATCCGTGGCAGAAATTGCATGAACACCGCCGGATCGGGTGTCGGGCGACCGTCTTTAGGATCGCGCGCATGAAGATGCAGGATCGAGGCGCCGGCCTCGGCTGCGCCGATCGCCTGCTCGGCGATCTCATCCGGCGTGATCGGCAGATGCTCCGACATGGTGGGTGTATGAATAGAACCGGTAACCGCGCAGGTGATGATGACTTTCCGGGCCGCCGCCATGCCTATCTCTCCTCGATTTTTGGACCATCCGTGGGCCGGTCGGAAAACAGTTATCCAGCCACAAGATTTTCGGCAAAGGCGTCAGCAAAGAAGTCGGCGAGCCACGTATAGAGACCCCGACGGTTTTCCGCCTTGGCAATTCCGTGTCCCTCGTCCGCGAAGGTAAGCACCTCGTATCGAATGCCGGCTTTGTCGAGCGCTTCCTGAACGGTAACGAGATTCTCCGGCGTGACGTTCGGATCCTGCATACCCTGCACGATGACCAGATGCCCGCGAATATTCTGCACGAAATGGATCGGCGAACGCTCACGATACAAATCCGGCCGATCCGCCGGCGAGCCACCCATCATCTCTTCGCTGTAGGATCGAAGATCGGGCCGCGTTGTCTCATAATCCACAACGAGATCTGTCATGCCGCAAACTGGCGCGGCGGCGACCACGTCCTCGCGCGGCCAGCGCGTAATCGCACACCAGGAGGAATAGCCGCCATAAGAAACGCCGGTGATGCCGATCGTACCGGCCAAAACTATTCCATCATCACGCAACATGCGGATGCCGCTTCGGATGTCGTCCTGTTCCCGCCCGCCCCAACCATCGAGCTTGATCGCATCGCGCCAGGCCGGGCCAAAACCGGTACTCCCGCGATAATTCGGCTCCAGCACAACGAACCCGCATCGCACCAGGTACTGAACCAGCACGCTGAACCGGTTTTCGATATGCCAGGTCGGACCGCCATGTACCGCAACGACAGCGCCGAGCGGTCGCTTCTCCGGCCGATATAACCAGCCCTGCACCGATGCGCCATCGGTCGAGCGCCATCTCACGCTTTCCGGGGCCGCCAGCATCGCCGGATCGACATCGCTGCCGTCTGGCAGCGGCGCGACCGGATCGAGTTGCTGCGCTGGTGATTCCGGATCGAACAGCACAAGGCGGTCCGGATGGCGTGCCTCAAAATGATGACCCAGCCACCCGCCGTGTGCGGCGGGTGCAATCGGCAGCAACGTACCGGCCGCCGCGTCATTTTGCAATGGAACTTCGTCACCTGTTCCAGGATCGAGCAGGAACCCCCGACTGATCGCGTCCTGCGTTTCGATGCAGACGATCCGGCGCGACCCTTTCGGCCAGGCGATGCTTTCGACGTTGCGTGCGGCATCGTCGATGATCCAGCGCAGCGTGCCATCGGCCACCGAGAGCAATCCCACGCGCGAATGTCTCGGGCCGTCGGCGCGCACGGCGATGGATGCACCATCGGGCGACCACGCACCCGACAGCGACACGGTATCTCCCTCATTCGCGACCTCGCGGTCATCGCGGCCCTCGACATCGACGAGCCAGAGCTGTCGTCCGCCTGGCGCGTGATCATTTCGCGCATAGAGCAGCATGGATCCGTCGGGGCTCAACGCAGGCGTCGAAAGATTGCTTCCGATCGGCTTGGCAATCGCATGGCGCTCGCCGCTGATAAGATCGTGCCGCCAGATCCACGCACTTTCGATTGCAGCACCGGTCGTGAAATCCTTGGTCGCCGCGTAGAACAGCCAGCGTCCGTTCGGGTGCAGCACGCCGCCGAACAGAAAATGATCGTCCGGCCGCTCCGTCAGCGTGACCGTCGCGCCGGTTGAGACTTCAACGCGATGCAGGCTGGTGCGTTCGTCGCCATCGTGACTGCGCCCGACGATCAGAAACAGCCCATCCGCACTCCACGAGATCGGATGACTGTCGCCGGGCGGCGCTGTGAGCGCACGCGCTTTCGCGCCCGGTTCCGTCGCCGCGACATAAGTTTGCGCGCCGACACCGAAACCGCGCCATGTGAACGCGATATGCCGTCCGTCCGGCGACGAAATGGGGCCAAGCAATACCGGCAGGGCGAGAAGCCGATCGAGGAAAATGCGTTTATCCACGGGAGCTCCGAAACGGGTCGCAGAAGACTATCCCCGCCATGGCAGATTCGGAAGCAAGATTGACAGCGCAGGCGCCGCGCCCAATGCTCTCCTGAATGCGTCAGGGAGCCTGTCATGGCCGATGATTCTTCGAGAAACGCCGATCTTTCGGCAGCCTTGTCGGAAGCGGAAGCGCGCTACGTCGCGTCCAATCCCAAAAGTCGTGACCGACATGAATTCGCGGGCAACGCTATGCCGGGCGGCAACACAAGAACGGTCCTGCATTACGATCCATTTCCCCTCGCCTGGGCGAAGGGAGAGGCAAACCGGCTGACGGATCTGGACGGTCACGTCTATGCGGATTTCCTCGGCGAATACACGGCCGGGCTTTACGGCCATTCCGATCCCATCATTCAGGATGCGGTGAAGGAAGCTTTAGGGGATGGCATCGTGCTGGGCGGCCCGAACGGTTACGAGGGACAACTCGCGAAGGCGATCTGCGATCGCTTCCCGTCGCTCGACCTGGTGCGATTCTGCAATTCCGGTACCGAAGCCAATCTTCTCGCGGTACAGACAGCGCGATTCATGACGAAGCGTGGCCGCGTCATGGTTTTCGAGGCCGGCTATCACGGAAGCGTTTTCTATTTCGGTCATCATGGCCACCCGCTCAACTTCCCGATCGACTGGGTGATCGGCCAGTACAACGAGGTTGAACCAACCCGTGCACAGATTCGCAAGCACGCAAGTGAGCTCGCGGCCATTCTAGTCGAACCGATGCAGGGTTCAGGTGGATGCATTCCCGGCGATCGAACTTTCCTCGCGATGCTCCGCGAGGAAGCGACCCGCCACGGCATCGTGTTGATTTTCGACGAGGTGATGACATCGCGCCTCTCGCCATCCGGCCTACAGGGGTCGATCGGAATCACGCCCGACATGACCACGCTGGGCAAGTATCTCGGCGGCGGGCTGAGTTTCGGCGCATTCGGCGGGCGCCGCGACCTGATGGAACGGTTCGATCCCTCGCGTCCCGATGCGATCGGCCATGCCGGCACATTCAACAACAATGTACTGTCGATGGCCGCTGGCCTTGCGGGCATCACCAAGGTCTTCACCAACGCCGAGGCGACGCGGATCAACGCACTCGGTGACAGCATGCGCGATCGTCTCAACGAGATGGCCGCTCGTCACAAGGCGCCGATGCAGGCAACCGGAATCGGGTCGCTGCTCACGGTGCATTTCTCGGATCGGCCGGTGCGCAATCCGCGCGACGCGCAGCCGCACGATTCGGTGCGGGAAGAAGTCATGAACGCCGCCCGCAAGCTCTATCATCTCGACATGTTGGCGGCCGGACAATACATGGCGCGCCGCGGGTTCATCGCGCTCTCGCTGCCTATGCGTGAAAAGGATATCGACCGGTTCCTGGAGGCGACCGACGAGTTCCTCTCGACCCGAGGCCGGGTCTTGCGGGCCGCCTTCGATCAGCTCGCCTCGACCTCGCCGAGATAGGCGTCGAGCGCGGTATCGTCGCGCACCCCAAAGAGAACTTCCGGCGGCGCGACATGCCGAATTTCGCCGGCCAGCACGAAAGCGACCAGGCTCGCGCATCGGCGCGCATCTTCCGGCTGATGCGTGACCATGACGACGGTCAGCGCGTGATCGCGCCGCAAGCGTTCGACCATGTCCAGCATGTCGTCGCGCATGCGCGGCCCGAGTGCGGCGAACGGCTCGTCGAGCAGCAGGATCGGTTTGTCCCGCACGAGACAGCGGGCGAGCGCCACGCGCTGACGCTCTCCGCCGGAAAGCTGCGCCGGCAGACGATGCTCGAACCGCTCGAGCCCGACTTCGGCGAGTGCGGCGCGGACACGATCCCGATCGGCCGCCTTGAGCCGGAGCCCCGGATCGATCCCGAGCCCGACATTCGCCGCGACGTCGAGATGCGCAAAGAGATTATGGTCCTGGAACAGCATCGTGACTGGGCGTTCTGCCGGCGGAACCCCCTTCATGTCACGTTCCAATAGCCGGATTCTACCCGAGAGCGGACGATCGAAGCCTGCAATCAGATTGAGCAACGTGCTCTTCCCGGCCCCGCTCGGCCCGAACGCGACGAGGAACGCCCCCGTCGGCACGGTCAGGGTGAACCGCATCGCCATGTCCTCATAGCGGAACGCAACATCGCCGAGTTCAATGGCGAACAAGGCGGCGCCCTCCGACCGAACGTTCAATCCCGACAAAGAGCAGCATGACGAGTAGCACGAGAAAGAGCGCCACGCCCGCCGCCTCGCCCATCCGATAGCCGGCGAGAAGCTGATAAAGCAGCAAAGGCAGCGTCGCATTCTGGGGCGTACCGAACAGCGCAATCGCCGCGAGATCGCCGAGTGCGAGCGTTACCGCGAGCGCCAGGGCGAAGCCGATCGACGGTCGCAATTGCGGCCATTCGACCAGCCGCCAGCGATTCCACCCGGCAAGCCCGAGCGACGCGCAGAGCCGATCGTGGATCGCAGCGGATTGCGCCAGCGGCGGCCCGATCAGCCGCATCGCATAAGGCAAGGCCAGCAGCGCCGTCAGCAGCACGACAGGCGCCAGAGACCAGCGAAATGGGCCGACGAGCCCGACCAGCAACAGGAACAGCCCGGCGCCGACCGCCAGCGGCGACAGACCGAGCACGATCGAACCGGCGAGATCGAGCGCACGCCCGGCGGCAATGGCGCCGCGCGCGGCGAGACGACGGATCGATATCTGCAAGGCCAGCGCGATGACGACCGAAAGCGTTCCCGCCGCAAGCGCCACGACAAGGCTGCGCGCCGCCGCCTGCCAGAGCCGGACATCGCCCCAGATGGCGAACGCATCCCACGCCATGCCTGCCGCGACGATCGCCGACAGCGGCAGCAGCAGAAACAGCGCCGCGACAAGGATCACCGCCGAATCCATGATCATGCCAGGCGCACCCCCGCGATCCGGCCGATCGGCCGGGCGTCCCGGTGCTGCGAGCAGATCGAACGGCCGCGTCCATCGTTGCGCCGCGACCAGCACGACGATCGAGAGCCCGAGCTGTATCAGCGCCAGCAGCGAAGCGCGCGACGGATCGAAATCGAAACGCAGCGCCTGATAGATCGCAACCTCGATGGTGGTTGCCGCCGGGCCGCCGCCCAATGTCAGAACGACGGCAAAACTCGTCGTGCAGAGCATGAAGACGACGGCCACGACGCCCGGCAGGCGTTCGCGCAGCAGCGGCCATTCGATCAGGCGAAAGATCGCGCCGCTGCGCATCCCGAGTTGCGCCGCGAGGCGCCAGGTTTCGCCCGGTACGCTCGTCCATGCCGGCAGCAACAAGCGCGTCGCCAGGGGCAGGTTCAGGAACGCATGGCCGATCAGAATACCGGTCAGACCATAGAGAAAGGTTCGCTGTTCCAACCCCAGCATTGCCCCAATGCGGTTGGCGATCCCCGCCTGACCGAAGATTGCAACGATACCGAAGACCGAGACGATGACGGGGATGACCATCGGCAGCCCGAGCAGGCGCACCAGCAGTGCACGCCCCGGAAACCGGGGCCGCCGCGCGAGCGCGCGTGCCAGCAGGACCGCCGGCACGAGGCTGACCAAAGTCGAGAGGCCAGCTTGCAGCAATGTGAAACGAACGACGCGCCAGAGATAGGAATCGCCGAGCGCTGCAACGGCACTCGCGCGATCCACCTCGCCGAGCAGCGATGCGAACGCGGCGACGACGAGCCCGGCCATCGCCGCGGCGAGCAGCAAACCCGGCCACGCCGCTCCCGGGATGGCGCGTCCGGTCGACCCTGTAGCTAGTCGCTCAGCGCGCGCAGCCATTCATCGATCCATTCGCCGCGCTTCTCGGCCACGGTTTCAGACGGGAAAAGCAGCGCCTTCCCTTCCGCGCTCACGACATCCTCGAAGCCCTCGGGCAACGGATCGGACGGCGCGATCACCGGATACATCCAGTTGCCGGCCGGGATGTGACTCTGAAACCCGTCACTGAGGACGAACGTCAAAAACTCCGTTGCCAAAGCCGGATCGTCGGCTACAATTGTGCGTCCCGCGACTTCGACCTGCATGTAATGGCCTTCGGGAAAGATCGCGGCTTTGTACCGCGTCTCGCTCTCGGCGTTGATGTGATAAGCCGGCGATGTCGTGTAACTCAGCACGATCGGCGCCTCGCCATCGAGGAACAGGCCATAGGCCTCGCTCCAACCGGACGTCACGGTCAGAATTCGCTCGTCGAGCTGGCGCCATTTCGCCGGCGCCTCGTCGCCATAGACGTGGCGCATCCACAGCAGCAAACCGAGACCGGGTGTACTGGTGCGCGGATCCTCGATCACGATCTTTTCGGCCGGATCGCCGTTGATCAAGGCTTCGAGGCTTTCCGGCGGCGTCGCCACACGCTCGCTGTCATAGACGAACGCGAAGTACCCGTAGTCGAACGGCACGAAAAAAGGATCGTCCCAGCTATCGGTCCAGGTAAATGCCGGCATCCCGATCTCATGCGGCACGAACAAGCCTGTTTCAGCCGCCGCCGCGGTCAGACTGGTATCGAGCCCAAGCACGACATCCGCCTCGGTCGCATCGCCTTCGAGACGCAGCCGCGAGAGCAACGCCGCGCCGTCCTCGACGGCCACCCAAACAAGATCGCAGTCGCATTGCGTTTCGAAGGATTGCTCGATCGCCGGCCCCGGGCCCCATTCCGATACGAATGAACCGTAGGTGTAGACGGTGAGCGTGCGCGGCTCATCGGCCGTTGCGGGCGCAACGACGAAAATGACGATCGCGGCAATGACGGCAAGGAAACGCATGACAGCCTCTCTTGCGTGGGTCGTACGGCAAGAAAGGCAATGCATTGCTCGGAAAAATCGGGCTGGCATGGCTCATCTCCCTCCGCCGGTATGACCCGGTTCAGGTTCATCGGGTTGGCGGATCCCTTGGGATCGAGCCTCTCAGCCTTTCGGCACCCCGGCGAGTTTCCAATGGACCGAATATGAGGGCATGCAGGCGAAATCTCAATGGCCCGCCCGATCAGGCGCCGGCTTCTGCCACCAGGGCCGCTAAGCCGGGCGCATCGAGAACAAGGCGGCTGCGGGCGAGGCGCAGCGGGATCATGTCGTCATGGGCCGCGCGGGCGCCGGGCAATGCCGTCTGCGAGGCGGCCCAGGCGGCAGCGAGCAGATCGAGCATCGCCTTGTAGAGCTTGAACGCGGAGACCGACACCGGCCCCTGCTGGCTCGCATACGCGGCCAGCAATGCGTCATCCTCCGCGGGTCTGAGCCCGGCTTCGATCGAGAAATCGGCGAGATCCCAGACCGCCGTCGCCGGCGCCGAATATTCCCAGTCGATGAACTTCACCGAGACATGACCGCTTGCGTCATGGAGGAGAAGATTTGCCGGCACCGGATCGACATGGCTGGGCACCAGATGTCGCTCGAGCCGGGCAAGAACCGGTTCCACCTCTGCCCGCACGCTTTGCCAGATCGCGGCGACCGGTGTACCCGCCATCCCGGCGATATCGAGATAATAATTCATGGTGGGCGCGAGCCGCATCTCGCCCTGAAACCCCGCACCCGAACCGTGCAGACGCGCGAGCGCATGTGCGGCTGCCTCGATTGCCCTACGCCGATCCGGCGCGCGATCGAACGAGCGATAATCCTTGAGGAAGACCGTCACCATGAGGCCCGACGTTGCATCCTCGAACAGGATTGGCGGTGCCAGATCCAGCGCAGCAGCGAGCCGATGGTTGTGCGCTTCACGCGCACGATCGAGATAGGGCGCGTGATTGGCGAGCCGCAGCACGAAATCGCCGCCCGGGCGGGCGACGCGCCACACACGATTGGTCAGGCTGTCGAGCGGCACGATGCGCCAGCTCTCGGCCGGATGGGCTGCCAGAAACGGAACGCTGGCGAGCGCCTGGGCGACCGCGCGATCGAGCAAAGGGTCAGCCGTCGAGCGCGACGAACTGCATCGCCTGATGCGCCACGCGCCGTGCGTGCTTGAACTTCAGCGGCGAATGCAGGAACCGGTTGAGTCCGGCGAGCATGACCTCGCCCAGCGCGCCTGGCGTGCCCGATACCATCTCCTCATGCGCCGCGAGCGTGGTCTTCAGGAGATGCACCGAGACGATGAACTCTTCGCGCGCATGATCGAACAGTCCATCGACGGCATCGGCAAAGAATCCCTCGGTATCGCGGACCGCCCAATCTTCCGCTTCGACCGACGGATCGAGGAAGCCGGCGTTGCGCCCCGCCTGCAACGCGACCTGCAGCAGACCCTGCGGCCAGAGTTCGGGAAACTTCGTGCAGGCAATCCGCACCGCATTCGAGAAGGTGATGCCGTGCGTCACATCGAGCCAGCTTGCATTGTCGGCGATCGGGCCATCGGTACGGTTCATTACGCCGAGATCGAAATGCAACAGAGCATGAGCGCTGGCGCCCAGCACGGCCTCATAAAGACCGGCCGACGGCTCGCTGCCATGCAGCGAAAGAAGCGCCATCGCCTTCGCCGCGTTGAGCCCGGCGAGATCGCCGCCGCCCAATCGCTTGCCGTTGCCGCCTCTGCCCCATTGCGCCAGCGCGGTCTTATAGCTGCGGAACTCGGGCAGATATTCTTCGCGCGTCGTATAGACGAATTCGCGCACGAGCGAACGCAGCAGCGGACCCATGACCGATGGACCGAGCCGCTCGATCAGCCGCGCCGCCTTGGTCACATAGATGAGCGAATGGCCGAAGCCGTTGTAATGCGCCAGGGCCGCGGTCGTGAAGGCACGCTCGAGATCGGGCCAGCGAAGCCCCGCCGACAGCCCGCCATTGAGATACGAGATTGCCGCGTTCTCGTTCTCGGCATCGACCGAAGCGAGAAATTCGCGCTCGTCCCACGCTGTTTCGGCATCGCTATAGGGATAGACCGGCTCGCGCAGGATATCGTCGGCGATATGGCCGACGATCTCGACCAGACTGACCAGTTGGGTCTCGTCGTCGCCCTGGCGGCGGTCGTACAGCGTGAGCCAGTCGGCAGCACCGGCAAAGGCATGGGTCCAGCCGAACTCGAAACGGTTCCACGACCAGTCGATCGCCGCGCGCACGGCATCGATCGGGTCGGCCCCGAGCAACCGCAGCCGCGCGATCTCGCGCGCCATGCGCTCATAGTCGTTGTCGAAGAAGGCATCCTGCAGATTGCCCATCAGTTCGGCCCGCCGTTCCTCGAACGGCGGATCGGCGACGTCGAGCCAGATCTCGTCGCCGCGCAGCTCGACCGGATAGACACGCAGCCGCTCGCCCAGGCCGAATTCATTGGCGCCGGTCTTCAGATCGAATTTCCAGTTATGCCAGTTGCAGGTGAGCCGGCATTGCTCGTCGAGCGAACCCTCGCGCAGCGGATAGCCTTCATGCGGGCAGCGATTGTTGCAGGCGAAGATGCCCTCGGCGGTCAGGAACAGCGCAATCTGCTTGCCGTCGAGTCGCACGACGGCGCGTCCGCCTTGCTCCAGTTTTGCCCGGCTTAAGGCCGGAACCCAATGTGCCACCATGCAATCCGCCCTCCTTCGTTCAAAGGGTCGGAACGCAGCGATCCCAAGTCAACCCGAGGCGAATTGGGGTTTTGCATTTTGTGGGTACTGGTGCTTGATTTACTGGCCTTTCTGCATGTTCCGGCCGGCATCCATCGGTGTGTCGAGATCGAGCGGATAGATCGGCCGGCGCACCTTGTCGAACGGGAACAGCGCATAGTCCGACGCCGTCACGCCGACACCGTCGACCAGCACGATATGTTTGGCAATCGGCTCGAAGCCGGCGCGGAAATGCTGCCGCGACTTGATCAGCAGATACTTCTTCGCGGTCGGATCGATGCCGCAATGGGTGAACACGCCGAGATCAAAGGGTTCGGATCGTTGTTCGCTGATCAGGATCTGGACTTTGCCGGTATCGAGCACGACGGTGCGCCCGATATTGACGGTGACGCCGGTCATCATCGGGCCCGTCACCTTCCAACGCCCGTCGGTGATGCAGCGCACCCGGCCGGTGATCTCAAGCGGTTCGCCTTTCTTCTGGATCGTCGGCATGTCGGTGCGGCCGCCGATCTTCAGGGTCACGGTGGCCCCGACCCCCGCCTCGACCAGTTTCGCGACTGCCTCGGGATCGCAGATCGGGCCGGCCGCGACATCCTCGAAGCCGCGCTTGATGACTTCATCGAGCAGCAGCATCACATCCTGCGAGCCGCCCGACGCCGTGTTGTCGGCATGATCGACCAGAATGATCGGCCCGCCCGCCTCGCGGCCGCCATCGAGCGTCTGGGCGCGTTTCAGCGCCGCGTCCATCGGCGCGCCCTTGAACAGCAATCCCTCGCGCTTTTCCCAGGCTTCGGCAAACAGACTGTCGAGCAGCGCCTGTGCTGCGGCCGGATCGCGGTCCCCGACGATGATCGCGCCGAGCCCGACATGCGGAATATCGGCGAGTGCGAAGCCGCCGAACACCGAGGCATTCAACACTTGACCGCTCGCCTCGGCCGCCTGCGCTCGCGCCATGATCGATTTCATCGGCTCGAATTGCGGCGCATGCGCGAGCGTATGCGAGAGGATCGGCAGCGAGCCCCAGACCATGACCGGCACGACCTCGCCCGCCAGCGCGCGCTTCAGCGTCGCACCGGCACGCCGCCCGGTCTCGTACATGTCGATATGCGGATAGGTGCAGTATCCCGTCACAACGGTTGCGTTCTCCACGATCCGCCGCGTCAGGTTCGCATGGAAGTCGAGCGACACGGCGATGGGAATGCCCGGTGCGATCTTCCGGATCCGTGCCAGCAGCTCGCCTTCGCCATCGTCGGTATGTTCGGCCACCATCGCGCCATGCAGATCGAGCAGCACGGCGTCGCAGCCGGCGCGCACGGCATCGCAGATCGCGCCGGCCATGTGCTCGTAGGCCTCCCGCGTCACCAGCCCACTCGGATGGGCGTCGGCGGCAATCGGCACGACCAGTTCGGCCTTCTCAGCCTCGGCGAGGTCGATGAAGGCCGCTATTCCCACATTCGTGCCCTTGAACGCGGCGATCGCCGCATCGCCCGACGGCGGACCCTTCTTGTCGCCGCGCCCGAACGCCTCGAGCCGCGTCGGCATCGGCGAGAAAGTATTGGTTTCGTGCTCCATCATCGCCACTACGAACCGCCGTGTCATCAAACCCGCCCCTTTCGTTGCCGCCCATTGCCGGGCGATCCTGTCGCTCCAGTACCAAGCCGAGCGACCTTTTTCGCTCCGTGTCAAACCGAGCGACCTTTTTCGCTCCGTGTCAAACCGAGCGACCTTGTCGCTGCAGGGCCAAGCCGAGCGACCTTGTCGCTCCAGGGCCAAGCCACGTCGCCACCGCTCGGATTTCGGCGCCGGCGCAAGCCTATAGCGGACCGGGCCCAGGCGGAAGGACGCCGGATCGACGATAGTCGTCGGCAATCCCAGGATTGCCGCGATCAATTTGTCGCCGATACCGCCCGTCGCTATGCTCGCCCCCCGTCCCGACCTCGCTCCAGCCGCCGGAATCCGAATGGCCCGTTTCTCGATCTATTCCCTGGCCCGCAACGCAATCAGCCATCATGAATCATGGCCGAAGCTGTGGCGCAGCCCGGAGCCGAAATCGTCCTATGACGTGATCGTCGTCGGCGCCGGTGGGCACGGGCTCGCGACCGCCTATTATCTCGCCAAGGAGCACGGCATCACCAACGTGGCGGTGATCGAAAAAGGCTGGCTCGGCGGCGGCAATACCGGGCGCAACACGACCATCATCCGGTCGAACTATCTCTGGGACGAAAGCGCGCATCTCTACGAACATGCCCTCAAACTCTGGGAAGGGCTGTCGCAGGATCTGAACTTCAACTGCATGGTCAGCCAGCGCGGGGTGATGAACCTCGCCCACAATCTGCACGACAAGCGCGAGGCGATGCGCCGCGTCAACGCCAACCGGCTGAACGGTATCGACGCCGAATGGCTGGAGCCGCACGAGGTCAAGGCGTTCTGCCCGATCATCAATGACGCGAGAGACGTCCGCTATCCAATCATGGGCGCAACCCTGCAGCGTCGCGGCGGGGTCGCCCGCCACGACGCGGTCGCCTGGGGCTATGCGCGCGCGGCCGATGCGCGCGGCGTCGACATCATCCAGAATTGCGAAGTGACGGGCCTTATCCGCGACGGCGGGCGCATCGCCGGCGTTGAAACCACGCGCGGCACGATTCGCGCAAAGAAGGTGGCGCTGGTCGCGGCCGGTCATTCGTCGGTTCTGGCGGCGATGGCGGACATTCGACTGCCGGTCGAAAGCCATCCGCTCCAGGCGCTGGTATCCGAGCCGCTGAAGCCGGTCATCGATTGCGTCGTGATGTCGAACGCGGTCCATGTCTATGTCAGTCAGTCCGACAAAGGCGAGCTGGTGATGGGCGCCGGGATCGACTCTTATCTGTCGTACGCGCAGCGCGGCAGCTTTCCGATCATCGAGCATCAGCTAGGCGCCTGCATGGAGCTGTTCCCGATCTTTAGTCGGGTGCGGATGATGCGGACCTGGGGCGGCATCGTCGATGTCTGCCCCGATGCCTCGCCGATCATCTCCAAGACGCCGGTCGGTGGGCTCTATATCAATTGCGGCTGGGGCACTGGCGGGTTCAAGGCGACACCGGGCTCGGGCTGGGTCTTCGCCCATACGATCGCGCGCGACGAGCCGCACCGGCTCAACGCCGCATTCAATCTCGACCGGTTCCGCAGCGGCGCGCTCGTCGACGAGCATGGCGCCGCCGCCGTGGCCCATTGACCGTCGCGCATTAAGGAGAGCGCTCGCCAATGTTGCTGATCCAATGCCCCTGGTGCGGACCGCGCGACGAGATCGAGTTTCGTTGCGGCGGCGAAGCGCATATCGCCCGGCCGGCGGATCCGACCGCCCTCGACGATGCGCAATGGGCCGATTTCCTGTTCATGCGCACCAATCCGAAGGGCTGGCATCGCGAACGCTGGTATCACGGCGCCGGCTGCCGCCGCTGGTTCAACGGCATTCGATCGACCATTACCCATGAGATCGTCGGCTTCTACAAAATGGGCGAAACGCCCCCGCCGCTGCCCGATCGTTCGCCGGCCAGTCCGGGGCCGACGCGATGAGCGGTCGCCATCAACGTCCGGATTCCGGCCGCATCGATCGGTCGGCGCCGCTCCATTTTACGTTCAACGGGCGACGCTATCAGGGTTATGCCGGCGATACGCTCGCCTCGGCCCTGCTCGCGAATGGGGTCAAGCTGATCGGCCGCAGTTTCAAATATCATCGCCCGCGCGGCATTGTGTCGGCGGGCTCGGAAGAGCCGACCGGTCTCGTACAGCTCGAAATCGGCGGCTATACCGAACCCAATCTGCGCGCGACGCAGATCGAGCTCTATGAAGGGCTGATCACCACGACCCAGAACGCATGGCCATCGGTCGAGTATGATTTCGGTGCGGTCAACAACCTGTTCTCCAAGATCTTCATCGCCGGCTTCTATTACAAGACATTCATGCAGCCGCGTTCGTTCTGGATGCGTTACTACGAGCCGGCGATCCGGCGCATGGCCGGCATGGGCCGCGCCTCGCGCGAACCTGATCCCGATATCTACGACCGCATGAACGAACACTGCGACGTGCTTGTCGTCGGTGCTGGCCCGGCCGGTCTTGCAGCGGCCCAGGCGGCTGCGCGGACCGGTGCCCGCGTGATGCTTGCCGACGAACAGTCCGAAATGGGCGGCAATCTGCTGACCGAGAACGTGAAGATCGACGGACGGCCGGGGACCGATTGGCTTGCCCACGTGGTCACCGAACTGGACAGTCGCGATTCTGTCCGGCTGCTGCCGCGGACCACCGTCTTCGGTTACTACGATTACAACTATCTCTGCGCAGTCGAGCGGTGCACCGATCATCTCGGGCCCAAAGGCGCGCCCGGCCATCCGCGCCAGCGCGTCTGGCATATCCGCGCAAAGCAGGTCGTACTCGCAACCGGCGCACATGAGCGGCCGCTGGTGTTCGCCGACAACGATAAGCCCGGGGTCATGCTGGCCGGATCGGTTCGCACCTATGTGAACCGCTTTGCCACCCTGCCGGGGCGCAATGCAGTCGTCTTCACCAACAATGACAGCGCCTGGAGCGCCGCCTTCGACATGGCGGATGCCGGCATGGCGATCGCCGCGATCGTCGATCGGCGCGATACCGTCCGCCCGGCGCTGGCCGAGCGCGCGCGCGAACGCGGCATCCGAATCCTGGCGGGCACGGTCGTCACCGGCGTAACCGGCCGCCGTTGTGTCGCCGGCGTCGAAGTCGCGCGTCTTGCCAGCGACGGGACCGGTATTGCGGGCGGCGTCGAACAGATCGAATGCGATCTGGTGGCGATGTCGGGCGGGTGGAACCCGGCCGTCCATCTCTTTTGCCAGTCGCAGGGCAAACTGCGTTACGACGACGAGAAGGCCTGTTTTGTGCCCGGCCGCGCGGCGCAGAAGCAGTATTCCGCCGGCAGCGCCAACGGCGCGTTCGCGTTGGCCGATGTGCTGATCGAGGGTTTCCATGCCGGCATCTCGGCTGTCGATGCCGCCGGTTACGGCGCGACCGCCAACAACGTGCCGCCGCGTGCCGATCGCGAAGAGACAGCTCCGCTGCGCCCGCTCTGGCTCGTGCCCTCGACCAAGACCCTCGGCCACGGCGCCAAACGCTTCGTCGATCTGCAAAATGATGTGACGGCAGCGGATCTGCTGCTGGCGCATCGGGAGGGTCTGGACTCCGTCGAGCACGTGAAGCGCTACACGACCAGCGGCATGGGTACCGACCAGGGAAAAACCTCGAACGTGAACACGCTCGCCATCCTGGCCGAAGCGCAGATCAAGACGATCCCGATGCTGGGCGTGACCACGTTTCGTGCGCCCTACACGCCGGTCACCTATGGCGCGCTCGCCGGACGCGATGTCGGCCATCTCGCCGATCCGATCCGCACGACCGCTATCCATCGCTGGCATGTCGAGCATGGCGCCGCGTTCGAGGATGTAGGGCAATGGAAGCGACCCTGGTTCTTTCCGAAACCGGGCGAAGACATGCATCAGGCGGTCGCGCGCGAAACCAAAGCGGTGCGCGACGGCGTCGGCATCCTCGATGCCTCGACCCTCGGCAAGATCCAGATCGAGGGGCCGGATTCGGCCGAGTTCCTCAACCGCATCTACACCAACGCGTGGAAGAAACTGGACGTGGGCCGCAGCCGCTACGGGCTGATGTGCCGCGAAGACGGCATGGTGTTCGACGATGGCGTGACCTCGCGCATCGGCGAGAACAGCTTCCTGATGACGACGACGACCGGTGGCGCGGCCAATGTGCTCGACTGGCTCGAAGAGTATCTGCAGACCGAATGGCCGACGCTGAAGGTCTATTGCACCTCGGTGACCGAGCAATGGGCGACCATCTCCATTGCCGGCCCGAAATCGATCGACGTGATGCACGAAGTCGCACCGGGCCTCGATGTCTCGTCCGAGCGCTTTCCGTTCATGTCGTTCCAGGAAGGCACTGTCGCCGGCGTTGCCGCCCGCATCTTCCGCATCAGTTTTACCGGCGAAGTCTCGTTCGAGATCAACGTTCCGTCTTATTACGGTCTCGCCGTCTGGGAAGCCGTCTGGGCCGCCGGGGAGAAGCATGGCATGACACCCTACGGCACCGAGACGATGCATGTGCTGCGCGCCGAGAAGGGCTTCATCATTGTCGGCCAGGAAACCGACGGCACGGTCACGCCGATCGACCTCGGCATGGACTGGATCGTTTCGAAGCAGAAGGATTTCGTCGGCCGCCGCTCGCTGACCCGCAGCGAATCCGTGCGCAGCGATCGCAAGCAGCTTGTCGGCCTTTTGACCGAAGATCCGAAAGAGATTCTCCCCGAAGGCGCCCAGCTCGTGTTCGACCCGTCGGCGCCGATCCCGATGCCGATGTGCGGCCATGTGACGTCGAGCTATTGGAGCCCTAATTGCGAACGCTCGATCGCGCTCGCTTTGGTCAAAGGCGGCCTCGGTAAAAAAGGCGAAACGGTGCATGCGCCGCTGATCGGCCGGACCGTCAGGGCCACCATCGTCGATCCCGTCTTCTTCGATCCGGAGAACAAGCGCCGTGACTGAGCGAACCGACCTGATGCGCAGCCCCCTCGCCGACCGCGCGAGCGCGATCAAAGCGGCCGGCGCGCCGGGGATCGTATCGCTCCGCGAACTGCCGACGGCGACCCAGATCGACCTGCGCGGCAATCCGGGCGACGCGGCGTTCCTCGCTGGCGCACGCACGACGCTCGGATTCGATCTGCCGGGCGAGCCCAACCGGGCGACGACGAAGAACGAGCGCGCCGCGCTCTGGCTGTCGCCGGATCAATGGCTGGTCCTGGCGCCCTTCGCCGAACGCGAGGCGTTCCTGAACGGTCTACGCGCGCAACTCGCCGGGCAGCATGTCGCGGTCGCCGATGTCAGCGCGAACCGGGTGCTGCTCGAGCTGGCCGGCCCGAAGGCCCGCGAGGTGATCGCCAAAGGCTGCGGCCTCGATCTGCATCCGCGCAGCTTCACCCCCGGATGCTGCGCGCAGTCCCTGCTCGCCCGCAGCCAGGCCCTGATCTGGCAGACCGACAACGCGCCGACCTACCGCGTGATGGTCCGCCCGTCTTTTGCCGGCTATGTCGTCGATTTCTTGGTGGACGGGATGCGCGAATACGCCTTGCGCCCGATCGCGCGTTAGCGGCCGGTCGATCGGCGCCCGCTCGGCCGTGAACGGCAGCCCGGCGGCTATTGTCAGTATCCGGCGGCATCGGCACAATCCCGCCCGGCACGCGACAACCACCGTATCCGGCATATGAATCCCATACTGCAACCGCTCATCGGGCTGTCCGCCGACTGGAAGGACAGCGACGGCAGACCGGTTCATTCCATCGGCGACAAATATGTGCGCGCCATCCTCGTCGGCGCGCAGGGGCTGCCGCTGGTGATCCCGGCGCTCGGTGCGGCGATCGACCCGGCCGATCTCGCGCGCCGGCTCGACGGGCTCTGCCTCACCGGCTCGCTGTCGAACGTCCATCCCCGCCATTATCGTGGCAAGGCGGGCCCCCATGCGGAACCCTATGACGAAGCGCGCGACGAGATCGTGATCCCGCTGATCCGTCAGGTGCTGGCGCAGGGTGTGCCGCTGCTCGCGATCTGCCGCGGCTTTCAGGAACTCAACGTCGCGCTCGGCGGCAGCCTCCACACCCAGGTCCACGATCTACCGGGCCGCGAGGACCATCGCGCGCCCAAGTCCGACGACGCCGACATCATGTACGGACCGCGACATCTGGTCCGCTTCGAACCCGGCGGCGCCTTCGCAACGATTGCCGGCAGCACGGAAGTCCAGGTCAACTCGCTGCATTCGCAGGGCATCGACCGACTCGCCGACGGCATCACCATCGAGGGCACGGCTTTGGATGGCACGATCGAGGCCGTTCGCGTCACCGATGCGCCGGCTTTTGCGCTCGGGGTGCAATGGCATCCCGAATACAAGGCCGACAAGAATCCCTTCTCGATGAAGCTCTATCACGCCTTCGGCGAAGCCTGCCGCGCCCGTGCGAAAGTGCGCGCCGGGGGCAAACTGTGAGTGCCATCTATCTGATGGGGGTCGATCTCGGCTCCAGCAATCTCAAGGCGACGATCATTCGCAACGACGGCAGCCTGGCCGGCGAAGCGTCGCACCCGATCGAAACACAGATCCGACATCCCGGCTGGTCGGAACAGAATCCCGAAGACTGGTACGCCGCATTCTGCAAAGCCGTGCCGCAGGCAATCCGCGATGCCGGGATCGATGCATCTTCCATCGTTGGCATCGGTTTCAGTGCGGGCGCCCATATTCCCGTGCTGACCGACGCGAACGATCGCGTCATTCGCCCCGCCATCCTATGGGCCGATCAACGCAGTGTCGCCGAAGCCCGCGCGCTGCATGAACAGCATGGCGAGATGATCATCCGCCGCTCGCTCAACCGCGCCAATCCGACCTGGGCGCTGGCAATGCTGAAATGGCTCAAAACGCATGAGCCCGACGCCATCAAACGCACCAAGCGGCTTTTCATCGCGAAGGACTGGCTGCGCTGGCGCATCACGGGTGCCTGGCACACGGACTATAGCGATGTGATCGGCGCACTGATGGGCGACAACACGACACGCGACTGGTCGCCCGATATTTGCGCGCTGATCGACTGGGACATGTCGACCTTGCCGCCGGTCGTTGAGCCCTCCGCCGTGGTCGGCGCGGTCACGAAAGAAGCAGCGCGGGAAACTGGGCTTGCGCCCGGCACCCCCGTCACCTGCGGCTCAAACGACACTACGGTGGAACTCTATGGCGTCGGCGCGACCAGGGCCGGTCAGGGCGCGATCAAGCTCGCAACGGCGGGCGTGGTGTTTCTGACGACCGAAGGCCCGGCCGTTCATCCGCCGATCTCCTGCTATCCGCATATCGTGCCCGGCCATTATTTCTGCGCGACCGGTATGAATGCCTGTGCCTCCGCGCATCGCTGGCTGCGCGACCGTATGTTCATGGAACCGGACGGCGACGGCAGTGCCGCCTTCGCGCGCATGGACGAAATGGCCGCCAGCGTCGCACCCGGCTCGATGGGACTCATCTTTCATCCCTATCTGCAGGGCGAACGCGGACCGCATTGGGATCCGAAGCTGAAAGCCGATTTCGTCGGCCTCACGATGCAGCACGGCAAGGAGCATTTCGCCCGCGCACTCTATGAGGGCATCGCGTATGCGCTGTGCGATTTGCTGACCGCGGCCAAGGATCAGAACCTCACCTTCGACGAATTCCGCATCATCGGCGGCGGCGCGCGCAGCGCGACCTGGCGGCAGATCGTCGCCGACGTGCTCGACGTCGAAATCCGCCGGCCGGAAAATGGCGATGCCTCGTTCGGCGCGGCCCTCGTGGCGGGCGTCGGTGTCGGCACCTTCGCCTCTTACGAGGAAGCCGTCCAACGCTGCGTGCGCCTGCTCGATACCAGCACACCCGACCCGACCCGCCACGCGCTCTATCGCGAGATGTTCGACATCTATCGCGACGTGCAGAAGCGCATGGTGCCGATCAATCACCGCCTCCACGACATGTTTGCAAAGGGATAGACAATGCCGGAACGGATTGCGATCGACGGCGGCTGGATCGTTGCCTTCGACGGACAGAAACACCGCATCATCGAGAATGGTATCGTGGTGGTGGAAGGCGACAGCATCGTTTATGTCGGAACGCGCTATGACGAACCGGTGGCCCGTCGGATCGATGCGCGCAACGACCTCGTCATCCCCGGCCTCATCAATGCGCATGTTCATATCGGCTCGCAGGCTGGCGATCGGATGATTCTCGATGGCGGCCGTCGCGACATGTTCCGCTCCGGGTTTCTCAATCATTGGCCGTCGAAAGGCATCAAGGGTCCAAACCTGTTCGCCTTCGAGGATCTCGATGCCTCGCTGCGTTACAGCCTGGCCTCCCTGCTCCGCTTCGGCAGCACGACCGTCGTCGAGATGGGTGGCGAGTTCGGCGACGATCCGATGGGCATCGCGAAGCTGGCGGCCGAACTCGGAATCCGCGTCTACACGACACCCGGATTCGGTTCGGCCAATCACTATTTCGACCAGGCCGGACGGCTGCAACGCGATTGGGACGAAAAGGCCGGTGAAGCCGGGCTCGATCGCGCGATCGCATTCATCGAGGAGCATGATGGCGATTTCGACGGGCTGATCCGCACCATCCTCGTGCCCTACGAGTTCTGGACCACGACGCCGGAGTTATTGCGCCGTGCCAAGAAGGCGGCAGACACGCTCAAGGTGCCGATGACCTTGCATGCGGCGGAATCGGTGATCGAGTTCCAGGATACGGTGCTGCAAACCGGCCGTACGCCGATCGGCAATCTCGCGCATCTCGATATCCTGGGGCCGCAGGTGATCCTCGGCCATTGCATGTATACCGGCGGGCACAGCCAGACGGCCTATCCATTCACCGACGACATCAAACTGGTGGCCGAGAGCGGCGCGTCGGTTGCACATTGTCCGCTGGTGTTCGCCCGCCGCGGCGTGAAACTCGAGAGCTTCCAGCGCTACCTCGATGCCGGCATCAATGTCGGACTCGGCACCGATTCCTACCCGCAGGACATCATCCAGGAGATGCAGGGCGGGATGCTGGCGGCGAAACTGGCCGACAGCAATCACGAGGTCGCCAAGGCACGAGACTTCTTCAATGCGGCGACGCTCGGCGGCGCCAACGCGCTCGGCCGCAGCGATCTCGGCCGGCTTTCGAAAGGTGCCAAGGCCGATATCGTGATCGTCGATTTCGGCCGGCTGCGGATCGGGCCATTCCTCGATCCGATCAAGGCGCTGGTGCAATGTGGCACCGGCGAGATCGTCAAGCATGTGATGGTCAACGGCCAGATACGCATCGAGAATGGATCGATCCTCGCCTGGGACGAAGTGGAGCTGCTTGCGCGCGTGCGGACCTCGACCGATGGTGCCTGGGCCCACTACCCGGACTTTCATTCCAATGCGGATAAGATGGATGTCGTCTATCCGAACGCGTTCCAATCCTGGCAGGGAGAGTGATGCCGATGCGCACCGTCAAACTCAAATCCGGACAGAAGATGCCGGTTTTCGGCCTCGGCACCTGGCGCATGGGCGAGCGCCCGGCCTCGCGCAAGGACGAGGTCGCCGTGCTGCGCCATGGCTTGGAACGCGGCATTACGCTGATCGATACGGCGGAGATGTATGGCGAAGGCGGTGCCGAGGAAGTCGTCGGCGAAGCGATCGCAGGCCGGCGCGATGACATCTTCATCGTCTCCAAGGTTTATCCGCACAATGCCGGCCGCGAGGCCATGAAGAAGTCCTGCGAGAACAGCCTGAAGCGCCTTCGCACGGATCGGCTCGATGTCTATCTGCTGCATTGGCGCGGCGGCGTACCGCTCAAGGAAACCGTCGAGGGGTTCGAGGCGCTACGCACCGCCGGCAAAATCCGAAGCTGGGGCGTAAGCAATCTCGGCGTCGAGGATATGGAAGAACTCGGCGCGATTTCGAATGGCGACAACTGCGTCGCAAACCAGGTGCTCTATAATCTCGAAGAACGCGGCCTCGAGTTCGACCTGATGCCGCTCTGCCGCAAGATCGCCGTGCCGCTGATGGCCTATAGCCCCCTCTTCCAGGGCGATTTGAAGGGCAAGAAGGCACTCGTTGAAGTCGGGAAGTGTCATGGCACGACCCCGGCGCAGATCGCACTGGCCTGGCTGTTGCGCCATCCCGATGTCGTCGTAATTCCGAAAACGTCGAAGCCCGAGCGAGTCGACGAGAACCTCGCCGCTGTCGAAATCAAACTGACACCGGACGATCTCGCCACGCTCGATCGAGACTTCCCGCCGCCGAAAAAGGCAACACGTTTGTCGGTTGCCTGATGCTGCAGACCGCATTCACGCGCCTCGTCGGCGTCGATCATCCGATCCTGCTGGCACCAATGGGCGGTGCGGTGTCGCTCCCGTTAGCGGTCGCTGTCGCAAAGGCCGGCGCGTTCCCGATGTTCGGCGCCTCCTGGCATGCGCCGGATGCGCTGCGGCAGACGATCCGCGACTTTCAAACCGCCGCGCCCGGCCCGTTCGCCATCAATCTCGCGATGGAATGGGATCAACAGGAGCGGCTCTCGATCGCGCTCGGCGAAGGTGTGCCGGTTGTCTCCTTGTTTTGGGGCAACCCCGGCGCCTATCTGCCCGCCATTCGAAAGGCCGGCGCCAAATCGATGGTGACGGTCGGCTCGGCCGACGAAGCGAAACGCGCGGCCGATCTCGGCGCCGACATAATTGTCGCCCAGGGCGTTGAGGCCGGTGGCCATGTCTGGAGCAAGGTCGGCACGATGGTGCTTGTGCCCGCGGTCGTCGATGCTGTCGCCCCAGTGCCGGTCATCGCCGCCGGCGGTATTGCCGACGGACGCGGCATTGCGGCGGCTTTTGCACTCGGTGCCGCCGGCGCATGGATCGGGACACGCTTCCTCGCGACGGCGGAAGCCGATGCCGACGACGATTACAAACGCCGTCTGGTCGCGGCGCGCGAAACCGACACGGTCTATACCGAACTGTTCGATCTCGAGTGGCCGAACGCACCGCACCGCGTCATCCGCAACTCGACCTACGATCAATGGGAGAAAGCCGGATCGCCAGCCTCGGGACAGCGCCCCGGTGAAGGCGAGCCGGTTGTCCATCAGCCCAATGGCACGATTCTCAAACGCTACAGCGACGACACGCCCAAACCCGGCGCGACCGGCGATCTCGAAGCGGCCTGCCACTATGCGGGCCAGTCGGCCGGCCTGGTCCGCGACATTCTCCCAGCGGGCGATCTGGTCCGGCGACTGGTGACCGAAGCCGAAACGGCACTGGCCGCCGCCGATCACATCCGCGGGCGCTGATTGTCCAGATCGTAGATCGCTTCCGGCACGACGACCGCCTTGCGTCGCTCGCCATACACATCGACTTCCACCGTCGCACCCTCGTTCGTCTTGTCGAGTGGCAGATAGCCAAGCGCGAGGCTCGAACCGACCGTGTGGCCGTATCCGCCGGACGAAATGATGCCGATTACCTTGTTGCCTTCATAGATCGGCGCATTGGTGGGCGCGTCCATATCCGGTGAATCGACCTTCATCAAGACGCAGCGCCAGCGAATACCGTCCTTGAGTTGCGCCTCGATCGCCGCCTTGCCGTTGAAGTCGCGGTCCTTCCGCTTGACCAGTCGGTCGAGCCCCGCCTCGATCGGCGTCACCTCGGTATTCATGTCGCTGCCCCAGGCGCGATAGGCCTTCTCGAGCCGCATCGAGTTCATCGCCGCCGTCCCGAAATTAGCGACGTCGAGATCGGCGCCCGCCGCCATGATCCGGTCATAGAGTGTGCGCTGGAATGTCATCTCGTGATGCAGCTCCCAGCCGAGCTCGCCGACATAGTTCACGCGCATCGCGCGCACGGGAATGCCGGCGATCTCGATTTCTTTCGCACTCAGCCAGGGGAAGCCCTCGTTCGAGAGATCCTCATGCGTCAGCTTCGACAGGAGTTCGCGCGATTTCGGTCCCGCCACGACCAGCACACCCCAGCCGCCGGTGATGTCGACGAGCTGCACGCTACCGTCTTTCGGCATGTGCTTCTCGAGCCAGTCCTTGTCATGCGTCTGTGCGACCGCGGCACTCAGCAGATAAAAGCAATCGTCGGCGAGCCGGCAGATCGTCGCCTCGGACTCGATGCGTCCCTTCTTGGTCAACATCTGCGTCAGGACGATGCCGCCGATCTTGCGCGGCGGCCGGTTGGCGCAGACGCGGTCGAGAAACGCCTCGGCGCCGGGGCCCGAGATCTCGAACTTGGAGAACCCCGAAAGATCGAGGACGCCGACCCGCTCGCGCACCGCCTTCACCTCGTCGGCGACGTACTTGAACCAGTTCGGGCGTTTGAAAGTGAGCTCGGCCTCGGCCTTTTCGCCGGAAGGCGCGAACCAGGCCGCGCGCTCCCAGCCATACCGCTGCTCGAAAAACGCGCCCTGCGCCTTCAAGCGCTCGTAGATCGGCGTGGTCTTCGCCGGCCGTCCCGCCGGGCGCTCCTCGCCCGGATAGGAAACGGCATACATCATCGCGTACACCTCTTTCGATTTCTCGATCGTGTACTCGATGCCGGCATAGGTGCCGAAGCGCCGCGGATCGAATTCGAACATCTCGATCGACGCCTCACCGTCGACGATCCATTCGGCGAGATACTTGCCGGCACCGCCGGCCTGGCTGATGCCCACCGAAAAACCGTTCAGCGCCCAGTATTTCGGATGGCCGGCGACCGGACCGATCAGCGGCCCGCCATCGGGTGCATGCGGGATCGGACCGTTGACGATCTGCTTGATGCCGGTCGTCGCGAGGCAGGGCACGCGCGCGCAGGCCATCTCGACGACATAGTCGATGCGATCGGTATCGGGTGGCAGCAGATCGGCGCCGAATTCCTTCGGGATGCCATAGGCGCCGAAGATCGCGCCCTCGCGTTCATAGGGCCCGAAGATCATGCCCATCTTCTCGCGCCGCAGATAGAACGACGCATCCGGATCGCGCAGCAACGGGAACTTCTTGCCCCATTGTTTCACCTCGTCGATCTCGTCGGTCACCAGATACTGATGCTCCATCGAGACGATCGGCAGCGAAATCCCAGTGAGGAGGCCGAGATCGCGCGCCCAGGTACCGGCCGCGTTCACGACATGCTCGCATGTGATGGTGCCCTTGTCGGTCGCGACTTCCCATTCGCCGCTCGGCAACCGCTTCACGCCGGTGACGCATGTGTGGCGATAGATCTCCGCCCCGCCCATGCGTGCGCCCTTGGCCAGCGCATGCGTCGTGCTCGCCGGATCGGTATAACCGTCCTGCGGCGTCCAGGCGGCGCAGATGATCCCGTCGAGATTGATGAACGGAAAGATATCCCGGATCTCGTTCGGGCCGATGATGTGGAATTCGGTGCCGGCATGTTTCGCCTGCGCCTCGAGCTGCTTGAACTGGTAGACGCGGTCCTGAAGGATCGTGGTCCGGATCGATCCGCATTTCTCGAAACCAGTCGGCTGCTCGGTCTCGGCCTCGAGCCGGTCATAGAGCTCGGTCGAGTATTTGATCATCCGCATCATGTTGAGGCTGGTGTCGTATTGCGGCGTATTGCCGGCCGCATGCCAGGTCGAGCCCGCGGTCAGCTCGGCCTTCTCGATCAGGACGACATCCTTCCAGCCCAGCTTGGTCAGATGATAGAGCAGGCTGCAGCCACAGATTCCGCCGCCGATGACCACCACGCGCGCATGCGATTTCATAAACGAGACCCTTCCCGACCGGAGAGAGCCGGACATTACCGGCTCGCGCCGAGGGCGCTCAAGGGGGCGACGGATAGCCGGATCGGGCCCGATCAGGCAAGGCCCAGGTCGCGGAGATCCTTGAGCAAGGCCGCCGGCAGCTCGTCATGCCGGGCGCCGGAGGGCAGGTCCGCCGGCGCATCGTCGGCCTCGAGGTAGCGCCAACCCTGGAAGGGCCGGTGCGGATGCAGCGTCACCAGGATCAGCCGCTCGGCAAGCCCTATACGACAACAGGCGAGGCCCTCACGGTCGGTCATCGCATCGAGGGTCACGATCGGCTGGCGCACCTGCACGAAGCCTTTGATGACCCAGTAGAGCGAGCCCTTCCCTTTGAGGATTTCGTCGCGCCGCTTCGGCATGGTCCGCGTCACATGCCACAGCCGTGGCGGTTTCAGGCGCTTGCGCTTGGCCAGCTTCTCCTTGTGCCAGTCGCGCAGATCCTGAACCGTCTCGACGCCGACGCAGAGCTTGAGCAGATGCACCGCCATCAGCGATCGCCCGGATTCCAGCTCGCCCGGCGGCGGCCGAGGAACGCCGCGATACCCTCTCGCGCCTCTTCGCCGGCGCGCACCCGCGCGATCCAGCCGGCGGTCTCGGCGCCGAGTGCCGGATCGAGCGGCCGCCCCTCGATCGCCCGCAGGAGGGCTTTCACCTCGGCCTGCGCGCCTGGCGCGTTTTCGCAGAGCTGGTTCGCGATCGCCGTCACACGATCATGGAGCCCGGCGAGCGGCACGACCTCATGCAGCAGACCGATCCGCTCGGCGGTGGCCGCATCGAACCGTTCCGCTGTAATCGCATAGCGCCGTGCGGCACGCATGCCGATCGCGCGCACGACATAGGGGCCGATGACGGCCGGGATGAGGCCAAATCGCACTTCGGAAATCGAGAATAATGTGGCATCCGAACCGATCGCGATATCGCAGGCCGCGACCAGCCCGAGACCGCCGCCATAGACCGGCCCCTGCACCGCCGCGATGACGGGTTTCGGCACGGTGTCGATAGTCCGTAACATGGTCGCGAGCCGTTCCGCGTCGGTTCGGTTCTCGGCTTCGGAGTAATCCGCACTGCGTTGCATCCAGGTGAGATCGGCGCCGGCAGAAAAACTTTTGCCGGCAGCGCGCAGGATAATCACGCGGATGGCAGGGTCGGTGCCGAGCGCGCGAAACGCGTCGGTCACCCCGTCCATCAGCCTTTCGTCGAACGCGTTATGCTTTTCGGGACGGTTGAGAACGACGGACCCGAAGGCGCCCTCTTTTTCTATCCGGACCTGTTCGGCCATTCCCGCCTCGGCTTGCCTCGCTGCTACCCGGCCAGCATAGTCGGCCGCGCAGGAGATCGCCATGTTGAGCCTTGCCGAAATCGAAGCCGCCGCGGAAGCGCTGTACCCGGTCATGCCGGCAACGCCGGCCCATCGCTGGCCTCTGCTCTCCGTGCGCAGCGGTGCCGAGGTGTGGGTCAAGCACGAGAACCACACGCCTATCGGTGCCTTCAAGGTGCGCGGCGGCATCGTGTACATGGAAAGGCTCAAAAAGGACCGCCCCGACATCAAGGGCGTTATCACCGCGACCCGCGGCAATCACGGACAGTCGATAGCCTTCGGGGCGCGGCGCGCCGGGCTTTCGGCGACGCTCGTCGTGCCGCATGGCAACAGCGTCGAGAAAAACGCCGCAATGCGCGCATTCGGCGGTGAGCTGATCGAACACGGTCATGATTTCCAGGCCGCTTACGAATATGCGATGGGGCTCGCGGAAGAGCGCAAGCTCTTTGCCCTGCGCTCGTTCCATCCCTGGCTAGTGGCCGGCGTCTCGACCTATGCGCTCGAACTGTTCCGCGCGGTGGCGGATATCGACACGGTCTATGTGCCGATCGGACTCGGATCCGGTATTTCCGGCGTGATCGCGGCACGCGACGCACTCGGCCTCAAGACCAAAATCGTCGGTGTCGTAGCCGACACAGCGCCCTCTTATGCGCTGTCGTTCGAGGCGAAGCGCCCGGTCTCGACCAACAGCGCCGACACGATCGCCGATGGCATGGCCTGCCGCGTACCCGACGAGGCCGCGCTCGCGGTCATCTGGCGCGGCGCAGCGCGCATCGTTCGCGTATCCGAATCGGAGATCCGCGCCGCCATGCGACATTACTTCACCGACACGCATAACGTGGCGGAGGGTGCGGGTGCCGCCGCACTTGCGGCGTTACTGCAGGAGCGGACCGCCATGCAGGGCAAGCGCGTCGCGCTCATCCTCTCCGGCGGCAATGTGGATCGGCCCTTGTTCGCCGAGGTCCTGGCCGAAGCCGAATAGCGCGGGCGTCACCAGCCGCCACGCTGCAGCCACTCATCGATCTGGTCGAATCGGTCATGGCCCCAGAACGGCTCGTCGTCGACAAAGACGAATGGCGAACCGAACACGCCGCGCGCGATCGCGGAATCGGTTTCCTCGCGCAGCCGGTCTTTCATCATCGGATCGGCGAGCGCTTTGCGAAACTCGGCGCGATCCGCACCGACCGATGACGCGATCGTTTCGAGGCGATCGAGATCGGTGACGTTCTGCCCTTCGCCGAACGCGGCGTGATAAACCGTCTTGGCAAACGCGACCGATGCTTCTGCGTCGCGTTCCGACAGCCAGTAGAATCCACGCGATGCTGCCTGTGCCGGAAAGGGAAAGGTCGATGGCATCGTGAAGGCAACGCCCAGACGCCGCGCCGAGCGAGCAAAGTCGCGTTCGTGATACGGACCGCGCAGGTTCTGGCCGGTCAGCGGGGTCTGTCCCGTCACGCGAAAGACGACCCCCAGCAGAATCGGCCGCCAGCGCACGCGCCGGCCATGGCGCCGCGCCAGCGCATCGATGCGGTGCGAGGCGAGATAGCCATAGGGCGACGAGAAATCGAAGTAGAAATCCAGCGGCGCGTTCATGGCTGCTTTACCCGGAAACACGACAATTTCGGGATATCGTCATCGACTATCAAATAGGCCAGCCATTCCGGAGATTCAATCCGGGTAACCCGTCGGAGTACCGGTATTGTCAGGCGGGCCGCGGAAACGGTTGGGCGAATGTAAACGCATGTTCGCCGGGGCCGTGTCGCGCCAGATGATCGATCCGCGCAACGCCTTCCCCAGTCGTCGGTACCGCCCCGGCATCGATCCACCATAAAGCCATGTACGGCCCGTCCAGTTTCTCGAACCACTCGTTGCGCCGGCCTAACACGCCTTTATGCACGCCGAGATAGGTGAAATCTCTCAAGGCTTCGAGCGATTCCCAGACCGTCACATTGACAATCATCTGCGGATCGTCATACGCACGAATGTAGGTGGCGTGGCCGCTCTCGTCCTTCAGTCGCCAGACGAAACCCGGGCTCTGCTCGGCCAGTGTATTGACCGGATCCAGCGCTGCCATGAACGCGACGAGCGAGGGATCGTCCACCGGCGCGTTGAGGCGTCCGATATTGATCTGGGCGAGATGAAAGGCGCGCGACGTCACGATCGGCCTACCAGGGGACGCTGTCGCCCTTGTAGTTGAAGAAGCTGCCGGAATCTGCGGGCGTGACCTGATCCATCTTTTTGCGCATGCCGGTCACGCTGGTTTCAACGTCGATCAGCGCATCGGGCCCGCCCATATCGGTCTGCACCCAGCCCGGATGAAAAAGCACGATCGTGATGCCGGTCTCTTTCCAGTCGACGGCAAGGCTCTTCATTGTCGCATTGAGCCCGGCCTTGGTCGCGCGATAGGCATAGGAACCGCCTTCCGAGTTATCGCCGATCGAGCCCATGCGGCTCGTGAGATTAACGATCATCTTGCGATCGCTCGCCGCGACATTCTTCTGGAACTCCCGCGCCATGAGGAACGGGCCGATCACATTGACCTGCGTTGCCTTGGTCCACTCGCCCGGATCGGCGGCACGATCGTCGCCGCCATGGCCGGCATTGTTGATCAGGATATCGATCGGCTGACCCTTCAGCCGCCGTGCCCAGTCCGCGATATGATCCGGTCGTGCGACATCGACCGGATGGATCGTGACATCGCCTTCGATCGCCTTCAGCGCATCGGCCCGATCCGGTCGCCGGCATCCCGCGAGCACCCGCCACCCCTCGCCGGCATATTGCCGGACCCATTCGAGTCCGATACCGCGATTGGCGCCGGTGACGAGGACGGTCGGCATGTCTTTTCCTTAATCCAGAATCTGGAAATGGGCTTCGGTCGGCTGCGAATTGTTGATCGGCAGGATGTCCTGCGGACAGGCAGAGAACGCAACCACGAGATCGAGTTCGGCCCGAAGCGAGAATGTATCGCCCGGCTTGCACACGGTCGGCAGGAACTGGATTGAGCCGTCGGCGGCGACGGGAATGTTCATCCAGACATTGAACGGCGCCGGACATTCCGGCGGCGTCAGCCCGAGCTCTTTCATCCCCGCCATCAGATTATCGGTACAATTGTCGTGATAGCCCTCGACACCGAGGAACTTGTACCGGTAGCGATCGCACGCCGCGATGATCGTGTCATGAACGCCCGGCGAGCTGTCGGCCACGATGCTCAGGATCGGGCGGCGACGGTTCGTGTACATGATATCGCCGACCTGCGGATAGATGCGGCCGATATGCGGGCGCGTATGCTCCATCGACATGAACTCGCCGAGATCGTCTTTGGCGAACGCCCAAGTATCGACCACCTGGTTGCCATGCGTGTTGATCATCTTGATGATCTGGCCCTTTTTCACATGGGCCGCTTTGCCCCGGCGAGCCGGGATGGTCTGAATCTCGGGCATGCTGTCTCTCCCCTATCCGGCCTTTCTGGCCGTGACTTCGATTTCGATTTTCATACGCTTGTCGATGAGCGGCGCAACGACCGTCGTATTGGCAGGCATCGCCGCACGGCAATGCTCGCCGATGATCGGTACCACCCGCTCGAAATCGGCAGGATCGGCGAGATAGACCCGGATGCGGACGAGATCGCCGAACCCGCTGCCCGCCTCGTCGAGCGCCTTGCCGATATTGCGAAAACACTGGCGGGCCTGTTCGACCACATCCTCGTCGATCGTGCCCGCGGCATAGTCGAAACCGGTCGTGCCGGAGACAAACACCCAGTCGCCGTCGACAACGGCCCGGCTGTAACCGGCGAGCTTTTCGAAACTCGATCCCGACGAAATCCGCCGTCGCGCCATCGCGTCAATCCTCACGCCGCTGCGGGCGGCGCACCAGATCGCCGCTGCAATTCGGGCAGACATGGTTCATTGCCATCGCACAGTTCGGGCAGAAAGTGCATTCATAGCTGCAGATGAGCGCCTCCGCGCGATGGCCGAGTGCCGCCTTGCATCGTTCGCATGCGCCCCGCATTTCCAGTGCCATCGCGTCGGCTCCCGTTCCACTCGCGCGCAGTCTATCGAGCGTCCGGGCGCTATTCCAGCACCGATGCCTGTGTTTACAGGAGGACCAGGGTGGCGAGGCCGAGGAAACAGAAAAACCCGACCACGTCGGTCGTCGCCGTGAGGAACGGGCCGGCGCCATGAGCCGGATCGACCCCCATCCGCTCGAGCAGCAGCGGCACGATCGTCCCGCCGAACCCGGCCCACAGCATGTTGAGGACCAGCGCCGCCGCGAGCACCACGCCGATCCGCCACTGGCCGGTCCAGGCCCAGGCTCCGCCGCCCGCGATCACGCCGAACGCCGCCGCGTTCATCAAGGCAACCGTCATTTCCTTGAGAACGAACCGCCAGGGCTGGTTCCGGGACGAAAGATCGCGTGTAGCCAGCGCGCGCACCGTATTGGTGACGACCTGCACGCCGGCGCTGCCGCCCATCGCGGCCACGATCGGCATCAGCACCGCGAGAACGACAATCTCCCGGATGGTGCCCTCGAACTGCGACACCACGAACGAGGCCACGGCGACATTCGCCAGCACCAGCAGAAGCCAGCGAAAGCGTGTCCAGGCGATCGTCCACGGTTTCGCGTGGAAACCGGTATCGCCCGCACCGACGATGCCGAGCAAGTCTTCCGCGGCCTCCTCGTCGATGACATGGACGACGTCGTCGACCGTCACCGCACCGAGCAGCCGGCCGTTATCGTCGACCACCGGCGCCGACACCAGCCCATACTGCCGAAACAGATACGCGACCGATTCCTGGTCCATGGTCGCCGGGACGGGCCGCAGATCCGTTTCCATGATGTCGATCAGTTTGACCGCGCGCATGTTGCGCATTGCACGCGAGAGCGGCACCGTGCCAACCGGGTGATGACGCGGATCGACGACGAAGAGATCGTAGAAATCGTCGGGCAGATCCTTGCTGGCGCGCAGAAAGTCGATCGTTTCGCCGACCGTCCAATGTTGCGGCACGGCGACCAGCTCGCGCTGCATCATGCGGCCCGCGCTATCCTCGGGGAAGGTCAGGCCTTCCTCGATCGCCTGGCGGTCTTCGGCCGGCACCGATTCCAGGATGCGCCGCTTTTCATCTTCGTCCAGATCTTCGAGCAGATCGACAGCGTCGTCGGTGTCGAGCTCGGCAACCGCGTGAGCAAGCTCGAGCGGCCCGATCATCTCCATGATCTGTTCGCGGACCGTCTCGTCGAGATAGGACAGCGTTTCCGGATCGAAGGTATGGCGCACGATGGCGACGAGCAGGCGTCGCTCTTCCGGATCGAGCGCTTCCAGCAGGTCGGCGAGGTCGGCCGCGTGCAGCGGATCGACCAGTTCCTCGATGCGTGCGACCGCGCCGTCGCTGATCGCATCCCGAACCGCGCGGACCAGTTCGGCCGTCAGCCCGTATAGCTCATCGGGATCGGCCGACTGATCGCGCGCGGTGTCACTCATTCCGCCGCACCGGCCGCCTGGGCATCGACAACCGCTATCGCCGACATATTGACGATACCGCGTACCGTGATCGAGGGAACGACAACGTGCGCCGGTCGCGCCGGGCCGATCAGCATGGGACCGACCGACTGGCCGGCACCGACCGCCTTCAGAAGATTGAACGCGATATGCGCGGCGTCGAGATTGGGCATGATGAGCAGGTTGGCCTGCCCCTTGAGGCGCGAGTTCGGAAACATGCGTTCGCGGATCGCCTCGCTGATCGCCGCATCGCCGTGCATTTCGCCCTCGACCTCGAGGTCGGGCCAGCGAGCGCGGATCAGCGCCAGCGCCTGACGCATCTTCGATGCCGATGCCGAGTCCGCGGTGCCGAAACTGGAATGCGACAGCAGCGCCGCCTTGGGCGCGATGCCGAAGCGTTGCACCTCGCGCGCGGCCTGGATCGTCATGTCGGCGATCTGCTCGGCCGTCGGATCGGACGTCACCTGCGTATCGCAGATGAAGAAGTTCCCGGTCGGCAGGACCAGCGCATTCAGCGCGAAGGCATGGGTCATGCCGGGTGCGAGCCCGATCACATCGAGAATATGGTTGAGCTGGCGGCGATAACGCCCGACCGTGCCGCAGATCAGCGCATCCGCCTCGTTCCGCCGCACCATCAGTGCGGCGATAACGGCGTTCCGCGTGCGAACGATCGTCTTTGCATAGTCCGGCGAGACGCCGCGCCGTTCCATGAGTTCGTGATAGAGCGTCCAGTATTCGCGGAACCGCGCATCGCCCTGCGGATCGACCAGTTCAAAATCCACGTCCGGTTTCATGCGCAGGCCGAGCCGCTCGATGCGGCTTTCGATCACCGAGCGCCGGCCGATCAGGATCGGATAGGCAAGGCCTTCGTCGAGCACGGTCTGGGCCGCGCTCAGCACCCGCTCCTCCTCGCCCTCGGCATAGACGAGACGGCGGGGATCCTGACGCGCCTGCTCGAACATCGGCTTCATCATCAGCCCGGAACGGAACACATACTGGATCAGCTTCTGGCGATAAGCCTTGAAGTCGGCGATCGGCCGCGCGGCCACGCCGCTTTCCATCGCTGCGCGCGCGACCGCGGGTGCGATCTCGACCAGCAGGCGCGGATCGAACGGCCGCGGGATCAGATATTCCGGTCCGAAGCGCAAGGCCTCGCCGCCATAGGCGCGCATCACGACATCGGAAGTCTCGACCCGCGCCAGATTGGCGATCGCCTTCATGCAGGCGACCTTCATCTCGTGATTGACCGTCGAGGCGCCGACATCGAGCGCGCCGCGGAAGATGAACGGAAAGCACAGCACGTTGTTGACCTGGTTCGGATAGTCCGACCGGCCCGTCGCGATGATCGCGTCGTCGCGCACCGCGCGCACTTCCTCCGGCGTAATTTCCGGCGTCGGATTGGCGAGCGCCATAATGATCGGGCGCGGCGCCATGCGGGCGACCATGTCCGGTTTAAGCACCCCGGCCGCCGACAGACCGAGGAAAATATCGGCGCCGTCGATCACTTCGCCGAGCGAGCGCGCATTGCTAGGCTTGGCATAGCGCGCCTTGCGTTCGTCCATCAGTTCGACGCGGCCCTCATAGACGAGGCCCGCCATGTCGGTAACCCAGATATTCTCGACCGGCATCCCGAGATCGACCAGCAGATCGAGACAGGCAAGACCCGCCGCCCCCGCGCCGGATCCCACCAGCTTCACCTGGTCGAGCTTCTTGCCGGCGATCTCCAGAGCGTTGCTGATGGCCGCCGCGACGATGATCGCCGTGCCATGCTGGTCGTCGTGGAAGACCGGGATTTTCATCCGTTCGCGCAGCCGGCGTTCGACCTCGAAGCATTCCGGCGCCTTGATGTCTTCGAGATTGATGCCGCCGAAGGTCGGTTCGAGCGCGGCGATGAGGTCGATCAGCTTTTCGATATCCGGCTGATCGATCTCGAGATCGAACACATCGATCCCTGCGAACGTCTTGAAGAGGACCGCCTTGCCTTCCATCACCGGCTTGGCGGCGAGCGGGCCGATCGGCCCGAGCCCGAGGACGGCGGTGCCGTTGGTCACCACGGCCACCAGATTGGCCCTGCCGGTCAGATTGGCGGCCTCGGCCGGATCGGCGACGATCGCCTCGCAGGCGGCGGCAACGCCGGGGGTGTAAGCGAGCGCCAGGTCGCGCTGGTTCGCCAGCGGCTTGGTTGGGACGACCGCGATTTTCCCCGGCACCGGGTGGCGGTGATATTCGAGTGCGCTGTCGCGCAGGTTCTCTGCCATCCGCGCCTCTCCGGCCGGGTGGCAGTCAAAGCCTGCCCGGCTTCATTCAGTCCGACATCGCCGGTACTGGCTCATCTTGGCAATCAGGCCCGCACGGGTCTCCGGCGGGCCTGACAAAATCATGGTGCGGTCGAGAAGACTCGAACTTCCACGGGATTTCTCCCACAGCGACCTCAACGCTGCGCGTCTACCAGTTCCGCCACGACCGCATGATTGGGACAAAAACCTTGTTTTAAGCCCGGGCGGGGAATAGCAAATCGCCCGAGGACGATCAAGCGGAGAGCCGAGATTTCAACGCCCAAACCCCTTGCCGAGCCGGCTTTGATCGAATGGCAGATCAGCCCGGGGCCGATCCTCTATCCCGAGGCGGTCGCGGCCATGGAGGCCCGCGTCGCGGCGATCCGGGCCGGCACGGCGCCGGAACTCGTCTGGCTGCTCGAACATCCACCGCTCTATACAGCCGGCACCAGCGCCAAGCGGGCGGATCTCGTCGATCCCGATCTTCTGCCGGTCTTTTCGAGCGGCCGCGGGGCCAATACACCTATCACGGCCCCGGCCAGCGCGTGGCCTATGTGATGCTCGATCTGCAGCGCCGCAATCCCGATCTGCGCCTCTTCGTCGCCGGGCTCGAGGAATGGGCGATCCGCACCCTCGCCTGCTTCAGGATATCGGGCGAGCGGCGCGACGGCCGGGTCGGCATCTGGGTCGCGCGGTCGGACGGGCGCGAAGACAAGATCGCCGCGATCGGCGTGCGGCTGCGGCGCTGGGTGACCTTTCACGGGATCTCGATCAATCTCGACCCCGACCTCTCGCACTATGCCGGGATCGTGCCCTGCGGCATCCACGCAAGCGCGACCACCCCCTTCGGCGTCACATCGCTGCGGGCGCTTGGCGTCGATGCCGACATGGCGGCCCTCGATCGCGCCCTGAAAAAAACCTTCGACGAGGTGTTCGCCGGCGAGGCGGCCGTCGGCCCTTACGCGGTGCGGCGCTGATCGAAACCGTCGGGAATTTTTTCGCCGTCGGCCTCGTGAGATTCCACGTTCTCGACCTTCGCCAAAGGCGGGCCCTTGCGACAGGCCGCGAGCATCGCATCGACCCTGGCCGGATCCCCGGCGAACAAAGCTTCGACGCTGCCGTCCTTGCGGTTACGCACCCAGCCACGCAAGTCCCGTTTCGCTGCCTCCTCGATGGTCCAGGCACGAAACCACACGCCCTGCACCTTGCCGGATATGACGGCGCGAACAATCTTCATTGCGCGAATTCGAGGATCGGCTGATCGACGACCAGACTGGCGCCGGATTCCGCCAGCACCTTGTGAACGCGCCCGTCCGATGCCGCGCGCAGGATATTTTCCATCTTCATCGCTTCGACGACCGCGAGCTCCTGCCCTGCCTTGACGAGATCGCCCTCGGCGACCGCCAGCGAGATCAACAGCCCCGGCATCGGCGAGAGCAGGAAGCGCGACATATCCGGCGCCTGTTTGACCGGCATCAGGCGATGCAATTCCGCGGCGCGCGGGCTCAGGATCTTGAGCAGGATCGATACGCCGCCATGAACCAGCCGATAGCCGACACCGCTGCGCACGATCTGAACCGTAATCGGCCGCGCATCGATCCGTCCGCGGAACAGGGACTCTCCCGGCCGCCAGTCGCTGGCGACCTCGTGACTAGCCTTCCGATCGATGACGGCAAACCCGTCTGCGGTCTCGACCACCGTCACGCGATACTCGCCGTCGGCGCCGAGCAATACGACCCATTCGGCGCCGCCGCGCACCTGCGGCACGCGCAACTGGCCGCTGATGCGCTTTTCTCGCAACGAAAGCTGATGGTGAATGACGGCGCCGACCGACACCAGCAGCCGCGCCTGCGCTTCATCGGGATCGACGCTCGCAAAGCCGTCGGGAAACTCTTCCGCGATGAAATTCGTCGTCAGTTCACCCGCCGCAAACCGCGGATGGCCGGCAAGCGCCGCAAGAAACGGAATATTGTGCCCGATCCCCTCGATCACGAATCCGTCCAGCGCCTCGCGCAGATTGGCGATCGCCTCGTGCCGGTCGCGACCGCTGGCGATCAGTTTCGCCACCAGCGGATCGTAGTTCATGCCGATCTCCGCGCCCTCGTAGACGCCGCTGTCGACCCGGATCGCGCCGCCGGTCGGCGGCTCGCGATATTTCACGAGGCGCCCGATCGATGGCAGAAAGCCCCGTGCCGGATCTTCGGCATAGACCCGCGCTTCGATCGCCCAACCCTGCAGAGTTACATCCTTTTGCTTGATCGGCAGTTTCTCGCCGGCCGCGATGCGGATCATCAGTTCGACCAGATCGAGGCCGGTCACGATCTCCGTCACCGGATGTTCGACCTGCAGGCGCGTGTTCATTTCGAGGAAATAGAAATTGCGCTCGGCATCGACGATGAATTCGACCGTCCCCGCCGAGCGATAGCCGACCGCCTTGGCCAATGCGACCGCCTGCGCGCCCATGGCGCTCCGCGTTCGGGAATCGAGGAACGGACTCGGCGCCTCTTCGATCACCTTCTGATGGCGGCGCTGGATCGAGCATTCTCGTTCGCCGAGAAAGATCGTATTGCCATGCGCATCGGCGAGCACCTGGATTTCGATATGCCGGGGCTGTTCGATGTACTTTTCGACGAACACGCGATCGTCGCCGAATGCGGTACGCGCCTCGTTTGTGGCACCGCGAAAACCGTCCTCGACTTCTTCGTCGCTCCTCGCGATGCGCATACCCTTGCCGCCGCCGCCAGCCGATGCCTTCAGCATCACCGGATAGCCGATCGTCCGGGCGATACGCCGCGCCTCATCCGCATCGGCAATCGGCGCCAGATGCCCCGGCACGCTGTTGACCCCGGCCTTCTCGGCGAGCTTCTTGGATTCGATCTTGTCGCCCATCGCCGCAATCGCCGACGCGGGCGGTCCGATGAAGGCGATCCCGGCCTGGTCCAGCGCCTCGGCGAACTTCGTGTTCTCCGAGAGGAACCCGTATCCCGGATGAACCGCATCGGCGCCGGTCTGACGTGCCGCCTCGACAATCTTGTCGATCGCCAGATAGCTCTGGGACGATGACGCCGGCCCAATCAGCACCGCCTCATCGGCCTCGCGCACATGCAGCGCATCGGCATCGGGCTCGGAATAGACCGCCACCGTCTTGATGCCCATGGCGCGCGCGGTGCGAATGACGCGGCAGGCGATTTCACCGCGATTGGCGATCAGGATCTTCTTGAACATTCTTGTCCCGTTTCCCGTCTATTCGGCAATGATGTTGACGCTGATCGGCGTGCCTTCAACGGCGAGCCGGCTGCTGTCCTCGAACAAATCGAATTCGCGAACCTGCGTCACTTTGGTGAATCCGGACTGCGCCAGGTTAAACGTCAGCGTTTCAGTCCGGCACGAGATCGGCAATCGGCGATTTGATCGACGTGCCAACAATCCGGGCGCGCTGAGGCGTGGGTGCGGCCACGTTCATTCCATCCGCGCGGTTGTCCGTCAGACGCCGGCCACAGCCGGCTCGGATGGTCGCGCCCGCCGAACCTTCCAGCCCTTCGCGAATCCGCGGCAGCCGGCAAGATTGATCGGCTTCTCGGCAAGCTTCCAGGCTTCCACATCCTTGAATCCCGCGGATCCGACCATGTTCGCGAGCAGTTTCAGCGTCGGTACCCACCAGTTCGAATCGTTCTGCGCGTATTCGCTTCGCGGGTAGAATTCCATCACCATCTGGTCGCCATATCCGTACAGCAATCCCTTTCCGTAGGCGCTGTAGTCATTGAGGATGGCGCTCTCGACGCAGATCAGCTCATCGGTGATGGATGAAATGAGATCGAGCGCCAGCAGCGGATGGCGCAGGTGGTAAAGCGTACCAAAAAAGAAAACCACGTCAAACCGGCCGAGCCGTTCTTCCGACAGATCGTAGACGGTCATTTCCATTCGCGTGCATCGATCTTCCGACCAGCCAAGTGCCGCACGGCAGAGATCGAAAGTCTGCCAGGCATGTCGCTCTTTTGGCCCACTTTTTCCGAGAAAATCGGAGAAATCGTCGATCGCCACCACTTCGCGCGCACCGCGCTCCAGCGCCTCGAATGTCCAGTAACCGTCCCAGGCAACGATATCGAGCACGCGCTTGCCGGTAAGGTCGGCCGGAACGCCATATTTGTCGGGATCGATTGGCGCCCAGCCCGGTGTCACCACGCCGCCGGGCAGCGCGATCTTGTGATACCAGTAAGGGTGCGCCTTGATTGCCGCCTTGATCGCGTCGGCATCGGACACGTCCGCTGCACTTAGAGCGGGATGTTGTCGTGCTTCTTCCACGGGTTCTCCAGTTTCTTGTTGCGCAGCATTGCGAGCGCTCGCGCCACCCGGCGGCGCGTCGAATGCGGCATGATCACATCGTCGATGAACCCGCGCGCACCCGCGACAAATGGCGTCGCGAATTTGGTCCGGTACTCTTCCGTGCGCTGCGTAATCTTGGCGGCATCGCCGATATCCGAGCGAAAAATGATTTCGACCGCCCCTTTCGGTCCCATGACCGCAATTTCCGCTGTCGGCCACGCGTAATTGACGTCGCCGCGCAGATGCTTCGAACTCATCACGTCATAGGCGCCACCATAGGCCTTGCGGGTAATGACCGTCACCTTCGGCACCGTCGCCTCGCCATAGGCGAACAACAGCTTGGCGCCATGCTTGATGATGCCGCCATATTCCTGCGCGGTGCCTGGCAGGAAGCCTGGCACATCGACGAACGTGACGATCGGAATCTCGAAGCAATCGCAGAAGCGAACGAACCGTGCAGCCTTCCGCGAGGAATCGATGTCGAGACAGCCAGCGAGTACGGTCGGCTGGTTCGCCACGATTCCCACGGTCGAGCCCTCGATGCGGCCGAATCCAACGATGATGTTGCCGGCATAACCCGGCTGCAGTTCGAAGAAATCGCCCTCGTCGACCGTCTTGAGAATCAGTTCCTTCATGTCATAGGGCTTGTTCGGGTTGGCCGGAATGAGCGTATCCAGCGAATAATCCATTCGGTCGGCCGGGTCCGCGGTCGGCCGCACTGGAAGTCCGCTGCGGTTCGAGAGCGGCAGGAAATCGATGAAGCGCCGCAGTTGCAGCAGCGCCTCGACATCGTTCTCGAAGGCAAGATCGGCAACGCCGGAGCGCGTGCTGTGCGTGAGCGCACCGCCCAGCTCTTCATGCGTCACATTCTCATGCGTGACCGTCTTGACGACGTCGGGACCGGTCACGAACATGTATGACGAATCCTTCACCATGAAGATGAAGTCGGTCATCGCGGGCGAATAGACGGCGCCGCCGGCGCACGGCCCCATGATCAGCGAGATCTGCGGCACCACGCCCGAGCCCATGATGTTGCGCTGGAACACTTCGGCGTAACCTGCGAGCGATGCGACGCCTTCCTGGATCCGCGCGCCGCCGGAATCGTTGATGCCGATGACCGGCGCGCCGACGCGCATCGCCTGGTCCATGATCTTGCAGATCTTCTCGGCATGGGCTTCCGAGAGCGAGCCGCCGAAGACCGTGAAATCCTGGCTGAAGAGAAAGACCAGCCGCCCGTTGATCGTGCCATGACCGGTCACGACACCGTCGCCCGGGATGCGCTGGTCGTGCATACCAAAATCGGCGGAGCGATGTTCGACGAACATGTCCCATTCTTCGAAGCTGCCGTCGTCGAGCAGAAGCTCGATCCTCTCGCGGGCCGTTAGCCGGCCCTTGGCATGCTGCGCCTCGACGCGGCGCGCCCCGCCTCCCGCCCGTGCTGCCGCCCGCTTGAGCTCGAGCTGGTGAAGGATTTCCTGCATGCGTACCTATTGTTACAGTTTTGTTACAGAAATGAAGCCCGCACCCCTTTGGGGAATTACCACCAAGGGCTCTGCAAGAAAACTGAAATCGGCCAGCCGGACGGGCCGGCGCCTAGAGGCCGGGGGTGCCCAGCAAAGCGACAAACCGGACGGCGACGTCCAGATCCACCCGCATGCCGCGGCGGCGCTCGACGGCCAGCGGGTCCTCGCCCCAGCGTTCGATCTGGTAATCCTCCTCGAGCTGCGCCGCCGCCCACGCCCCGTCCGCATCGAGACGACCGGCCAGCACCGCGAGCGCAATGACAATCGAGCCGGTCACGACGGTCAGCAGATGCAGGCCGGTCAGCCGGAACGGCGTCTGGGCTTCGACCAAGGCCCTGAGCGCGGCGAGTGCCGCATCCGCCTGGCGTTGGGCGACGATGCCGGCGACGGGCTGCAGCGGCGCATCCAAAGCGAGCGTCGACCAGTCGAGCAGGGGTTGCCAGATCTCCCGTTGCCGCTCGGTCAATGCCGGCGGCTCGGGCGCCCAATGGCAGACCAGATCGGTCTCGGCATAGCCAAGGATCTCGGCCACAACGGGCGCCGGGTCTGGCGCCACCCGATCGATGGCGGTGTTGGCCAGTTGCAGCAGAGGCATACAGGCCGGATCGATCTTCTCGCCCTGCGCCCGCCACTCCACGGCGATCGCCTCGGCCAATGCCCGGCTCGGCAGCACCAGGTCGTTCTTCGCCGGCGTCCTGACCGGCCGGTCGTCGAGGACGACCGCAAAACCGCTGCCGCGCCTGACGACGCCGGCGGTCTCGTAGAACCGTCGATCGGGGCTGCGCGCGATCAGTTGCCGAACAGCCCTTCCAGCGCTTCGCCGGCATCTTCGAGGACTTCGCCGGCGCCCTGCCCGATCCCTTCGCCTGCGGTCCCCGCGCCGTCGAGCATCTGCTCCGCGCCTTCGGTGACCAGATCGGTCGCACTCGGCGTCGGTGCGGCGTCCGCGGTGCCGGTGCCTTCCAGCGCCGCGACACAGGGATTGTCGCTGGCGGCCCCGTCGCCGGTGCCGCTCGCCGTGCCGACGCCCGTCACGCCGGCCAACACATCGAACACGCCGCCGCCGACGCTGCCCACGGATCCGACCAGGCCTTCGGCCAGCGCCGCCGCATCCGGTCCGACCTGCGGCTCCGCCAAGGTGCCCTGGATGCGCACGGGAATTGCCAGATTGGCCAGATTGGTCTGTTTCGCATTCGGCACCAGCCGCAGATCCGGCCGCTCCTCGCGCAGATCGATCTCACCGCTGCCGATGATCGTGGCGCCGTTGGTGTCGAGCACCAACGCCGTGCTCTCCGCGATGCCGCCGGCGATATCGAACCGGCTCACGACACAGTTCAGGTTGGTGCCGCCGGCACCGCCGGCCGCGATCAGCTCGAACAGGTCCGACAAAACGATCCGCGCAAACCGGTCGTTGATCTGCCCGGCGCCCATCTCGAAGTTCGTCGCACCGCCCAGGCTTGCCATGATCTGCCGGATCGAATTGCCACTGCCGGCAACATCGACATTCATATTGACCCGACCGCCGGACAGCGCTTCCGAACCGACGAAGGTCTGCAGCAGAGCGCCGGCCTCAACCTGATGGCTTACGATCTGGAGCGATACGCCAGCCGGTGCCTGGCTGGAATCGATGATGCCCGCGATACCGAGCTCGCCGCCCGCAAGACCGGCATTGATGCTGTTGATCGTCAGACGCCCATTCTCCAGTACGAGATCGGCCGCGACATTCTCGAGCGTCACCGGCTCCTTGATCACGCGCGTGCCGGTGAACGTCACGGTCGCATCGACCATGCGCAACGCATCGAGCGGCAGCGGATCGTCCGGGAACAACCGCCCGTCGCCATCCGCGTCGCCCGTCCCCCCGCCGTCGCTCGCCGCCGGCGGCTCGACGCCGAAATCCTTGAGATCGAGCAGCGTCGATTGCAGGGCCGCCGTTATGCGCGGCCGGGTACCCCCGAGCGCAAGGCTCGCTTCGCCGGTCAGCGTGCTCTCGCCGATCTTCATATCGAGCCCGCCGAGATGATAGACGCCGTCCGGATTGGTGACGTGCGCGGCAAGACTGTACGGCCCGAGCTGCGGTAACACGGCGCCGCTCAGCGCACCGAGATCGGCGAGCGATGCGCCGCCAACCGTGAGCATGAGGTCGAATGCCTCGGGGCTCACCGCACCCTTCGCGGTGATCGTCGCACCGCCGCCTTCGAGCGTAAGGTCGATCGGCATCGCCCCACCTGCGCGTATCGTGGTGATGCTGGGGATCGTGCCGTCAGCCGAAATCGGGCTGTTGTTCAGCGAACCGGCAAATGCAATCGCGATCGGGTCGGACGGGCTCGCCGCGGATGCGGTCAATGACTCGATGGCGACGATCTGCGTCTCGCCGGTCGCGCCGTCGCGATAGGTGACGCGGGCCCGTTCGATCGCGATCTCGTCGACCGCGAACGAATAATCGGCGCCCCCTGTACCCGACGTCCCCGCGCTGCCATCGGTCGCGCCCGGCAGACCCCAGTTCGGTGTGCCGTTCGCATCGGTTTCGAGCAGGATGTCGACCCCGATCAGCGCGAAGCGGTTGATCCGCACTTCGCTCGACAGCAATGGAATCAGGTCGACCTGCGCTTCGAGCCGCTCGACGGTTGCCATCTCGGCACCGCTGCCCCACTCGGCATTGGCAAAGCTCACGCCATTGACGGCAAGACGCGGCTTAAACGAAATCTCCAGCTCGATATCGCCGGCCAATGTCAGATCGCGTCCGGTCGCCTCCTTGACCTTCTCGGCGAGCACCGCCTTGTAGTCGTTGAGGTCGAGGGATTTCAGGATTGCATAGCCAGTGACCACCAGCCCGACCAGCACGACGACTATCGCAATCAGAATTGTTCGGAGACGCATGAAGACCTCCCGGAAAGAATCTCGATGACTGATAGCAGGGTCGCCGGCGATTCGGCGACAGCATCCGCATAGGGCCCGAGCTCGGCTGCGTCATGATAGCCCCAAGTGGCAGCGATGGCAGCCGTCCCCGCGCGCCGCGCCATCTCCAGATCGTAAATCGTATCGCCGATCATGGCGGTTTCCGCGGGATCCGCACCGGTTTCGCGCATCGCGCGCAGCAGCATATCCGGTGCCGGCTTGCCGGGATTGTCGTCGACTGTCTGCAATGTCACGAATCTGTCGCGCAGCCCGTGCCGTTCCAGCGTCGCGATCAGACCGCGCCGGCTCTTGCCGGTCGCGACGCCGAGCAGCGATCCCGCGCGCCCAAGCCCGTCGATCACGTCGCATATACCGGGAAACAAAGGCTCCTGATAATCGGGCCGCTGCCGGAGAATATGAAACGCGCGGCGATAAGCGGCCGCCACTTGGCGATGCTGCTCGGAAATGGCGCGCGGCAGCAGCCGCGCAATCGCCTCTTCGAGCGCGAGGCCCACCACATGTCGCACCGCCGCCGCATCGGGTTCGTCAAGGCCGGCCTCTTCGAAGGCAACGTTCATCGCGGCCACGATGCTGTGCTGGCTGTCGACCAGCGTCCCGTCGCAATCGAATACGACAAGCCGGAATGGCGACACCGTCAGGCCCTCGGCTTCGCTCATATCTCGAAATCCTCGGCCCTGACGCGCGCCGGGCCGCCTTCGAAGCCGAAGAAGCGGAATGCGTCGCGGATATGCGGCGGCAATGGCGCGACCACGCGCAGCACACCGCCGTCCATTTTCGGCAGCTCGATCGCCCGCCCATGCAGATGTAATTGAGCGGCGATCTCGCCACCCGAGATATGAGCGGCCGCGCCGCCATACTTGCCGTCGCCCAGGATTGGCGTACCGATCGCCGCGCAGTGAACGCGAAGTTGATGTGTCCGTCCGGTATGCGGCAGGAGTTTCACAAACGCGGCAGCCGTCGCTGCGCGATCGAGCACACGATAGTCGGTGATGGCCGATTGGCCGCCTTCGCCGGCAACCATGCGCTCGCCCTGCGGACCGGCGAGCTTCTCGAGCGGCGCGTCGATCCGGCCCGCCGACGGCACCGGCACGCCGACCGTGATCGCCCAATAGAGCTTGCGCGCCGTGCGTCGGCGGAACGCTTCGGCCATGAACGCCGCGGCCCGCGCATGGCGTGCTAGCACCAGAACGCCGCTGGTATCGCGATCGAGCCGATGCACGAGACGCGGCCGCTCGTCGGCATCGAACTCGAGCGCATCGAGCAGCGCATCGAGATGCACGCGAATGCCCGGCCCGCCCTGTATCGGCAATCCCGCCGGCTTGTCGATCACCAGGCAGTCGCGATCGCGATGCAGCACGCGGGCGCGGATCGCCGCCGCCTCATGTTCGTCGATTTCGATCGGTGCGGCCCGAACCGGACCCGCTTCGGCGTCGGAATCGAGCGGCGGCACGCGCACCATCTGGCCCGCTTCGAGGCGGTGGTTTGATTTCGCGCGTCGTCCGTCGATCCGGACTTGCCCGGTGCGCAGCAGTTTCTCGAGACGGCCATGCGTCACGCCAGGGCAATGCCGGCGGAACCAGCGATCGAGCCGCAGCGCCGCCTCGTCGTCGGCGACACGCATCGTGCGAACTGCCGTCATGCCACCACCAGCCGCAGCAAGCGCATGCCCGCAAAAAATCCGGCCAGCGACAGCAGGACCGAGCCCGCGACATAACCGATCGCCGGCAGCCAGGCGTTGCGCTCCATCAGCAGCACGGCATCGAGCGAGAAGGCCGAGAATGTCGTGAATCCGCCGAGCACGCCGACCGTCAACAGCGCGCGGATCTCCGGGCTCGGCGACCAGGTCAACGCAAACAACTCGGTCAGCACACCCATGATCGTGCAGCCGACCACGTTCACCGCGAATGTGCCCCAGGGAAAGCCGGTGCCGGCCCAATGCCCGACCTGCGTCGCCAGCATGTAGCGCGCGACCGCACCCACCGCACCCCCGGCTGCCACCGCTGCGATCATGTTGAGGCCCATCGCCGCCTTCCCTCGTCCGGTTCAGTCGCCGTCGCGATTTGTGCGCTCGTCGCGCAGCTTTGCCCAATAATCCAGCCGCTTGCGAATCTCGCGCTCGAAGCCGCGTTCGACCGGCTGATAGAATTGCTGGCGCGCCATTCCTTCCGGGAAGTAATTCTGCCCCGAGAACGCATCCTGCGCATCATGATCGTATTCATAGCCCGAACCGTAGCCGAGTTCCTTCATCAGCCGCGTCGGCGCATTGAGGATATGCTTGGGCGGCATCAGCGACCCGGTCTCGCGCGCGGTGCGGTTCGAGGCGCCAAAGGCGCGATAGGCCGCGTTCGATTTCGGCGCGGTCGCGAGATAGATGACGCATTGCGCGATCGCGAGGTCGCCTTCGGGTGAACCCAGCCGATCATAGGCGTCCCAGGCCGCAAGCGATTGCGGCAGCGCGTCGGGCTCGGCAAGGCCGACATCCTCGACCGCGAAGCGCACGAGGCGGCGCAGGATATAGGTCGGGTCTTCGCCACCGGCGAGCATGCGCGCGAGCCAGTAAAGCGATGCATCGGTATCGGAACCGCGCAGCGACTTATGCAGCGCGCTGATCAGATTGTAATGGCCTTCCTGCGCCTTGTCGTAGATCGGCATGCGCCGCTGCACGGCAACCGTGAGCGCGGTCGGATCGAGCGGCTTGCCGCCCGGCAGCAGGAACAATTCTTCCGTCATGTTGAGCAGATAGCGCCCGTCGCCGTCGGCCATCGCGCGCAAGGCGGCGCGCGCATCCGCGGTCAGCGGCAGCGGCCGGTTCTCGGTCGCTTCGGCGCGCGAAAGCAACGTTTCCATCGCCTCGTCGTCGAGCCGGTTCAACACGAACACCTGCGAGCGCGAGAGCAACGCGGCATTCAGCTCAAAGGACGGATTCTCGGTCGTCGCGCCAACCAGGATGACCGTGCCGTCCTCGACATAAGGCAGGAACCCGTCCTGCTGCGCGCGATTGAAGCGATGGATCTCGTCGACGAACAGCAATGTCCCGCGCCCGATGCGCCGTCGCTCGCGCGCCGCCTCGAACGCCTTGCGCAGATCGGCGACGCCGGAGAAGACGGCCGAGAGTGCAACGAACTCGAGCTTGGTGTGCTCGGCCAGCAGGCGCGCGATCGTCGTCTTGCCGGAACCCGGCGGACCCCAGAGCACCATCGAGGAAAGGCGCCCCGCCGCCAGCATCCGCCCGATCGGCCCCTTGGGCCCGAGCAGATGATCCTGGCCCACCACTTCGTCGATCCGCTGCGGCCGCAGCCGGTCGGCGAGAGGGCGCGGCGCCTGGGATTCGAACAAAGTGGACAAGGACACCTCAGCCGATGGTGAAGGTCTGTACCCGGTCGCCGCGTTTGATCGTGAACTGCCAGCGGCTGCCGCCGGCATTGAGTGTATCGATCAGGGTCGCCACGCGGTCGATCGCGACGCCGTTGACTTCGAGGATGATGTCGCCGGCGCGAAAACGCATCCGCCGGGCGGTGCTCTCGGGATCGACACCAAGGATCGCAACGCCGGTCCATGAGGAATCCATCGCGAGTTCTTCGGCAAGTGCCGGCGAAAGATTGGCGACCGTCGCGCCTTCCATCGGCGAGCGGGCCTCGACCACCGTGCGTTCCGCTGGCGGATCTTCGGGCGCCGCGATCAGATCGACAGCGATGCGGATTTCCTGACCGTCGCGGAGAATCAGAAGCTCGGCCTGAGAGCCGACTGCCAATGTTGCAAGCCGAAAGCGCATCCCCTGCGGATCGACGACCTCGCGGCCATTGACCGCGAGAATGATATCCCCGGTTTCGATGCCAGCTTTTTCGGCCGGTCCGCCCGGATGCAGCCCGTTCACCAGTACGCCACCTGGCCGGTCGAGCCCGAAACCCTCGGCGAGCTCGGCGGTCACCGGTTGCCCGGTCGCACCGATCCAGGGGCGGATCACGATATTGCCGGTCTCGGCGGCCGCGATCAGCGTCGCCACCATGTTGGCCGGGATCGCAAAGCCGATACCGATCGAACCGCCGCCCTGTCGCGAATAGATCGCCGTGTTGATGCCGACCAGCGTACCGTCGAGCGCGACCAGCGCGCCGCCGGAATTGCCGGGATTAATCGCCGCGTCGGTCTGGATGAAGAAGCGATAGTCGCTAACACCGACCTGCGTGCGGGCGAGCGCCGAGACGATGCCGCTTGTCACCGTCTGCCCGACGCCAAAAGGATTGCCGATCGCCAGCACCAGATCGCCGACTTCGAGATCGTCGGAATCGCCGATCGGCAGATGCGGCAAGGCTTGGCCGCGCGTATCGATCCGCAGCACGGCGATGTCGGTGCGCTCGTCCATCAGGACCGGCTCGGCTTCGTACTCGCGGCCGTCCGACAGAACGACGGTGATCTCTTCGCTGCCGGCAACGACGTGATGATTGGTAATCACCAGCCCGTCAGATCGTACGATGACGCCGGAGCCGAGCGAATTTTGCACGCGCTCGCTTGGAATACCGAAATTGAAATCTTCGCCGAAGAAACGCCGGAAGAAGGGGTCGTCGAACAGACCGAAGCGGTTCTCGACCACGCGCCGCGTGTAGATATTGACCACTGCCGGCGCCGTCTGCCGCACGATCGGCGCAAAGCTCAGTGTGATCTGTTCCTGGGTTTCCGGCACGACGGTCTGCGCCGCCGCTGGCGCGGCCATCGCACAGACGAGCAGGAGCGCGGCGAGGGGGCCGCAGCTTTTCCTATGTCGGATCGCGTCTGCCATAGCTTCCTGGCGTTTACGGCGCCCACGGCCGACCCGCGGCCGGCGACGCCAATCTAGCAAAAATTGCTGGACCCCGGCCGAACCGGATCGCAGACGACCCCGATCAGGAGGCCGCGCCATCCTCCGCCGCCGCGGCGGCCATCGCCGCCGAGCGCTCGCGGTCTTCCACGCCCTTCACGTCGGGATCGCGGTCGACCAGCTCGATCACCGCCATCGGGGCGGCATCGCCATAGCGGAAGCCGGCCTTGATGACGCGGGTATAGCCGCCGGCGCGATCCTTGTAGCGATCGGCGAGTGCGCTGAAGAGCTTCTGCGTGAGTGCATCGTTGCGCAGTGTCGACCAGGCCTGGCGCCGCGCATGCAGATCGCCGCGCTTGCCGAGCGTGATCAACTGATCGACCACCCGACGCAGGTCCTTCGCCTTGGGCAGCGTCGTCTTGATCTGCTCGTGGCGAATGAGGGCTGCCGCCATGTTCTGGAACATCGCCTTGCGATGCGAACTGGTGCGATTGAGTTTACGACCGCTAATACCGTGACGCATGACGCCCTCCTCTTCCTGCTGCCGGGTTCATCGCGGGTCGCTGCCCGGATGAAGCCGATTGAAACAACCTGCCGCCGCGCCGACACCCGGATCGCCGGATGCCCCATGAACGGCAAAGTGAGCCCGATCGGGCCCGTTTAGTTTAGTACGGCTCGTCGAGCCGCTTCACCAGCTCTTCGATGTTCTCCGGTGGCCAGCCCGGCACTTCCATGCCGAGCGACAACCCCATCTGGGCCAGCACTTCCTTGATCTCGTTGAGCGACTTGCGGCCGAAGTTCGGCGTCCGCAGCATTTCCTGCTCCGACTTCTGAACGAGATCGCCGATATAGACGATGTTGTCGTTCTTCAGGCAGTTCGCCGAACGCACCGACAGCTCGAGCTCGTCGACCTTGCGCAGCAGGTTCTTGTTGAACGGCATCTCCGGCGCATGGCTCTCTTCTTCGGCCGCGCGCGGCTCTTCGAAATTGATGAAGAGCTGGAGCTGGTCCTGAAGAATGCGCGCCGCGAGCGCGACGGCGTCTTCCGGCGTCACCGCACCGTTGGTCTGCACCGTCAGCGACAGCTTGTCATAGTCCGTCACCTGGCCCACGCGGCTGTTGTCGACCTTGTACGAGACGCGACGCACCGGGCTGAGCACGGCATCGACCGGAATGAGCCCGATCGGCGCATCCTCGGCGCGGTTCTGGCTGCCGGCGACATAACCCTTGCCGTTCTCGACGGTGAATTCCATCGTCACCTTGGCGCCCTGATCGAGCGTGCAGATGACGAGATCGGGATTCATGATCTCGATGTCGTGGCCGGTCTCGATCATGCCGCAGGTCACTTCGCCCGGGCCCTCGGCCTTGAGGCGCATACGCTTGGGGCCTTCGCCGTGCATCCGGAGCGCGATCGACTTGATGTTGAGGACGATGTCGGTCACGTCCTCGCGCACGCCGGGGATCGACGAGAATTCATGCAGCACGCCATCGATATGAACGGACGTGATCGCCGAGCCCTGCAGCGACGACAGCAGGATGCGGCGAAGCGCATTGCCGAGCGTCACGCCGAAGCCGCGCTCGAGCGGCTCGGCCACCACCGTCGCGGTGCGGCCGGAATCGGCGCCCGTCTCGATGTTCAGCTTCGAGGGCTTAATCAACTCGGTCCAGTTTTTCTGAAGAATCACGGTGCTCGTCCTCATGGCTCATGGCCAGTCCCGCCCTACGCAGGCGCCGGCCGCCTCGGAATTCTGCTGTCGTCCCGGCGCCCGCAACAGGCGGCGCCGGAACGTCGTTACACGCGCCGCCGCTTGGGCGGCCTGCAGCCGTTATGCGGGATCGGCGTCACGTCGCGAATCGCGGTGATCATGAACCCGGCCGCCTGCAACGCACGCAGCGCGGACTCGCGACCGCCGCCCGGACCCTTCACCTCGACTTCGAGGGTCTTCACGCCATGTTCCATCGCCTGCTTGGCCGCATGGTCGGCCGCAACCTGCGCCGCGTACGGCGTCGACTTGCGCGATCCCTTGAACGACATCCGACCCGCCGACGACCAGGCGATCGTATTGCCCTGCGCGTCGGTGATGTTGATGATCGTGTTGTTGAACGTCGCGTTCACATGCGCCACGCCGGAAGTGATGTTCTTCCGTTCTTTACGGCGCGGCCGCGCCGCAGTTGCTTTAACCATTTTGATCCGTTCCCGTCAGTCTATTGGCCGGCTCGTGCCGTTACTTTTTCTTGCCCGCGATCGCGCGCTTCGGACCCTTGCGGGTGCGCGCGTTGGTGTGGGTCCGCTGGCCATGAACCGGCAGGCCCTTGCGGTGACGCAGTCCGCGATAGCAGCCGAGATCCATCAGCCGCTTCACGTTCATCGCCATCTCGCGCCGCAGATCGCCTTCGACGCGATAGTCGCGGTCGATGACTTCGCGGATGCGACCAACCTCGTCATCCGTCAGCTCCTGCACCCGCCGCTCGACCGGAATCCCGACCTTGCCGCAGATCTGCTTCGCCTTGGTATGACCGATGCCAAAAATGTAGGTCAGCGCGATTTCAACGCGCTTCTGAGTCGGTATATTCACGCCCGCGATACGAGCCACCGCCGTTACTCCCGATATTTCAAATGGTTAGGCTCGACGCCGTTGGGCGGCCCCGTCCGAGGGCGCGGATTCTACGAATTTTCACCCATAGGTCAAGCATTTAGCATCGCTCCAGGGCGGCATCGATCTGGCTCGCCACCTCGGCCACCTCGGCCATGCCGTCGACCTGCCGGACCAGGCCCCGCCCCTCGTAAAAAGGCAGGATCGGTGCGGTTTGCTCCCGGTAAGCCTTCAGCCGGGTTTTCATGGTCTCCGGGTTGTCGTCCTTGCGGCGATCGAACCTGGTCCCGCCGCACTGGTCGCAAACCCCCGCCTTTCGCGGCGGGTGGAAAGTATCGTGATACCCCGCCCCGCACTGGGTGCAGGAGAACCGGCCCGCGATGCGGTCGATCAGAGCCGTCTCGTCGACCTTGAGCTCTATGACGCAATCGACCTTGCGTCCTTTGCCAGCCAACATCGCCTCGAGCGCCTCGGCCTGGGCCACGGTCCGTGGAAACCCGTCGAGAATGACACCCCTGGCTGCATCCGGCCGGTCGAGCCGCTCGCCGATCATGCCGATGATCAGTGCGTCGGGAACGAGCTTGCCCTCGTCCATGATCCGTTTGGCTTCGAGGCCGAGCTTGCTGCCAGCGGCCGCTTCCGCCCGGAGCATGTCCCCGGTCGAGAGCTGGACGAGACTCCGCGTCTTCTCCAGTCGCTTGGCCTGCGTGCCCTTGCCGGCGCCGGGAGGCCCCAGAAGGATCAGGATCATCCGCGACGACCCTTGAGCCGCGCCTTCTTGATCAGCCCTTCATATTGATGGGCGAGCAGATGAGAGTGAATCTGCGCCACCGTGTCCATCGTAACGGAGACGACGATCAGCAGGCTGGTGCCGCCGAAATAGAACGGCAACGCGAAGCGCGCGATCATGATCTCCGGCAGGATACAGATGGCGGCCAGATAGGCAGCGCCGATCACGGTGACGCGCGTCAGGACATAGTTGATGTATTCCGCAGTGTTCTTGCCGGGACGGATTCCGGGAATGAATCCGCCCTGCTTGCGCAGATTCTCGGCGGTATCGACCGGATTGAACACGATGCCCGTATAGAAGAACGCGAAGAACACGATCAGCAGGATATACAGCACCATGAACAACGGCGTGCCGTGCTGGAGCTGCGCCGTCAGTTGCTGCATCCAGCCGCTGGAGGCGCCGCTCGCGCCGAAGCTGACCACGGTCAGCGGCAACAACAGGAGCGAGCTCGCGAAAATCGGCGGGATGACGCCCGCGGAATTGAGTTTCAGCGGCAGATGCGAACTCTCGCCGCCGAACATGCGGTTGCCGACCTGGCGTTTCGGATACTGGATGACCAGCCGGCGCTGCGCGCGCTCGAAGAACACGATCGTTGCGATCGTCACGACCGCGATCAGCAGAACCAGAATGATGACCGCGGTCGAGAGCGCGCCCGTACGGCCGAGTTCCAAAGTCTGGATCAGCGCTGCCGGCAGGTTGGCGACGATGCCCGCGAAGATGATCAGCGAGATACCGTTGCCGACGCCGCGCGCGGTAATCTGCTCGCCGAGCCACATCAGGAAAACGGTGCCGCCGGTCAGCGTGATGACCGTCGATGCGCGGAAGAACAGGCCCGGATCGATCACGACCGAGGATCCGCCGCCCGACATGCCTTCGAGACCGGCTGCTATGCCGAAAGCCTGTGCGGCGGCGAGAAACACCGTGCCGATCCGCGTGTACTGATTGATCTTCTTGCGGCCGGCTTCGCCTTCCTTCTTCAGCGCCTCGAGCTTGGGTGACATGCTCGACGCGAGCTGCATGATGATGGCGGCCGTGATGTACGGCATGATGTTCAGGGCAAAGATCGCCATCCGGCCGAGCGCACCGCCGGAGAACATGTTGAACATGCCAAGGATGCCGCCGCTTTGCTGCTCGAAGAGCTGCTGAAGCGCGATGGGATCGATGCCCGGCAGCGGAATATGCGTACCGAGCCGATAAACGAGAAGCGCACCCAGCGTAAACCAGATGCGGCGCCGCAACTCGTGCGCCTTGGCGAGCGCTCCGAAATTGAATGTCGAGGCGAGCTGTTCGGCTGCCGAGGCCATCAGCGGGCCCTTCCTGCCATTCAGGCCTCAGCGGCGTCGGCCGCCTCCGCCTTGGCGTTCTGAACGATGACTTTGCCGCCGGCTTTTTCGACGGCCGCGATGGCCGCCTTGGTCGCGCCGGCCACTTCAACGGTGATCTTGGCTTTCAGGGTGCCGTTGGCAAGGAGGCGCACTCCATCGCGGCTGCGACGCAGGATCCCGGCCATCACCAGCACGTCGGCGGTAACGGGCTTCGCCGCATCGAGACGGCCTTCGTCGACCGCCGCCTGCAGCCGGCCGAGATTGATCTCGACATAGCGCTTGCGGAAAATGTTCTTGAAGCCGCGCTTGGGCAGACGCCGATAGATCGGCATCTGGCCGCCCTCGAAGCCCTTGATGGCAACGCCGGTACGCGCCGACTGACCCTTCACGCCGCGGCCACCGGTCTTGCCTTTGCCGGAGCCGATGCCGCGCCCGACCCGGATCGGGCCCTTGCGCGCGCCGTGATTGTCCTTGAGCTGATTGAGCTTCATCGTCTGACTTTCCAATCGCAATGCACAGGTCGAGGCGGACCGGCCATCATGGCCGGCCATCGCGCCGAACCTGGCAATCAGGCGCCGTCGTCGACCCTGACCAGGTGGCGAACTTTATCGATCATGCCGCGAACCGATGGCGTGTCCTCGAGCTCGCGGCTGCGATGCCGCTTGTTGAGGCCAAGCCCGATGAGCGTCTCGCGCTGATCGGAACGCCGCCCGATCGGCGAGCCGATCTGGGTGATTTTGATCTTCTTCTTGCCTGCCGCCATGACCCTACTCCCGGGCGTCCGCGCCGCTTTCCGGGCGGCCGAGAATGTCCGCCGGCTTGCGACCGCGCCGCTGCGCAACAGCGCGCAGCGAATTGCACTGGCCCAGCGCATCGAACGCCGCCTTGACCATATTATGCGGGTTCGAGGTGCCGAGCGATTTCGCCGTCACGTCCTGCAATCCGAGCGCCTCGCAGATCGCGCGCACCGGACCGCCGGCGATGATGCCGGTACCCTGCACCGCCGTGCGCATGACGATGCGACCGGCACCGTAATGACCCTTCACGTCGTGATGCAGCGTGCGACCGTCGCGCAGCGGTACGCGGATCATCCCGCGCTTGGCCTGCTCCGTCGCCTTGCGGATTGCCTCGGGCACTTCGCGCGCCTTGCCGGTGCCGTAACCGACCCGACCCTTGCCGTCGCCGACGACGACCAGGGCTGCGAAGCCGAAACGCCGGCCACCCTTCACCACTTTCGCGACGCGGTTGATGCTGACCAGCTTCTCCGTCAGCTCGACCTCGTCACGATCGCGCGGCTTGTCGCGACCCCGACGCTCTTCTCTTGCAGCACGTGCCATATCGTACCCTCTAGAACGTCAGGCCGCCCTCACGGGCGGCGTCAGCCAGGGCCTTGACCCTGCCATGAAACAGATAGGCGCCACGGTCGAACACGACCTCTTTGACGCCCGCGGCGATCGCGCGCTCGGCGATCAGACGACCGACTTCCTTGGCCGCCGCGGAATCGGCACCGGTCTTGATCTTGCCCTTGAGGGTCTTGTCGACCGACGAGGCCGCTGCCAGCGTCACGCCCTGCCCGTCATCGATGATCTGCGCATAGATATGCTGCGACGACCGGAAGACCGACAAACGCGGCCGACCGTACGCCGACCCGCGCAGGCGATTGCGATTGCGCCGCTGACGGCGCTCCGAAATGGTTTCACCCTTCGCCATGGCTCGATTCCTACTTCTTCTTGCCTTCCTTGCGCAGGACGATTTCGTCCGCGTACTTGATGCCCTTGCCCTTATAGGGCTCCGGCGGGCGGAAGCCGCGAATTTCGGCAGCGACCTGACCGACCCGCTGCTTGCTCGCACCCGAAATCGTGATCGCGGTCGGGCGCTCGCACTTGATCTGCACGTCGGCCGGGATCGGATAGATCACGTCGTGGCTGTAGCCGAGCTGAAGCTGCAGGTTCTTACCCTGAACCAGCGCGCGATAGCCGACGCCATTGATCTCCAGCGACTTGGTGAAGCCTTCCGAAACGCCGACCACCATGTTGCGCACGATGTTGCGGACGGTGCCCCACATCAGTCGCGCCTGCTTGGTGTCGTTCGCGGGCTTAACCCAGAACTTGCCATCTTCGATCCGCGTCTCGACCTGGTCGGACAGCGCGAGGTTGAGCGAGCCGAGCTTGCCCTTGGCAAGCACCGCACCACCCTGCACCTCGAGCGTCACGCCACTCGGGATCACGACCGGATTTTTACCGACACGGGACATGACTTACGAACCTCTCGTCAGAACACCCGGCACAGGACTTCGCCGCCGACATTCGCCGCACGCGCTTCATGGTCCGACATGACGCCGCGCGGAGTCGACAGGATCGAAATCCCGAGGCCGTTGAACACCGGCTGCAGGTCCGCAACTTTGCGGTACACCCGGCGGCCCGGTTTGGAAATACGCGAGATCTCTCGGATCACGGGATGACCCTCGTGATACTTGAGCTCGATACGAAATTCTTCACCGCCACCCTTGCTCCCTTCCGCGCGCTCGTACCCGCGGATAAAACCTTCGCGCTTGAGGACTTCAAGCACGTTGGCCCGCAGGCTCGACGCAGGGCTGAGGACCGCGGAAAGGCCCGCCTTCTGGCCATTCCGAATACGGGTCAGCATATCCCCGAGGGGATCGGTAAACGCCATGACGACGTTCCTCCCTTACCAGCTCGACTTGACCAAACCGGGGATCTGCCCGGTTGATCCGAGTTCTCTGAGCGCAATGCGCGAAAGACGGAACTTGCGATAGTTGCCGCGCGGACGACCGGTCAGCGCGCAACGATTGCGGATTCGAACCCGCGAACTGTTGCGCGGCAATTCGGCCAGCCGCAGGCGAGCGCCGAAACGCTCTTCCATCGGACGGCTTTCGTCGTCGGCGATCTCTTTCAGGCGCAAGCGACGGGCGGCGAACTTCTTGGTCATCCGCTCGCGCTTCTTGTTCCGTTCGATCGAGCTCTTCTTTGCCATACTCTCTCTCCTTCTGCCTTCAGTTCATGAAAGGCAGATCGAACCCTTTGAGAAGGGCCTTCGCCTCGGCATCGGTCTTCGCTGTGGTGCAGATAACGATATCCATGCCGCGAATTTCATCGATCTCGTCGTAGTTCACTTCCGGGAACACGATCTGTTCCTTGAGCCCGAGCGCGTAATTGCCGCGCCCATCGAAGCTCTTGCCCGAAAGCCCGCGGAAGTCGCGAACCCGCGGCAGGGCAATCGTCACCAGCCGGTCGAGAAACTCGTACATGCGGTCGCTGCGCAGCGTGACCTTGCAACCGATCGGCATGTTCTCGCGCAGCTTGAAGTTCGAAATCGACGTCTTCGCGCGCGTGATGACCGGCTTCTGCCCGGCGATCGCCGTCAGTTCCTTGACCGCGGCATTCAGCTTCTTGCTGTCCTGCACCGCTTTGCCGACGCCCATGTTGATGACGATTTTCGTCAGACGCGGCGCCTGGAGGGTGTTCGTGTAACCGAACTCCGTGACCAGGGCCGGACGGACGACCGTCGAATAAAGTTCCTGCAAGCGCTTCATCTCTGCCTCGCCTACCTGTCGATCTGCTCGCCGGACCGGCGTGCGATACGAACCTTTCGCTCGCCGTCCAGGATGCGATAACCGACGCGGGTCGGTTTGTTATCTTTCGGGTCGATATGCGCCAGATTCGACAAATGGATCGACGCCTCTTTCTCGACGATGCCGCCCGGGCCTGCCATGCTCGCGCGCGTATGGCGCTTCACCATGTTGATTCCGCGCACGAGCGCGCGTTCCTCGACCGGGATCACGCGCAACACCTCGCCGGTCTTGCCCTTGTCGCGGCCGGTCAGGACGATCACGCGATCGCCCTTTTTGATCTTCGATTTGAACAACGACATATCGATTCTTCCCGTCTTTCGTTCCGCGCGCCCTAGAGGACTTCCGGCGCCAGCGAAACGATCTTCATGAACTTCTTGGCCCGCAGCTCGCGCGTCACGGGGCCGAAAATGCGGGTCCCGATCGGCTCGCCCTGCTTGTTGATCAGCACCGCAGCGTTGGTGTCGAAGCGGATCATGCTGCCGTCAGGCCGCCGTACCGCCTTCGCGGTGCGGACGATAACCGCCCGGTGCACATCGCCCTTCTTTACGCGGCCGCGCGGAATCGCATCCTTGACCGATACGACGATCACATCGCCGACGCCGGCGAACTTGCGCTTCGAGCCACCCAGAACCTTGATGCACTGGACGCGCCGCGCACCCGAGTTGTCGGCGACCTCCAGGTTGGTCTGCATCTGGATCATCGTTCAGATCCCTTTCGTAACGCTCAGGCGCCCGGCGCGCCGGCCGTTCCGATCACTTCCCAGGTCTTGCGACGGGAAATCGGACGACATTCCTGGATGAGCACTTGATCGCCCACCTTGAAACGGTTGTCGGCGTCATGCGCCATGTAGCGCTTCGAGCGCTTGATGAATTTCTTGTACAGCGGGTGCATGACGCGACGTTCGACGCTGACCACGATGGTCTTGTCGCCCTTGTCGCTGACCACGACCCCTTCCAGAACACGCCTCGGCATCGTCTTGCTCGCTCCTCAGGCGCCCGCAGGCGTCTTTACGTTCAATATCGTGCGAATGCGGGCGATATCGCGCCGCACTTCGCGAACCCGGGCGGTATTTTGCAACTGGCCGCTCGCCTGCTGGAAACGCAGGTTGAACGCCTCTTTCTTGAGGTCGACGAGCTGTGTCTTCAACTCGTCCGCCGTCTTGGTGCGAATATCTTCCGCCTTCATGGCCTTAACCTTCCTCGCCCAGACGCGCCACGAAGCGCGTCTTGATCGGCAGCTTCGCCGCCGCCAATTCGAATGCCCGTGCCGCCACTTCGCGCGGCACGCCATCGATCTCGAACATGATGCGGCCCGGCTTCACCCGCGCCGCCCAGAATTCAGGCGTGCCCTTGCCGCTGCCCATTCGGACTTCGGCCGGCTTCTTGCTGACCGGCACGTCCGGGAAAACAAGGATCCAGACGCGGCCGGCGCGCTTCATCTGGCGCGTGACCGCACGCCGCGCTGCCTCGATCTGGCGCGCGGTGACCCGGCCCGGTTCGACCGCCTTCAACCCATAGGCGCCAAAATTCAGCGACGTGCCGCCCTTGGCATTGCCGTGAATCCGGCCCTTGTGGGCCTTGCGGTACTTGGTGCGCTTCGGCTGAAGCATCGTTCGTCCTCGTCGTCTTCTTCGTTAGGTCGGTTAGCCGCGCGTCGGCTGCTGCTCGAGTGCCCGCTTGTCCTGCGCCATCGGGTCGTGCGCCAGGATTTCGCCCTTGAACACCCACACCTTCACGCCGCAGGTGCCGTACGTCGTCTTTGCCGTCGCCTCGCCGTAATCGATGTCGGCACGCAGCGTGTGCAACGGAACGCGGCCTTCGCGATACCACTCGGTGCGCGCGATTTCGGCACCGCCGAGGCGGCCGCCGCAATGAATCCGGATGCCCTGGGCACCGAGCCGCATCGCCGACTGCACCGCCCGCTTCATCGCACGGCGGAACGCCACGCGGCGCTCGAGCTGCTGGGCGATGTTCTCGGCCACCAGCTTCGCCTCGATCTCCGGCTTGCGGATTTCGACGATATTCAGCGCGACGTCGGTTCCGGTCATCTTCTGCAGGTCGATCCGCAGCTTTTCGATATCCGCGCCCTTCTTGCCGATGACGACGCCCGGGCGCGCGGTGTGAATCGTCACGCGCGCGCGCTTCGTCGGCCGTTCGATCACGATTCGGCTCACACCGGCCTGCAGCAGACGCTTCGTCAGATAGCGGCGCAGGGCGAGATCCTGGTGCAGCAGGTTCGCGTAGTCCTTGCCCGCATACCAGCGCGAATCCCAGGTCCGGTTGATCCCGAGCCGCAGCCCGATCGGATTTACTTTCTGACCCATATCAGGCCGTCTCCTCGCGTTCCCGGACGATAACCGTCAGGTTGCTCCAGTATTTCTGCACATATGACACCCGACCCCGGGCTCGCGGATGAAAGCGCCACATCGAGAACGCGCGACCGACCGAGGCCTCGGCCACATAGAGCCGATCGACGTCGAGCTGATGGTTGTTCTCCGCATTCGCCACCGCCGACTGCAGAACCTTCTTCACTTCGACCGCGATGCGGCGCTTCGAGAAGGTCAGCTCGTTGAGCGCGCTCTGCACCGCCATGCCGCGGATCTGCTCCGCAACGAGGTTGAGCTTGCGCGGGCTGGTGCGCACGACCCGTGCGACCGCCATTGCTTCGTTGTCTGCCGCGCGACGCGGTGCTGACTTCTTGCCCATCTTCCGATCCTTAGGCCTTCTTGACCTTCTTGTCGGCGGAGTGACCGGTGAAGGTACGCGTCGGCGAGAACTCGCCGAACTTGTGCCCCACCATGTTTTCGGTCACCAGCACCGGCAGAAACTTGTGTCCGTTGTAGACGCCAAACGTGAGGCCTACGAACTGCGGCAGAATGGTCGAACGTCGCGACCAGATCTTGATGACCTCGTTGCGGCCGGAGCCGCGCGATGTTTCCGCCTTCTTCAGGAGGTAACCGTCGATGAACGGGCCTTTTGATACTGAACGAGCCACGGTGTCTACGCTCCTTCCAGCGTCAATTCTTTTTGCGACGACGGCGGACAATCATGCCGTCCGTCTTCTTGTTCTGGCGCGTGCGCTTGCCCTTAGTCGGCTTACCCCACGGTGTCACCGGGTGACGGCCGCCCGAGGTACGGCCTTCGCCGCCGCCATGCGGGTGATCGATCGGGTTCATCGCAACGCCGCGGACATGCGGCCGGCGACCGAGCCAGCGACTGCGACCGGCTTTGCCCAGGCTTTCGTTCTGACGGTCCGGATTCGAAACGGCACCGATCGTCGCCATGCACTCGCCGCGCACCTTGCGGACTTCGCCCGAGGTCATGCGCAGGAGCGCGTAACCCTGGTCGCGTCCGACGAGCTGCACATAGGTGCCGGCCGAACGGGCGAACTGGCCGCCCGCACCGGGACGAAGCTCCACATTGTGGACGATCGTCCCGACCGGAATGCTCTTCAGCGGCATCGCGTTGCCCGGCTTGATGTCGGCACGTTCGCCCGACATCACCTTGTCGCCGGTCTTGAGCCGCTGCGGCGCGAGAATATAGCTCTGCTCGCCGTCCTCGTAGCGGATCAGCGCGATGAACGCCGTCCGGTTCGGGTCGTACTCGAGCCGCTCCACCGTCGCAACCACGTCGTACTTGCGGCGCTTGAAATCGACCTTGCGATAGCGCCGCTTGTGACCGCCGCCCCGCTGATACGAGGTGATGTGGCCATGGTTATTGCGGCCGCCGGTGCTGGTCAGACCTTCGGTCAGCGCCTTGACGGGCTTGCCCTTGTACAGCTCGCTCCGGTCCACGAGGACCAGCTGCCGGGTGCCGGGCGTGACCGGCCTGTGTGTTTTCAGTGCCATCGTACCAATCTCTCCGTCACACGCCCGTCGTCACGTCGATGCTCTGGCCTTCCGCCAAAGTCACCATGGCCTTCTTGGTGTCCGACCGCCGCCCGAGCGCACCGCGAAACCGCTTGAGCTTGCCCTTGGAGCGGATCGTGTTCACCGCGAGCACCTTCACGCTGAAGATGCCTTCGACTGCCGCCTTGATCTCCGGCTTGCTCGCATCGAGCGGCACGCGGAAGACCACTTGGTTGAACTGAGATGCCATGGTCGACTTTTCGGTCACCACCGGCGAGCGCACCAGGTCGTACATGCGTTCCTTCGAGAGCGTCACTGCTGGCTTTTTCATCGTGCGCTCCCTATTTCAGCCGCGATTCGAGATGCTCGACCGCAGCCCGGCTGAGCACCAGCGTGTCGTGGCGCAGGATGTCGTAAACATTGGCACCCTGCTGCGGCAGCAGATCGATCCCCGGCAGATTGGCAATCGCCTGCTGCAACTTGGTGTCGACCTCCGGCCCGTCGATCAGCAGTACCGTGCCCCAGCCGAGCTTCGCGAACTGATCGGCGACCGTGCGGGTCTTGCCGTCCGCGCTGGTGAGCGCATCGACGACGACTAGCTTGCCGTCGGCCTGCTTCGCCGAGAGCGCCGTCTTGAGCGCGAGGCGTCGCACCTTCTTCGTCAGACCATGTTCATGCGAGCGCACGACCGGGCCGAAGATCACCGCGCCGCCGCGGAACTGCGGCGAGCGCAGGCTGCCTTGACGGGCGTGGCCGGTGCCCTTTTGCTTCCACGGCTTGCGGGTCGTGCCGCTGATGTCGCTAATGCCCTTGGTCTTGTGCGTACCGGCGCGCCGCTTCGCGAGCTGCCAGTTGACCATGCGCGCAAGAATGTCGCGACGGACCGTCACGCCGAACACGTCGTCCGACAGATCGATATCGCCGACCTTCTTGCTTTCGAGCGATGTAACTTCACACTTCATCGCCGTTATTCCTTCCCGCTTTCATCGCCCGCTTCGGCCGGCGCGTCGGCCGGTGCTTCAGCCGCCGCCGCCGCGGCACCGCCGCGCAGCGCCGCCGGGAACGGCAGATTGTCCGGTGCCTTGCGCTTCACCGCATCGCGCACCGTCACGAAACCGCCTTCGGCACCCGGCACCGCGCCGCGCACCAGGATCAGTCCGCGTTCCATGTCCGTGCTGACGATGCGCAGGTTCTGCACTGTCACGCGGCGATCACCCATATGGCCCGCCATCTTCTTGTTCTTGAAGACGCGGCCGGGATCCTGCCGGTTGCCGGTCGAACCATGGCTGCGGTGCGAGACCGACACGCCGTGGGTCGCACGCAGACCGCCGAAATTCCAGCGCTTCATCGGACCGGCGAAGCCCTTGCCGATGCTCGTGCCGGTCACGTCGACGAACTGGCCGGCCACGAAATGCTCGACCGTGAGCTCCGCGCCGATTTCGAGCAGCGCGTCGTCGCCGACGCGGAACTCGACGAGCTTCGTCTTCGGCTCGACGTTGGCTTTGGCAAAATGGCCCCGCATCGGCTTCGACACGTTGCGCACCTTGCGCTTGCCGACCCCGAGCTGCACGGCGTTATAGCCCTTGCCGTCCTCGCCCGCCTTGCGGACGCCGACGACCTGGCAGTTCTCAACTTTGAGCACCGTAACCGGCACATGTTCGCCCGCGTCGTTGAAGACGCGGGTCATGCCCAGTTTCTGTGCGAGGATACCCGAACGCATGACCTGATCCTCAACCCTTCAACTTGATCTCGACGTCGACGCCGGCGGCCAGCTCGAGCTTCATCAGCGCGTCTACCGTTTGCGGCGTCGGGTCCACGATATCGAGTAACCGCTTGTGGGTGCGGATCTCGAACTGTTCCCGGCTCTTCTTGTCGACGTGCGGGCCACGCAGCACCGTGAAACGCTCGAACCGCGTCGGCAACGGGATCGGGCCGCGCACCCGCGCACCCGTCCGCTTCGCCGTGCTCACGATCTCGCCAGTCGACTGATCGAGGACGCGGTGATCGAACGCTTTCAAACGAATGCGGATGTTCTGATTATCCATGACCCACGTCCTCGTTAATTCTGCCGGTCGTTTCCGACTACTCGATGATGGAAGCGACGACGCCGGCACCGACGGTGCGGCCGCCTTCGCGGATTGCGAAGCGAAGACCCTCGTCCATCGCGATCGGCGCGATCAGG
>JAWXBK010000031.1:0-7943 GCA_034439975.1 Rhodospirillaceae bacterium | reverse complement strand
TCGGCCCAAGGCGGACGGGTCAAGAATCCGCTGCCAAGCGGCGGCAACGCGCATTATGATCGCGCCCGCTAGGATCGCGGCGGGCGATCGCCCGCCGCGTACCGAACGGAGCCAGGGAAACATCATGAGCCGCGCCGTCGCCATCCAGATGGATCCGATCGAGGGAATCGACATCAACGCCGATTCCTCTTTCGCGCTTGCGCTCGAGGCGCAGCGGCGCGGCCACGCACTCTTTCATTATCTGCCGCGCCATCTCGTGCTGCGCGAAGGCCGGATCTACGCGCATATGCGGGCGCTGCAGGTGCGGCGCGAGAAGGGCAATCACGCAAGCCTCGGTTCGTTCGAAACGATCGACCTGCGCACGATGGACATCGTGCTGATGCGTCAGGATCCGCCGTTCGACATGGCCTATATCACCGCAACGCACATGCTCGAGCATGTCCATCCCGACACGCTGGTCGTGAACGATCCGGTCCAGGTGCGCAACGCGCCCGAGAAACTGTTCGTCACCCATTTTTCCGAGCTGATGCCGCCGACGCTCATCACCTCGGACAAAGCGGAGATCATCGAGTTCCGCAAGGCGCACAAGGACATTATCGTGAAGCCCTTGTTCGGCAATGGCGGGGCGGGAGTGTTCCATATCGCGCCGGGCGACGAGAATCTCGGATCGCTGATCGAACTGTTCACCCAGCTCTATCGCGAGCCCATCATCGTTCAGAAATATCTCCCCGAGGTGCGCCAGGGCGACAAGCGCATCATCCTGGTCGACGGCGAGGCAGCCGGTGCGATCAACCGCGTGCCGCCAGAGGGCGAAGCGCGCTCGAACATGCATGTCGGCGGCAAACCGCTGAAGACCACGATGACCTCGCGCGAACGCGAGATCTGCGCGGCGATCGGCCCGGTGTTGCGCGCACGCGGGCTGGTTTTCGTCGGGATCGACGTGATCGGCGATTACATGACCGAGATCAACGTGACATCGCCGACCGGCATCCAGGAGATCGACCGTTTCGACGGCACCAATCTCGCGGGCCTGATCTGGGATGCGATCGAGGCGCGCTTCGATGCCCGCCACACGGCGAGGCCAGCCTGACGGTCCGTTTACGGTTTCGGTCCCAAAATTGACACAGCTAATCCGATCGCCAGTGTTCGGTTGAGTTCCCCCGGCGGTTGTCAGGCTCCCGACCCGTGACCATGTGGGACGGATGCGCCAAATTTCCGGTGTTCTATTTTGCACATTGCTGATGGCTGCGGCTCCGGCCGCTGCGGCGGAGGAGGAATCGCTGCTCGGCATCTGGCTGCACGAGAACCAGCGAATCCATATCCAGATTTTCCCCTGCGAAGATCTGTACTGCGGAAAGATCGTCTGGCTCAAATTTCCGAATGATGACCAGGGTAATCCGATCACCGATGTCGAGAATCCCGATCCCGCGTTGCGCGACCGGGCGCTGATGGGGCTGCTTTTGTTGGAGGGCCTCCGGCAGACCGGCCCGCGCACCTGGGAGGATGGCCAGATCTACAATCCCGACGACGGCGAGAACTATATGGCCGATATGGAAATGCGGCCCGACGGCATCGTCGATATGCGCGCCTATGTGCTGATGCCAATGCTGGGCAAGACTCTGGTCTGGACGCCGGTCGACGGTCCCACATACGCATCGGACGAACCCGAATAATCCCCTGACTTCCCTTTGATCGAGACGGCGACGGGTGCCGTTTGGGCTTGTGCCTAAAGGCCGATCGCCAGCCGGAGCGGCTCGAGCTGGGTTTCGAAGCGCCGCCATTTGGCGACCGAGCTGTTATAGATCGGCCGGCGCACCTGGCCCTTGCTGGCGGTCAGCACCGGGCGGTCGGTGCGGTGAAAATCGAGGCATGCGTCTTCCCATTCGAGACCGCAGAATTCGAGCAGACGCCGCGCCATCGGCTCGAAATCGCCCACCGTCGCCTCGTAGGAGAATTCCAGCATCGTGCCCGGCAGCGTTGCGTTCCAATGCGCCATCAGCCGGCGATACTGATTGTAGTAATGGCCGATATCGTCGAGATCCCAGGCCCAGCTCGTCGGGTGCGAGAAATTCTGTTCGAAGCAGGAGAGCGCGTTGTCCATCGGATCGCGCACGCAATGCACGATCCGCGCATGCGGGAACAGAAGATGGATCAGCCCGACATGCACATAGTTGCTCGGCATCTTGTCGGTGATGCGCGGCAGCTTCGATAGCGCGGCCGTCTCGTCGAGATAGCGTTTCGCCATGCGTCTGGTCACGCCGGGCGACAGCCGCTCCATCGCCCAGGGAAATGAACCGGGTTTCTCGTTCGGCTGCGCGAGCGCCGGCGGCAGCAGCCGCGCGACGGTGCGGATCGATTCGAGTTCGCCGCCACCATGAACCTTCGAATGGCTGGCAAGAATCTGCTCGCACAGGGTCGTGCCGGAGCGCGGCATGCCGAGAATGAAGATCGGCCGGTCGGACGGATCGCCCCAGTCGCGGCATCGTTCGAAGAAGGCGCGATTGAAAGTCTCGACGATGCGGTCGAAATAATGCTCGCGGCTCGGATGATCGTAACCCCGGTTCTGCGCATTCAGTTCGTCGCGGCGCAGCCGGTTCGCTTCGCGCAGATGCTCGAACGCGCTGGCCGGTTCGCCGCGATGCCGGTCGAGCGAATAAAGGGCGAAGTGCAACTGGCGGCGGCTGCGCGCGCCGTTCTGCGGGGCGACCGCGAGCGCTTCCGCACGCAGCCGCATCGCTTCGTCGACCGCTTCGGGAAACTGCGCGGCAAGAACGACCAGCGCATCGGAACTGTCCGGCGCGATGTCGATCACGCGCCGCCAGGCATCCTTCGCCTCATCCATGCGGCCGACGATCTGCGCGAAACGGGCGCGCGCGATCCAGACTTCGAGCGAATTGGGCGCGAGCGTTGTCGCGCGGTCGAAGATGGGCGCCGCCTCCTTGGTCCGCCCGGTCGCCGCAAGGATGCCGGCGAAACGGATCATGCGCTGGGGATTTTGCGGATCGAGCTCGAGCGCGCGGCGATAACTGGCGACAGCCTGCTTGGGATGACGGTGCGTGTCCCAATACGCATCGGCGAGCCAGGAATGATAGTCGGCCACATCCGGCGCAAGCTCGGTCGCGCGATGCAAGCACTCGATCGCGTCGCCGCGGCCGAGCAGCCGGCGGCAATAGCCGGTCTCGGCCAGCACGCGCGGCTCGTCGGGGGCGAGTTCATGGGCGCGCTCTACCGATTTCAGCGCATCGTCGAATCGGCCGATGCGCCGCATCACATGCGCGAGCCGTTCATGGCCGCGCCAGTCGTTCGGCAGCAGGATTGCCATCTTGCGGAAGGTGGCGACCGCGGCAGCGCCGTCGCGCCGGGCCAGCGCCGCATCGCCCTCGGCGAGCAGATCCTCGACGCTGCGGCGCGGGCGCGGCTTCGCCGCCGTTGCGGTTTCCGGATTTTCTTCGGTCATGGACGGCGAATCATGCAGTCACTCCCCCTGCACATTGAGCCGGGAGCCGGGCCGCGGCGTCAACCGCTTAGGGGCCCTTTGCCACCCGGCTGGCCCGGCCGCGCGCGCGGGCAAGCACCGTCTCGCGGTGCAGGATATAGAGGCCGGCCGCGACGACGATGGCCGCGCCGATGCCGAGAAACAGATCGGGATACTCCCGCCAGATCCACAGCCCGTACAGCATGGCAAAGACCAGCGCGAGATATTCGAGCGGCGCGACCAGGGCGGCGGGCGCCTGGCGGAAGGCCTGCGTCATCGCGAATTGTGCGACACCGCCGATCAGCCCGATCGACACCAGCAGCACAATCCCGGCGAGGTCCGGCGTCGCCCACTGCCAGGGCAGGCTTGCGGCCGAGGCCAGGGTTGCGGTGACGGTGAAATAGAAAACGATGGTCGCCGAATGCTCCGAGTGGGCAAGGCGCCGGATCATGATCATCGCGAGCGCGAGAAAGAAGGCGCCAACCAGCGGGATCAACGCCGCGGGATCGAAGATGCCGCTGCCCGGCCGGGTCATGACCAGCACGCCGACGAAACCGACGATGACCGCGCTCCAGCGCCGGATGCCGACTTTCTCGGCGAGCAGCGGCACCGAGAGCGCCGTGATGAACAGAGGTCCGACCATGCCGAGCGCGACCGCTTCGCCGAGCGGCAGCAGCTTGTACGAAATGAAGAAGCAGACCATCGCCGCAAGGCCGAAACAGGAACGCAGCAGATGACCGCCTAGCCGCCGCGTGCGCAGGACAGAAATACCGCCGGCCTGCAGGATGAAGAACGAGAGCGGCAGGAACGCGACGATGTTGCGGAAGAATATGATCTGCCCGATCGGATGATGTTCGGCGGCGAGTTTCACCAGCATGTCCATGGTGGCGAAGAGGAAGACCGACAGGATCATCAACAGCGCGCCGGTGAGCGGGCGATCGACGCCGGGTACCGCGCGCTCAAACATGGCGGGCCGGAACGAGCGGCGCACCGTCAAGGGATGTGGGCACAGTCATCGCAATCTCGACGACCGGACCGGGCCGCATCGGGCAGGTTGCGTTGCGCGTTTCAACGCGGTGACGTCGCGGGCCCAAGGATGCCCGGGCTGATCCGCTCGACCTCGGCGAAGTCGGTCGCCGGCGGCAGTCCGGGCGATGCGCTGTTCTTGCCCGGCGGCAGCGCCAGCAGATTGACGTCGCCCTGCACACCGAAGCGGTTGACTGGATTGCCGCGATAATTATCGGCGCGGTAGTGGGGAAAGATGTGCCAGTAAAGCCGGTAACCGCGCGTCGTCAGAAAATCGCGCACCTGCGCGAATGCCGTGGGCCTTCGTATCTTGCAATAGACGATCGGCCGAAATCGGTCGAACAGGGTCGCGGCGCCCGCCAGCGCAGCGGGCTCCATGTCCTCGATATCGAGCTTGATGAGATTCAGCCGATCGAAGCGCGCGCAGATCTGGTCGAGCGTGCGCATCGGGATCGGCTTTCCGACACCGCTGCCGTCGGTCGGCAGGCTGGCGAAAGAGAGACCGGCATAATTCACCGACTTGTCGTACGTCACCGGCGGCAGCCGGATCGTGCCGGATGCGCCACTGACGACGACATTGCGCATCACGACATCGGCCATCCCGTTGAGCGCCAGATTGGCATCGAGCAGCCGTGCGAAATAGGGCTGCGCTTCGAACGCGTGCACCGCGCCGCCCGGGGCGATCGCGCGCGCCATCGGAATGGTGAGCGTCCCGATATGGGCGCCACATTCGATCACCACATCGCCCGGCCGCAGCAGGGCCGTCACCACGGCGACTTCCGGCTCGGCCCATTCACCGTGCTCGATCAGCGCGAAGCCGAGAATGTCGAACCGGTTGCAGAGATAGAGACCCTGCCGCGTCGGGGTAAGCACGAGAGTGGGATCGCCGATGCCGGGGACGGACAATGTCCGCCTGGTATCGATTGGCGATGGGTCGGTCACGATGAGGGCCCCGCTCGTTCAGTGCCGGTCGCGTGCATCGGTGCATTCTGCCCCGCCGCCAGTATCGCAAGCCAGAGCGCCCAGTCGCCCGCGATCCGGTTCCAGTCATGGACCGCGCGCATGAAGCGCATCTGTTCGAGGCGCGCGGCGCGGAACGCATCGGATTGCGCCACGGAACGCTGCCAGTCGGCGATCACGGCGGCGGCGAAGTTTCGGACGAGAACCGGCGGCTCGTCGCGCGGAACCAGGGCGGCAAAGCCGGCGCATGTTTCCGGCAGCACCGACATGGTGGTTGTGACGACGCGCAATCCGGCGGCCATCGCCTCGATCGCGGCGATACAGCCGGTTTCGGGGAAGATGCAGGGGTAAAGCAGCCCGTCCGCGCGCAACGCGAGATCGGCGAGATCGGGCTGCGCCAGCCCGCCGACATAGGCGACCCCTTCCATCGCGCGGGCGCGGCCATAGAGTGTGCGATACCGGTCGGCCGCCTCGTCGATGAAATAGGGCTGCTGGCTCGAGGTGATGACCAGCCGGGCGCCGGGCAGCGAAGCCCGGATCGCCGGCCAGGCATCGAGCAACAGAAAGAGCCCGCGCTCCGGCGCGCTGGTCTGCAGGAACAAAGGTGCACGCGGCGGTGTGCGCGGTTCCGCGGGCAGCTCAATGAAGGGCGGGGCCGCACCATAGCGCAGCACGCGGCATTTATCGGCCGGCAGATCGAATTCGTTGCGATAGCGGCATTGCTGCCAGATCGAGCAGAAGGCGAAGCCGTCCCACCCCGCCTGTTCGGCGCGATCGGCGAGATGCTGCATGATTTTGAGATTGGGCGCGAAGCCGGTCCACAGCACCAGCCGGCTGGTCGGCGGCAGCGCCATTCGCAGTTGCGTCGCCTCGCCGGTGCCGAGCACGACGACGATTTCGAACCGGCCGAGCCAGTTGACGTCGCGCCCGGGAATCGGCCCTACGCATTCGACGCCGCGATGGGTGCCCGGTTCGGTCGTATGGGTGGAAAGCGCGACCCGATGGCCGCGCGCGGCAAGCGCCGACGCCAGATAGCAGGCCGCCGACTGGGTGCCGCCGAGCGGCCGCAGCCAAGGCGTCCCCGCGTGATAGTCCCAGGGATGTACATCGAGAAAGACGACCGAGAACCGGCGCGGGGCCATGCGTTTATTCTAGTCCTCACCCGCAAGGAGAGCGACGGGGCCTTCGATCTCGCGGGCTCGCCTTCATTTCGGTGCGGCCGGGGGCGATTTCCAGCGGACGGACCAGCAGACCGCCTCGCCTCTTTCCACCGATACGATGAGGCCCCGGGTATGCAATCCTCTCCTGGGATGCGGGGGCATTCGCTGGAGGTTCCATGTCGAGGCAACTCGCTTCTCTCGTCCTGGCCGTCGGACTCGCAAGCCAGGCGGTCATCGCGACATCGGCAATGTCGGCGCCGGGCGCCGTATCGCTGTTCGCGGTCGGTGACATCGTCACCTGCGACAATGGCCAGCCCTGGCCGCCTGCGCTTGCCACGGAACAGATCGTCGCTCGGGAATCCGGCATTGTCCTTGGCCTGGGCGATCTCGCTTATCCGGCCGGCACGTTTGCGCAATATCGAGATTGTTTCGCCCAAGCCTGGGGCGACGTCGTTCCCCGGATTTATCCGGTGCCCGGCAATCACGACTACAAATCGGACGCGCGCGGCTATGACCGGTTCTGGGGTCCGCGGTTCAGCGCGAACGGCCACAACTACAGTTTCGACTACGGCGCATGGCACATCGTGGCGCTGGACAGCGAGGCGGCCGCCACGTCGGGCACACCGCTGGAGCGTTGGCTGACCGCCGACCTCGATGCCGCAGAGGGCCGCTGCACGCTCGCCTTCTTCCATCGGCCGGCCTTCTCGACCGAACAGCGCTCGCATGTCGAACATGCGCAGGAGATATTCGCGATCCTTGCCAAACGCGGCGTGGCGATCACGCTGAGCGGACATAATCATTTCTACGAACGCATTGCGCTGCTCGATGCAACGGGCATGCGCAGCGAAACGGGCGTTCGGAGCTTCGTCGTCGGCACCGGTGGGCGCGATCTCGAACCGGCGCTGCCAGCCGCCTTCGACGACGCGCTTATCACCAATCAATATGGCGTACTCCAACTCGAGTTGTCGGCAGAGGGCTATGCGTGGCGTTTCATCGCCACCGACGGAAATGTCTACGATCCGGGCAGCGCCGACTGCGAGCCCGTGCATCGCTGACGGCGTATGCGGGGGGCAGTTTCCGGTTCGACCGGACGCGCGTCAGCCAGGACCGGACGTCGCCGTCTCCATGAAGACCCGTTTTAGTTGATTGATGTTATTAAACGATCAACCTAAGATCGTTCCCGGTTTGGTCCGAACGGGAGCATGGTCGCGATGGTTGCGCGGGTCAGGACGGTTACCTTCCAGGGCATCGACGTGCTGCCGGTCGATGTGCAGGTGCAGATCGCCAACGGCATCCCCGGCTTCGCGATCGTCGGGCTGCCC
>JAWXBK010000030.1:0-28031 GCA_034439975.1 Rhodospirillaceae bacterium | reverse complement strand
TCTCCTGCGCCGATAGTGCGTCGCCCCCGTCCACGCCCCCGTCCACGCCCCCATCCGCGCCGCCTTGCGTGCTCTCCATCTGCGCGGTGGCGATATGCATCGAGGGGGCGCCCGCGAGCGCGCCCGGTGAAAACACGAACACGAAATTGATGTCGAGCCGGGTCCAGTCGACGATGCGCAGATTGGCGATTGTCGCTTCGATCGGCCGTCCCAGCACATTGACCGTGATCGTGTCGCCCGGTTCGAGGCCGAGCCCTTCGCCGACACCGGATTCGATCGAGACCAGATTCGGGCCCGCGTAGTCTTCGGGCCACCATTCGCCGCTGAGGAGTTCGCCGTCGGCCGGCGGCGTCGCCGTCCAGGTCACGCCGCGATCGCCCCGTAGCGCCCAGGCCGCACCTTCGCCGGGCTCGATCTGATCGGCCGGCACGCCGTCGACGACCGTGATGCGCCCGCGCAGCATCGGCTCCTGCTCGATCGCCTTTACGCCCGGAAACTCGGAGACCAGTGTCTGGAATTCGTCGATCTGCGTGCCCTGGATGTCGATGAAATAGAAGGCGGGCGCCTCGGCCGGAATCGATCGCACCAGCTCGCGTTCGAGATTGGCCTGCACCAGCGTGACCATCACGAGGACGGTGAGGCCGAGGCCCAGCGACAAGAGCGCGCTCGTGGTCGGCGCGCCGGGCCGTCCGATATTCGCGAGTGCCAGGCGCATGATCGGACCTCGCCGTGATTCGCCGCCGCGCTGCCCCGAGCTCTCGTTCATCCGCCGAGTCAGATGTTTCAAACCACGCGCCGCCAGATGAAACAGATAAAAGGCGACGATCGTGCCGCCCGCAAACCACAAGGTGAGCATCCGGTCGCCCGCCGTGATCGCGGCGAGCAGCACGAGGGCTGCGACGATCGCACCGAGCAACAGCATGTCGAAGGCGGTCGGCTTCACCTCCATGCGCTGCACCAGGTCGCGGAAGAGCGTGCCGGGCGGCACGGCGCGGGCGCGAATGAGCGGCCAAAGCGAAAAAGCGATCGCGACCAGAAAGCCGCAGCCGGATGCGAGCAGCAGCGGTCCGGCATAGATCGCCGGTTCGAGTGTCAGCGCATAGCGTTCGCCGAGCGGTGCCGCGATCGCAAACGGCACGACGGCACCGATCGCAATCCCGATCGCAATGCCGACCAGCGCCATGATCGCGACCAGCAAGAGGTAGATTCGATATATCAGCGTCTGCGACGCGCCGAGACACTTGAGTGTCGCGACCGTCGCGATCTTGCCGTCGAGCCAGGCGCGCACCGCATTGCCGACGCCCACGCCGCCGACCAGCAGGGTCGAAAGCCCCACCAGGGTGAGATAGGTCGCGGTGCGGTCGATGAAGCGGCGAATCGAGGGCGCGGCCTCGTCGAGCCCGCGCACACGCCACAGCGCGTCGGAAAATTCCGCTTTCGCCGCCTCGACGATTCCGATCGGATCTACGTCCGGCGGCAATGCGAGACGGTAGTGATACTCGATCAGGCTTCCTTCCTGCACGAGCCCGGTTTCCTCGAGGCTCGCATCGGCGACCATCAGCCGCGGTCCCAATATGAAGACCGACGCACCCCGATCGGGCTCGCGCTCGATGACGCCGCGCAATTCGTACTCGAGCGTGCCGATCGTGACGGGATCGCCGATCGCGAGCCCGAGCCGGTCGACAAGGGCGCGTTCCGCAACGGCGCCCCAGCGCCCGTTCTGCTGCGCGAGTGCCCCCCGCAGGTCGGTCGGCGGATCGAGCCGCGCCTCGCCATAAAGCGGATAATTGGTGTCGACGGATTTCAGTTCGACCAACGTGCGGTTGCCGTCGGATGCGCGGGCCATCGCGCGCATGTCGCGCACTTCCGAGACCGTGCCGGCCGCGTCGAGGAAATCCTGCTGCGCCGGATCGATCGGCCGATAGAGCAACCGAAATTCGAGATCGCCGCCGAGCAACGCCTTCGCATCGCGCTCGAGCCCGCCGAGCGCGGATGCCGTTACCGAACCGACCGCGGCAATGATTGCAACGCCCAGCGCGAGACACAGCAGGAACAGGCGAAAGCCCTTGATCCCGCCGCGCAGCTCGCGCCGCGCGAATTTGAGCGCGAGCGGCCAGCCGCCTGGATCGGGTGCGGCACCCTGCGATGGCGTCGCCACGATGGTGCCTTCAGAGACCGACACGCGCGTCCCTCGATCCGGTGACGGACGCTGTTGGCGTTACGCCTTGTGCGATCTCCGCATCCGACGCGATCCTGCCGTCGCGCATCGCGAGCTGGCGCGAACAGCGGCTCGCCAGCGCGCGCTCATGCGTGATGAGCAGCAGGGTGCTGCCATGTTCCTTCTGCCGCTGGAACAAAAGATCGATCACCTGCTGGCCGGTTTCGATATCGAGATTGCCGGTCGGCTCGTCCGCCAGCAGCAGCGATGGCGAAATCGCGAACGCGCGCGCGAGTGCGACGCGCTGCTGCTCGCCGCCCGACATCTGCGCCGGGTAATGCCCGATGCGATGGCCGAGCCCGACCGCGTCGAGTTCGATCCGCGCGCGCTCGAACGCATCGCGCCGTCCGGCAAACTCCAGCGGCACCGCGACATTCTCGAGCGCCGTCATGGTCGGAATGAGATGGAAGGACTGGAACACGATGCCGATCCGCGCGCGACGGAAGGCGGCGAGCTGGTCCTCGCTCAAGGGACCCAGATCGGTGCCGGCGATCGAAACCCGGCCCTTGGTCGGCCGTTCGAGCCCGGCCGCGATCATCAGGAGGCTGGTCTTGCCGCTGCCCGACGGGCCGATCAGGCTCACCGTCTCGCCGCTTCCGATCGCCAGACTTATTCCGCGCAGGATGTTGACCGGGCCGGCAGCGCCAACCAGTTTAAGTTCAATGTCAGTCAGTTCGATCATGCCTGCCTCGATGGGGGCTGTTGGTGGGGCTCAAGCCCCGATCTCGGGAAATAGCGGCCGATTCGGTGTGCGGCGGCCCCTCTTTATCCGCCGTTCCGGATATAGCGCCCGGCGCAGCGCGTTCAACGCGGGCACCCGGCTTTTCAACATGCTGCGGCTGCAAATCGGCGCCTTTCTGCTGGCCCTGACGATCGCGGGGACGATGCATCCCACTATCTCTTTCGGGCGGGAATCGGGCGAGATCCGCATCCTCGCCTTCGGTGCCTCGATCGTGGAGGGCTACGGGCTGCCGGCCGCCGACAGCCTCCCGGTCCGGCTCGAGGCGGCGCTCGACGCGCAGGGCTTCGATGCGACGGTCGTCAATGCCGGTGTCTCCGGGGATACCACCGCGGCGGGGCTTTCGCGCCTCGCCTGGACGTTGGGCGAACCCTACGATCTTGCGATCCTCGCGCTCGGCTCGAACGATGCGCTGCGCGCGATCGAGCCCGACCAGACCCGCGCCAATCTCGATGCGATGCTGACACAATTCGCCGACGCGGGTCTGCCGGTGCTGCTGGTCGGCATGTATGCGCCGCGCAATCTCGGCGCCGACTACGTCGCCGAGTTCGATGCGATCTATGAAGACCTTGCGGAACAGCATGACGTCGCGCTGATGCCGTTTTTGCTCGAGAATGTCGCGCTCGATCCGGCACTCAACCAGTCCGATGGCATCCATCCCAACGCCGCAGGTGTCGCGGTGATCGTTGAAACGATGCTGCCATTTCTGCTGCCGCTGGTCGAACAGGCCGCCAACGATTCCGGCGCGAACGAGGTGTCGCAGGAATCGGTGCCGCCGGAAAATCAAACCGACGAGCCGCCGGAACCCGGCCTCGAACGCGCCAACGACTAGGCAACATTGTGAGTACATTCCGCGCGGCGCATTCGAGCCATGTCGATCCCATGCAGGCGGTCGCGCAATGTCTCGCGGCGCTCGGCCGCAATGACGGCTGCACGCTCGGATTCGTCTATGCGACAGATTATCTCGCAGCGTCCCTGCCGCAGATCGTAGCCGCCCTGCGCGCCGAAACCGGGATCGCCGACTGGACCGGCACGACGGGTCTCGGCGTCATGGCGAACGGCCGCGATTCAAATGGCAAAGGGGAGGGCGTCGAGTATTTCGACCGCCCGGGCCTTGTGGTCATGCTTGCCGCCCTGCCGGCCGAGAAGTATCTTCTGTTCGAACCGGTGCATGGCGGCATGCCGCCCTTCGAGCGTGCGCACCGGGCCTGGCTGGAACGCAACCTCCCGCTTTTCGGTGTCGTGCACGGCGATCCGCGCAATCCGAACGCGGCATCGATCGTCGCCGAACTGTCGGCGGCGACCGGCGCGTTCCTGGTCGGCGGATTGACCGCCTCGCGCGATGCGTTTCCGCAGGTGACGAGCAGCATTGTCGAGGGCGGCGTCTCCGGCGTGCTGTTCGCGGCCGGCACCGATGTTGCGACAGGTTTGACGCAAGGCTGCAGCCCGCTCGGTTTCGTGCACGAGATCACCGATGCCGAAGACAATGTGGTGAAGACGCTCGACGGCGAACCGGCGCTCGCGGTCTACCAGAAAGCGATTGGCGAAATCCTGTCGCGCGATCTGCGCCGTGCCGTCAGCCTCGTGCATGCGGCCCTGCCGGTAACCGGGTCGGACACGGGCGATTATCTCGTGCGCAACATCGTCGGCATCGATCCCCAACGCGGCTGGATCGCGATCGGCGACGAGGTCGCAACCGGCGGGCGTCTCATCTTCGTGCGGCGCGATCCGACGGCCGCGCGCGAGGATATGGTGCGCATGCTGGGGCGCCTTACGTCGCGCATGAAAGAGCCGCCCAAGGGCGCGCTCTATCATGCCTGCGTCGCGCGCGGCCGGCACATGTTCGGCGAGGACGGGGCCGAGATCGCGATGATTCGCGAGGCGCTTGGCGAAATTCCGCTGGTCGGCTTCTTCGCGAACGGCGAGATTTGCCATAACCGGCTTTACGGCTATACCGGCGTGCTCTCGCTGTTCTTCTGATCCGCGATTCGGCCCTCTCCTCCGCAATCCGGCCCTCTCGAATCGGCGACCCAGCCGGCTCGCGCGGTGCCGGAAAATTCTGCTAATTGTTAATCCGGTTTTCATACGGAGTTGTGCATGGACTATCGGCAACTGGGCAGGACCGACATCAAGGTGAGCGCGATCTGCCTCGGCTCGATGACCTGGGGCGAACAGAACAGCGAGGATGAGGGCCACCGGCAGCTCGATTTTGCATTTGATAAGGGCGTCAATTTCATCGATACGGCCGAGATGTATCCGGTGCCGCCGCGCGCCGAGACCTATGGCCGCACCGAGGAAATCATCGGTTCCTGGCTGCGCGCGCGCGGTAATCGCGATCGCGTCGTCATCGCGACGAAACCGGCCGGGCCCGACGAACGGCTCGTCTATGTGCGCGACGGCAAGCCCCGGCTCGATCACGACCAGATGAGCCGCGCGCTCGATGCGTCGCTGGCGCGTCTCGGCACCGACTATGTCGATCTCTATCAACTGCATTGGCCGGAGCGGCCGGCCAATCGCTTCGGCCGGCTTGGTTTCGAAGTCGAAGAGGGTGGGGACGGCACACCGCTCGAAGAAACGCTGGCTGCGCTCCGCCGGCTCGTTGCAAGCGGCAAGGTGCGTCATGTGGGCATCTCGAACGAGACCCCCTGGGGCACGATGCGATTTCTCGCGCTCGCCGAAGCGGGCAAGGGGCCGCGCATTGTCTCGATCCAGAATCCCTACAGTCTCCTGAACCGCAGTTTCGAGGTCGGCCTCGCCGAGATCGCGACTCGTGAGCAGGTCGGGTTGTTGCCGTACTCGCCGCTGGCGATGGGCGTGCTCAGCGGCAAATATCTCGGCGGCGCGACGCCCGAGGGTGCGCGGCTCTCGCGCTGGCGGCATTACAAGCGCTACCGCACGCCGGCGGCGCAGGCCGCGACCGCCGCCTATGTCGATATCGCCCGGCAGAACGGCCTCGACCCGGCGCAGATGGCGCTCGCCTATGTGACGTCCCGGCCGTTCGTGACCGCGACCATCATCGGCGCCACGACCATGGCCCAGCTCGAGACCGATATCGGCGCCGCCGACCTCGTTCTGTCGGACAAGATCCGGGCCGACATCGAGGCGGTGCACCGGCTCTATACCTATCCGGCGCCCTGACCTATATAGGGATTGTTGTTCCCGGCAGCGGTTTCCTGGCAACAGGGAGGGCGCTCGCGCCATGCGGATGTTCGTCGCGCTCCCGGTTCCCGAGCGGACCCGCGAAGAGCTGGCCTATCTCTGTTGCGGCCTGCCCGGCGCGCGCTGGGTTCACGCGGAGAATTTCCACATCACGCTGCGCTTTCTCGGCGAGATCGACGGCGGCACGGCTGAGGATGTCGATACCGCGCTCGCCGGCATCCATGCGCCCGAGTTCGATATCGAGATCGCCGATGTCGGCTGTTTCGCCAACGGCCGCAACGTGCGTTCGGTCTGGGCCGGGGTGAAGCCGACTCTGGCGCTCGTCCATCTGCACGACAAGGTCGAATCGGCCGTGGTGCGCGCCGGCCTCGATCCGGACGGCAAACGATTCACACCGCATGTCACGCTGACGCGCTCGAAGGTGTCGCTCGGCGATGCCCGCGCCTGGCTCGTTCGCAACAGCCTGTTCCGGGCGATTCCCTTCGAGGCGACGCATTTCACCTTGTTCCGCAGCTTCATCGGCGGCGAGGGTGCGATCTATCGCGCCGAAAGCGAGTATGCGCTGGACATGGTGCGCGACGTCGCATGAAGGATCTGTCGTTGGGGTTTCGTCCGGTCGGCGACGAGAAGATCGTGGTGCTGACCGGCGCGGGCATTTCCAGGGAATCGGGTCTCTCGACCTTCCGCGACGAGGACGGCATCTGGGCAACCATTACGCCGGAGGATGTCGCGACACCAGAAGCGTTCGAGCGCAACCCGGTTCTGGTCCATGATTTCTACAACGCGCGGCGGCGCCATCTGCTCGGCGGCGCGGTCAATCCCAATGCCGCGCATAAGGCGCTGGCGCGGCTCGAAGCCGAATGGCCGAACGATGTTTTGATCGTCACGCAGAACATCGACGATCTGCACGAGCGCGCCGGGTCGCGCAATCTCGTGCACATGCATGGCGAAATCCTGCGCACGCGCTGCCTCGCCTGCGAGGCCATCGGCGAATGGCGCGACGATCTTTCTGTCGATCTCGCTTGTGCCGCTTGCGACGCGCGCGGCAGCTTGCGCCCGCATGTCGTCTGGTTCGGCGAGTACCCCTTCGAGATGGAGCGGATTTATGCCGCGCTCGGGCAGTGCGGCCTGTTCGTCTCGATCGGCACGTCGGGCCATGTCTATCCGGCGGCGGCCTTCGTCGAGATCGTGCGCGATCTGGCCGGTGCGCACACGGTCGAGCTCAATCTCGAAGCCTCCGAGCAACGCGGCCATTTCGCAACGGCGATCGACGGCCCGGCGAGCGAGACCGTGCCGGCTTTTGTCGCATCTTTGCTCAAGGCCTATCCCGCGATTCCGCGATGACGGAGCCGATCGCCGCTGCCGCCCGCGCGGCGCGGGACTGCACGATTTGTGCCGAGCATCTGCCGCTCGGCCCGCGTCAGGTCTTTCGCGTATCGACCAGTGCGCGGCTTTTGATCGTCGGTCAGGCGCCGGGTACGAAAGTGCACGAGACCGGCATTCCCTGGGACGATGCGAGCGGCGAAAGGCTGCGCGACTGGTTGCGCCTCGATCGCGAGCGCTTCTACGACGAGAGCCGTGTCGCGATCGTGCCGATGGGCTTTTGCTATCCCGGCACCGATGTTCGGGGCGGCGATCTGCCGCCGCGCAAGGAATGTGCGCCGGCCTGGCATCCGACGCTTCTCGCGCTGATGCCGTCGATCGAGCTCACGCTGCTGGTTGGATCCTATGCGCAGGCGCGCTACCTCGCCGCTTCGCGCAAGGCATCGCTGACCGAAACGGTACGGGAATTTCGCGACTACACGCCGCGATACATACCGCTGCCGCATCCCTCCTGGCGCAATACCGGCTGGCTGAAGCGCAATCCCTGGTTCGAAACGGAGTTGTTGCCTTATTTGAGGCCTCGTGTCGCTTTCGTCCTGCGCGACTAGACGGGAAAGTGCCGCCTCAGGACAGCGGCGCGCGCTCGGTCGCTTCGGCCTCGGCTTCGAGCCGGTCCATGTCGTCGTCCGAGAAGCCGAAATGATGACCGATCTCGTGGATCAGCACATGGCGCACGATGTCGGTCAAATCCTCGCCGGTATCGCACCAGTAATCGAGGATCGGGCGCCGATAGATGTAGATCATGTCGACGTCGCTGCGCACGTCGCTGATGCTCTGGTCCGTGAGCGCGATGCCCCGATAGAGTCCGAGCAGATCGAACGGCGATTCGAGATCGAGCTCCTGCTGCGTCTCGTCGTCGGGAAACTCCTCGATGCGGATCACGACATTCTGTACGAAGCCGGCGAGCGCTTCGGGCAGGCTGGCGTAGGCGCGCGCGGTCACCGCCTCGATATCCTGAAGCGTGGGTGCCGACGAGAAGGTGCTGGCGGGGGGTCTGCTCTGGGCCATGGGCCCCAACATAGGGATGGTTGATCCGCGAGCCAAGCGTCCGCAAACTAGGCCCATAACACGCCCTTTATCGTCGCCCTATATCACAGCGCCATATCACCGAAGGAGAGCCGGCCATGGTCGAGAAACTGTCAGACGAGGCGCGCAAGGCGGCGTTGCAGGCATTGAGCCAATGGGCGCCGGTCGAGGGCCGGGATGCGATCCAGCGCAGCATCAAGTTCCGGAACTTCAACGAGGCCTGGGGTTTCATGAATCGCATCGCGCTGATGGCCGAGAAGCAGGATCATCATCCGGAATGGTTCAACGTCTATAACCGGGTCGATATCACGCTTTCGACGCATGAATGCGGCGGGCTCTCGGAACGTGACGTCAAACTTGCGACATCGATCGACAAACTGGTCGCCGACAAGGCCGCAGGCTGAACGCATCCGACGCGCCCCGTCGGCATCGGAGACCGACATGAAACCGCGGATCACGGTTCTCACATTGGGTGTCGACGATCTCGAACGATCGCTCGCCTTCTATCGCGACGGGATGGGTCTCGCCACCGAGGGGATCATCGGGCGGGAATTCGAAGACGGCGCGGCGGTCTTCATCGCCCTCAACGACAATCTGAAGCTGGCGCTCTATCCGTCGAAATCGCTGGCCAGGGAGGCGGGCGTCGCCCCGGCATCCGCACGGCTTGGCGCGATCGCCATCGGGCATAACGTGAGTTCGAAAGCCGAAGTCGATGAAGTGATGAAGCAGGCGGAACAAGCGGGCGCCGTGGTGACCGATCCGGCGCGGGTGCGGTTCTGGGGCGGCTACGGAGGTCATTTTCACGACCCGGACGGGCATCTCTGGGAAATCGCCTGGAACCCGCATTGGGGCCTGCCGGACTGATTGTGCCGTCGACCGATCGGTGGGCGGAATTCGGCCGGCGCGCTTCTGCCATGCGTGTGGCTGCATTGCGGCCTCCAAGCGCCCCGCGCATGATGGCTGGATCGTATGGGATTATTTGCTGACAGACCGGGCCGCCGATTTGCAGACCTGCCGCAGCCGCTTGCGGCCGCGCTGTGGATGGTGGGCGCATGTTTTTTCTTTGCCGCGCTCAACGTCGTGATCCGCCATGCGGCACAGATCGTGCATCCGTTCGAAGTTGCATTCTTTCGCAACTTTTTCGGCCTTGCCTTCATGCTGCCCTGGCTGGTCCGCGCGGGGTTGAGCGGGCTGCGCACCGGCAAGCTCAAGCTTTATGGCTGGCGCGCCGCACTCGGCCTCGTCTCGATGCTCTGCTGGTTCCAGTCGCTCGGCATGATTCCGGTCGGGAAGGCGGTGGCGCTCAGTTTTGCCGCCCCCTTGTTCAGCACGTTTCTGGCGGCAACGCTGCTCAAGGAAAATGTCGGCATCCGCCGCTGGTCGGCGACACTGATCGGCTTTGTCGGCGTGCTGATCATCGTGCGCCCGGGTTTCACCAGTTTCGGGCTCGGCGAAGCGCTCGCTCTCGCCTCCGCCGCGCTGATGGCGATCGGCACCATCATCGTGAAAACATTGTCGCGCACCGAACCGACCAACGCGGTCGTCACCTACATGGTGCTGCTGATGACGCCGATGTCCCTGCTGCCGGCCTTGCCGGTCTGGGACTGGCCGGCCTGGTCGCTCTGGCCCTGGCTGGTTGCGATGGGCGCGGTCGGCAGTGCCGGGCATTTCTGTTTCACCCGCTCGCTCGCGATGGCCGATGCCTCCGCCGTCATTCCCTATGACTACACGCGCCTCCTGTTCGTCGCCGGCATCGCCTGGATTGCGTTCGGCGAATTCCCCGACGGGTTGACCTGGGTCGGTGCCGCCGTCATCGCGGCCGCGACGGTCTACATCACCCGGCGCGAAGCGTTTCTCGCGCGCCAGACGACGCGCGAATCGCGCGCGACGCAGGCAGCCACGATGGCCGCCGATCCGGCGCACACCTCGTCGCCGACCGAACCCGGCGCCGATGGCCGGCCCGGTCGTCGCGACTCCGACGGCGGGTAGCGATCGTGCCGCTTGTCGCGCGCTGGCGCGCTTTGTCCGGGAACATGCGCGGCGCTGTCCTGATGTTCGGATCGGGCCTCTGCTTCGTTTTTATGGCGATCCTGATCCGTCTCGTCGCCGAGCGGATCGATCCGCTCCAGATGGCGTTTCTGCGCTCGCTGATCGGCTGGATCATACTGTTGCCGTTCGTCTTCACCGCTGCCGGTACCGTGCGCACCTCGCGCCTCGGCATGCATTTGACCCGCGCGGCGCTTGGCACGCTCGCGATGTTCTGCTCCTATTATGCGATTGCGCATATGCCGCTGGCCGATTACACGGCGCTTTCCTTCACGCGGCCGCTCTTCGCGACGGTGTTTGCCGTCATCATCATCAAGGAGATCGTGCGCTGGCGGCGCTGGACGGCGACTCTGGTCGGATTTCTCGGCGTGCTCGTCATGGTACGGCCGGGCGCCGGCTCGATCGAGCCGGCAACCTTCATCGCGCTCGGCGAATCGGTGGCGCTCGCGTTGCTGATCATCATCGTCAAGATAATGCCGCAGAGCGAGCGGACACTCACGATGATGTTCTGGTTCGGTGCGTTTGCGGTTGCGATCACCTTCCTGCCGGCGGTCGCCGTCTGGCAATGGCCGACGCAGATCGAATGGCTGATGCTGGTCGGCATGGCCATTGCCGGCGTCCTCTCGCAATGGCAGTTCATTCTCGCCTTCCGCTCCGGCGAGGCGTCGTTCGTCGCCCCGGTCGATTATGTGCGGCTGATTTCGGCGGCGGCGATCGGGTTCGTGGTGTTCGCGGAAGTGCCGGTGATCTGGACCTGGCTCGGCGCCGGCATCATCATGGCCAGCACCTTCTACATCATGCGGCGCGAATCGCGCCTCGGCCGCGCACCGAAACCGCCGGCGCAAAGTTCGTGATGACGCCAGTAGCGCGCTCATCCGGAGCCTGTCGAAGGATGAGGCGAATATCATCCTCATGGTCCGACAAGCTCACCATGAGGATAACGAAGGTCATGTCGTTATATCGCGTGCCGTTACGTCGTCATGCTTTCGCAGCCATGCCCGCGCGCGGGCCCGATGCTCGTCCTTGATATGCGCAGTGACACTCTTCACCGCCGCATAAAGCACGGCAGCATCGTCGGTGAAGCCGAGCGAGAGGATGAAATCGGGCAGCATATCGACTGGCAGCACGAAATAGGCGAGCGCGCCCATCAGCACCGCCTTCGCCTGGAGTGGCGTCTTCGGATCGATTGCGGTGTAGTAGGCGGCGAGGAGCTGATCGAGAAACGGTACCCGCGCCGCATATTTGCGGACCTTGCGCCAGAAGCCGCGCTCGACACGCGTCTCGTCGCGCGCCAGCTTCACCGGATCGTAGACAACGATGTCGGTGCTGATTTCGGTGCCGGTTGCGCGGGTAGGGCCGCCGGGGTTGGCGAGCTTAGCGCCTCCCGGGCTCATGCCGGATGCTGCCTCGTTCATGGCCGACAATATGGGCGGGGTATCGGCCCCCTACAACGGCCGCCGCCCGGGTTGACCATGAGGGCCCGGGCGGGGCCGCGGGCCGCCCGGCTGGCTTGCCGGCCGCCGCTTTGCTAGAAACCGCGCCCGACGGGACGATGCGTCAGGACGGCGGATCGGGCAAAACTTCAGGGGCGGTGGCACGATGGATATCAAGGGTCAGGCAGCTTTGGTGACGGGCGGCGGTTCGGGCATGGGCGCCGACGTGGCGCGGCATCTTGCCAAGGGCGGCGCAAAGGTCGCGGTGCTCGACATCGACAAAGCGAGCGCCGAGAAAGTCGCGAAGGAGATCGGCGGCATCGGCCTCGAATGCGACATCGCGAACGCGGCGAGCGCCGAATCGGCGGTCAAGGCGGCGCATGATGCGCACGGGCCGGCGCGCGTGCTGATCAATGTCGCGGGCATCCTCATTCCGGGCCGCATCGTCGGCAAGGAGAACGCGCCGCTCGCGCTCGAGAAATTCGCGAAGGTGATCGAGGTCAACCTGATTGGCACCTTCAACATGATGCGGCTTGCCGCGGCCGACATGGCCGGTGCCGAGCCGCGCGAAGACGGCGAGCGCGGCGTCATCATCTCGACCACATCGGTCGCCGCCTATGAAGGCCAGATCGGCCAGGCGGCCTACGCCGCGTCGAAAGCCGGCATTGTCGGCCTCACTTTGCCGGCGGCGCGCGATCTCGCGTCGAAGGGCATCCGCGTGCTGGCGATTGCACCGGGCGTCGTCGCGACACCGATGATGCTGAACCTGCCACCGGAAATTCAGAAGAGCATCACCGACACGATCCCCTATCCGAGCCGGCTCGCGCGCGCCGACGAATTTTCACGCCTCTGTCTGCATCTGATCGAAAACGTGGCGATGAATGGCGAAGTGATCCGCCTCGACGGCGCGCTCCGCCTCGCGGCGCGTTAGGAACGCGAGGCGGCACATGACCGCGCGCCGCGTCATCGTCAGCGGCGCCGATTCGGGCTATTTCCGTTATCTGAAGCGCGCGGCGGAATCGGTGCGCGCGCGCGATCCCGCCCGCAGCTGCGCTCTGGTGTTGCTCGATCTCGGGCTCGAACCAATGCAGTGCGACGCACTCGCGCCCCTCGCCGATGCGATCGTCGAACCGGGCTGGGACTATGATCTGCCCGATTGCACGACGCTGCCGTCGCACTGGCGCGCTTATACCGCTCGGCCACATTTGCCGAACCATGTGCCGGGTTACGATCTCTATATGTGGCTCGATGCCGATGCCTGGGTGCAGCAATGGGACGCGGTCGAGCAGTTCTTCGCCGCGGCGGGCGACGAGGCGGGAAGGGCGGGCGACACGCACAAGATTGCGATCGTGCCGGAGGTGCACCCCGCCTATCGCAACCAGAACGAAGCGCGCGACGAGTTCGAAGGCGTCATCCGCGCTGCGTTCGAGGATTCGTTCGGTGAGGAAACTGCCGACCGGCTCTATCGCAAGCCCCATCTCAACACGGGTGCGTTCGCGTTGCGGGCCGATGCGCCGCACTGGCAGGCCTGGTCCGATGCGCTCGGCCGCGCACTCAAGGGGCACCCCTCGCGCGCCGGGGTGCGTGAGCGCCCGCCTTCACGGGAACGCCTCGCCGAGCAATGCGCTATGAACGTCGTGGTCTATGACGAAGGTCTGCCGGCGGTGTCTCTCGACCCGCGCTGCAACTGGATCTGCCATCACGCCGCGCCGCGGCACGATCCCGAAACCGGCCTGTTGACCGAACCGACCCCGCCCTTCGCTCCGCTCGGCATCGTGCACGAGACGATGTGGAGCAAAAGCGCCGCTTAAACTGGTTATCGCCGGCTCCGGGCGGCCAGTGGACTCTGTCGCCGCGCACTGCCATATAGCCGGCCATGGCGCCGCTTCCATTCACTAAAGCCCACGGGCTCGGCAACGACTTTGTCATCATCGATACCCGCCAGAATGGCCGGGTGCCGAATGCAGCCGAAGCCGCGCGCATCGCCGACCGTCGGCGCGGCGTCGGCTTCGACCAGCTCATCGTGATCGCGCAACCAAGCCCGAAAGGGCCAAGCGCCGGCGCGAGCCGCGACGATGCCGGCCTCGCCGATGCGCGGCTCATCATCCTCAATGCCGACGGCTCGGAGGCCGAAGCCTGCGGCAACGGCACGCGCTGCGCCGCCTGGATGCTGATGCAGGAGACCAGGCGCGATCATCTGCTGCTCGAGACGGCGGCCGGCCTGCTCGATGCCGAGCTTCTGGCCGACGGGCGGGTCAGCGTCGATATGGGTCTCGTCGGTCTCGACTGGCGCGAGATCCCGCTCGCAAAGCCGATGGACACGCTGCATCTCGATCTCGTGCAGGGCCCGCTCGCCGATCCCGTCGCGGTCAATATCGGCAATCCGCATTGCGTCTTCTTTGTCGACGATGCCGGAGCGATCGATATCGAGCGGCTCGGGCCCGCGATCGAGCGTCATCCGCTGTTTCCCTCGCGCACCAATGTGGAAGTCGCGACCGTGCTTTCGCCGGATCGCATTCGCATGCGGGTCTGGGAGCGCGGCGTCGGCGTCACGCTCGCCTGCGGCTCCGGCGCCTGTGCGACCCTGGTCGCTGCGGCGCGGCGCAAGCTGACCGGCCGTCATGCGACGATCGTCGTCGATGGCGGCGAACTCGAGATCGAATGGCTGAAGGACCAGCATGTGCGCATGACCGGTCCGGTCGCGATCAGCTATTCCGGCACGTTCGATCCCTCGCTGCTGAACGGCTGAATGGCGTGACGCGGCCATGAACGATCTGCATATCGTTACGCTCGGCTGCCGGCTGAACATGGCCGAATCGGAGACGATGCGCGCGCACGCAACCAAGGCCGGCCTCGCCGCGACCGTAATCGTCAATGGCTGCGCCGTCACCGGCGAGGCGATGCGGCAGACGCGCCAGGCGGTCCGCCGCGCGAAACGCGATCATCCCGCAGCACACATCGTCGTCGCCGGCTGTGCGGCGCAGATCGATGCGCCCGGCTTCGCGGCGATGCCCGAAGTCGACGCCGTGATCGGCAACGATGAGAAGATGCGGACCGCCATCTTCGATGCGCTGGCGCATCGTCTTTCTGTATCGCCACAACCCGTATCGTCCGGACCGCTCGTCGCGGTCGGCGACATCATGGCGCCGCGCGAGCCGATTGGTCATCTGGCAACGGGTTTCGATGCCGATACGCGCAACGGCCATGCGCGCGCGTTCGTCGAGGTGCAGCAGGGCTGCGACCATCGCTGCAGCTTCTGCATCATTCCCTTTGGCCGCGGCAACAACCGGAGTGCGCCCGCCGGCGAGATCGTCGCGCAAATTCGTGCGCTGGTCGAAAGCGGTGTGCGCGAAATCGTCCTGACCGGCGTCGACATTACCGGCTGGGGCGGCGATCTGCCGGGCGCACCGAATTTGGGCCAGCTCGCGCGTCGAATCCTGAAACTGGTTCCCGAATTGCGACGCCTGCGTTTATCCTCGATCGATGTGGCCGAAATCGACGACGAGTTGCTGCGGATGATCGCCGACGAAGAGCGGCTGCTGCCGCATCTGCATCTCTCGCTGCAGGCCGGCAGCGACATGATCCTGAAGCGCATGAAGCGTCGGCACAGCCGCGCGCAGGCGATCGCGTTTTGCCGCCGTGCGCGGGATCTGCGGCCCGATATCACCTTCGGTGCCGATCTGATCGCCGGCTTCCCGACCGAGAGCGAGGCGATGTTTGCGGAGGGTCTCGATCTGGTCGTCGCATGCGATCTCGCTTTCCTGCATGTGTTCCCATTCTCGGCGCGCAACGGCACGCCGGCCGCGCGCATGCCGCAACTGCCGAAGGCGCTGCGCAAGGAACGCGCGGCACAACTGCGCGAGGCGGGCGCGCGCCAGCGGGCGCGCTATTTCGATACGCTGATCGGCCGTTCCATCACGGCCCTTGTCGAGAACCGACGGCTCGATCGCGCGCGCGGGCATAGCGACGGGTTCGCACCGATCGACATCGCCTGCGCGGGCACGGATATCGGGCGTGGCGCACTGGTGAAGGCGCGGGTCATATCGCATGACGGCATGCGGCTGAGCGCGCGCTGGATCGAAACGCGCGACGCGACGCCTCGCGGTGTCGCGCAACGCCTCGTGAGCGCGCGCTGATGGCCGGCGGTTCATGGCTGCAACGGCTGAAACAGGGCCGCGGCCGCAGCGCGGGCAAGCTCGGTCAAGGGATCGCGGGAATCGTCGGCGGGCGCAAGCTCGACGCCGCGATGCTGCAGGAGATCGAGGAAGCGCTGATCGCAGCCGATCTCGGCCCGCAGGTCGCGGCGCGTCTGACGGCGGCGCTGGCGAAATCGGCTTCGCGCGGCGAAACTGATGAAGAATCGGTGCGCCGCTTGCTCGCATCGGAAATCGCCGCAATCCTCGAACCGGTCGCGCGGCCCTTGCGGCCCGATCCGGCGCACCGGCCGCATGTCGTGCTGGTGGTCGGCGTCAACGGTACCGGTAAGACGACGACGATCGGGAAGCTCGCGCATTTTTTTGCAGGCGAGGGGCGCCGCGTCGTGCTCGCGGCCGGCGATACGTTTCGCGCGGCGGCGATCGAACAGCTCAAGATCTGGGGTGAGCGCAGCGGCGCCGAGGTCGTGGCGCGTGCGCAGGGATCGGATGCCGCGGGCCTCGCCTTCGAGGCGCTCGAACGTGCCAAGGCAATCGACGCCGATCTGTTGTTTGTCGACACGGCCGGGCGGCTGCACAACAAGGCCGATCTCATGGCCGAACTCGGCAAGGTGACGCGTGTGCTCGCCAAGCTCGATCCGACCGCGCCGCACGATGTGATCCTCGTGCTCGACGCCACAACCGGACAGAATGCGATCCGTCAGGTCGAAACCTTCCGCGAAACGGTGAAGCTGACCGGCCTCGTCGTGACCAAGCTCGACGGCACCGCGAAGGGCGGCGTGCTCGTGGCACTCGCCGAGAAATTCGCGCTGCCGGTCGTCGCGATCGGCGTCGGCGAGGCAGCCGAGGATTTACGGCCGTTCGAGGCCTCGTCGTTCGCGCATTCCCTGTTAGGCATCGACAATGAGCGCCCGGTTGCCTGAATCGGCCCACCAAATATCAGGCCGGCTCTGAGCTGCGTGCCGTAAGCCCCGCTTCTTTCTCAATATTCTTTCTGATATTGTAACCCCAAGGCCTCGACTCGGGGGTACCGCTAACGGGCACGCGCCTATGGGTTTACTCGGAACCAGCAATAATGCGGGCCGCGCCGCCAGCAGTCGTCACGAACGGGGTGGCCTGTTCGGCCGCAACCGCGGCGGCAATGCGTCGGCCGTCGAGACGACGGCGCCCGCCGAAAGCTGGGCCGATCCGCATTCGATGGCCTTCGTCGACCGCTATCTCAAACAGGGCGATCATGTGCTCGATATCGGCGCCAATCTTGGCGGCTTCGCGATCCAGGCGGCGCGCCGCATCGGTCTCGAAGGATCGGTCGATGCCTTCGAACCGAGCCCCCAGATGCGCATGCGCCTCAAGGAAGCGATCGCAACTTCACGCGCCTTGCAGGTCGTGATCCATCCGCGCCTCGTCTCGAACAGAAACGGGCTTGGCCGTTTTCTCGACGGCACCGGCCGCTTCCGTCGCCGCCGCATCGTGGCGCCGACCGAACTGGTATCGGGCGGCGTGATCGGCGTCGATCAGGTGATGCTCGACCGCTGGGTCGATGCGCGGCGCTATGCGCTGATGCGTCTCGATATCGCCGGCTGCGAAATGTTCGCGCTCGAAGGCGCGATGGACTGTCTCGCCGTCGCGAATCCGCCGGCCATCCTTATTGCGCTCGATGCGGCGCTGACCGAATTCGGCAGCGCGCCGGTGCATGTTGCCGAATGGCTTGCAGCGCGCGGCTATGAAACCATTCTCTACGATGCGGACCGTCACAAGCTCGATTATGTCGGCGAACCCTGGCTGCGTCGCCGGCTGGTGCTCGCGATCGCGCAGAGCGCCCGCAACGACGTATCGCGCCGCCTCGCCGATTATACGCCAGCCGCCGCGAACGCCTGATTTCCTGCGACCGTCCGCGTAGCCGCGCGTGACGCCGCCTCCATCTGGTCACTACCATGTCCGTTACCGTCCTGCTTCTGGTTCTTGCCGCGGCGATCATGCACGCGACATGGAACGCAATGATCAAGAGCGGGCGCGACCGCGTCGTCGATCTCACCCTGGTCATCGGCGGCGCCGGCTTCCTCGCGATGCTGGCGATCCCTTTTGTCGGCCTGCCCGATCCGGCAGCCTGGCCCTGGATTGGCGTCTCGGTCGTCACCCATGTCGGCTATTACATTTTCCTGCTCTTCGCTTATCGCGACGGCGCAATGAGCCGGGTCTATCCGATCGCGCGCGGCATCGCGCCGCCTCTGGTCGCGATCATCGCCATTCCACTCGCCGGCGAAGTGCCGGATCTGCTGGGGGCGATCGGGCTCGGCCTCGTCACCGTCGGCATCCTCGTGCTTGCGATTGAGCGCGGCAATATGCGTGGGGCCGAAGGGCGCTCGGTCCTGTTCGCGGTAATCACCGGTTTGTTCATCGTGAGTTATGTGCTCGCCGATGGCATGGGCGTGCGCGCCTCCGGCGACCCTGCGGCCTATATCGCATGGGATTTCTTCCTCGAATCGATCCCGCTGGTCGTTTACTGCATCTATGTGAAACGGCACAGCTTCATCGCGCATGTCGTGCATGACGGCTGGCGCGGTCTGTTCGGCGCGGTGATCGCCGGCGGCGGCTATGCGATCGCGATCTGGGCGATGAGCCTCGCCCCCATGGCGCAGGTGACGGCGTTACGCGAGACCAGCGTGGTATTCGGCGCTGCGATCGGCGCGCTCATCCTCAAGGAGCCATTCGGCCCGCGGCGCATAGCGGCTGCGGTTCTCGTTGCCTTCGGCAACGCGCTGATCCAGTTCTGATTAATCAAAGTCCCGCAGCGGAATCTTCGAGTGGCGAATCGCCCTCCTCCCCGAGCGGATTGGTGCGCGCCGCCGGCTGCGCATCGGAGCCCGCTTCGCGATCGTGCTGCAAGGCCCAGCACACCGAGGGAAAGGCGATCTCGTTCCACGGAATTTCGTCCCAGCGGAAGAGCGCAACCTCGCGGCTCTCGGGTCCGGCGGCAATCTCCGGCGTCTTGAGACGCGCGCGAAAGATCACCTGAACCTGCGAGAGCCGGCGGATCGTGTAGACGGCCAGAACGCCGGTGATGTCGATGCGCGCGCGGGCCTCTTCCCAGGCTTCGCGTTTCGCCCCGTCCATCGCCGTTTCGCGCTGTTCAAGATAGCCGGCGGGCAAGGTCCAGAAGCCGCTGCGCGGATCGATCGCGCGCCGGCACATCAGGATGCGGTCTTCCCAGCGCACGACCGAGCCAACCACAATCTTCGGATTGTCGTAGTTGATGAATCCGCAATCGGCGCAGACCAGTCGCTCCTGCGTGTCGCCGTCGGGAATCTTGCGCAGGAAGCTCTCGCGGGATCGGGCGGGGTCGGGAATATCGGCCATGCCGCTACTCTGCCGCCCCGGGCGGGCGCCAGCAACCGGGCCGGTTTTCGGTCGCCTAGTCGCCGGTATAGCTGACCCGCCAGACGGCGTCGCCGGTATCGTCGGCGATCAGCAGGCTGCCGTCGGCGGCCACGGCCAGCCCGACCGGCCTTCCGAACACGTCGGCCGGGTTGGTGCCTGCGATCCAGAAGCCGGTGAGGAAACTCTCGTAGTACCCGGCGGGGCGGCCGTCTTCGAAGGGCACGCGCACCACCATATAGCCGGTCGGCTCGCTGCGATTCCACGAGCCGCGCAAGGCGACGAACGCATCGCCGACATAATCGTCCGGGAACTGCTTGCCCTCGTAGAACGCGAGACCGAGTGCGGCCGAATGTGCGCGGAACAGCACGTCCGGCACCTTCGTCGACTTGATGAGCCCGAGCGGCCCTTCGATGCCCGGCTGCGGGTTGTCGCCGATATAGGCATAGGGCCAGCCGAAGAAATCGCCGCGCTCGATGCGTGTGAAGTAATCGGGCACCAGATCGTCGCCCAGCCCGTCGCGCTCGTTCACCGTCACATAGAGCTCGCCGGTATCAGGGTGAAATTCGATGCCGACGGGATTGCGCAGGCCCGTCGCAAAATCGCGCTGGTCGCTGCCGTCGGCGGCAAAACTCTGTACCGTGGCGAAAGGCGAGCCTTCGATCGTGACATTCTTTGTCGATCCGACCGTCACGAAAAAGCGGCTGCCGTCCGGTGCGAAGACGATGTTGCGCGACCAGTGGCTCCCCGGATTGCCGAGCGCACCATCGGCGGTCACCTGTTCCGGATCGGCGGACGCCTCGATGTCGCCGGGCCGGTAGGGAACGCGCCAGACCGCCTCGACATCGGCGATATAGAGATAGTTGCCTTCGATCGCGAGCCCGTGCGGCCCATCGAACCCCTCGGCGAAATCATGTCGTTCTTCCGCGATGCCATCGCCGTCGGCGTCGCGCAGCAGCGTCACCTGGCTGGCACGCGGTTCGGAGAGCAGCACGTCGCCGTTCGACGCGACGACCATCCAGCGCGGGTTGTGGAGATCGTCGGCAAAAAGATTCACGCTGAAACCCTCCGGCAGCCGGAACGGCAGCGGGTCCGGACGATCGACGTCGTCGGACTTGTTGCCGCTGCTTTCGGTGGCGTAGGGCGGCGGCAGATCCGCCGGCCGGATCTCGATACGTGTGCCGGGTATCTGTTCGTCCGGTATCGCCTGCGCCATGCCCGATTCGGCAACCAGCAGGAACGCGAGCGCGCAGAGGGCGACAGACACGGTCTCGATATGGCGCATTCATCGTCTCCTGGCCTATGGTCGGGTGCAATTTTATGCACCCACCCGTGCCCCGGAAACCCGTCCGCATGACGACCGACGAGACCGCGACAATGCAGGATATGGCGCCGCGGGCCGCCTTCGTCGAGGGGATGCGGCTCGCCGCCGGCATTCCCGCGATCGTGTTGGCCTCGAGCTATCTCGGCTTCGGCGTGCTGGCACGGGAAAGCGGGCTCGGGCTCGGCCAGAGCATTGCCTCGACGGCGACCGGCTGGGCACTGCCCGGTCAGATCGCGTTGGTCGAACTCTATGCCGTCGGCGCATCGTGGTTTGCGATTGCGATCGCGGTTGCGCTCACCAACGCGCGACTGCTGCCGATGACGGTGACGCTGATGCCTTATCTGCGTCATCCCGGCACGCCGCGCTGGAAATACTATCTCGCGGCGCATTACGTCGCGGTCACCGGCTGGGCCAACACCATGCAGCGCGCCCCGCACATGACGACGCGCGGGCGCCTGCCATTCTTTTTCGGGATCGTCGCGGTGCTGTGGACCAGCACGCTCGTCACCACGGCGATCGGCTATCAGTTGCCAGATCTGCTGCCATCGAGCGTGACGATCGGGCTCGTATTCCTCAATCCGATCTATTTCATGCTGATCTTTGCGGCCGACGCGCGCGCCCGCGCCCGCGCGCTGGCGCTCGTTTTCGGCGCGATCCTCGGGCCTCTCCTGCATCTCGTCTCGCCGGACTGGGGCCTGCTCGCAACCGGCCTCATCGCCGGCAGCGCCGCCTTCTGGCTCGACGAGACGCTTCGCAAGACGAGCCCGGCATGAGCGACCCGCTCTACCCCTGGTTCGTGATCGGGATCGCGGCCATCGTCACCTATGGATGGCGCTTCGCCGGCGTACTGCTCGGCGGCCGCATCGATACGAATAGCCGGTTGTTTCGCTGGAGTGCGGCGGTCGCCTATGCGCTGCTTGCGGCGCTCATCGCGCGCATGATCCTGATGCCGGAAGGGCCGCTGGCGGCAACCGACCTCACGCATCGGCTGGCTGCGGCGGCGGCGGCCGCGTTCGTGTTCTTTCTGACGCGGCGCAATCTGTTGCTCGGCTGCGCCGCCGGCATGGCGGTTCTGGTGCTGCTCAGTATCGCGACCGCCTGAACTAGCGCGCCGCGTCCTCGAGTGCCTTCACCCCCGGCAGGGTCTTGCCCTCGAGCCATTCGAGGAACGCGCCGCCGGCCGTCGAAACATAGGACAGCGCACCGGTGACGCCGGCCTTTGCCAATGCCGCGACCGTGTCGCCGCCGCCGGCAACGCTCATCAGCCGCGCCGCCTGCGTGCGTTTGGCGACGAACTCCGCAACCGCCATCGTGCCCGCGTCGAACGGGGGCGTCTCGAACGCGCCGAGCGGCCCGTTCCAGACCAGCGTGCGGCAGGCATCGAGGCGTCGTTCGATCGAGGCGACGGTCGCAGGGCCGATATCGAGAATCATCTGGTCCGCCGGCACTACCTGGATCGCAACGGTTTCGGTTTCGACGCCGGCCGCGAGAGTCTTTGCGACAACGGCATCCTCCGGCAGCAGGATGTCGCAGCCCTGGCGCTGTGCCTCCTGCATGATCTCCTTCGTGCGCGCGGCCATGTCGCGTTCCGCGAGCGAGCGGCCGATCGCGATGCCGCTGGCATGAAGAAACGTGTTCGCCATGCCGCCGCCGACGATCAGCAGATCCATCTTCGCCACCAGATTGCCGAGCAGATCGAGCTTGGTCGAAATCTTGGCGCCGCCGACGATCGCGGCGACCGGTCGCTGCGGCTGATCGAGCGCGCGCGAGAGATGATCGAGCTCGGCCTCCATCAGCCGTCCAGCAACGGCCGGCAGCAGGCGCGCGATCGCTTCGGTCGAAGCATGCGCCCGATGCGCGGCAGAGAAGGCATCGTTCACATAGATCTCGCCCGATGCGGCCAATGCGCGGGCAAAACCGGGATCGTTCATTTCCTCGCCCGCATGAAAGCGAAGATTCTCCAACAGCAGGACGCTACCGGGCTTCAGCGCCGCGACCGCGCGTTCGGCTGCGGGTCCGATGCAGTCGTCCGCGAAAGCGACCGGCCGTCCGCTAAGGGCTGCGGACAAAGGCTCGACCACCGGGGCGAGCGACATCTCGGGCACGCGCTTCCCGCCGGGCCGATCGAAATGCGAGAGCACCACCACGCTCGCGCCCTTGTCGATCAGCGCCTGGATTGTGACTGCGCTGCGGTCGATCCGCGTCGTGTCGGTCACCCGGCCGTTCTTCATCGGTACATTGAGATCGGACCGCACCAGGACGCGCCGGCCGGTCACATCGATATCGTCGAGCGTGCGGAACTGCGCCATCGGCCATCGTCCTTATCCCCGCCAAATCTTCCTTTCGGGCGCGGCATCTTGGTCGGCGCCGCCCCGATTCGCAATCCGGCAATCGCGAGGTCATCCATCGACACGGCGGAGCAATCCTCGCCGCTGGTCCGGGCGTCGCCATCCGCCTAAGATCGCGGGGCCGACAATTTTGAGCGGTGAATCCGAGATGCGACCTCGCCATATCGTTCTGGGCATCCTGATGGCCAGCGCCGTTGTCGGCGCTGCCTATATCGGCTGGAGCCGCTTCCTCGGACCTCGCCAAGTCGAGACCGGCGAGGTGGTCCGGGGGCCGGCCGTCGCGGCGGTCTATGCGACAGGTACGGTCGAACCGGTGCGGGAGGTCGAGATCGCACCGACGATCCGCGGCCGTGTCATTGCCATTCGATGCGGCGAGGGCGATCGGGTTGTGGCCGGCGAGATTCTCGTCGAATTCGACGCAGGCGAGGTCAAGGCGCAGCTTGCCGAGGCCGAGGCCGTCCTCTCTTTTCAGCGCCAGGAGTTGGATCGATTTCGCGAGCTTGCCGAGCGCAACACGGCCACACGCCAGACCCTGGAGCGTACCGTCAGCCTCCATGAACAGGCGCGCGCCGGCGTGGATGCCGCGCGTCAGCGACTTGCGGACCTGACGCTTGCCGCGCCGTTCGACGCCATCGTATTGCGCCGGGAGCATGAGATCGGCGACGTTCTGGATGCCGGGCAAACCGTCTGCTGGCTCGGACAGGAACCGCCGTTTCGTGTATCCGCCGAAATCGATGAGGAGGATATTCCGCTGATTGCCCGCGGGCAGGCAGCGTTGGTGAAGGCCGATGCATTTCCCGATCTTGTCATCGAAGCGACCGTCGACGATGTGACGCCGCGGGGTGATTCGATCAATAAGAGCTATCGCGCGCGGATGATGCTGCCGGCGGACTCGCCGTTGTTCGTTGGCATGACGGTCGAAGTCAATGTCATCGTTCGGGAAGTTGCCGATGCCGTTCTGGCGCCGGCGGCGGCTTACCGGGACGGCGCGCTTTGGGTCGTGGCAGACGGCGCCGCCGAGCGGCGCGCCGTGCAGACCGGCATTATCGGGAACGAGTTCATCGAGATCGTCGAAGGCGTCGATGCGGGCGACCGGGTGATCCTGAACCCCCCGATCGACCTTGTCGAAGGCGACCGTCTCGAATCGGCGGATCGATAGGCACCCTTGGACATCCGCTTCGACATCGCGCTGGCGCATCTCGGGCAACGGCGCCGTCAATCGATGGTATCGATAGCCGGCGTCGCGCTCGGTGTGGGGTTCTTCATCGCCATTGCGGCGATGATGCAGGGGTTCCAGAGCTACTTCGTCAGCCAGATAATCGATGTGTCGCCCCATGTCACGATGAAGGACGAATTTCGTACCGCCGATGCGCAACCTGTCGAACGCGCTTACGGCGAAATCGTTGCGATGGAATTGCGCGGCCTCAAGCCCGAAACCGAGGTGCGCGGCATCCGGAATGCCAAGGCCATTCTCGAGACAATCGACGCCATGGAGGGCGTCACCGCAGCACCCGCCCTCGAGGGTCAGGTATTTCTTACTTATGGCAGCGCCGAGGAAGCGTCGTCGCTGATCGGCATTGAACCGCAGCGCGAGCGGTTCGTTACAAACCTGGTAAAGGACCTGATTGCCGGCAACATCGAGTCGCTCGAAACGCGGGCCAATGGCATCATTCTCGGTGTCGGCATTGCCGATCGCCTTGGCGCCACGATGAGCGACTGGCTGACAGTCACATCGCCGGCCGGCGTGGTTATGCGAATGCAGATCGTCGGCATGTTCGAAACCGGCGTGGTGTCCCTCGACAATGGGACGAGCTATACGCTGCTGAAGAAGGCACAGGTTCTGCAGGACCGCATCAATGTCATCGATCGCATACGAATGCGATTACGCGATGTCGAGCAGGCAGAGCCGATTGCCCGCCACCTCGAATCGCAATTCCGCTACTGGACGGAGTCCTGGCAGGAAGCAAACAGCAATGTACTCGGCATTTTCGTGATCCAGAATGCGATCATGTACTCGACGACCGGCGCGATCCTTCTGGTTGCGGCATTCGGGATCTATAACATCATCTCGACGGTCGTTCTGGAGAAGACCCGCGATATTGCGATCCTGAAGTCGCTGGGTTTCACAGAAGCCGACATACAGCTGATATTCCTGCTCGAAGGTGCGCTGGTCGGGGCGATCGGGATGCTGATCGGCTGGGGGGTCGGGTACGGGCTGACGGAGTTGCTGGCGTCCATCCGCTTCGAGATTGAGGGATTTGTGCGGACGGAAGGGTTCGTTCTTCTGTATTCGCCCTGGCACTATGCGATAGCCGGGTCGGCCGCGTTCCTGTCGGCAACGCTTGCGGCATATCTTCCGGCAAGAAAGGCGGCCGCACTCGAGCCGGTCGACATCATCCGGGGCGCTGCATGAGCGTGCCGGTCGTCATGCTCGCATCCGTGGCACGGCGAATTCGCGGTGCGGTTCCTGTGACCCTGGTCTCCGATATCGATGTTGCCGTGATGCCAGGCGAGTACATCGTTGTCACGGGGCCATCCGGCTGCGGGAAGTCGTCGCTCCTTTATCTGATTGGGCTGCTCGACCGGCCGAGTGAGGGCACTGTCCGGTTCGATGGTATCGATACCGGCACATTGAGTTCCGATGCCCTGGCGCGGTTGCGGCTGGAGCGTATCGGATTTGTATTCCAGTTTCATTTTCTGCTCGGCGAATTTACCGCCCTTGAGAACGTGATGTTGCCGATGCGTCGCCTCGGCCGGCAGGACGAATCACAGGTCCGCACGCGCGCTTCCGCGCTGCTCGATCGTCTCGGTCTTGGCCGGGTGGCAAACCGGCGACCACACCAGCTTTCCGGCGGCGAGCGCCAGCGCGTTGCGATTGCCCGGGCGCTGGCAAACGGTCCGGCACTGATCCTCGCTGACGAGCCGACCGGCAATCTCGACAGCAAGAATGCAGAAACGGTCTACGCCATCCTCGGCGAGCTGGCCGCCGACGAGGGCCGCGCCGTAATCGTGGTGACGCATGACGGCGATTTTGCCAGGCGCGCGCCACGCCAGGTCCGCATGCTCGACGGCAGGATTGTAGCAGGCGGCGGGCCGGCCACCGCCTAGAGCAACGAGCCCGCGGCGGGTTCTGCGGCGACGAACAGATGGCGCAGCGCATGCCCCGTCATCGCCTGCAGCGCATCGGCGGTCAGGCGCCGATGACAGTCGCGCGGATCGCGCTCGTAGCACATGAGACAGATCGGATTGCGCGCGGCTTCCTCGGCGACAAGTCTGAGCGCGGCGCGCGCCGCGTCGGTTTCGAGCTGGGCGCGATAATGGCGTTCGAAGCCGGCAGCATCGCCCGCCTTGGCGGCTTCGCGGGCCGGATCGGGGCTGCCGAGGGCGGGCAGATGACGATAGGCGATGCCCGCTTCGGCCAGCGCCGCACTTAGTCGCTTTGCAGCGAACTCGCTGCGTCGCGACCAGGCGTTGGCGCGAATGTCGAACAGGATGGTAATTCCGGCTTCGTTCAGGCTGCGCAGGAAATCGGCGAGCTCTGCGCGCTCATAACCGATCGTGGTCAGGGGGCCCGGATCGATGTCGTGTGTTGTCGCCGTCATCGCGCGATCATAGCGGCCGGCGCGCTATCCGGGAGCGCGAATGCGCCTGATTTGAAAAAACGGAGCCCCGCCGGGCTGGAGTCCTCCACGGCGGGGCCTTGGTTCCGGGGCCTCTTCGGCCCGAGCGCAGATCTCGAGGAGATCCACTGTTTCACGCCGGTCTTGCGGCCAGGCGTCATTTCAACATTGCAGACTGTCGGCGGTCCTCGTCACGTTCCGTGAGAGCCGGGTGCCCACCGGTTCTCACACGGATCCTTCAGGACCGTGGCTCCGCATCGAGGCGAAGCCGGGGTTGCTGCTTCGGTGGTTCCATGCAGGTCCGCATCCTCCTCTATGTTGGTTGCAACGGGTGAGTGATCCATCGGCGACAGGCGCCGACGGGAAAATGCTGCGCCCGGTTTTGGCGCGCGTCAATCGAGGCGAGGCCATTTGAAGAAATCGTGATCGCACGCACATAAATTATCGCGCGCGACACTGGGGATTTTACGCAGGCGAACGGCCGCAAGCTGCGCTCAGCGGATCATGTAGACCTTGCGTACGGTCTCGTGAACCTGACAGACACCGCGCCAATCCTTTGGAAAAAACGCGACCGTGTCGGGCTTGATCTCGATCACCTCGCCGCTCTCATGCGTATAGGTGCTGCGCCCGGCGATGAAATGGCAATATTCATCGCTGGTGACGTGGCAATTCCAGGTGCCCGGCGTGCAGACCCAGATCCCGGTTTCGCTGCGCCCGCCGGGCCCTTTGTAGAGTAGCCGGCCGGAGGTGACGGACTGGCCCTCGATCATCGTCGGGACGGCGCCCCAGTCGACCAGCTTCGAAATTTCGAGCGGCTTGTACATGACCGGTGTCGCCTCGCGATCGATCGTCGACGGCGTGCGGGCGAGCATGTATGTATTGCGCAATGTCGATTTGACATCGCAGCGGCCGGTCCACCCCGACGGAAAATGCACGACCGTCTCGGGTCCGACATCGATCGTATCGCCGTTATGTTCGGTGTAGACCGCGCGGCCTTCGAGGAAATAGCAGATCTCGTCGCCGGGTATCGAAAGCCGCCACGAACCGGGCGTGCAGACCCACAGCCCGCTTTCGATCGCACGTTCGCCGTTCTCGTCGCGCTTGTACAAGAGGCGGCCGGACGATTTCGATTGCCCTTCGATCATGTCGGGTTGCATGCCCCAATCGACCAGGTCGCTGTACTGGCGCGCGGCCGGGATATGCGGG
>JAWXBK010000029.1:0-4603 GCA_034439975.1 Rhodospirillaceae bacterium | reverse complement strand
GCTGGCGCGCCAGCATGCCGTCGAAATAGTCGGTCACGCAGGCTGCGATGTAAATCAGCAACGCCAGCCACTGCCAGAACGCACCCGGCAGGAACATCAGGACGAGCAGCAGCGGGATCGCGACGATTCGCGACAGCGTCAGAACATTGGGTAGATCCATGGATCGGTCTCGATGGTTATTTCTGGGGGCTACCGCTGCATGTGGTGGCCGGTGCAAAGCGGGGGAAGGGGCGCCGCGCCCCCGGCTAGAACCAAGTCTAAACCGCTAGCCCTCGCTGTGGAAATGATCGTAGACGCGGCGTGCGACCGCCTCGCTGATGCCGGCTACGGCGGCGAGATCGGCAAGCCCGGCGCGCGAAACCGCGCGGGCCGATCCGAAATGCAGCAGCAGCGCCTTCTTGCGTTTCGCGCCGATGCCCGGTACGTCGTCCAGCGTCGAGCGGCCGATGGCGCGGCTGCGGCCGGCGCGATGCGTGCCGATGGCGAAGCGATGCGCCTCGTCGCGCAGTCGCTGCAGGAAATACAGAACCGGATCCTTCGGTTCGAGGCTCATCGGCGGACGCCCGGCCATGAAGAAGCGCTCGCGGCCGGCATCGCGGTCGGGGCCCTTGGCGATTGCGACGACGGGAATATCCTCGATCGCGAGTTCCCGCAGCGCGTCGAGCGCGACGTTGAGCTGGCCCTGTCCGCCGTCTATCAGCACCAGATCGGGCCAGCCTTTACCTTCGCGACCGGGATCTTCTTTCAGCGCGCGCGCAAAGCGTCGCGCGAGAACCTCGCGCAGCATCGCGTAATCGTCGCCCGGCTCGACATCCTCGCCGTCCTTGGCACGCCCGGTCACCGCAAAGCGGCGATAGGCGCTTTTTGTGAACCCCTCGGGGCCGGCGACGACCATCGCGCCATAGGCATTCGTGCCGGAGAGATGACTGTTGTCGTAAACCTCGATCCGCTCCGGCGTACCGTCCAGACCGAATACACCCGCCAGCCCTTCGAGCAACCGCCGCTGCGCTGCGTTCTCCGACATGCGCCGGCCGAGCGCCTCGCGCGCGTTGGCGAGCGCATGGTCGAGCAGACCGCGCTTGGCGCCGCGTTGCGGCATCGCGATCTCGACCCGACGATCCGCCTTGAGCGATAGCGCTTCGGCCAATAACCCCACTTCGGCCGGCGTCTCGTTCAGCAGCAGCAACCGCGGCGGCGTCTTGTTTTCGTAGAACTGCCCGATGAAGGCGGCGAGAATTTCCGGCAGTTCGGCTTCGCGGTCGTGGCTCGGGAAATAGGCGCGGTTGCCGTAATTGCCGCCATTGCGGAAGAAAAACACCTCGATGCAGGTCTGGCCGCCGGCCTGATAGCCGGCAATCACGTCGGCCTCCTCGATACCTTCGATATTGATGTCCTGATGCGCCTGGATCTGCGACAGCCCGCGGATGCGATCACGCAGCCTTGCGGCCCGTTCGTAATCCAGCGTGGCGCTGGCGGTCTGCATTTCGGTTGCCAGGGTGGACTGGATCTGGCCGCTGTGGCCCGAGAGGAACTGGCGCGCCTGTTCGACCAAAGTCGCATAATCCGTCTCGGCGATGCGGCCGACACAGGGCGCCGAACAGCGCTTGATCTGGTACAGCAGACAGGGCCGGGTGCGGCTCGCGAACATATGGTCGGAACAGGAGCGCAACAGGAAAGCTTTCTCGAGCGCGGTGATCGCGCGGTTGACGGCGCCGGCCGAGGCGAACGGCCCGAAATAGTCGCCCTTGCGCTTGCGCGCACCGCGATGCTTGGTGATCTGCGGCGCGGTGTGGTTCTCGGTAATCAAAATATAGGGGAACGACTTGTCGTCGCGCAGCAGGATGTTGTAGCGGGGCGCCAGCCGCTTGATGAGATTGCTCTCGAGCAGCAGCGCCTCGACCTCGGTATGCGTGCTGATGACCTCAAGCGACACGGTTTCCGCGACCATGCGCATGAGGCGGGTCGAAAGGCGCGGCACCTGGGTATAGGCGGCGACACGTTTGCGCAGATTATGCGCCTTGCCGACATAAAGGGCGTCGCCCGCCTCGTTCAGCATGCGATAGACGCCCGGTACCGTCGGCAGCGTCTTCAGCGCGTCCTCGATCACGGCGATACCGCGGGCGAGCGACGCTTTCGGCGCGGCCGGTCGCTCCGAGGGCTGACGCGCCTCTTCGGCTGTCGGTCCGGCCTCGTCGGGCCCCGTATCTGGTATCTCGGCTATCATCGCGCCGTTCTCGTCTCCTGCGCGCGCAATCGGGGACTGTGGCGCAAATCCTTCACGCCCTGTTGCCGTCCTGCAATTCTTTCCACGACTCCCGTGGATAACTCTGTCGAAAATGTCCGGTGGTGTGCGTTGCCGACTAGTGAATCCTGCGCTTTGCCGTCGTTGCCTAAAAAACGGGCAAAATCGCTAACATGCTGATCCACATATAGTTTGCTTAAGTCAAGAATAAACAAACGATGACGATGCGATGAATCGGACGCTGTGGCAGAGGAATTATGGCGCTTCGGAGACGGTGTGCAAAACTTTCGTCCGACGCTGTTCCCGGTTACCGGTTTGTTGCATCGATTCAATAATTTCCGGTCACCCGCTGTGATCCGGACTCGTGTTTGGTATCAGGGTCTGCGGCGCTCGATTTCGACACCGACGCTCTCCGCTTCGGGAAACACGTCGAGCTTTTCCACGCGTACGCGCACCGCATGGACCTGGCGATGCTCGAAACACATCGTCGCAATGCGCTCGGCCAGGGTTTCCGCGAGGTTGGTATGGCCGGATCCGATCACATGGCGGATTCCGGTCACCAGCTCGCCATAGCAGACCACATTGTCTAGATCGTCGCCGATCTCGGTGCCCGGCCGCACGGTCGCTTCGAGATTGATCCGGACCCGCTGGTCGGCGATGCGCTCATGCTGGTGAATGCCGATCCGGCATTCGAGCACCATGTCGCGGATGAAGACAGTCAGTTCGCCCGGTACCTGTTCAGTGTCCGGCGCACGGCGCGGCGCCGGCTTCGTCTCGTCGTTCTTTTGTCGTGCCATCGTTATGTCGGGACCGGCCACCCGCGCGGGCGGCGTTCGTTCCCGCTCCTATTCACTGGCCACGAAGCCGCGGGTCGATTGCGCCCAGCCGAGATGTTCACCGCCATCGAGTGCAATCATCTGTCCGGTCATCGAGGGTGCGCTGAGAATAAAGCGCAGCGCATCGCATATTTCGGCCGGCGTCGTACCGCGCCGCAACGGCATCGCCTCGCATTGACGGCGGAATTGTTCGTCCGTCTGGCGCGTGCTGGGCAAGGTCGGGCCGGGGCCGATCCCGTTGACGCGGATCGTCGGCGCGAGGGCCAGCGCGCAGGTGCGCGTCAGCGTCCAGAGGCCCATCTTGGCGACGGTGTAGGAAAGGAAATACGGCGTCGGCTTCCAGACGCGCTGGTCGAGCAGGTTCACGATATTGCCGGGCCGCCCCTCCGGAAGCTGTTTCGCGAAGGCCTGCGTCAGCACCAGCGGTGCGCGCAGATTGGTCTCGAGATGCTGATCCCAGCTTTCGCGCGTCGCGGTATCGATCTTGTCCATCTCGAATGCCGAGGCATTGTTGACCAGCAAGGTCAGCGGCCCGAGCGTTGCATTGGCGTCCGGCACCAGGGTCAGAACCTGTGCTTCCTCCGTCAGATCGGCAGGGAGCGCGATCGCGCGTCGTCCCATGGCCTCGATCTCGGCAACCACCTGCCGCGCCTCGGCTTCGGAGCGATGGTAATGCACCGCCACATCCCAGCCCTGGCGGGCGAGATCGAGGGCGATGGCGCGGCCGATCCGCCGCGCCGCGCCGGTTACAAGGGCCGCGTAGGGTTTGGCGCCATCCTGCGTGGAATGGGGGTGCGTTTCGGTCACTTGGTAGCGGTCTCCGGGCGCATTGGAGGGTAAAAATCCAGCGGGAACATGGGCCAAGGCCGGGGCGATGGCAACTCTGTGACCTGCCCCAATACCGCCCCAATCCCTCTGGAATATGGGGATTAATGCGCTATCTAGGCAGGGTGCCGGACCGAGGCGGTTTTGCCGGTTGGCCGGACCTCGCCAAAAGGCGCTGCACAAGGAGTTTTGCGATGAAACGCGTTTTAATGGGGATTGCTGCGATCGCGCTCTCGGCGTGCGCGGCGCAGACTTACGATCCGGTGGTCGATACGGGCAACGTGGACAGTGCCCAGTATCAGCAGGATCTCTACGAGTGCCGGCAGTATGCCGAACAGGTCAGCCCGGCCGGCGAAGCGGCTGAGAATGCGCTGATCGGCGCGGGCGCCGGTGCAATTCTCGGCGTCGTGACCGGTGCGCTGGTCGGCGGCGTCGGTGTTGGCGAAGGCGCCGCTATCGGCGGTGCGCTGGGTGGTCTCGGCGGCGCCGGTCATGGCGCATTGCAGGGCACTGAACAGCAGAAGCGGATCATCGCCGATTGTCTGGCCGGTCGCGGCTACAACGTGCTCGATCGCTAGGATTTCGGTCCAGGTTCGAACGGAAAGGGCGCTCCCGCGGGAGCGCCCTTTTTCGTGTTCGCTCTGCTTGATCGACGTTCGCGCGCCCAGCGCTTCGCGGGTGTCGCACTTCTCTAAAGGGC
>JAWXBK010000028.1:0-44212 GCA_034439975.1 Rhodospirillaceae bacterium | reverse complement strand
CCAGATGCTCCAGATGCTCCAGATGCTCCAGATGCTCCAGATGCTCCAGATGCTCCAGATGCTCCAGATGCTCCAGATGCTCCAGATGCTCCAGATGCTATAGTGATGCCATGTGGAACGACGTCGTCGATCTCAACGATTTCTACCAGACGCCGCTCGGTGAGCGCGCGCGCCAGATGATCCGGCTGCGGCTGCGGGCGATGTGGCCCGATCTTGCCGACATGACATTGCTCGGCCTCGGCTACGCGACGCCCTATCTGCGGCAGTTCAGCGGCGAAGCCGGCCGGGTGATCGCCGCGATGCCGGCGCAACAGGGGATCATCCCCTGGCCGATCGAGGGCGCAAACCGCGCCATGCTGGTCGACGAGACGGCGCTGCCGCTGGCCGACGAATCCGTCGACCGCGCTTTGATCGTCCATGGCGTCGAATGCGCCGAGCAGCTCCGCGACATGCTGCGCGAGCTGTGGCGGGTGATGGCGTCGTCGGGCCGTATCGCCTTCGTCGTGCCGAACCGCTCCAGTCTCTGGGCGCAGATCGAGCGCACGCCCTTCGGTCAGGGCCATCCCTACAGCCAGGCGCAGATTCACCGGTTGCTGCGCGGCTGCATGTTCACGCCGCTCGGCACATTGCGCGCACTCTATATGCCGCCGATGCGGTTCAGACCCATGCTGCGTATCGCGGGTGCGTGGGAGCGGGCGGGATCGCGGTTGTTTCCGCGTCTCGGCGGCGTGATGGTAATCGAGGCGGCAAAACAGCTTTACGGCGCCAATGCCGTTCCGGTGCGCCGCCGTCGCCCGGTCGTCGTGCCGATGCCGCAGCCCGCGCGCAACGCGCATGCCGCGCAAGTGCTGCGCGATGCAAACGAGGATCGCCTTGGCCGTTAGCCGACGCTAGGGCCGCTTGAGTAGGAACAGCGCCTGCTCGCCGAACAGGTTCGCGAGCCGCAACGAAAGAATCCGCTGCGGCGCCCCGTTCGCGGTGATCGCGATGGCACGTTCCACCTCGACGTCGATCTCGTCGCACATCGCACGGAAGTCGGCGATCGTGCAGAAATGGATGTTCTCGGTATTGTACCATTTCGCCGGCAGGAGATCGGTTTCCGGCATCCGGCCGTTGGCGGCGAGATGCCAGCGCACGCGCCAGTGGCCGAAATTGGGGAACGACACGATCGCGCGTCGCCCGATCCGCACCAGATGCTCGGTGACCGAACGGGGGTGGCGCGTCGCCTGCAGGGTCTGGCCCAGAACCACATAATCGAACGCGTCGTCGGGATAGTCCTTGATGTCGGTATCGGCGTCGCCCTGGACGACCGAGAGCCCGCGCGCGACGCAGGCATTCACGCCGGCCTGGCTGATTTCGACGCCGCGTCCGTCGACCTGTTTGAAGTGGGCGAGATATTCGAGCAGTGCGCCGTCACCGCAGCCGACATCGAGCACGCGCGACTTCGGCTGGATCATGTCGGCGATGAGCTGAAGGTCGACGCGGATCGCGTGATTGTTGCGAGCGCCGTTGCGGGTCGCATCCATATCAGTTGAGCCCGCGATGCTCGGCGCAGCCGGCGATAAAACCGCTCAGCGTCGCGAAGAATTCCGGCTCGTCGAGTAAGAACGCATCGTGACCCTTGTCGCTCTCGACCTCGACGAAACTCACATTCGCCGCAACCGCGTTAAGCGCATGGACGATCGCGCGATTCTCGCTGGTCGGAAACAGCCAGTCGCTGGTGAAGGAAACCACGCAGAAGCGCACCGGTGTCTGCCGAAACGCATTCGCCAGAACGCCGCCATGTTCCGCGGCGAGGTCGAAATAGTCCATTGCGCGTGTGATGTAGAGATAGGCGTTCGCGTCGAACCGGTCGACGAACGTCGAACCCTGATGGCGCAGATAGCTCTCGACCTGGAAATCGGCGTCGAAGCCGAATGTGATCGCGCTGCGGTCCTGCAGATTGCGGCCGAACTTGCGATGCAGCGCCGATTCCGAAAGATAGGTGATGTGTGCCGCCATGCGCGCGACCGACAGTCCGCGCGCCGGCACGCGACCTTCTTTCAGGTAGTTGCCGCCGCACCAGTCCGGATCGGCCATGATCGCCTGGCGACCGACTTCGTGGAACGCGATGTTCTGCGCCGAATGACGCGCCGCACAGGCGATCGGCACGGCCGAGAACACGCGCTCGGGATAGGCCGCCGCCCATTGCAGAACCTGCATGCCGCCCATCGAGCCGCCGATGACGCAGAACAGTTTGTCGATGCCGAGATGATCGAGCAGGCGCGCCTGCGCCCGCACCATGTCGGCAATGGTGATGACCGGAAATGAAAGACCCCAGGGTTCGCCGGTCGCGGGATCGATATCGCGCGGCCCGGTCGAGCCCATGCAGCCGCCCAGCACGTTCGCGCAGATGATGAAGAACCGGTCGGTGTCGAGCGGCTTGCCCGGGCCGACCATCATGTCCCACCAGCCGGATTTGCCCGTGACCGGATGGTTGCCGACGACATACTGGTCGCCCGTCAGGGCATGGCAGGCGAGGATCGCATTGCTGCGCTCGGCGTTCAGGCTGCCATAGGTCTGGTAGGCGATGGCAAAGGAGGCCAGCGTCAGGCCGCAGTCGAGCGGCAGCGGATTGTCCTGGCCGAGGACAATTCGCGGCTGCAAATCCTCCGGCCGCGTCCGTGCGACCGGCTTCAAGAGCGGGCTGTCTGCCACGTTTTTGCTATGTCCCGTCTGGCCTTATTGGGTGCGCGATAGCTAGGGGCGGGGCGCTTGGAGTGTCAATGTTTTCTTTGCCTTTGCAGGTCCGAGCGACTATCACATGGGCCCCGATCCGAGCCCATTTTCGAGCCCCTTTGCATGGCCAAGAAGTCGGAAAGTCTGGACGATCTGCGCCGTCGGATCGACACGATCGACGATGCGCTGCATGACCTGCTGATCGAGCGGGCCGAGATCGGCCGGCGTATCGGCGCGGTCAAGGGCTCGGCGCGCAATGGCGGCGCCGCGTGGCGTCCGGGCCGCGAGGCCCAGGTGCTGCGCCGTCTGTTGGCGCGCCATCGCGGGCCCTTGCCCAAGGCCGCTCTGGTCCGCATCTGGCGCGAACTGATGACGGCGTTCCTGCGATTGCAGGGCGGCTTCGCCGTCGCGGTGCAGGCCGGTGCCGACGATGGCGCCTGTCGTGAAGTCGCGCGCGATCATTTCGGCAGCCTGACGGCGATCCGTTCGCACGAGACATCGATGCAGGTACTGCGCGAAGTCGGCGAAGGCCGGGCGGCAATCGGTGTACTGCCGCTGCCGCAACAGGACGATACGCAGCCCTGGTGGCCGATGCTGCTCGCAAGCGATGCCGATCTGCCGCGCGTCATCGCGCGGTTGCCTTTCGTGCCGGGTGCGCTGACCGGGTCGGAGCAGGAAGCGCTCGTGGTCGGCCGTGTGCCGCTCGAGAAGAGCGGTTCCGATCGCAGCCTGGTCGTGTTCGAACTCGGTGAAGAAGTCAGTCGCGCGGCGCTGCGGCGGCAATGCGAAGCGGCCGGATTCGACGCGACGTTCCTGCATCTGGGCTATGTTCCGGGCGATGGGCGCTGGCTGCATCTGATCGATGTCGACGGCTTCATCGAACCGGACGACAAACGCCTCGCGGCGTTGCGCAAGGGCCTTGGCAGCCGCGCACTGCATGTCGTGCCGATCGGCGGCTATGCGGTACCGCTGACGCTGGACGATCTCGATGCGGCCGGTGCCGACCAGGAGGCCGCGCAATGAAACCCGTTCCGCGGCCCGGCATTCTCGATGTAGCGGCCTATGTCGGCGGCGAGCATTCGCTGCCCGGCGTCAATCGCGTGATCCGTCTCGCCTCGAACGAGAATCCGCTCGGGCCGAGCGAGAAGGCGATGGCGGCCTATCGCGACATGGCGTCGGAACTGCATCGCTATCCCGATGGGGGTGCTGCGGCACTGCGCCGTGCCCTCGGCGCTGCCTACAAGATCGATCCGGCGCGCATCGTCTGCGGCGCCGGCTCGGACGAACTGATCGGCCTTCTGGTGCGGGCTTTTGCCGGCGTCGGCGACGAAGTGCTTTACAGCCGCCACGGTTTTCTCATGTACGCGATATCGGCGCGTACGGTCGGTGCCGTGCCGGTTGCAGCGCCCGAGCGCGACTTGCATGCGGATATCGATGCGCTGCTCGCCCATGTGACGCCGCGCACGAAGATCGTGTTTCTCGCCAATCCGAACAATCCGACCGGTACCTGGTTGCCGGCCGGCGAGGTCGAGCGCCTGCGCCGTCATCTGCCGGAGAACGTGCTGCTGGCGATCGACGCGGCTTATGCCGAGTACATGGTCGAACCCGATTACGATTCCGGCATCAAGCTGGTCGAGAGTCACGAGAATGTCGTGATGACGCGCACCTTCTCGAAGATCCACGGGCTGGCATCGCTGCGCATCGGCTGGGCCTATTGTGCGCCGGCGATCGCCGACATCCTGAATCGCGTGCGCGGACCCTTCAACGTGTCGGCGCCAGCGCTTGCTGCGGCCGAAGCGGCGCTTGCCGATACCGCGCATGTCGAGCATTCGCGGTCGCACAATGCGAAATGGCGGCAGTGGTTTCTCGAGAAGCTCACTGCGCTCGGCTTCGAGGCCTGGCCGAGCGGCGGCAATTTCCTGCTGGTCCGCTTTCCCGATGTCGACGAAGCGGTCCGTCATCTGAATGCACGCGGCGTCATTCCGCGGCGCATGGCGGCCTATGGCCTGCCGGATTGCCTGCGCATCACCATCGGCACCGGCGAGGACATGGAAGCCGTCGTCGAAGCGCTGGCGGGCCTCAAGAGCGGCCGGCGATGAGCGACAAGCCGCTATTCCCGCGCGTCGCGCTGATCGGGCTCGGGCTGATTGGCTCGTCGCTGAGCCGTGCGATGCGGCGTGCCGGTCTCGCCGGTCATATCGCCGGCCATGCGCGCACCGCCGTGACCCGCGCCAAGGTGGTCGAACTCGGTCTCGTGGACAGCGTGCACGAGAGCGCCGCCGCCTGCGTCGGGGGTGCCGATCTCGTGGTCATCTGCACGCCGGTCGGCAGCTACGCCGCGGTCGCGGCGGAGATCGGCAAGCATCTGAAGCCGGGTGCGATCGTCTCCGATGTCGGATCGGTGAAAGAAGTGGTGGTCCGCGATGTCGGCCCTCATATCCCAGCGGGCGTGCATCTGGTGCCGGCGCATCCTGTCGCCGGAACGGAGCATTCCGGCCCCGAATCCGGTTTTGCCGAGTTGTTCGACGGGCGCTGGACCATCGTCACGCCGCCATCGGGTACCGATCAGGCTGCGATCGACAAGATCGTTGCGCTGTGGCGCGGCTGCGGCAGCCAGATCGAGATCATGGAGCCGGGTCATCACGACCTCGTTCTCGCCATCACCTCGCATCTGCCGCATCTGATTGCCTACTGCATCGTCGGTACGGCGACCGGTCTCGAAGAGACGACGCAGCGCGAAGTCATCAAGTTCTCGGCCGGCGGCTTCCGCGACTTCACTCGTATCGCGGCCTCGGATCCGATTATGTGGCGCGACGTGTTTCTTAACAATCGCGAGGCGGTGCTCGAGATGCTCGGCCGCTTCTCGGAAGATCTGACGGCGTTGCAACGCGCCATCCGATGGGGCGATGGCGACAAGCTGCAGGATGTCTTTACTCGCACACGCGCCATTCGCCGCGGCATCATCGACGCCAAGCAGGCCTGATCGGCGCGGCGGTTTCTGTGCGCAGCCGTCCGTTCAGTTGCCGAACGGCGCAATCACCGACGGCCAGTCGATCGGATCGAGCCGCGCAAACTTGATCGGGCCGACCGACAAGGTTCTGTCCTGCAGCGTGACAGGCAGTGTCACCTCCGGCGCGTCGCCATCCGCCGGCGTACGTTCGAGCGCCGAGAGTACGGTCTTGGCCAGGGCCGCCTGCTGCGGATCGATCAGTCCCTGGGCAACCAGCGTATCGATCGTGGCCGCGTGCCCGCTCAACGTCATCGACATCGCGCCTTCCGGCTGCAAAGCGGGATCGAGCGCGAAGGTGCCGTCGCCTGAAAAACCGAGCGTTCCCCATTCGCCGTCGATCGCGTCGATTTCGATCGTGCCGCCGGCATCCCGCCAGGTCTCCAGCGCGTCGATGGTGTTGCCGGGTGGCACCGGCCCCATGACGCGCCCCTCGAATGCAAAATGTTCGATGCGATCGCCGAGCGGCAGGCCGGTCAGCGGCAATACGAGCCCATCGAACCGAATGTCGATGCCGAGCAGCGGATCGCGATAGGTCGCCGGCGGTTCATCGGCGGGCGTGGCACGCACGGCGAAGGAATCGAAGGCGGTCGCAGCGCCGGCCGCATCGACCGCGCGGACATTGTCACCTTCCAGTGCGACCGCATCGAGACCGCGCAGGCTGAAATCGAGTGTGCCGGTCAACGAATCGGCGTCGACGGTCCAGCTGTCGCCATTGGGCCCTGCAATGGCATGGGCCCCCGGTGCATCGAGTTCGATCGTCAACGGATCGAAGGGCGAGGCCGATGCCTGGATTGTCGGGCCCTGCCAGCGCCAGCCGGCGGCCGGCATCGCATAGACCGGATCGGCAATCTCGGCGCGGATTGCGAAGGGAAAGCCGGAAAAGACCGGCGGCGCGTATTCGACCGTCCGGCCCAGCGCGCGTTCCCGCGCGGCCCAGTCGTCGAGCGCGATCTGGAAGCGATCCGTTGCGAGTTGCCAATAGAAGAACCAGCCGACGCCGATCGCGGCCAGCGCGGTCGCGGCCATGACAAGGCGGAAGATTCTGCGGGTCGGGGACATCGGCGCCGCGCACTCTATGGGCTTGCGCCGTCGCCGTCGAGCCGTTGCCACGGATGGCTTGCCGTTGCGCGACGGCCGCTTATGATGCGCCCCTGACGCTGCAATCCATTGTGCTCGAAACCGGCACCGGAACCCGCAATGACCGAACCTGGCGGCGACAAGACGAGTGCGCCCGCCGGCCGACGCGCGGGCGGTGCGGTCTATCTCGCGACCGCATCGGTGCCGTTCGTATTCGTGTTCCTGTGGTCGAGCGGCTATATCGTCGCCAAGTTCACGCTTGGCTACGCGGAACCGTTCACCATCCTGGTGATGCGGTTTTTCATGGTTTCGGCGATTTTCACCGTGATCGCGCTCGCGACCGGGGCGCGCTGGCCGCGACGCTGGTCCGAATTCGGCCATCACATCGTGGTCGGCGTGCTGCTGCAGACGGTCTATCTCGGCGGTATCTACGCGGCACTGGAACTCGGCATCTCGGCCGGCGTGAGTGCGCTGGTGATGGCGTTGCAGCCGATCATCACGGCGGCCGTGGTCGGCCCGTTGTTCGGCGAGCGCGTCAGGACAAGACAGTGGCTCGGTCTGGTGCTCGGATTTGCCGGCGTCGCTCTGGTTGTCGCGAACAAGGTCGAACTGGCGAACGGCGGCTGGGCGGGTCTCGGCTTCTGCATCGGCGGCCTCGTCGGCATCACCGTCGCGACGCTCTATCAGAAGCATTTCGTGCCCAGCAGCGATCTGCGGACCGCACAGGCGGTGCAGTATTGCGCGGCCGGCATTGCGACGGCGCCGATCGCGTTCGCCTTGGGCCTCGGCACGGTCGACTGGAGCCTGCCGTTTCTGCTGGCTTTGGCCTGGCTCCTGCTGCCTTTGTCGGTCGGCACCTATACGCTTTATCTCTGGCTGATCCGCCGCGATGCGGCGACCCGGGTGACGTCCTATCTTTATCTGGTGCCACCGGTTACGGCGTTCGCGGCCTGGCCTTTCTTCGGCGAGACGATGGGCCCGGTCGCGTTGGCCGGCATGGTCGTGGCGGTCGCCGGCGTTGCTCTGGTCGTCAGGAAATGAGCGAAGCGAGACTAATCGAAGAACGCCGTCTGCACCCGCCGGAAGGCGAGGATTTCTGGATCTTTGCCTATGGCTCACTGATGTGGCGGCCGGATTTTCCGCACAAGGCGATCGAGCCGGCATTATTGCACGGTTACCACCGCGCCTTCTGTATCCAGTCGCTGCATTATCGCGGTACGCCGGCGCGGCCCGGCGTTGTGCTCGGACTTGCGCGCGGTGGCTCCTGCATGGGCCGCGCCTTGTGCGTCGCGGCGGAACATGGCCGTGAGGTCGCTGATTATCTGCACGATCGCGAGATGATCACCGGCGTTTACATGCCGCGCTGGCTCAATATTCGGATCGGTGCGCGCGACGAAGGGCAACGCGCGCGCGCGGTTACCTATGTCGCCGATCCCCGGCACGAACAGTTTTGCGGTGGGCTCGGCGAGGAAGAGCTCGCACAAATTATCGCGGGGGGTACCGGAACGAGCGGCAGCAATATCGACTATCTGGAATCGACTGTGCGGCACCTTGACGAGCTCGGCATCAGCGAAAGCGGATTGCACCGGATCCTGCGCCGCATCCGCCGCGAGATCGCCGCAACGGGTTAGTGCTTAAGGCGCGGTCGTGCCGCCGCTGATCCAGCGATCGAGGATGCGATAGACCGCTCCGAAATCGACCGCCCAGAGAAACAGCAGCAACCCGAAACAGGCACCGATCAGGTAGATATACCAGGGCTTGTCCGGCACGAGCTTGCCGTTACAGGCGCCGCAATGATCGGCGATGCGGCTGACCTTGGCGTTGCAGTGCGGGCAGGTCGTTGCCATGCGTGACATTCTCCCGAAATAGTAGTAACTTAACAAATCAAAACACAGTCCTCTGGGTATTCGAGTATGCGCGAATACATGCCCGACCTCGACTCCCAAATGAACGCATCAATTCATTGGAAAGCATTTTTTGTTAACACCTGTGGGTTGATTGCAGCCGCAACGGTAGTATTTGGGCCAGAAGCAGTTATTCAAACTATCGATGACATAACTTCATTAACAATGTACCTCCCAGATCCTGCTTTATGGGCCTTAGGGTTAGTCTTCGCAGTTCAGTTTGTATTTTTCTCTTGGTTTCAAGGTTACAAAATTTTAGACACACAAGTATTTGGGGTAGAAAAGGAAATAGGCGATTTTATTTTTAATCAAATGCTTGATGCCGCAAGACAAACAGGGGCAGCAAGATATCAAAATATGGCGGCCCATCCCCGGAGAGTCCGACACCTTTTTTACGATCTCGTAAATGAAATGCCTGAAACGCGAAAGCATGCGTTTAGCTTGTGGGGTCGCTTTTACTCACTGATAAGCTGTTGGGCAATCATAATAACTTGGTTTCTTACCACTACCATTGTTGCAACGTGGAAAGACACTATTGATTGGAAACTCTTACTAGTTCTTACAGCCGAATTTGTCTTGTTCTGGGCTATCAACATTTCGGTCGACAGCCTAACGAGTCAATCAATAAGGCAACTTCCAGAGCAGCAGGTTTCCAAAATTGTGGCCGACCATAGTGCGAGTTTACGTGCGCGTGTGGACAACGAGTTTCAGTGATAAAAGCATGGCAAAATCGATTCTTAAGCAGATTGTTGTTGAGAACTCAGCACCCTCGCAAAAGCGATCTTCTCAGTCTGTACGCTGGGCTGCGCCTCTTCTTCGAAACTTGGGTGTAAAGACTGTAGTAGACATCGGTTGCGGTCGGCTTAGAAACTTAAAAATTCTAATGAAGAATTTTGACAGAGTACTTCTTGTTGATACCCCTCGTCAGTGTGTCCGGGTTCGACCTCTAGTGCCAAAAACAGATAGATGTTTCCTCTTTGAAGTCAGTAAGTTTGAGCGCTCAAGGGAGCTTTGGGACGCTGCCTTTTTAGTCGCCGTTCTTCATATTATTCCCAAGAGGGCTGACAGAAAGAAATTGCTAGAAATCGCATTTAAGAAACTTGTCCCCGGAGGCTATCTTCTTCTCGATGTTCCCCAGAGTGAAACATATTATGCCAAACGTTGCAGCGAAGAGAATCGATATAGAGATGGATGGCTAATGAATCACGGAAAAACCTTTACGTTCTATCGAAACTATTTATCTGGAGAAATTGATGAGTTGATCGAAAGCAGCGGAAATTGGACACTGTTCGATAGGCTGGTTGTTGACAAGCACATAATACGACTTCTGCAAAAACCAAAGTAACAAAATCAATCGACGCGTAATTTAGATTAAGAATCAAAATCTAGTCGGCTAATTTTTTTCAGCTGATGGGCGGGAATTCCCGCTGAAACTCGTCGGCCCAAGAGAATCGAAGATCCACTGGCTCTACGCCCTTCAGTGTCGAGTGTTTTAACTTGGATAAAGGAACAGCTACATCAAGGAATAGTTGATAACCATTTGTGCTCGACAGGAATTTCATGGTTGACCGATCGATGTTGCCTCTCTTCCAAAGCAGAAACGCAGATCGAAAAAACCAATACACCTGCCGCCGTGCGGCATCCATTGAACGTATATAGGTCTCATCGCCGGCAGAAATATCAAGCACGTCGTTCGGAGACAATTCACTGAGGTCTTCAGACTGTCGCCAATTACCCAAAGTTTGCAGAGCAAAGGACATTTCCGAAGATCGATATTCTTTTATCAAGTTTTCGAAGAGAGCTGCACGCGAAGTCTGATTTACACTTCGGGCGGTCAAAAATGTGAAGCCGGCAATCAACGCGGTTACAACAACGACAAAAATTTGAATCCAATCTCCAAATGCCAACGATTCAATTGACATCTTTCAGTTCACCCGCACCGCGAATAGCCGCAGCTCGTACAGAGGTCGCAGCCTTCCTGACGGATCAACGCCGGCTGTGCGCATTTCGGGCAGAGCGGCAGGCTGCGACCGCCGCTGGCATGGATCGGATGGCCGTCGCCACCCGGGCCGCGACTGGGCAGTTCCTTGCCGGCTGCGACCGCCGCCTGCAGCAACTCCTCGCGTTCGCGCTTGGCATCCGGCATGAAGCCGATATCGATCATGTGCCGCTCGATCACCTCGCCGATCGCCGCCAGCAGCGAGGGCACATAGCGCCCGTCCATCCAGCTGCCGCCGCGCGGGTCGAACACCGCCTTTAATTCCTCGACCACGAAGGAGACGTCGCCGCCGCGCCGGAACACGGCCGAGATCATCCGCGTGAGCCCGAGCGTCCAGGCGTAGTGATCCATGTTCTTCGAGTTGATGAACACTTCGAACGGCCGTCGCCTGCCGTCCTTCACGATGTCGTTGATCGTGATGTAGAGCGCATGGTCGCTCTCCGGCCACCGAACCTTGTAGGTACGACCGGGCAGCGCTTCCGGCCGGTCGAGCGGGCGCGTCATGTAGACGACGCCGCCGGCCTCGTAGATATCGGCCGGGCGCGGCTGCGGCTTCTCCAGCGGCAGTTCCGGTTCGGCGTCGATCGTCGCCGGTTTTGTGAGTTCGAGTACGGCACCGGTTACGTCGTTCGGACGATAGGTGGTGCAGCCCTTGCAGCCGAGTTCGTAGGCCTGAGTATAGATGTCCTTGAACGTGTCGAAGGCCAGATCGGCCGGGCAGTTGATCGTTTTCGAGATCGAGCTGTCGATATATTTCTGCACGACCGCCTGCATGACGAGATGATCGCTCGGCGTCAGCGACTGCGCATCGACGAAGGCATCGGGCAGCGGCGCGTGTTCGCCCTTCAGGTCGTGGAAGCGGCGAAAGGCATAGTCCGTCACCTCTTCCTGGCGGCGGCTGCCATCGGGCATCAGCACGTTGCGCGTATATTTGAAGCTGAACACCGGCTCGAGCCCAGACGAGACATTGCCGGCGAAGAGCGAGATCGTGCCGGTGGGCGCGACCGAGGTGACCAGCGAATTGCGGATGCCGTGTTTGGCGATCGCCTCGCGCAGATCGACCGGCAATTCCCGGATCGTCTCGCCGGCGAGATAGGGCTCTGCATCGAACAGCGGGAACGCGCCCTTTTCGGCCGCGAGGTCGACCGAGGCGCGATAGGCGGCGTTGCGCAGCGCATACATCCAGCTTTCGGTCATCTCGACCGCCGCCTTCGAACCGTAGCGCACACCGCACATGATCAGCGCGTCGCCGAGCCCCGTGATGCCGAGCCCGATGCGGCGCTTCGCACGCGCCTCCAGCGTCTGCTGCGGCAACGGAAATTTCGAGATGTCGATGACATTGTCCATCATCCGCACCGCGAGCGGGACCAGCTTTTCGAGCCGTTCCATGTCGAGGGCGGCATACGGCTCGAACGGATCTTTGACCAGCGTTGCGAGATTGATCGAACCGAGCAGGCACGCGCCATAAGGCGGCAGCGGCTGCTCGCCGCACGGGTTGGTCGCGCTGATCGTCTCGCAGTAATGCAGATTGTTTCGCTTGTTGATGCGATCAATGAAGATCACGCCGGGCTCCGCATAAGCGAAGGTCGCCCGCATGATCTTGTCCCAGAGATCGCGCGCCTGCACGACGCGAAAGGTCGTGCCGCCGAATTTCAGCTCCCAGGGTGCGTCCTTCTTGATCGCTTCCATGAAGGGATCGCTGACCAGCACCGAGAGATTGAACATGCGCAGCCGGCCGGCCTCGTGCTTGGCGGCGACGAACGCCTCGATGTCGGGATGGTCGCACCGCATCGTCGCCATCATCGCGCCGCGTCGATAGCCGGCGCTCATGATGGTGCGGCACATCGCATCCCACACATCCATGAACGAGAGCGGGCCCGACGCATCGGCGCCGACGCCTTTGACCGGCGCGCCATGCGGGCGGAGCGAGGAGAAATCGTAACCGATGCCGCCGCCCTGCTGCATGGTGAGGGCCGCTTCGCGCAGATGCTCGAAGATGCCGCCCATATCGTCCGGGATGGTGCCCATGACGAAGCAGTTGAACAGGGTCACATTCCGCGCGGCGCCGGCCCCGGCGAGGATGCGGCCGGCCGGCAGGAACCGGAAACCTTCGAGCGCTTCGTAGAAGCGCTCTTCCCACAGCTCGGGTTCGCGCTCCGGCTCGGCGAGCGCGCGTGCAACCCGGCGCCAGCTATCCTCGACCGTCTTGTCGATGGCAACGCCGTCCGCCTGTTTGAGGCGGTATTTCATGTCCCAGATCTGCTGGGCGATCGCGGAAATCTGAGCCATCGATGACCTTTCAACCGGGCCGGGCGGCAGGCCGGAGCGGGGTAGAAAATATAATAGCGTTCGCCTTTCGTTTCCACATAATTGACAACGGGTTTATCCCCTTGACGTATGTGGGCCGGCTCCTTATATTGGTCATATAGGGAGGCCGATATGGCTAAGAGCTTCACGGTACAGGACTTTTTCAAGCGGTTTCCGACCGACGATGCCTGCCTTGAGCATCTTTTCGCGGTCCGGTACGGCTCGGAGCCGGCTTGCCCCAAATGCGGCGAGATCGGCAAGTTCGGCCGGCTGGCGAAGCTCCCGGCATGGACCTGTAATTGCGGGCACCACCTGCACCCCATGAAGGGCACCCCCTTCGAGCGGACCCATACCCCGCTCCAGAAGTGGTTCTACGCCATGTACCTGTTCACCACGTCCCGGCACGGCGTCCCCGCCAAGGAACTCCAGCGCCAGCTCGGCGTGACCTACAAAACCGCGTGGCGCATCGGCCACGAAATCCGCAAGTACATGGGCAAGGTCGATGGCGACTACGGGCTCGGCGGACATGTCGAAGTCGATGAAGCCTATATCGGCGGCAAGACCAAGGGCGGGAAGCGCGGCCGGGGTACGGGCAAGACCGCGATCCTCGGCATGGTAGAGCGCAACGGCGATGTAATCACCCGCGTCATTCCGAATGCCAAGGGCATCACCCTCGAACGCGAAATCCTCGCCAACGTCCATCGCGGCAGCCGGATCAGCACCGATCAGTACACCGGCTATCGGTATCTCGATTTCTGGGGCTATCGCCATCAGTCGGTCAATCACAGCGCCGACGAATGGGTACGCGGCGACGTGCACACAAACACCATCGAAAACTTCTGGAGCCGGTTGAAGAACAGCATTCGCGGTACGCATATCCATGTCTCTGCAAAGCATCTACCGAAATACCTTGGCGAGTTCGAGTTCCGGTTCAATCGTCGTCGCGCTCCGCTTTCGATGTTTTCGGACCTGATGGCGGGGTTTTAGTCATGGCGCCGAGCAAGCGGTCGAACAGCTTTTCGTCGCCTTCGCTCGGGTGTTCCTTAGCGAAGCGTTTGAGAAGCCCTTGTTGGCGGGCTTCTTCGAGAGATAGATATTTACCCGTTGCCATCTTCTATTTCCTTCTGTCCCAAGCGTCTGATTCGACGAGCCCCTGTATGTTGCTCCGATATTTCTGAATCGTATTTACATACGACATGTGTTCCGGGTTGAAATCGGTCCCGCGTGACATTGGCAGCACAACGCCCGTATCAGAGAATCTTTTTTTGGCAGCCATCGCCATATTGGCATCTAGCCATTTGGTGATTTTTTTATACCAAACGCTTACATCAATTTTGAGCTTTCGCATTTCTTCGTCTGATTTAATCGGGCGAAGCGCCAATTCTTCTCCTTCAACGTAGAAATCTTGGAGCCGTTGAACCACTTTGGGATCGCGGCCAACTTTTTTTGCGAGTTCGTAGTATGTGATGATCCCCGCCCAACCGAGGCCAACGCCTAAGACCCAAGGGAAATATTCCGAAGGCAACTCACCCTCTACCTGAAGCCGTGAGGGCAATTTGGCACGGATGTACTTGTTGTAGAGGTCGAATGGGTCCAGCAGCAAAGCCGGGAGCCAGAAATAAAACCTCTTGGTAATGCCCCAGAGAAACAGTGCAGCAGATCGAAGGAACCCCATCCCCGTACCCTCCTACCCCAGAGGATACCCCGATTCGGGAACATACGGCAAAGGGATAAACCCGATTGACAATTAATCCCCAATCCTATGCCGATATAAAATCGTGAATAACAAATATATTTCAATATCTTATATGGGTGGTGCCCGATTCTAACCGATAGCTCGACCTCATTTGAGACCGACACTGGTGCTATCGGGACACGCGGTTGATTTCCGGCGTCAGCCCTCGGCCGGGACGTCGCTCTTTGCCTCGATCCGGCGCTCCAGTTCGGCCATGAAGGCCCGGCGCTCGAGCCCGGGCGCGATCGCCGGCAGGAATGCGATTGTGATGGTGCCGGGCTCCTTCACGAACCGCCGACGGCCCCAATAAAGTCCCGAATCGAGCGCGACCGGTACGACCGGCAGATCGAGCCGCCGGTAGAGGGCCGCGATGCCGGGATGAAAAGGCCGCCGCTCGCCGGGCGCCGTTCTTGTGCCCTCGGGAAAGATCACAATCGGTCGCCCGGCAGCGACGGCCCGGTCGGCATCGGAGAGCATCGCGCGCAGTGCTGCGGCGCCGGCACTGCGATTGACGCCGATCGGCCGCGAGCGGGCGAGAAGCTGGCCGAAAAACGGGATCCACAAAAGTTCGCGCTTCAGCACATAGGCGGGGTCTTGCAGCAGCAGCGCGAAGATCAGCGTGTCCCAGGTCGACTGATGCTTGCTCGCATAGATCGCCGGCCCGGCCGCGATGTTCGCCGCGCCCTCGATGCGCCAGTCGAGCCCGACGATGACCCGGAGCAGCGCCATCGTGCCGCGCGCCCATAGCCGGCCGATTCCATGCATCGTCCGCCAGGGAAACGGCAGCAGGAAAATTCCGGCGACCACCATCGAGGCGGTCCAGCCGTAGAAACAGAGATTGAAGATCAATGAGCGAAGCCAGCGCATAGCGAATCGATTGCGTCGCGGCTCAACCGAATGCGTCGCAGCCGAAGAGCCGCGTCGCCCAGTATTTCACATATTCCGCGGCCGCGATCGCGAATGCGTTGGCATTCTCGAACCAGCCGCGCCCGGTCGCGTTCTGCGGGAAGACGGGATGGGCAAGAATTTCCACCTCTGGCATGGCGCAGCGCATCAACAGCAGGCTGCGCGGCATGTGATAGTCGGCCGTGACGAGCCGCAGCGACGTGAAGCCATGCTCGCGCATCCATGCCGCGGTTTCCTGTGCATTGCCCAGAGTATCGCGTGCGACATAACCGAGATCGACACAGCATTCGATGGCCGCTGCGGTCGCCGGATCGCTGCCGCCGTCGGGCAGTTGTGCCACCAGTTCGGGCAGCAGCACATCGTCATGGACGCCCGTCACCAGCAAACGCCGCCCGCTGCCTTCGGCCAGGAGCCGCATCGCTTCGGCGACGCGCTGTGGGCCGCCGGTCAGCGCCACGATCGCATCGGTCTTCTGGTCCGGCGAATCGGCCGTCTCCGGCAGAGCGGCGATGAACGCGAGGAAGCCGCCGAACCAGAGCAGCACCAGCACCAGCAGAAACCAGAACAATCGGCTGATACGCCGCATCGCGCTCCTCACATCATCCGGCGCAGCGTGGCGAGCACGGTGCGTCGGGCACTCAGCATCGCCAGCAATCCTGCCGCCGGGATCAGCAGCGCATACCACAGCCACATCGTCCAGTCCGGTGCCATGGCGGGCAGGAACGGGACTTCCGCGAAAGAAACCAGCAAACCGAGGCCCCACCAGGTCAGGGCCGCCAGCGCGACGCCGATAATGCCGCCGAACAAACCGAGGCCCAGCGCATGACGCTGAATCTGGCGTGCGATGTAGACATCGCGCGCGCCGACCTGATGTGCGATCTCGATCACGCGGGCATGGACGGCAAGCCCGGTGCGGGTCACGAAATAGACGACCAGAGCGCCCGCCGCCGCGACGATCAGGACGACCAGCAGCGCGAGAAGCTGGAGGCTGCGGCCGAAGCGCACCAGCTCTGCCGCCCAGCGGCCATGATCGTCGACTACGATCGCGACACCCGCCGTCGCCAGCCGCTCCTCGATCGCGGTAGCGCTCAGCGCGCCGTCCTCGCGCGCCGAAACGGCGACCACATCGGGCAAGGGAAGATCGAGTGCGTCGTCGGTGGGTCCCAGCCAAGGTTCGACCAGCGCGCGCGTCGCCTCTGCTTCGAGCACGCGCACGCTTTCGACAGCCTCTATCGTCTTCAGATGGTCGATGACCGTCTGCACCCGGGCCGCGCGCTCGGCGCGTTCGGCATCGGGGTCCGCATCGGCGGTTTGGACCGGCAGAATCTGGATCGTGAACTGGCCGACCAGCCCGCGCTTCCAGCCATCGATCGCATCGCCGACCGTCGTCGCGCCCGCCAGCGCGAGCGCCGCGAGATAGACCATCATCGCCAGGATCCACGGCAGATATCGCCAGGCGCTCTCACGGTCGAGCGGCAGATCGCTGCGCAGGAGCCGCATCAGTGGGCCCGTCCGCCGCGCCCGGGCAACACCCGAACCCGGGATTGATCGATCCGGATCTGGCTGTGACCGAAGCGTTCGACCAGCGCCTCGTTATGCGTTGCGATCAGCACCGTCGTGCCGAGCCGGTTCAGCTCTTCGAACAGATACATCAACCGGACCGCCATCGCGTCGTCGACATTGCCGGTCGGTTCGTCGGCGATCAGCAGATCGGGCCGTCCGATCACCGCGCGTGCAATCGCCGCACGCTGCTGCTGGCCGCCCGACAAGGTCGGCGGCAGCGCCTCGATCTGGTCGTTGAGACCGACCCATTGCAGCAGTTCGGTCACATGCTGGCGCACTTCCTTCGATGCGACGCCACGCACACGCAGCGGCAAGGCGACATTGTCGAAGGTCGAGAGATGGTCGATCAGGCGGAAATCCTGGAACACGACCCCGACGCGCCGACGCATGTCGGGCAGCTCGTCATGGGCGATCGCGGCGAGATCTCGCCCGAACAGCGAGATGCGCCCCGCACTCGGCCGCAGCACCCGGTGGATCAGCCGCAGGATCGACGATTTGCCCGAGCCGCTGGGCCCGATCAGGAAATGCAGGGACCCGGGTGCCAGCTCGAAGGATACGTCTTGCAGGATTTCCGGACCGTCGCCGTAGCGCAGCCCGACGTTCTCGAACAGAACCAAGGTCCCGGCGCCTCTTGCCTTAATTTGGATCGAAATGGAGAACGTGAGAATCGCATGCGGGCCCCGCATCCGTCCAGCGGGGCTTGCCTTGCCTGCCTCGCCGCTTCAACCTATAAGGCTTCAAGGGGAGCCGCGGAAATCTTTCAGTCATGATCGTAACCTGTCCCGCCTGCGCGACCCGTTATTCGGTCGAACCATCGTCAATCGCGCCCGACGGTCGGAAGGTGCGTTGCACGCGTTGCGGCCATGTCTGGTTGCAACTGCCGCCGGCCGATATGCCGAAGCGGGTCGACCTGCTGCCTAATCTCACCGATCGCGACGTCAGACCGGAAACGGTCGTCGTGCCGCCGGCCATGCCCTCGCGCGAGCGGCGTGGCCGCAGCGGCAGCGGCGGCTGGCTTGGCCTGGTGCTCCTTCTGCTGATCGTCGGATTTGCGGCATCGATCGCTTATGTGGCGCGCGAGCGGATCGTCGAACGCTGGCCGGAAGTCGCCCCGCTGTACGAGCGGATCGGCATCGACGTGGCGGCGGTCGGCGAGGGGCTCCAGCTCGGCGAGCCGACCCATGTACGGCGTGCGGTCGATGGCGTCGATGTGATCGAAATCGAAGGCGAGATTCGCAACGCGACCGAAGCCGACATGGCGATTCCCAATCTTCTGGTGATGCTGCGGAACGATGCCGATCAGACGGTCATGGAGCGCGTCTATGCCGCCCCGCGGCCGGCGCTGCAGGCAGGCGAGACGCTGCGCTACAAGATTGCGATCGAAGAGCCGCCGTCCGAAGCCATGCGCGCGGCCATCACCTTCACGGAAGCGCCGCCCACGGAATGATCGCCTCGGGGTGATCGCATCGGGGTGATGGCGGGCGCGTGAGGGCGGATCCGCACTTCGATCAGAAGCGCCGCAGCAGCCGTTCGATGTAATCCAGTTCCATTTCGGGCCGCGTCCGGTCGGAGCTTCGCCGGCGCAGTTCGTCGAGAATTTCGCGCGAGCGCTGCAGATCGGCTTCCTCGGGAATCGCGATGTCGCTGGTATCGATCATGCCGTTGGCGCCTTCGTCGCGGCCGAACGGATCCTCGTTCTCGCCCCGCATCATGTCCGTAGGTCCGCCACCCGGTCGCCGGGCGAGCTGGTCGCGCAACTGGCTGCGCATCTGCCGGGCGCCCTGCTGCAGCTCATCGAGCGCGCGAACCTGCGCGTCGGCCGACGATGTCGCATCGCCTTCCATCAGCGCGCCATGCGATCCCCGCATCTCCTGTTCGGCATTGCCAAGATTCTCGGGAATGTCGCCGATCATCTCGGCAAGCTTCCGCATGATCTCGCCGAGATCCATGCGCAGCCCTTCCTGTTCGCCGGCCTCGGCAAGGAGATCGGATGGCTCGCCATCGGGCGAGGGCTCCTGGCTTTCCCGGAAGGTGCGATCGAGCAGCGCCTGCTGATCGCGGATCAGGGCTTCCATGTCCTCGAGCAGTTGCATCGCTTCGTTGGAGCCGTCCTGCGGCTGCGCCAGCATCGGATCGGCGCGCAGGTTCTCGAGTATCTCCTGAAGTTCGGCCAGCAGGTTCCGCGCCGCTTCTCGGGCGCCCGATTCGGATAGCTCCTCGGCCTGGTCGATCAGCTCCTGCAGATCCTCGCGGGTCATTTCCATCGCCTCTTCGTCGAGCGGCGATTGTTCGAAACCCTCTTCGAAATCGCGCTGGATGCGATCGGCGAGGGCCTCGAGGAATTCGTCGAGCGTGCTGCGCAGTTCGTCCATCAGCCGCTGAATTTCCTCTTCCGGCGCATTGTTGGCCAGCGCCTCCTGCAATTCGCGTTGCAACTCACGCAATCGCTGCTCGACCAGGGCGACTTCGCCTTCCTCGACGCGCAAGGCCGTATCCCAGAGCAGCGTCACGACTTCAGGAACGGTCCGGGGATCGCTGTCGCTCAGGATCAGCCGGGCGGATGCGGTGGTCAGTGCCAGCGTGACCACGACATCGAAATCGTAGAGTTCCGGACGGGCGCTGAGCCGCCGCAATTTGTCGGCAACCTCGGGAACGACCATGTCGCCTTCGGCGATCAGCCGGCGGCGCTGTTCGACGATGGCGCGTGCGACCGGGTGGCGGAACGGTCGTTCCGGCAGATCCATCGTGACGGTTTCGCTGTTGCCGCGCTGACCGGCCGCATCGGTCGCTTCGAGCGTGAGCTCGACCGGCAGGCCCGCCCAGGGATGTGCCGTCAGATCGTTGAAACCGAAACCGCCGACGTCCATTTCGCCGATCGCCGGCATCGGCAACTCGTAGGCGATCTCGGCGATGTCGCCGGGCCCGGTCAGGCCGTCGGCGCGAACGATCCGCACCGAAACCGATGCGATGCCGTAATCGTCGGTCGCCTCGTAATCGAGGCGCAGCGCGTGGCGCTCGCTGCGATTGGGCGGCTGGGCAAAGCCGATTTCGGGTGGCAGATCGGGCAGGATGGTCAGAGGCCAGGCCGCGATCTCTTCGCCGTCTTGGGTCAGCACCAGCCGCTCGCCGGTCAGAACTTGCGTTTCGAGCCGCCAGACGCCGCCATCGACCGGGTCGAACGCTGTCTCGATATCGCCGATGGCCAATCCCGGTTCGCCGCTGCCACCGGAAAGCTGCGCGATCAGGATGCTCGTCTCGGGAACGCCCAGTTCCTGGGGCTGTGTCGTCGGATCGCTGTTGGTCGACAGCAGCAGCGGTGCCACGCGCGTATAGACCGGTGGGGTAATCCAGATGTCGTATGCGATCGGCACGCTGGCGGCGTTGGCAGCGAAATCCGGCAACAAAGCGCGACCGAAGCGAACGTCGATATCGCCGCGCGCGGCGACAACGCCGATCACCAGCAAGAGCACGAGCGCAACGCGGAGACCCCAGGGATCGCGGGCCGCGAGCCCGGCCTTCGGCAGACCGACGCGCAGCTTTGCGAGCGCCGCGGCGCGCTGGCGTCGATGCGCTTCCCACAACGCGACGGCGCCCTCGTCGGTGCGGCCGACTTCCATCCAGTCGTCGCGGGTCGTGACCGGCCGATGCGCAAGCGCGCTCGTTTGTTCGAGGCGGCGTCCGGCGGCGCGGTCATCCGGCAAACGCAGGGTGGCAAGCCCGCGCCAGACGACGAGCCCGAGGCCGATCGCGAACGCGGCCAGCACCACGGCATGAAGCCAGCCGGGCAAGGTCGGGCCGATATCGAAAACGGCGAAGAGGGCGAAGAGCCCGATGATGCCGATGGCGGGCCAGAGGGACGGCCAGAGCCGTTCCCATAACAGCGCCGCGCGGGCGAGGGCCAGCCGGGCGCCGAGACGATCTGCGGCTCGTCCGCGCCGGCCGGGTCTTGTCAGATCTGCGCGCTCATTCATGCGACCACGCGGTTGCGGGCGACAGCCGGCCGGTCGATCCAGTCCGGCAGCCGATCCTGTCCGATTATAAACTCGTGTCCCGGACGCGGTTTGACAATCGCGTGAGAGCCGCCGCGCACCATAATTTCGGGCGCCGTCAGCCGCGCGTTGTAGCCCGATGCCATCACCGCGCCGTACGCGCCGCAGGAACCGATCGCCAGCAGCGCGCCCGGCTCGACTGCCGGCAGCGACCGCTGCACGGCGAGCACGTCGCCGCTTTCGCAAATGGGGCCGACCACGTCGACCGGCGCGACCGGTGCACCGGCCGCGGGTTCGAGCACAGGCACGATCGGATGATAGGCGTCGTACAAAGCCGGGCGGATCAGATCGTTCATCGCCGCATCGACGATCAGAAAGGTCCGCTCGCGGCCCTGTTTTACATAGATCACGCGCGTGACCAGAATCCCGGCTTCGCCAACCAGGCGACGGCCGGGTTCGAACACGATCGGCAGGCCGAGCGGTGCGACCGTGTCGCGCACGGCGTCGGCATAGTCGGTCAATGACGGCGCCGGATCCTTGCCGTAATTGATCCCCAGACCGCCGCCGAGATCGACGCTCTGGATCGGGATACCGGCCGCGATCAGATCGCCGGTGAGGTCGGCGACGCGGGCGAATGCCGCGCGATAGGGCGCGATGTCCATGAGCTGCGAGCCGATATGAACGGCGATACCGCCGATCGCGATGCCGCGCATGTTGCGCATCGCCGCATAGAGTTCGCATGCGCGCTCCGGCTCGATGCCGAACTTGTTCTCGGCCTTGCCGGTCGAAATCTTGGCGTGGGTGCGCGCATCGACGTCGGGATTGATGCGCAGCGCGACGGTCGCGCGCCGGCCCATATCCTGTGCGACGCGGTCGAGCAGCGCGAGCTCCTGATCGGATTCGACATTGAACTGGCGGATACCGATCTCGAGCGCGACCTTCATTTCGGCGCCGGTCTTCCCGACGCCGGCAAAGACGATGCGATCGGCCGGCACGCCAGCGGCGATCGCGCGATGCAACTCGCCTTCCGAGACGATGTCGGCGCCCGCGCCCATCCGGGCAAGCGTCGCGATCACCGCGACATTGCCGTTCGCCTTCACCGCATAGCAGATTTCGGAATCGAGTCCGGCGACGGCGGATGCGAATTCCCGATAGGCGTCCTCGATGGCGCCACTCGCATACAGGAAGAATGGCGTGTCGATTTCAGCCGCGATCGTGCCGATATCGGCATCCTCGGCATGGAGGCGGCCCTTGCGGTAGGCGAAGCGGCTCATTCTTGGGTCGGGTCCGGATATTGGTGGCCGAAATCGTCCGGCTCGCCCGGCGGCGGCTCGAGGTCGCCCCGCTTGCCGCAGGCCGCGAGCGTGAGGACGCTGCTGCCGAACAGCAATGTGAACACGAGCATCCCGGCGAAGCGACGGCGCGTCATGGGCTCTGTGACCAAACGAAATACCGATGTCATTTCAGATTCCTCCGGACCGCCGCGATAGCGCGACGGACATTGACCGGCGCCGTTCCGCCTTCGCTGGCGCGGCTATGGAGCGATTCTTCCACGGCCAGCACCGAGAATACACCGGAGCCGATCCGGGTTTCGATTTTCTGCATGTCTTCGAGCGACAGGTCGGCCAGTCCGCATCCCTTCTGCTCGGCGAGCGCGACCAGCGCGCCGGTCACATGATGCGCTTCTCGGAACGGCAGCCCCGCTTCTCGCACCAGCCAGTCGGCCAGATCGGTCGCCGTGATGAAGCCGGATTCCGCAGCGCGCCGCATCGCGTCGATATCCGGCTTCATGTCGTAGATCATGCCGGCCATCGCCGAGATCATCAGGGACAATGCGTCGGCCGCCTCGAATACCGGCTCCTTGTCCTCCTGCATGTCCTTGCCGTAGGTGAGCGGCAGGCCCTTGAGCATGACGGACAGCGAGACCAGGGCACCGATGATGCGTCCGGCCTTGCCGCGCACCAGCTCGGCCGCATCCGGGTTGCGCTTCTGCGGCATGATCGACGAGCCGGTTGTGAACGCATCCGAGAGTTTGACGAAGCGGAATCCGTCGGATGTCCAGAGCACGATCTCTTCCGCCAGGCGCGAGAGATGGATCGCTGTCAGCGAGCAGGCGGCAAGGAACTCGACGGCAAAATCTCGATCGGACACGGCGTCCATCGAGTTCGCCATCGGCCGGTCGAAACCGAGCGCCTTCGCGGTCATCTGCCGGTCGATCGGAAACGACGTGCCGGCGAGCGCCGCAGCACCGAGCGGCGATTCGTTGAGACGCTTGCGCGCATCGGCGAAGCGGCTGCGATCGCGGGCGAACATTTCGACATAGGCCATCAGATGATGGCCGAACGTGATGGGCTGCGCCGGCTGCAGGTGGGTATAGCCGGGCATCGCCACACCGGCATTGTCCTCGGCACGATCGAGGAGCTCGTTGATCAGTTCGAGCAGTTTCGCATCGAGCCCGTCGATCGCGTCGCGCACCCAGAGGCGGAAGTCGGTCGCGACCTGGTCGTTGCGCGAGCGCGCGGTATGCAGCCGCCCGGCGGCATCGCCGATCAGCTCGGCGAGCCGCGCCTCGACATTCATGTGGATGTCCTCGAGCGCGGTCCTGAATTCGAAACGGCCGCTCTCGATCTCCTCGAGCACGCGATCGAGTCCGTGCAGGATCGCGGCGCCATCGGCCTCGCCGACGATTCCCTGTCGCACCAGCATCGCGGCATGCGCCTTCGAGGCTGCAATGTCCTGGGCATAGAGCCGCTTGTCGAAGTCGATCGAGGCGTTGATTCGCTCCATGATCTCGGCTGGACCGGCCGCGAATCGCCCGCCCCAGATCGCACTGGCCGGGCCGGCGCCGTCATCGGGCAGACCGGCACTCGCCGCATGGCTCTTCTTGTCTTTCGGGCGCTCTGAGGTCATGAACGTCTGGCCATGAATGCGATGCGAAAAATTCTGATAGCCGCTGCGATTCTGCTCGGCGTGGCTGTCGCCGCGCTGGGCGGCTGGTGGTCGGCGGGCGAGACGGAAACCGCCGGGCCGCCGGTCTCCGGCACGGTCGCGGACTTTACCCTCATGGAAGCGCCCCGGCCAATGCCGGCAGAACCTTTCGCCGATGAAAATGGCGCCGCGATGGCGTTCGCCGACTTCGAAGGCAAGGTGCTGCTGGTCAATTTCTGGGCCACCTGGTGCGCGCCCTGCCGGGTCGAGATGAAGGCGCTGGACCGGCTCGAAGCGGCCCTGGGCGGCGCGGACTTTGCCGTGCTGCCGATCTCGTTCGACCTTAACGGGGCGGCGGCGGTGGTGCCCTTCTACGAGGAATACGGGCTCGAGCATCTGCCCATCGCGCTCGACCCGACGGGCGCGATTGGCGACGGGCTCGGCATTCAGGCTTTGCCGACGACGATCATCGTCGACCGGACGGGGCACGGCGTCGGCTATCTGCTCGGTCCCGCGGAATGGGATTCACCCGAAGCCGAAGCGTTGATCCGCCACTACATCGACCGGGCGGAGTAGGTCCCCAAACAAGGCTCTACCGCCGATCAAACTGGCTGCCCGGGTCAAGCCCGGGCATGACGATGTTTATTGAGTTACGGTGCTACGAAGCACTGGTTTGTTCGCTGGCGTCAGCAGCCCTCGCGACGCGCTTACCGTGTCGGGGTCGGGGGCTCGCTCGAGTAGTCGTAGAAGCCGCGCCCGACCTTCTTGCCGAGCCAGCCGGCCTCGACATATTTCACCAGCAGCGGGCAGGGCCGATACTTGCTGTCGGCAAGGCCCTCATACAGCACCTGCATAACGGCGAGACAGGTATCGAGCCCGATGAAATCGGCGAGCTCGAGCGGGCCCATCGGATGATGCGCGCCGAGTTTCATCGCCGTGTCGATAGATTCGACGCCGCCGACACCTTCATAGAGCGTGTAGATCGCCTCGTTGATCATCGGCAGCAGGATGCGATTGACGATGAAAGCGGGGAAATCCTCGGCGCGCGCCGTCACCTTGCCGAGCCGTGTCGCGAGCTTCTGCACCGACTGATAGGTCTCGTCGTCGGTCGCGAGCCCGCGAATCAGCTCGACCAGCTCCATCAGCGGCACCGGATTCATGAAATGCATGCCGATGAACTTCGCCGGACGATCGGTTGACGCGGCGAGCCGCGTGATCGAGATCGACGAGGTGTTCGATGCGATGATCGTATCGGCGCGCAACAACGGGCAGATCGTCTTCAGGATCTCGCGCTTGACCGCTTCGTTCTCGGTTGCCGCTTCGATGACGAAATCGCAATCGCCGAGCAGCGACATATCCGTGCCGGTCGTGATCCGCGCCAGCGCCGCGTCGCGGTCCTTCTGGCTGATCTTCTCGCGCCGGAGCTGACGGCCGAGATTTTCGGCGATCGTATCCTTTGCCTTCGCGATCTGCGCCGGATCGATGTCGACGAGCCGCACGTCGCAGCCGGCCAGCGCCGCCACATGGGCGATGCCGTTGCCCATCTGGCCGGCACCGATTATGCCGACGGTCTTGATATCCATCCCGATTCCGCCTTTCGTGGCGCGGCCCGGTTCAGGCCGCCGCCTGTTTCTGAAGCGCGGCGGCGAATTCCGGCATCGCCTGGAACAGATCGGCGACCAACCCGTAATCCGCAACCTGGAAGATCGGCGCATCCTCGTCCTTGTTGATGGCGACGATCACCTTGCTGTCCTTCATGCCGGCCAGATGCTGGATCGCGCCGGAAATGCCGACGGCGATGTAAAGCTCCGGTGCAACGATCTTGCCGGTCTGGCCGACCTGATAATCGTTCGGCACGAAACCGGCATCGACGGCGGCGCGCGAAGCGCCGACGGCGGCACCCAGCTTGTCGGCGACGGCTTCGAGCAGCTTGAAATTGTCGCCCGACTGCATGCCGCGCCCGCCGGACACGACGATCCTGGCTGAGGTCAGTTCCGGACGTTCCGACTTGTGAACGTCGCGGCCGACGAACTTCGAGAGACCGGAATCGCTCACACCCGCGACGGTCTCGACGGCAGCGCTACCGCCTTCGGCTGCCGCCGGCTCGAAGCCGGTCGCGCGCACGGTGATCATCTTCACCTTGTCGCCCGACTGCACCAGGGTCATCGCATTGCCGGCGTAGGTCGGACGCAGGAACGTGTCGGCGCTTTCGACGGCGACGATCTCGGAAATCTGCTGCATGTCGAGCAACGCTGCGGCGCGCGGCATCACGTTCTTGCCGGTGGTCGTTGCGACCGCCAGCACGTGGCTGTAGTTCGCAGCAAGCTTGGCGATCAGGGGTGCTACATTCTCGGCGAGCCGGTGTTCGAACACGGCATCGTCAGCCAGCAGCACTTTGGAAACGCCGGCGACCTTGGCGGCCTGGTCGGCGACCGGCTTGCAGCCGGCACCCGCCACCAGGATATGGATATCGCTACCCATCGCCTTGGCGGCGGTGATGGCATGCAGGGTCGCTGCGTTGAAATTCGCGTTGTCGTGTTCGGCGAGGACGAGAGTGGTCATGGGGCGTCCTCCTCAGATGACCTTGGCTTCGTTCTTGAGCTTGTCGATCAGCTCGGCGATCGAACCGACCTTCACGCCGGCCTGGCGCTTCGGCGGTTCGTTGACCTTCAACACCTTGAGGCGCGGCGTCACGTCGACGCCGAGATCGGCCGGCTTCAGCGTCTCGATCGGCTTCTTCTTGGCCTTCATGATGTTCGGCAGCGAGGCATAGCGCGGCTCGTTCAGGCGCAGGTCGGTGGTGATGACCGCCGGTAGCTTGATGTCGATCTTCTCGAGCCCTTCATTGACCTCGCGCGTCACATGCAGCCACTCGCCGTCGAACGCGATCTTCGAGGCGAACGTGCCCTGCGCCCAGCCTAGCAGGCCCGCCAGCATCTGGCCGGTCTGGTTCGAATCGTCGTCGATCGCCTGCTTGCCGGCGATGACCAGGCGCGGCTGTTCGCGATCGACCACGGCCTTCAAAAGTTTTGCGACAGCGAGCGGCTCGAGAACGCCGTCATGCTCGACTAGGATGCCGCGATCGGCGCCCATCGCGAGCGCGGTGCGGATCGTCTCCTGGCTCTGGGTGGTGCCGCAGGCGACCGCCACGATCTCGGTCGCGGTGCCGGCTTCCTTGAGGCGCACGGCTTCCTCGATCGCGATTTCGCAGAACGGGTTCATCGCCATTTTGACGTTCTGCGTCTCGACGCCGGTGCCGTCGGCCTTGACCCGCACCTTCACATTGGCATCGATCACGCGCTTGACCGCGACCAGTACCTTCATTCCCTGCCCCTAATTGACCCGGAATCCCGAACCGGCGCGGCGGGCGCCGGGTGCGGCCCCGCCGGGGTGTTTATATCGCGCTGCACAATAGAAATTGCCCGGCGCGCCTGTCAACGGCCGCCTGCGGTGCAAAATGGCTGGAAAGCGGCAGAAATCAACGGTTTATTCGGCCAGCCTTCAGCGATTCGCGCCCGGCACCCAGAGCACGTCGGCCTTGCCCTTGCGGTTCAGCCAGCGGGCCATGACGAAGAGATGGTCGGAGAGGCGGTTGATGTAGCGGATCGCCTCGGCGTTGATGGGCTCCGCCTCGGCCAGCGCGGTCATGCCTCGCTCGGCCCGGCGGGCCACCGTGCAGGCGAGATGCAGCCAGGCCGAGGCCGGTCCGCCGCCGCGCAGCACGAAACTTTTTAGCGGCGCCAGCTCGGCGTTCATCGCATCGATCTCGCTTTCGAGCCGCAGCGTCTGCGCGGCGACGATTCGCAGCGGCGGATATTTCGGGTTCCTGGTTTCGGGTGTGCAGAGATCCGCGCCAAGGTCGAACAGATCGTTCTGGATGCGGCTCAGCATCGCATCGGCTTTGGTCCTGGTGTGTTGGCGGGCGAGGCCGATCACAGCGTTGGTCTCGTCGACCGTCCCGTACGCTTCGACGCGCAGATCGTGCTTCGCAACGCGCTTGCCGGTGCCAAGCGAGGTGCGGCCTTTATCGCCGCCTTTGGTGTAGATGCGGGTGAGCTTGACCATGAACGGAAAGCGCGCGCCTCAGCCCTGTCGCGCCAGCAAATAAAGAACGAATGCGGCGATGGTGCAGCCCTGCAGGATGACGCGCAGGCGCATCAGTTTGTTCGAATTGCGCTTGTTGAACTCGCCGCCGCGCCCCATCGAAAATACGCCGACGAACAACGTCGCAAGTGTCGCCACGAGGCCGATCCCGACCAGCACGAGCAGAAAATTCGTCATGGCCTATCCTATACGCGCTGTGTCCGCGAAGGCGAGAGGCAGGCGCGAAAACGGCCCGATCCGCCGCATCTATCTACCAGCCGCCACGCTGCCCGAGAAGGCGCGGCCGAAATTGCCGATCTCGCTGCCGCTGAACCGCGTGCCGCCATACCAATGCGGTCGATAGGCCTGATTGGTCTCGGCCATGATGCGCTGGAACACATCCTCGAACTGCTGCGCCCATTGATCCTCGACACCGAGCGCAACGGCATAAGGCAGCAGCGCCTCAAAATGTTCCGGCGTGCGCTCGGGCGGATGATGGAAGGCGAGGCGGTCTTTCTCCGCGACGCTGAGATAGAGCCGCATACCCTCGATCTCGTCGACCTGTGCGCGGCCGAGCGGCGTACGCGCTTCCAGGAGCTTGAAGAAAACAATGTTGATCAGGCATGCGAGGACGAGAACGATCAACCCGACCGCCCCGATCGCGGCGATCTGTTCCGATGCGCCGAAAATCCACGCACCGAGAAACGGCACGGTGAACAGCGAGAAGATGATGGCGCCCGGCAGGTTCTTCCAGCCGCGTCCCGCGAAGAAATCCCGCCACAGCCCAATGGTCTTCCACAGCAGCATGGCGCAGCCGAAGGTCCAGGCGCCGAGCCAGAGCGACATGAAGATCGCGACCTCCGGATCGTTGCCGAATGCGGCAACCGCGACCCAGACCAATAGCGTGAGAACGATGCCGGGGATGAACCAGATGCGGTTCCGCGAAAAGAACTCGCGGCCATACTCGCTTTGCAGATGCGATTTCAGCGCGGCCTGCACCTTCTGCAGCGTCGTCCGGTTGGCCTGCTCGACCTTGAACGATCGCTCGCCGCCGGTGAACAGTTTGTCGAGCAGCTTCTGTTCGCCGGGCGAAAGCGGCTTCTTCGCGGCTTGGCCGACGTCGTCGCGCAGCAGGATCGAATATTTCTTCTTGTCGGCCTCCTCGATGCGCAGCCAGCCTTTGGCCGCCATGCTGACGATCGCCGTCACGAAAGCCATCGAATCGAAGCCCATGCGATCGAGATATCGCATTGCCGCGGGCGGCAGTTTGCTCTCCCATTGCGCGATGACCGGGCCGCCTTTGGGATCGCGGCCAACCCGGTTCCAGGCAATGAGGTAATAGAGCAGGACCAGCAGCAGCCCGCCGAACCCGACCATCGCTGCCATGCCGGCGCCATGGCGAATCAACCGATCGGCCGTTGACGGCGGCGTGACGACGCCTTTGGGGAAACCGACCGCGACGGTCAGCCCTTCGCCGGGCCGCAACACGGCGGTCGTCTCGAACAGCACGCTCTTGTCGCCCATCGCGCGCTGCACATAGTCCTGACGATTCTCGCCCTTGTAACCCGTATAGCCATGCGCCTCGAGCACGTCAGCGCTTCCCGGCAGGATAACCAGCGCGCGCGCCCGGTCGATCGGGAATGCCCAATGGTTGCCGGTCGCATTCCAGTAAATCTCGTCATGGTCGTCCGCGTAACCGACCTGATCTTCCATCCGATAACGAATCACATAGGTTTGCGCGCGCTCGGGCAGCAACACATCGGGATCGCCGATGCGGATGCGGACGCCGTCCGAAATCGATTCGGTGTCCCAGGGTTCCGGCTTGCCGTTCCGGGTGACTTCGATCACCTCGAAACCGCCGCGGCCGCTGCTGCCGACGGGGATATCGCGGAAGATACCGCGTTTGATCTGGTCGCCTTCGACCTTCACGGTAATCGCTTCGGAGACCGATACCGCGCCATCGGTTTCGATCACGATCTTGACGTCGAAATCGAGAATGCGCTCTTGGGCGAGTGCCGGGGCTGTCGAAAAAAATACGAAGGCGAGCAGCGCGGCTGCCAGAAACCCGGCCGCGCGCAAGAAACTCATCGCTTAAAGTCGACCGCTACCGGCTTGCGCGCTGCTGCGGCCTCGTCGGCGTCGAGCTCGAAATAGGTGGCAACCGTGAATTTGGAAGCGTTCGCAACCAGGTTGCTGGGGAACTGCTGGATCGCATCGTTCATCTCGCGTGCCGAGCCGTTATAGAAGCGGCGCGAACGTTGGATATGATCTTCGATCTCAGCGAGATCGCGCTGCATCTGCAGGAAATTCTCGTTCGATTTGAGCTCGGGATAGGCCTCGGCCACAGCGAACAGGCTCTTGAGCGCACTGCTGAGCATGTTTTCGCTTTTGGCCTGCTCGGTGGCGCTGCCCTGATTCGCAATCGCGGCCGATCGCGCCTTGACGACCGCCTCGAACACATCGCGTTCCTGCGTCGCGTAGCCCTTCACGGTTTCGACCAGGTGCGGCACGAGATCGTAGCGCCGCTTCATCTGCACCTGGATGTCGCTCCACGCCTCGTCGATCCGGTTTCGGAGCGAGACCAGGCGGTTGTATGTCATCCAGACATAGATGCCGACCGCCAGCGGAATGGCGATCAGGATGAGGAGTACGATGGTACCGGTCATGGCCCAAGCTTAGCCGGGCGGAATGCGGCAAGCGAGGGGGTAAAAGGCGACCCTAATTCCGCCCGCTGAGCAGGCCGCGCGCGATGACATGGGCCTGGATTTCAGCGGCCCCCTCGAAGATGTTGAGGATGCGCGCATCGCACAACAGGCGGCTCACCGCATATTCCTCGGCATAGCCGTTGCCGCCATGCACCTGCAGCGCGTTGTCGGCGGCGGCCCAGGCGACACGCGCCGCCAGCAGCTTCGCCATGCCGGCCTCGATATCGCAGCGTCGGTCGCCGTCCTTCTCGCGCGCGGCAAAGTAGGTGAGCTGGCGCGCGATCATCGTTTCGGTCGCCATCATCGCAAGCTTGACGGCCACGCGCGGAAACTCGGCGATCTTCTTGCCGAAGGCGATGCGCTCCTGCGCATAGGATAGCGCAAGCTCCAGCGCGTTCTGCGCGACGCCGACTGCGCGCGCCGCCGTCTGTACGCGCGCGCTTTCGAAGGTCGCCATCAGTTGCTTGAAGCCATTGCCTTCCTGGCCGCCGAGCAGGTTCGCTGCCGGCACTGCGAAATTATCGAAGGCGAGCTCGTATTCCTTCATGCCGCGATAGCCGAGCACGCGAATCTCGCCGCCGGTCATGCCCTTCGCCGGGAACGGATCGGCGTCCGTCCCGCGCGGCTTGGGGGCGAGGAACATTGACAGCCCCCGCCAATCCGTGGAACTCGAATCCGTTCGTGCAAGAAGCGTCATCATGTCCGAACGCGCCGCATGCGTGATCCAGGTCTTGTTGCCGGTAATCCGATAAACGTCGCCGTCGCGAACCGCGCGGGTCTTCAGCGCGCCGAGGTCCGAGCCGGTCGAGGGTTCTGTGAAGACGGCAGTCGGCAATATCTCGCCCGAGGCGAGTTTCGGCAGCCATTCGGTCTTCTGTGCTTCGGTTCCGCCGAGCCGGATCAGTTCGGCTGCGATCTCCGAACGCGTGCCCAGCGAGCCAAGCCCGATATAGCCGCGCGCCAGTTCTTCGGTGACGACGCACATGGCGATCTTGCCCATGCCGAGCCCGCCGAATTCCTCCGGCACGGTGAGCCCGAAGATGCCGAGTCCGGCGAGCTCTTCGATCACCGACATCGGGATCAGCTCGTCCTTGCGATGCCAGTCATGCGCCTCGGCGGCGTGATCGTCGGCGATGCGGCGGAACTGGTCGCGCACCATGGCGAGCGTCTCGTCGCCGAGTGCCGGGTCGCCGAAATCGCCGTCGGCGATCAACGCCGCAAGCTGCATCCGCGCCGCATTGCCGCTTGCCGAGATCAAGGCTGCGACCGGGCGGGCCGTGGCGAAACCCTGCACATCGATGCCGGCATCCGACGCGCGCGCGATTTCACCTTGGCTCATCGGCAGGCCGCCAGCCATTTGGGCGAGATACTCGCCGAAGCCGACCTGCAGAATGAGTGCTTCGCGTTCGCCGAGCCGTCCGGCCGCTTCGAGCCGTTCGGCCCAATGATGCAACTCGCGCAGCGCCATCGCATAGGTCGCAAACCAGGAGAGACCGTGTGCGGCGAATTGCTCGCGATCGAGCAAAGCGGCATCGATCTTGCCGGCGCGCGTCACGCTTTCGGCAACCGCCGCCTTCAGCCGCGCGACGAGCGCATCCGCTTCGCCCGACGCCGCCGCGCAGAGCGGCAGCAGGTCGGGGAGGCGGGTCCCATCGGCGTTGCGTTCGGTGGCGCGGTTCATCGGTTCAGTTCACCACAGAGACACAGAGGATGGGAGAGGCGTTAAAACTACACCCCCATCTTCTGTCATCGCCGGGCTTGGCCCGGCGATCCATTTATCGACGGCACGATCGTAGCGGCGCTGAAATGGATGCCCGGGTCAAGCCCGGGCATGACGAATTGCATCGGTCAGTTAGGCTCGTGCTGAGCTGGGCGCGCCCTATTCCTCGGCCGCATCCTCGAGCGTACGCAACCCCGGGCGCTTCGCCTGCACCAGCACCGCCATGTTGCCCGGCTTGTGCTGGTTCTTCCACATTTTGGTGTGCGCGCGGGGGATGTCGGCCCAGGAAAACACTTCCGACATGCAGGGATCGATGCGCCGCTCGATCACGAGCTGGTTCGCCTGCGCCGCCTGCAACAGATTCGCGAAATGGCTGCCCTGGATGCGCTTCTGCCGCATCCACACGAAGCGCGCATCGAAGGTGATGTTGTAGCCGGTGGTGCCGGCGCAGAACACGACCATGCCGCCGCGCTTCACCACGAAGCAGGAAACCGGAAAGGTCGATTCGCCCGGATGCTCGAACACGAAATCGACGTCATTACCCTTGCCGGTGATCGCCCAGATCGCCTTGCCGAACTCGCGGCATTTTTTCATGTATTCGCCATAGGCGACCGCATCGTCGACGTCGGGCAACTGGCCCCAGCAATCGAACTGCGTGCGGTTGATGACACCCTTGGCGCCAAGCGACAGCACGAACTCGCGCTTCGATTCGTCGGAGATGACGCCGATCGCATTGGCGCCCGCCGTCGAGATGAGCTGGATCGCCATCGATCCGAGACCGCCCGAGGCGCCCCAGACCAGCACGTTATGACCCGGCCGGAGGATATGCGGGCGATGACCGAACAACATGCGATAGGCTGTCGCGAGCGTCAGGGTGTAGCAGGCGCTTTCTTCCCATGTGAGATGCTTGGCGCGATGCATGAGCTGGCGGTCCTGCACGCGCGCGAACTGCGCGAAGGAACCATCCGGCGTCTCGTAGCCCCAGATCCGCTGCGAGGGCGAGAACATCGGGTCGCCGCCGTTGCATTCCTCGTCGTCGCCGTCGTCCTGGTTGCAATGGACGACAACTTCGTCGCCCACCTTCCAGCGCGTCACCTTGGAGCCGATCGCCCAGACGACACCGGACGCATCCGAACCCGCGATGTGATATTCGGCCTTGTGCACGTCGAAGGGTGAAATCGGTTTGCCGAGTCCGGCCCAGACACCGTTGTAGTTGACGCCGGCGGCCATCACGAGAATCAGCACGTCATGGCTGTCGAGCTTCGGCGTCGGCACGACTTCGACCTGCATCGATTCTTCGGGCGGGCCGTGCCGGTCGCGCCGGATCGCCCAAGCGTACATGGTCGGCGGCACGAACCCGAGCGGCGGGATCTCGCCCACCTCGTACAAATCCTTGCCGGCGGGGCCGGCGATCTGGTTGGCGGCCTCGTGGCTGGTCGTTTCGGCCTTCGCGATCATCGCGCTCATGTCCCCTCGCAGCTTCGCTCGCGCAACCGTCCTCTCGGGCGGACCCGCCAGGATGACCCGGCAGGCGCATTCCTCTTAGCGGTCGCAATATTATATTGCAACGCAAAACAGGCTGCTTGTTGCGGGCACTCTGCCGCGTGAGAAATATTATTACTCTCGGCCGGCTTTTTTCCCGCAAACGGCGCGGAGAGCTGCCCACTCCGCCTTTGCGAGTCCTGCCTCGCCCTCGGCGGTGCCCGGGTGGGTCGTTGCCCGGTCGGCGAGGTCGGGGTGGGTCGAGAGCCAGTCGGGCAGCTCGCCCTCCGGCATGTCTTCCTCGATCTTGCGGAAGAACCGGCCGAGTCCGTCGCTGCGCATCCCAGCTTCCTCGAGCAACTCGATGGCGCGGGCATCGGCCTCGGCTTCCGCCTCGCGCGAGTAAGCGAGTGTCGCCAGCACGAGCCCGGCATCGCCCACGTTGCTGCCGCCGAAAGCGATCGTGACGAGCGCGCCCAGCCCGAGTTGCTCGACGATGCGCCGGGTCGGGTGATCGAGATCGAGATGCGCGATCTCATGCGCCAGCACACCCGCCAGCATCTCCGGTCCTTCGACCTCGTCGATCAGGCCTTCGAAGACCAGGATGTGATTGCCCGGCAGTGCGATCGCATTCGGCGCGCCGATGCGGACGACATCGACCGTGAACGGCGGATCGTCGAGCGAAGGCGGCGCGATCCGTTCGGCAAGCGTCCGCAGCGCCTCGAGACCGGCGGTGTTCTCGCAAATGCGCATCTGTTCGGTCATGCCGTCGCGCATCGCATCGCCGAGCCGTTGTTCCCACAACGGCGGGATCAACGTCGCGAGCGAACCGGCCAGCGGCCGCCAGCCGAAATAGCCGGCGACGACGATCGCGAGCATGGCGACCGACCAGATCAGAACCGTGCGCGTTTCGAGCAGGCCACGGCGACGGCGCCAGCGGCGCAGCTCCGGCCGCGCCGCGAGTATCGCTTCGCGCCCGGGCGACGGATAGAGAACGAGCCGCGGCCCTTCGACATCGCCAAGCGCGAACACCATCGATCCGTTCGCCTCGTTCTCGTCGATGACGCAGACCTCGTCGAGCGCCCAATGGGCGAGCAGCCGGCCGCCATCGTCGCGGATCTCGAGCCGCGATACGGTGAGCGTCGCGGTCGCCGGCCGGCTTGCGGCCGAAACCCCGTCGTTAAAACGGTCGCGCGGATCGGACATGAGATGTCGCCTAGAACATGCCCGGATCGAAGGTTTCGAGCAGCCCTTCGCCGGTCTTGGGTTTCGCGAGTGCCGCCTGCTGCAGCCGCTCCACGTCGAGTACGCCGCTGACATGAAGGTGGCGGACGACGTAGCGGATGCTGCGCTGGATCACGATCGGAATGGCAAGGCCGGCGGTCAGCAAAATCAGCAGGAAATTGCCGATCGCGAGCATCGCCATGTTGCCGCCGGTCACGCTGCTGGAAAATCGCAGATCCTGAAAGCGCGAATGGGCGGCGACAGTTTGTGCGGTCGCTGCCTGGAACCAGGCGAAGGAGAGTGTATAGAGGAGCGCTACGATCAGCATCGCCAGAATGTAAACGGCGATGATCAGTGCGACGATTGCGACGATCGCGTCGGTGTCGCCCGGTGCTTCCGGATCGGTGCTGAAGCTGAAGAGGTCCATCACGCGGTTGAAGAAATCGGCCTCTCGCAGCGCGACAAAACCGAGCCAACCAGCGATGCCGAGGCCGATCGAGAAGACGACGAGACCGACGATGTAGCTCGGATAAAGCGGTCGCGACGAGAACGCGACCGACACTTTCTCGTCGCCGAAATAGGAACTGCCGAGCCGCCGCTCGATCAGGCGCGTACGCGCCCAGGGCCAGGCGAGCGTCAGGGTGGCGCCGCTCAACAGCGCGAAAACGATGTCGAAGTACGGTACCAGCGGCGAATCGAACCCGACGGCGACGATAAATATCTGCGCCAGTGTCGAAATGACGAAGAAGAATCCGAACACGATCAGGAACCCGGCAAACAGTTCCGATCCCTTGCCGGTATACTCGAACGCATCGCCCATGAAGCGCGTATGCGACCAGACATAACGACGAATGTTGGTGCGACCCCAGAACCGGTAGACGCCGAACGTGACCATGCTCAGCAGCAGGTTCTTGATGAAGAGCCAGTAGAGCCGGCCGAGCCGCCCGTCATAGTCGAGCAGCGGTCCCGCTGCGACCGGCGGCATGGTTCGCGTTGCCATGCCAGCGGGAACCGATCCGCCGCCTGCCGTGCTGTCGGTCATGGATGTCGCCCCCCGAAACCCTGCGCCAGACGCTAGGTGCCCGCCATCTTGAGCGCAAGCGGGGCCCGCTCACTTGCTTGCGAGGCAGGCGGGGTTGACAGGAAATGCGCCGCGGGTCTATTCCCGCTGCGACTTCGTGGCGATTTGAGCCGGCTTGCGGCCACGTAAAACAAGCAGCTAAAAGGCCCTGGTTGCCCGCGGGATCGCATTCCCGCCCGAACCTCGGCCTCCGACGGCCGGGGTTTTTTAATGTCCGCCGCGTGCGGGCAGGAGGCAACCGATGACCCGGAACAAGACCGACGCCAAGGCATGGCGACCCGCGACCCGCCTCGTGCATGGCGGCGTACTGCGCTCCGAATTCATGGAGACCGCGGAAGCGATCTTTATGAACTCGGGCTATGTTTATTCCTCGGCCGAGGAAGCCGAAGCCGCGTTCGACAATTCGAAGCCGCGCTTCGTCTACTCGCGTTACGCCAACCCGACCGTGCAGATGTTCGAAGACCGCATGTCGCTGCTTGAAGGCGCCGAAGCATGTCGCGCGACGTCGTCGGGCATGGCCGCGGTGTTCGCCGCCTTGATGTGTCAGCTTCGCACCGGCGATCGGTTGGTTTCGTCGGACGCGTTGTTCGGATCATGCCATTTCATCGTGGCCGAAATCCTGCCGCGCTATGGCATCGAATGCGTGATGGTCGACGGGCGCGATCTCGGTGCGTGGAAGAAGGCGCTCGCGAAACCGGCCAAGGTCGTGTTCGTCGAGAGTCCGTCCAACCCCAGTCTGCGTCTGGTCGATCTCGCTGCGGTTTCGAAGCTCGCGCACGAAGCGGGCGCGCGCGTCGTGGTCGACAACGTGTTTGCATCGCCGCTGCTGCAGAAGCCGCTCGAACTCGGTGCCGACGTGGTCGTATATTCGGCGACCAAGCATATCGACGGGCAGGGCCGTGCGCTCGGCGGCGCGATCCTGGGCACGCAGAAATTCGTTGTCGACGAGCTGCAGCCTTTCTACCGCCATACCGGACCGGCGCTGTCGCCGTACAATGCCTGGATCTTCCTGAAGGGTCTCGAGACGATGCCGCTGCGCGTCGCGCATGCCAGCGGTACCGCCTCGCATATCGCCGGTTTTCTCACGACGCATCAGAAGGTCGAGGAAGTGCTCTACCCCGGGCTCGCCTCGCATCCGCAGTTCGAGCTCGCGCGCCGCCAGATGTCGGCCGGCGGCACGGTGCTGTCGTTCGAGATTGCCGGCGGCAAGCAGGGCGCGTTCCGTTTCCTCAACGCGCTCAGGCTGGTGCTGATCTCGAACAATCTCGGCGATTCGAAATCGCTGGCGACCCATCCGGCTACCACGACCCATCAACGTCTCGGCCCCGAACTGCGCGCGCAGCAGGGCATTCCCGACGGGCTGGTGCGACTCTCTGTGGGGCTGGAGGACGTCATCGACCTCGAAGCCGATCTCGCCCAGGCGCTGGCCACGGTATAACATCGGCCTCATGGGGGCGGTGTCAGAAGCAGATCGGGAAACCGGCGAAGGGCTGTTGTTCGTCGGCGGCGCGATGCGCAGCGGCACGACGCTGGCGGCGCGATTGCTCACTTCGTCGGGCGAGACCAATCCGCTGCTGGCCGAAAGCCAGTATCTCGGCGCGCTGCTCGACCTCGCACCGCAATGGCAATCGCAGTTCGATCTGTTTCTCGCCGATTACTTCGCCGATCCTGCGTCGTTCGACGCGTTCTCGCGCGACGTCGCGGCGCGATTCCTGGGTGTCGTGCGCGCGCGCTATCCGCAGGCGAAAAAAATCGTGCTGAAACATCCCGAGACGACGCGGCGCTTTCGCCTGCTCGCCGGCTGGTTTCCCCAGGCGCGCTTCGTTGTCACCGTGCGCGACCCGCGCGACACGATCGCCTCGATGGCCGCGGTTGCCGAACGGCTTGCCGCCAAGGGCGAGCGTGGCTCGCTCGCCGCGTTCGGTCGCGACATGGGAAAATTCTGCGATGTGTTTCGGGGCTATTATGCCGACACGTTCCGCGACATGGGATTGTTCGAAGGCCGCATGCTGATCCTGCGCTACGAGGATCTGGTCGCGAATCGCAACGACGTGATCGGCGAACTCGCACGCTTTGCTGATCTGCGTATCGATGCGGCGCGGCTTGCCGATGCGTCGTTCTGGCAGGAGGGATCGAACTGGAGCCGACAGCGCGGCAGCGACTATGCCGGTGCGTTCTGGTCGCCCGACTGGGTCGGTGCCGTCACGGAGGCACCGGTTGGCCGTTATCGCGAGCGGCTCGATGCAGCCGAGATCGGCGAGATCGAACGTCGCTGCGCCGATTTCGCGAAACTCTTTCGCTACTGGTGATCTTACGGTCAGTTCTGCCAGCGGCCGAAGATGAAGAACGCGGCGCCGGCCAGGCAGAGAAACCCGGCGGCGTGGTTCCAGCGGATCGGTTCGCCGAGATACATGACCGAGAAGGCGGCGAACACCAGGAGCGTCACGATCTCCTGAATCGTTTTGAGTTCGGCCGCCGAATAATAACCGTGCCCGATCCGGTTCGCCGGCACCGCCAGCCAGTATTCGAAGAACGCGATGCCCCAGCTCGCCATCACGACGAGATAGAGCGGCGTCGCCTTGAACTTGAGATGACCGTACCAGGCGAAGGTCATGAAAATATTCGAGGCGAGCAGCATCAGGATCGGCAGAAAAGCTTCGCGGGGCATCGGCGATCGGCTCCTTTCGGGCGCTGAACCGGCGGCTCTATTGCAGTGCAGCATTGATCACCCTAAGCTGCCGGCCGCGCGAGGATGCGAGGCTGGCCGCTGGAAATCGGCGTGACCGGAGCGGGTGAATGAGCCAGAAGCCGGGCGAAGGCAAGGGTCCGCAGGGGAGCAAGGCGGGCAGCGGGGCCGCGAAGGCCGGCGGCGCCAAGGCCGGCAGCGGCGCCGAGCGGCCGTGGCTGATCCGCACCTATTCCGGGCACAGCTCGGCCGCCGCCTCGAACGCGCTCTATCGCACCAATCTCGCCAAGGGCCAGACGGGTCTCTCCGTCGCCTTCGATCTGCCGACCCAGACCGGCTACGACAGCGATCATGTGCTGGCGCGCGGCGAGGTCGGCAAGGTCGGCGTGCCGGTCTGTCATCTCGGCGACATGGCGACCCTGTTCGACGGGCTGCCGCTCGACCGGATGAACACCTCGATGACGATCAACGCGACGGCGCCGTGGCTGCTCGCGCTCTACGTCGCGCTCGCCGAACAGCGCGGCACCGATCGCCATGCGCTGCAGGGCACGGTGCAGAACGACATCGTCAAGGAATATCTCTCGCGCGGCACGTATATATTTCCGCCGGCGCCGTCGATGCGGCTGGTTGCCGATACGATCGCATTTGCCTGTCGCGAAGTGCCGCAATGGAATCCGACCAACGTCTGCTCCTACCATCTGCAGGAAGCCGGTGCGACGCCGCAGCAGGAACTCGCCTTCGCGCTCGCGACGGCGATCGCCGTGCTCGATGCCGTCAAGGCGGGCGGCCAGGTTCCCGACGACGAGTTTCCGACCGTGTTCGGTCGCATGTCGTTCTTCGTCAATGCGGGGATACGGCTCATCACCGAGATCTGCAAGATGCGCGCCTTCGTCGATCTGTGGGACGAGATAGGGCGCGAGCGCTATGGCGTGACGGACGAGAAACTGCGCCGGTTCCGCTATGGCGTGCAGGTGAACTCGCTCGGTCTCACCGAACAGCAGCCCGAGAACAACGTCTATCGCATCCTGCTTGAGATGCTTGCGGTCGTGCTTTCGAAGAGGGCGCGGGCGCGCGCGGTGCAGCTTCCGGCCTGGAACGAGGCGCTCGGTCTGCCGCGCCCCTGGGACCAGCAATGGTCGATCCGGCTGCAGCAGATCGTCGCGTTCGAAACCGACATTCTCGAATTCGGCGACATCTTCGATGGGTCGCCTGTGATCGAGGCAAAGGTTGCCTCGCTCAAGGAAGCGGCGAAGGCCGAACTCGCGCGCATCGACGCGATGGGCGGTGCCGTCGCCGCGGTCGAAAGCGGCTACATGAAACAGGCGCTCGTCGAATCGAACGCGCGACGGCTTGCCGCGATCGAGGCGGGCGAGCAGATCGTCATCGGCGTCAATAAATTCACCGAGACCGAACCGTCGCCGCTGACGGAATCCGACGATGGCGGGTTTCTCGCGATCGATGCGAAGGCCGAGGCCGAGCAGATCGAACGGCTGAACGAATGGCGCCGCAACCGCGATGGGAAGGCGGTGGCGTCTGCGCTCGCCGGTCTCGAGGCGGCGGCGAAGGAAGGCCGCAATGTCATGCCGGCTTCGGTCGAATGTGCGAAGGCAGGCGTTACCACCGGCGAATGGGGCGCCGCTTTGCGCCGTGTGTTCGGCGAGTATCGTGCGCCCACCGGCGTCGGTCGCGCGATGGCATCCGGCAACGCCGGTGGGCTCGGCGGCTTACGCGAGCGTGTGGCCGCGGTTTCGGATCGCCTCGGCCGCCGCGTGAAGATGCTGGTCGGCAAGCCCGGGCTCGACGGTCATTCGAACGGTGCCGAACAGATCGCGGTGCGTGCGCGCGATGCCGGGTTCGAAGTCGTCTATGAGGGCATCCGCCTGACGCCGGCTGAGATCGCGAACGCCGCGCTCGAAGAAGGCGTGCATGTCGTCGGCCTGTCGGTCCTGTCGGGCGGCCATCTCTCGCTGGTGACCGAGGTGGTCGCGCTGCTTGCAAAACTCGGGATCGGCCATGTGCCGGTCGTCGTCGGCGGCATCATCCCGCCGGCGGACGCGGCATCGCTTAAGGCCGCTGGCGTCGCCGCCGTTTACACGCCGAAAGATTACGACCTGACTGCGATCATGGGCGACATTCTCGACATCGTTGATCGCGCCATCGCGAGGCCGCGTGAGCGACGCCGCGTTCCAACCCATCGAAGGGGGCTGTCTCTGCGGCGCGCTGCGCTATCGCATTTCGAGCGCGCCGACCGTCGTCGACCTCTGTCATTGCTGGCAATGCCGCAAGGCGTCGGGCGCGCCCTTGATCGCCTGGATCGGCGTGCCGGCGGCGGGGTTCGCGTGGATCAAGGGCAAGCCCGCGCGGTTTGAATCGTCGCCCGATACCTGGCGCTGTTTCTGCGATCGCTGCGGTTCGCCGCTCGCGATGGCCGGCGGCGTGTCGCCCGATCTGATTGGCGTCACCATCGGCGGTCTCGACCAGCCGGCGCAGTTCACGCCGACGGATGAAGGCTGGACCTCGCAGCGTCTGCCCTGGGCGCGGATCGCGCATCCGCTGATCAGCCACGACGAGGATCATCCGGGCTTCTGAGGGCCGGGCTCCTGCGCGCCCCGGTTCCATCGCAACCGAACGCGCCTAGCGCTCGGTCTCCGCGAATTTTCCCCAGCTCGCGGGAACCTGCGTGCCGAAGCGGTCCCGGCAGTACTCATAGACCTCGCGGAAACAGTCGAGCCCCATCGCATGCTCGTCGCGTCCGATCGTGGGTGCGGCATCACCCGCATTGACGCGCCGGTCGCAATCTGCCGGCCGTGTTTCGACACCGAGAAAATGGCAGATTGCATCGATCGCGCGCTCGTCGAACAAGGTTTCGTAAAAACCGACATGGATATCGCCCGGCTCGAACGCAGCGTGCAGGCTCTCGATCGTCCGGTCGTAGCGCGATCGGTCGGTGAAATGCGCGCTGAAGAGCGCGGCGCGATAGGCGCGTGCATCCGCCGGCCGGCCATTCTCGCGCTGTTCCATCGCGAGCTGCGAGAGCAGACGGTCGATCGGATCGCGCATCAGGAACACGATCTTCAGCGTGAGACCCTGCTCGTCGAACAATTCGCGGATGCGCCGGAAGCCGTCCGCGCGGATCAGGCTGTAGGAGGGGGTGATTTCGCCGAGATGGCTGCGCCCGCTCGCCGCCAGCCGGTCGAAATAATCGAAATAGGCACTCTCGTCGTGGTTCATGCGCACGCGATCGACGAGATGCGCGAGCTCCTCGCGCTTCGCCGGGTCGTTCGCGCTCGCACCCTGCAGTCCCGCCTGTGCGTTCCGCAGCATCGCTTCGAACGCGCCGCCGAACGCGGCACAGAGATCGGGCCTCAGTTTCTGATCGAAGTAATGCAGCTCCTTGATCGGCGACATCGCGAACGCGCCGTGCCGGCGCAAATACTCATAGAGCCAGGTCGTGCCGGCCTTCTGCGCGCCGACGCCGAGAACGAAGGTCTTGCCGGTGAGATTGGCGAAAATCATGGGGATCCGCTGCTGCGCCTTTCGCCTCGTCGCGTCGCGCGCCTGTGCGCCGCGATGACGGTTACCGGATATGACCGAACGGGTGACCGTTCCGCAGGATTGTTACGGCAAGACCGGCCGGGACGTAAACGATCCTGCTATTGATGCGGATCGGGCCGATGAGCCCCGCCATCCGCTTGACCCTGCGGCGCGTCGGCGTAGGATTCCCGCCATGTATCGGCTCCCGGTGCGGATTCTTCGAATTAGCGGCCCGGCGCTCGTCTAGAGCGTCCGGGGGTTATCCCGCTTTTTCGTCAGGAATCCTCTCGTTCGGGAGCTTTTTCATGTCCGCTTTATCCTTGTCCGCCGAGCCGGCATCGTGCCCGGCGCCGAGCCCCGCGGGCGACCTGCCGGTCGCGCGGCGGCTTGCGACCCCCGCCGATGCGCCCTTGTCCGTACAGCGCGCGGAAGCGCCGGCGGGCCTCGTCCGTATTGCCTGTTTTGCCGTCCAGGCCGATGCCGATCCCGGCATCCTGCCGCGCGTCCTCGGCCTCTTTGCCAAACGCAGCCTCGTGCCCGATCGCCTGACCGGGCATCGCAGCGTGCGGGAGGCCAGCGTCGGGGAGAGGTATGTGTCCGGCGCCAGCCTGAACGATGGCGACGAGCTCGCGATCGACCTGCAGGTGGCCGGGCTCGATGCGGCCGAGACCGACTATCTCGCGCGCTGCCTGCGCCAGATTCCCGGCGTCGTTTCGGTGCTCACCGCGGAGAAAGCCCGCGCCGACTAAGCGGCGGCAACGCGCCTCTAACTGTCGAGCGCGCGCTTCACCATGCGGTGGAAATGATGGATGCCCTGCTCGGCGATGCCGCTGCGCTCGGGATCCACGATGATCCGGCCTTGCTTGTAGACGCGGCAGTGCAGGCCGCGCTGCACGGATTCGCACAGGTTCGTGTCTTCCGGCCCCAGCACGTCGCGCCCGTAGGCGACGCGCGCCGGATCGCGCTCATCCTTGTGGCCATAGATATGGGCCCAGAACTCGCACTGTTCGACGCCCTTCGGCTGAACGATCGCGACCGACAGCTGCGTCTCGCCCGGCAGCATGTTGAAGGTGATGTTCGGCCACAGGAACCAGAACGCCGCATGCGTCACCGGGGCATCGGGCGAGAACTCGTAGGCATCGTTCTTCGGCTTGGTATTGAGGCCGAGCTGGCGCGACACCGGACCGATGATCTCGTTGCGGTACTCGGTCATCTCGATCATGTCGGCAAAGGCCGGATGCGCCTTCGAGCAGTGGTAGCATTCGACGTAATTGTCGACCACGACCTTCCAGTTCGCCTTGGTGTCCATGTTGCCGAAATTCGTCGTCTCGATGATTTTCAGATCGTCGAAACCCGGCACATGCTGGCGCAGATCGTCCTCGAGCCAGCCGACCTGTTCCTTCAGCGGCGTCGCTTCCGGATCGAGATTGACGAACACGAAGCCGGCGAACAGCTCGACCTGGATCGGCGTCAGCCGAAAATCCTCGACGTTGAAATCCTTGACGTGCTTGCAGTTGGGCGCCGCCCGCAACGTGCCCTCGAAATCGTACGCCCAGGCGTG
>JAWXBK010000027.1:0-26913 GCA_034439975.1 Rhodospirillaceae bacterium | reverse complement strand
GCGCAGCGTCCTGACGACCGCGTCGCGCTCGAAGAGATAGAGCAGAATGCGCAGCGCACGGCCGCGCGCACCGGTCAGGTTGGGATCGCGCTCGAGCGCCAGCGTCGCGTCGTCGCGAGCGGCCTTCAGCAACTCGTGATGCACCGCGAGGTCGGCGAGGCGGAACGCGGGCAATCCGCTCTGGCGCGTACCCAGCAACTCGCCGGCGCCACGCAGCCGCAGATCCTCCTCGGCGATGCGAAATCCGTCATCGGTGTCGCGCAGCACTTTCAGCCGGGCCTTGGCGGTTTCGCCAAGCGGCGCCTGATAGAGCAGCACGCAGGTCGAGGCGCGCGCACCGCGACCGATCCGGCCGCGAAGCTGGTGCAGTTGCGCAAGGCCGAACCGCTCCGCATGTTCGATCACCATGACGCTGGCATTCGACACATCGACGCCGACTTCGATCACGGTGGTTGCCACCAGCACACCGGTCTCGCCGGCAACGAACGCCGCCATGGTGCGGTCGCGTTCGCCGGCTCGTTGCCGTCCATGAATGAGGCCGACACGCTTCTCGCCGAAGCGCTGCACCAGATCGCGATAGCGTGCCTCGGCATTGGCGAGATCCACGACTTCGGATTCCTCGATCAGAGGGCAGACCCAGTAGACCTGACCGCCCTGGTCGATCGCCCGCGCGACGGCACCCACCACCTCTTCCATGCGTTCCAGGGGTACGGCGCGCGTGTCGATCGGCTTGCGACCGGCAGGCTTTTCGGTCAGACGCGACACGTCGAGATCGCCATAGGCGGTCAGCATAAGCGTCCGCGGGATCGGCGTTGCGGTCATCACCAGCATGTCCGCGGCGGCACCTTTCTCGGCAAGAATGACGCGCTGATGCACGCCGAAGCGATGCTGCTCGTCGACGACCGCGAGGCCGAGATCCTTGAAGTCGACATCCTCCTGCAACAAAGCATGGGTGCCGACGACGATACCGATCCTGCCCGAGGCGAGGTCGGCGAGAATGGCGTCGCGCGCTTTCCCCTTATCGCGGCCGGTCAGCAGGGCTGCCGTTACGCCCGCCGCTTCGGCGAGCGGCGCGATCGTCGCAAAATGCTGCCGCGCAAGAATTTCGGTCGGGGCCAGAAGTGCGGCCTGCGCACCGGCTTCGTCCGCGACAAGCATGGCCAATAGCGCGACAACGGTCTTGCCGCTGCCGACATCGCCCTGCAGGAGCCGCAGCATGCGCAGGCCCGAACCCATATCGGCGGCAATCTCTTCGATCGCTCGTGTCTGCGAGTTCGTGAGCGTGAAGGGGAGGGACGCGATCGCCTTCGCACGCAGCACTCCGTCGCCGCTCAGGGAACGGCCGCGTTGGCGGCGCTGATGCTGTCGCACCAAAGCGAGCGCAAGCTGGTTCGCCAGCAGCTCATCATAGGCAAGCCGCTCACGCCAGGGCGTCGTCAGCTGAAGGTCGCTTTCCTCTTCGGGGTTGTGGGCGCGTCGCAGCGCGTCGCGCCAGGGTGCCCATTTCTGTTTGGTAACGAAGCGCGGCTCGATCCATTCCTCGATGACCGGCGCGCGCTCGACGGCAGCGGTGACCGCCTTGCCCATGATGCGCGGCGTCAATCCGGCCGTCATGGGATAGACCGGTTCGACCCGTTTCAACGTGAGGACATCGTCGAGCGGCGCGATGTGGTCGGGGTGGGTCATCTGCAGCTCGTCGCCGAACTTCTCGATGCGACCGCTGACCACGCGCACCTCGCCCTCGGGCAGCACTTTGTTCAGGTAGTCACCCTTCGCGCGGAAGAAGACGAGATGGATGAAGCCGGTCTCGTCGCGGCAGCGCACCTTGTACGGGCGCTTGCCGGCGGCAGGCGACGGGAAATGTTTATCGACACGCAGTGTCAGGGTCACGATCGCGCCTTCCGGCGCATCGGCGAGTTTGGGTGCGAAGCGTCGGTCGATCAAACCGATTGGCATATGCCAGAGCAGGTCGACCACCTGCGGTCCAGCCGCCCTTTCGATCAGTTTGGCAAAGCGCGGCCCGACGCCCTGCAGCGACGTCACCGGGGCGAAAAGCTTGAACAGGATCTCCGGGCGCATGGGTTTCCGATACCGACTCGGGGCTGCGAAAGCTGCCGGATCATACCCGGTGACTTAGCGCCGCGGACGCGCGCGGGCAACGGGCCGGGTGTCAGCCCTTGATCCGCGCCATCGTGGGGTCGTAGAGCGCCTCCAGCGTGACCGAACAGGGCACGCGAGTCGTCGCAACCTCGAGCTCGTATCGCGCGTTGCGGACATAGTCGGCATCGACGCCGCCAGCGTTGCGAACGTAGCCGAAGCCGATGTTCTTTCCGACCGTGTAGCCCCAGCCGGCGCTCGCGAGCCAGCCCGCCGGTTTGCCGTCGCGCAGAATGGTCTCGCGGCCGAGGAGGATCACGGACGGATCGTCGACCGTGAAGCAGGCGAGCAGGCGATTCATGCCGCCTGATTTTTGCGCTTCGAGCGCCTTGCGACCCTTGAAGTCGACATTTTTGCGCAGCTTCACTGCCCAGCCCATGCCGGCCTCGAATGGGGTGAAATCCGGTCCGATATCGCCAGACCAGGCGCGATAACCTTTTTCGAGACGCAGCGTCTCGATCGCACGATAGCCGGCGTTGCGCAGGCCGTGCGGTGCGCCCGCGACAATCAACGCCGCATGGACGTTGACGGCATACTCGACCGGCATATGCAGCTCCCAGCCGAGTTCGCCGACATAGGTCACGCGCACGGCGAGCACCGGCGCGCCGCCGATCCCGATGCGCTGCGCGGTACCGAAGGGAAAAGCGTGGTTGGAAAGATCGTCGCGCGTCGCGGCGGCAAGAATCTCGCGCGATTTCGGCCCCATCAGTGACAGCACGGCATGGGCCGAGGTGATATCGACAAGATGCGCGTTGGCGCCAGCCGGAATGTTGCGCCGGATCCAGTCAAAATCATGCGTCGCATAGCCCGTGCCGGTTACGATGTAGAAACTCTCCGCTGCGATGCGGGTCACCGTCAGATCGCATTCGATGCCGCCGCGATCGTTCAGCATCTGCGTGTAGGTTACCTTGCCGACGGGTTTCGCCACATCGTTGGAACAGATCCAGGTGAGGGCACTCTCCGCATCGGGCCCGATCAGAAGAAACTTGGCGAACGATGTCTGGTCGAACAGGACGGCGCCTTCGCGTGCGGCCTTGTGCTCGCGTCCCACAGCGTCGAACCAGTTCGGCCGGCCGAAACTGTACCGATCCTCCGGCTTTTCACCCGATTTGAGATCGGCATACCAGTTCGGCCGCTCCCAGCCGAGCTTTTCGCCGAAACAGGCGCCGTCGCGTTTCAGGATTTCGTAAAGCGGCGAGCGCCGGCAGGGTCGGCCGCTCTCATGCTCCTCTGATGGCCAGGCAATCGTATAATGCTTGCCATAGGCCTCCATCGTGCGGGTGCGAACCCAGTCCGTGTCGAAATGCGGCCGCCCGAAGCGGCGGATGTCGACCGGCCAGAGATCGTAGGGCGGTTCGCCGCGCACGACCCATTCGGCCAGCGCCATCCCGGCGCCGCCGCCCGAGGCGATGCCGAAAGCATTGAACCCGGCGCCTACGAAGAAATTTTTCAGTTCGGGCGCTTCGCCAAGGATGAAATTGCCATCGGGCGTAAAGCTTTCCGGTCCGTTGATCAGTTCCTTGATGCCGGCGGTCTGCAGCGCCGGCACGCGGCCGAGCGCGAGTTCCACCATCGGTTCGAAATGATCGAAGTTCGAGGTGAGCAGCGTGTAGTGGAAATCTTCCGGGATGCCATCTTCGGCCCAGGGCAGGGGGTTGGGTTCGTAACCGCCCATCACGAGCCCGCCGACCTCCTCCTTGTAGTAGGTGAGGCGATCCGGATCGCGCAATGTCGGCAGGTTCGGTGCGACGCCGTCGATGCGTTCGGTCACCATGTATTGGTGCTGCACGGAGACCAGCGGCACATTGACGCCAACCGATGCCGCGAAGCCGCGCGACCATTGTCCGGCGCAGCAAACCACGATCTCGCATTCGATCCGGCCCTTGTCGGTTTCGAGACCCCGAATGCGCCCGTCTTTGACGATGACCGACAAGACTTTGGTGTCTTCGAGAATCGTAACGCCGGTCTGCCGTGCGCCTTTCGCCAAGGCCTGAGTGATGTCGCTCGGATTAGCCTGGCCGTCGGTCGGCAGGAAGGCAGCGCCGACAACGTCGTCCACCTGCATCAGCGGCCATAGGTCCTGCGCCTCTTTGGGCGTCAGCAGATCCATCTTGAGGCCGAAGGAATGCGCGGTCGTCGCCTGACGTTTCACTTCGGTCCAGCGATCCGCGTTGCAGGCGAGCCGCAGCCCGCCGTTCATCTTCCAGCCCGTTGCGAGACCGGTCTCGACCTCGATCCGGTTGTAGAGATCGATCGAATAGCCAAGCAGTTGCGTGATGTTGGCGCTGGTGCGGAGCTGGCCGACCAGGCCCGCGGCGTGAAAGGTGCTGCCGGAGGTCAGCTTCTTGCGTTCGAGCAGAACAGTATCTGTCCAGCCCAGTTTGCCGAGATGGTAAGCCGTCGAGCAGCCGATGATGCCGCCGCCGACGATGACCGCTTTCGCGCTTTTCGGGAGATCCGCCATCGTCCGCTCACATCGCCTGGAACGAGGTCCATGCGCGGTCGAAGCGGCGCATGTTCTCGGTGGTATAAGCGGTATAGTCGAAGTCGAGCGTCGAATGGATTTCCTGAACCATGCTCCACATGCTTTCGCGCAACAGAGAAGCGCATTTCATGGCGTGATAGCGGACACGCAATTCGTCCGCGACGGGCCGATCGAAATAGGCTTCGAGCAGCCATTCTTCCTGATCGGGTGTGAGCCCGTTATTCGAGGCGAGGCCGCCGAGATCGAAGAGCGGGCTGTTGAATCCGCCATAGTCCCAATCGATTAGCCAGATGCGATTGCCGTCGTCGATGAAATTGCCGGGCAGAAGATCGTTATGGCCATAGACCAGATCGATCCGCCCGACGGCGCTTTCGAGCCGTTCGGCGATCATACCGAGCTCGGGCAAACGAGGCAGATGCCGGCTGTTGGCGTCTTTCAGCGAGCCTGCATAGTCGCGCAAGACATGAAATACCCAGAAGACCAGTGCCGCACCGCGCAGATGCTGGGGTATCTCGCGATGCGCGCGCGCGACGAGCGGCACTATGCGTTCGAGATTGCTCTGGGTTGCGACATCGGCCTCGGCGAAGGTGCGGCCGTCGATATGGTCGATCACCAGCGCGCCGTCGGTCGCGAACACCACGCGCGGCGAGACACCGGCCGCATGAGCCGCACGGCTGGCCGCCAGCTCGTTGAACCGCATGATCTGATGCACGGGAATGTCGGCCCCGATTCGCACGACATATTTGCGGCCGGCATCCTCGACGACAAAGTTCTTGTTGGTGATGCCGCCGCCGAGCGGTTGCGGGTCGACCGGGCCTTTCCAGCAGGCGAGCGAGGCAGCGATCTGGCGCGGGTCGGTCATGTCGGACAACTCGGATAGTGGAGGTCAGCCGACCATGCCGAAACGCTGCCGGAGCTTGCGGGCCCAACCACCGACCAGCCGGTCGGCGACAATCCCGATGAAGGCGACGCAGAGGCCGGCGATGATGCCGCGGCCGACATCGGCCTTGGCGAGTGAAATAAACACCTCCTGACCGAGATCGCGGGTTCCGACCATGGCCGCGATGATATCCATCGCGATCGCCAACATGATCACCTGATTGATGCCGAGCATGATTTCGGGCAGAGCGAGCGGGAGCTGAACCCGGAACAGGATCTGCGTGCGCGTACAGCCCGCAACCTTCGCCGCTTCGACAAGCTGCGGCGAAACCTGCCTTATGCCGTGATTGGTATATCGGATGGCCGGCGCGACCGCGTAAGCAACGATCGCGATCATGGCGGAGACGTCGCCGACACGGAACAGCATCACGACTGGAATGAGATAAACGAAAGCCGGGATCGTCTGCAGCAGATCGACCACCGGTGTCAGGATTCGATTACCGGTGCGGCTTCGCGCTGCCCAGATGCCGAGCGGCACACCGATCAGGCACGCAATCACCACAGACACCCCGACGAGATAAACGGTGTTCATCGTCTTGTCCCAAAGTCCGACCATCGCACAAAAGGCGGTGAGGGACATCGTCAGGAGCGACAAACGCCAGCCACCGAACTGCCAGCCGGCAACCCCGATCAGCGCCACGATCGCGAACCAGGGCAGGTCGACTAGCAGATCGCGGACCGGATTGAGGATGTTGAGAAGCAAAGCGACGCGGAACGCTTCGATATAGTCGAAGTAGTTGATATTGATCCAGTCGATGAATTCTTTGGCATAGGGCGCGAGCGTCACCGTCCAGCCTTCGGGAATCCGGTTCAGCGACGGAATAACAAAGCTGGCCAGAGTTGTAACGACGATCAGGGCAATCGAGGCGAACAAGTACGGATGGCGCTGCCAGAACGGACGGGTATCGAGCCGGCGCGTGCTGACCGTGTGAACCGCAGCCTGGCTCAGCCGATCCAGTACGATCGCGATGACCACGATCGCGAGACCGGCTTCGAGGGCGTCACCGATCTTGAGCGCACGAAGCGCCAGCAGCACGTCGTAACCGAGGCCGCCCGCACCGATCATCGACGCGATGATCACCATGTTCAGCGACATCATGATGACCTGGTTGACGCCCACCATGAGCAGCGGGCGCGCCGACGGCATCAGGATTCGCCAGAGCCGCTGCCTGCGCGTACATCCCGCCATGGTGCCGAATTCGCCGATCTCGGCCGGAACCTGCTCCAATGCCAGCATCGTGGCGCGCACCATCGGCGGCATCGCAAAGATGATCGTCGCGACCAGTCCCGATACCGGGTTGGTACCGAACAGCAGGAGGATCGGAACCAGATAGGCGAAGGTCGGGATCGTCTGCATCAGATCGAGGAGCGGATTGAGGAAGTAGGCGCGCACCCGCGGCGCGCGATATCCCCATATTCCGACCAACAGGCCGAGCATCACGCCGATTGGAACCGCCATCACGATCGAGGCCAGTGTGGTCATCGCGCTGTCCCACTGACCGAACAGCGCGATATAGAGGAAACAGCCGCCGGCGAGCGCGGCGAGGCGCCAACGGCCCAACGCATAGCCGGCGAGTGTAAAGGTCGCGACAATGCCCACCCAGGACAGCCGGGGCAGCTCGATGGCGCTCGCGCCATTTCCGATCTTGAAGCCATGCGCCAGCAGATCGATGAAGAACTGCAGGATGGGATTCAGGATCCCGTTTGAAATCATGCGCGTGACGTCGGAGATATTGTTCTTGATCGCCGTCATCACGATCGTCGTGTACTTCGCAAACGGTAAGACCCAGTCTTTCGGATAATCGTCGAGCCAGGGAGGCGCGCCATCGAAGTACCAGAGCAGAGCGGTTGCGCCGAGTGCGGCAATCCAGATCCAGAGCCAGCGAGACACCCGCGCGGCCGAACCCTGCCAGGATAGCTCGAGTGTGGTCACGCCACCGGCTCGCGTCCGGCCAGCAGATCGATCACCGTGCGCCGATCGATCCGGCCGATGATCGCGCCATTCTCGTCGACCACGCCAAACGGTTGGTCGGCGGCGACGATGTCGGCAGCAAACGAGGCAATCTTGCTGTCGGCTTCGACCCGCTGGACGAATTCGCCGCCGGTCGCGGGCTCCATCAGTCGGCGCGCCGACATGACCTTCGCGCGGGCGACGTCGCGGGTGAACTCGGCGACATAACTCGTAGCCGGGCGGATCACCAGTTCTTCCGGTGTTCCGATCTGAATGATCTCGCCGTCTTTCATGATGGCAACACGGTCGGCGAGGCGGATGGCCTCGTCGAAATCATGGGTGATGAAGATAATCGTCTTCTGCAGAACGGCCTGGATGCGCAGCAACTCCGATTGCATCTCGCGGCGGATCAGCGGGTCGAGCGCGGAGTAGGGTTCGTCGAGGAACCAGATCTCCGGTTTGACCGAAAGGCTTCGGGCGATGCCGACGCGCTGCTGTTGCCCGCCCGACAGCTCGCGCGGATAGAAACCCTCGCGCCCCTTGAGACCGACCAGTTCGATCACTTCGCGCGCACGTTCTTCCCGGATCTTGCGATCGACGCCCTGGACCGAAAGCGGGAAGGCGACATTCTCGAGCACAGTGAGATGCGGCAGCAGGGCGAAATGTTGGAACACCATGCCCATCTTGTGGCGGCGGATCTCGATCAGTTCGCGTTCGCTGGCTTTCAGGAGATCGGCGCCGTCGAACAGGACTTCGCCGGCGGTCGGCTCGATCAGCCGCGAGAGACAGCGGAGCAATGTCGATTTGCCCGAGCCGGAGAGGCCCATGATGATGAAGATCTCGCCCTCATGGACGGAGATCGTTGCATCGCGAACTGCGCCCACCAGGCCGGCGGCATGAAGCTGCGCGGGATCGGGATTCGGATTCTCGGTTAGAAAAGACTCGGCGCCTCGGCCGAACACCTTCCAGACATGCGTCCCGACAAGCTTGATCGGGCGTGCTTTGAAGGTCGCCGCCGACGTACGCGGGACGGGTGCTGAAGAAACGGTAGCCATGCTTCGATTCGCAGTCCTTAAACGAGAGGCGAGCGGGTCGGCTTTGTAGGCCGATCCGCTCGCTCCGGTTCGTTCAGACGGGCAAACCAGGTTTACTGGCCAGCCCAACCCTTCCAGGTCGCTTCGTTGGCATCGACCCAACCCTTCGCGACTTCTTCGATGGTCTTGCCATCGAGATCGACCTGCGCGCCGAGGAGACCCAACTCCTTGGCATCGATCGTGTAGGCGGCCGCAACCTTGTGCGCGAGCGGCCACTTGTCTTTCATGCCGATCCAGGCGGTTTTCCAGATATCGCCGAACGGCTTGCCGCAGTCATAGGCCATATCGGCGTTGGAGCCCCAGGCCGGATCCGCATAGCACTCGTCGGTGTACTCCGGAAACTCGACCCATTCGCCTTCGTACTTCGCCGGGGCCCAATGCGGTGAATAGATCCACAGCATGATCGGGTCCTTGCGCTGATAGGCGGCGTCGAGTTCGGCAAACATGGCGGCGTCGGTGCCAGCATGAATGACCTGGAACGGCAGGTCGAGCGATACGACGCGCTCGTCGTCATACCCTTCCCACGTCACCGGTCCGCCGAGATAGCGGCCCTGGGGTGCCGTTTCCGGCGTCGAGAATGCCTCGGCGCAGGCAGGATCCTTGAGCGCTTCCCAATTGGGCAGGCCCGGGCATTTTTCCTTCATATAGAGCGGGTACCACCATTCTTCCTTGGCGGCGGGCCCAAGCAGACCAAGACGCTCGACCTGGCCGGTCGCATCCGCGGCCGCCAGGGCTTCCTTCGCCGTGGTGTCCCAATGTTCCATCGCGACCGTGAGGTCGCCGTTGGTGAGGCCGGTCGTGAGGCTTGAGAGATAATCGGCCGTCACGTATTCGACGTTGTAACCGAGCCGCGTCAGCACTTCGCCCAGGATGTGTGCGTTAATGTTGACGCTGGTCCAGTCGAACAACGCCATTTTGATTGGATCCGTCGATTCCGGCACAGCCTGAGATGTTTCCTCAGGGGCCGCCGCTTCCTCGCCTTCGTCGCACGAAGCGAGTCCGAAACTGGCCACGGCAACAAACGCCAGGGCCGCAATCTTGTGCATCCGCATGCGAAGTCCTCCCTCGTGCGGTTGGTTTTTCCCGTACGCGTAATTCCGGCCTTCACCGCAGTCTTAACGGGCGAGGCCGACGCCGGATGCGGGGGTCCCCGCCGGGTTCGAGAGTCAGCCAGATTCCGCCGCTCTGTCAACGGACCACATGCGGTTTTGTGAGAATCTGTGCGTTTTTGTTGATTATGGCGGCCGAATTCCCAATATTTGCCCGGCAACCCAACTGTAACCCTCGTGACGGCCGTCTGACCCGGATAACCGGCGGGGCGGTATCGGTTGAAACGCCATCGGAATGACCGCTCATGCAGGCCACGCAGCGCCAACTGGAAATCCTTGATCTGCTTCGACTTCAAGGTTCGTACCGAATCGCCGAACTCGCGTTGCGGCTCGATGTCTCGGAAGAGACGATTCGGCGTAACGTGCGTCTGCTGGCGGCGCAGGGGCTGGTGCGCAAGGTGCATGGCGGCGTTCATCTGCCGGATCTGCTGCACGAACCGACCTTCCAGCAACGCATGAACGAGCAGCGCGCAGCCAAGGAGCGGATCGCGAGCCGTGTTGCCGCGATGATCGAGGATGGCGATTCGCTGATTCTGGACATCGGATCGACGACCGCCTATGTCGCCCAGGCACTGAAGAACCATCGCGATCTCTATCTCGTAACGAATTCGGTGGCAGTGGCGCAGATTCTCGCACCCCGGAACGGCAACCGGGTGTTTCTGGCCGGTGGCGAGTTGCGCGCGCACGATGGTGGGGCCTTCGGAGTGGAGGCGCATCAGTTTGTGCGGCAGTTCGGCGTTCGCTACGCAGTCCTGTCGGTCGCGGCGATCGACGGGGTCACGGGTTTCATGTTGCACGACATGCAGGAGGCGGCGTTCTCGCGGACCATCATGGAACGGGCCGAACAGGTCATCGTCGCGGCGGACAGCATGAAGTTCGAACGCCGCGCCCCGGTTCGCCTGATCGACACCGCCTCGGTCGACTTTGTGGTAACCGACGCACCGCCGCCGCGCCGGGTCGCCGATCTGCTCGAGGCGGCCGGCGTCGAGATTGTCCTGGCCGGGGCGTCGAAATGACCGGGACCACCGGCGACGTAGATACCCAGCGGCGGCGCCTCCGGTTTCGCAGCGCGCATCGCGGCAACAAAGAGCTCGATCTCATTCTCGAACGGTTCGCGGCGCGTTATCTCGATGGATTTACCCCGCCCCAGCTCGATTGCTATGAACACATTCTGGAATTCCCTGATCCGGACCTTTACAACTGGCTTGCCGGCCTGGCGCCTGTTCCTGATGCGAACCGCTCCGACGTGCTCGACCTGCTCCTGAAATTCGATCCATCAAGCGCCATCCTGTGAAACTGCCCGACCTTCCGCTGGAAAGACCCGGTCTCGTTCGCCTGGCCGGTGTGCCCGAAGGCGCTGACGCGCTGGCGCTCGGTGCATTTGCGCGCCGTCATCACGCGGCGGCATGGGGGGCGGGGGCGACGGACATCCTTCATGTTGCGCGCGACGATGCGCGCGTCGCGCGTTTGCAGGAGTTGATCGAGTTCTTCGCCCCCGATATCGAGATCGTTGTGTTTCCGGCCTGGGATTGTCTGCCTTATGACCGGGTATCGCCGCATCGCGACATCATCGGCCGCCGCGTCGATGCGTTGAGCGCGCTTGCCGCACCGCGCGACCAGACGCGGCCGCGGATACTGCTTACGACAGTTTCCGCCTTCCTGCAGCGGGTGACGCCGTCGGCCGGCTTTGCCGGTGCCGGATTGGCTTTGCGGCCGGGACATGTGATTGCGCCCGACACGATCGCGAGGCATCTCGCGGATACCGGGTTCCTGCGCGTCGGCAAGGTCGGCGATGTCGGCGAGTTCGCGGTGCGCGGCGGCATCATCGATCTCTTTCCGCCGGGACAGGACGATCCGGTGCGGCTCGATTTCTTCGGCGACCAGATCGAATCGATCCGCCGATTCGATCCTATCACGCAGCGCACGACCGCCACGATGACCGGGCTTGATTTGCGCCCGATGGGCGAGTTGCGTCTCGACAAGGCATCGATCGAGCGGTTCCGTACCCGTTATCGCGAACGCTTCGGTGCGCCGGCGACGGAAGACCCGCTTTATGTCGCGATCAGCGAAGGGCGCTCCTATCCGGGCATGGAGCATTGGTTGCCCTTGTTCCTGGAAAAGACCGCGACATTGCTCGATCACGCGACCGGCGCGGCGGTGACACTCGATCATCAGGCGCCGGAACTGCGCGATGCGCGCCTGAGTTTAATCGAAGAATTCTACGAAGCGCGCAGCGCGGCGGTGAAGATTCGCGACGGCACGCCGGTCTATCGGGCGCTCGCACCCGACGAGCTTTATCTGACGGCGCATGACTGGGATGCGCTGCTGGCGGATCGCTCTATCGTCGCGCTGTCGAATTTTGCGCCGCCGGAGGGCAGCGGCTGGGAGGATTGGGGCGCCCGGCCTGGCCGCGAGTTCGCCGAAGCGCGGATGCAGTCGCTCGATGCGCTGTATGCGGCGCTGGCCCAGCGGATTGCGGACGAAGCGGGGTCGGGTCGCCATGCGGTGATTACGACCTATAGCGAAGGCAGCCGCGACCGGCTTTCCAAAGTGATGATCGAACATGGCGTAACCGGGCTGGTGCCGGTCTCCGACTGGTCGACCGCATCGAGCCTGGAGCCGGGCGCGACCGCGCTCGTGGTGCTCGGCCTCGAACGCGGCTTCGTCGATGCGCGTTACGCCTTCATCACCGAGCAGGACATTCTCGGCGACCGGCTGGTGCGCCAGCCGAAACGTCGCCGTGCCGAACGATTCCTCGAAGAGCTGTCCAATTTCGGCGCCGGCGACATCGTCGTTCACGCCGATCACGGCATCGGTCGGTATGAGGCCCTGGAAACGCTGATGGTTGGCGGTGCTGCGCATGACTGCTTGCGCATCGTCTATGACGGCGGCGACAAACTATTTCTGCCGGTCGAAAACATCGATCTGTTGTCCCGCTTCGGTTCGGACGAGACGCCGGTGCAGCTCGACCGTCTTGGCGGTGCGAGCTGGCAGTCGCGCAAGGCGCGGGTCAAGGCGCGCATCCGCGAGATGGCGGCAGAACTCATCAAGGTCGCTGCGACGCGCGCCGTGCAGGATCTCGATGCCTTGCCGCCGCCGGAAGGGCTCTATGACGAGTTCTGCGCGCGGTTTCCCTATCCCGAGACCGACGACCAGATCCGCGCCATCGACGACGTCCTGACCGATCTTTCCGCCGGCAAGCCGATGGACCGCCTCATTTGCGGCGATGTCGGGTTCGGCAAGACCGAGGTTGCGCTGCGCGCTGCCTTCGTTGTCGCTGCCAACGGCAAACAGGTTGCCGTGATCGCGCCGACCACCTTGCTGGCCCGGCAGCATTTTCGGACCTTCAGCGATCGCTTCGCCGGGCTGCCGATCCGGATCGCGCAGATCTCACGTATGGTGGGTGTGAAGGAAACCGCCGAGGTCAAACGCGACCTGCGCGACGGCAAGATCGATATCATTATCGGCACGCATGCGTTGCTGGCTAAAGATATCGGATTCCGCTCGCTCGGTTTGCTGATCGTCGACGAGGAGCAGCATTTTGGCGTGGCGCAGAAGGAGCGGCTAAAGGCACTGCAGGAAGATGTCCATGTCCTCACCGTCACTGCAACGCCGATCCCGCGCACGCTGCAGCTCGCGCTCTCCGGCGTCCGCGAGATGAGCCTGATCGCCACGCCGCCGATAGACCGGCTCGCAGTGCGAACCTTCGTGATGCCGTACGACCCGGTGATCGTGCGCGAGGCGATTCTGCGCGAGCGCAATCGTGGCGGTCAGAGCTTCTATGTCTGTCCGCGCATTCGGGATATCGACGTGGTTGCCGATCGGTTGCGCAAGCTGGTGCCCGAAGTGAAGTTGGTCATCGCGCATGGGCAGATGCCGCCGACGCAACTCGAGAAGGCGATGACCGCTTACTACGAGGGCCAGTACGACGTGCTGCTCTCGACCAGTATCATCGAATCCGGGCTCGACATTCCGCGCGCCAATACGATGATCCTGCATCGTGCGGATATGTTCGGGCTCGCTCAGCTCTATCAGCTACGCGGTCGCATCGGCCGGTCCAAATTGCGCGCCTATGCCTATCTGACGGTACCGCCCGACCAGGTGCTGACACCGACAGCCGAGAAGCGGCTCCAGGTCATGCAGACGCTCGACACGCTCGGCGCCGGTTTCACGCTGGCGAGCCACGATCTCGACATCCGTGGCGCCGGCAACCTGCTGGGCGAGGAGCAATCCGGCCATATCCGCGAGGTTGGTATCGAGCTCTATCAGCAGATGCTCGAAGAGGCCGTGCAGGAAGCGCGGGGTCGCGCGGCCCGCGAGACAGAATGGGCGCCGCAGATCAATATCGGATCGGCCGTTCTCATACCGGAAGCCTATGTCGCCGATCTCGGCATCCGGCTCGGTTTGTATCGACGCATCGCGACCTTGCTCGACCAGACCGCGATCGACGCGTTCGCGGCCGAGCTGGTCGATCGTTTTGGAAAACTGCCGCCCGAGGTGGAGAATCTGCTCCAGATCATGGCGATTAAGCGGCTCTGCCGTGCGGCCGGTGTGGAGAAGGTCGATGCCGGACCGAGAGGGGCGGTCATCGCCTTCCGCGGCAATGCCTTCAAGCGCCCGGAGCGGCTGATCGACTACATCACGCGCAACCATAGACTCATCAGCGTGCGTCCCGACCAGCGTCTCGTCTATCATCAGAACTGGAACGACGCATCCCGCCGCCTGCCCGGTGTGCGCAAGCTGCTCGAGAATGTCGCGGCGCTCGCCGCCTGAGGAGGACCGAAATTGTTTTATTCGACCGAAGGGCCCGATCGGCCGCTCAAACCCGATCCGTTCAAGCAGCTCATCGTGCCGCGACCGATCGGCTGGATCTCCAGCATCGCCACGAACGGCACGGTGAATCTCGCGCCCTATAGCTTTTTCAACGCGATCGCCGACAATCCGCCGATGGTTGGATTCGGTGCGGGCGGCAGCAAGGCCGACCGGCTCTTCAAAGACAGTCGCGCCAATGTCGAGGAAACCGGGGAGTTCGTGTTCAATCTCGCGACTTGGGATACGCGCCACCAGATGAACCTGACGTCGGCGCATCTGCCGGCGGAAATCGACGAGTTCGCGCATTCCGGTCTGACGCCGGTTGCCTCGGTGCTGGTTCGCCCCCCGCGCGTCAAAGAGGCGCCGGTGCATTTCGAATGCCGCTATTTCTCGACCGTCGAACTGCCGGCCGACGATCCGGGCGAGCCCAACGCGTTCATCATCGGCCGCGTCATCGGCATCCATATCGACGACAGCCTGATCGATGCGAACGGGCGGGTGGATATCGTCGCGGCGCGACCGATCGCGCGGCTCGGCTATTCGCTCTACTCGATCGCCGATAACAGTTTCCCGATGCGCCGGCCCGATGATCCGCCGGCCTGAGTGACGCGCTACCAGGATTCGGTGGCCATCTCCTCGTCAACCCGCGCCAGATCGAAGAGCTGAAAGAACGCTTCGGGTTCCTGCGCGCCGGACAGCGCATAGCGCTGATTGAAGATGAAGCAGGGCACGCCGCTGATACCGAGCCTGCGGGCCGAACGGTCCTCCTGTTCGATTTCCGTCCGGAACCGGTCGCCGGCGAGGAAATCGCCGACCGCAACGCTGTCCATGCCAACCGATCCCGCGACATCCATGAGAACACCATCGTCGCCGATGTCGCGTGCATCGATGAAGTAGGCCTGGAACAACCGCTCGGCGAGTTCGTTCTGACAGCCTTCGTCCCAGGCAAGCCGCAACAAACGATGCGAGTTGAGCGTGTTCGGCGTGCGCCGCATGCGGTCGAAATCGAACGGCAGCCCTTCGCTTTGTCCGGCGGCGTAGACCGCGTCGTAGATGCGGCGCGCGCGTTCGGGCTGGCCGAACTTGGCGGTAAGATAGGTCTGGCGATCCATGCCTTCGGCCGGCATACCGGGATTGAGCTGGAAGGCGCGCCAGCGCAGGCTGATCCCGGCGGGGGCTCGATGCGCGAGCGCGCGTTCGAGCCGGCGCTTTCCGATGAAGCACCAGGGGCAGATCGTGTCCGAATAAATGTCGAGGCGGAGCACAATGCCTCTCCTTGCTGGGTGGCGGTGATGGTCCTTGACGGGCGACCCGCGCTTTTCCAACGATAGCGCGAAGCGGGCCGATATGACAAAACGGGTGCAGAATGACGGATATCTGGGAAGCGGGACTGGGCCAGAACAGGGCGAATTATGCGCCCCTGACGCCGCTCAGCTTTCTGGCGCGTGCCGCCCGGGTTTATCCCGACAAGACGGCGGTCGTGCATGGCCGACTTCGCTACAGCTATCGCGAGTTCAATGGGCGTTGTCGGCGGCTCGCGTCGGCACTGATCGCAAGCGGCATCGATCGCGGCGATACGGTCGCGATCCTGGCGAACAACACGCCGGCCATGCTCGAAGCGCATTTCGGCATCCCGATGATGGGAGGCGTGCTCAACGCGCTCAATTTCCGCCTCGATCCGGCGACCATCGCCTTTTGTCTGGAGCATGGCGGGGCGAAGCTGCTGATTGCCGACTGCGAGTATGTCGAGACGGTTCGTGCGGCGCTGGCGCGGATGAAGAACCCACCGATCCTGGTCGAAATCGAGGACACCGAGGCCAATTACGGACCCAACGGCGCGACGCGGCTCGGGCCGCTCGACTATGAAAGCTTCATCGCCCGCGGCGATCCCGCTTTCCGCAGCAACGAACCCGGGGACGAGTGGCAGGCGATGGCGCTCGGCTACACATCCGGCACCACCGGCAATCCCAAGGGCGTCGTCTACCATCATCGCGGTGCCTATCTGAACGCGCTCGGCGACGTGCTTACGATGCGGCTCGATCCGTCGACAGTGTTTCTGTGGACGCTGCCGATGTTCCATTGCAACGGCTGGTGTTTCACCTGGGCGGTGATCGCAGCCGGCGGCACGCATGTCTGCCTGCGCAAGGTCGATCCGGCACTAATCTATCCGATGATCCCGCTTCATGGCGTCACGCATCTCTGCGGCGCGCCGATCGTACTCAATCTACTGGCCAATGCGCCGGACAGCGTGAAGACCAAGTTCGATCGGGTGGTCGAGGTCGGCACCGGCGGTGCTGCGCCGCCCAGCCCGATCATCGAGGCGATGAACCGCAGCGGTTTCAACGTGACGCATCTCTATGGCCTCACCGAAACCTACGGGCCGGCGACGGTCTGCGCCTGGCAGGAAGCCTGGGACGATCTGGATATCCAGGCGCGCGCCCGGCACATGGCAAAGCAGGGCGTGCCGCATATCATGCAGGAGCAGGTGATGGTTGCGGATCCGGAAACGATGGTTCCGGTGCCGGCCGACGGCGAAACGATCGGCGAGGTGATGATCCGCGGCAATACGGTGATGAAGGGCTATCTGAGCAATCCGCGGGCGACCGAAGAGGCGTTCCGCGGTGGCTGGTATCACAGCGGCGATCTCGGCGTCTGGCATCCCGATGGGTATGTCGAGGTCAAGGATCGCGCCAAGGACATCATCATCTCCGGCGGCGAGAACATTTCCAGCCTCGAGGTCGAGGAGGTGCTCTATCGCCATCCCAAGGTGCTCGAGGCCGCCGTGGTCGCCCGGCCTGACGAGAAATGGGGCGAGACACCCTGCGCCTTCGTGACATTGCGCGAAGGGTCGGGCGCCGTCGCGCCCGACGAGATCATCGGCTGGTGCCGCGAGCATCTGGCGCGTTTCAAGGTGCCACGCACCATCGTGTTCAGCGCGCTACCGAAAACATCGACCGGCAAGATTCAAAAATTCGTGCTGCGCGAACAGGCGAAGGCATTGGGGGGCTGAGCGATGGATCCAGTCGTTCGCGAGGTCTTCGAGTTCTTCGATGGGTTCTTCAACCAGTTCAACCCGTACAACAGCGCCAACCTGATCACCTATTTCGCCTGGCTGGTGATCTATGTCGCGACCTGGATCACCGTCTGGCGTTCGCCGCGAGCCTGGGTTCGATTCATCAGCTTCGTCGCCAATCAGGTCTTCTCCATCGGAATTCTGATTTCCTGGTCGCTGGTCGTGCTGATTGCGGTGCGCTACTGGATTCCCTCGCTGATCGTCGTACTGCTCACGGCAGGCCTCGCCTTGTTCTTCTTCCGGCGGCGCGATCGGACGCCGGCCCTGTCGTGACGCAGAACAATCTCTTCGATTTGAGCGGCCGCATTGCACTGGTAACCGGCGCGTCGGGCGAACTGGGGCGGCAGTTTGCGAGTGCTCTCGCGAAGGCGGGGGCGGCGGTCTTACTCGCCGGTCGCCGGCAGGATGCGCTGGCCGAGGTTCGCGCCGGCATCGAACGGGCCGGGGGTCGTGCCGAAGCGCTGGTTGTCGACGTGACGCGCGAGGATGTCGTTGCGTCGGCCTTGCAGAAGGCGGCGCGCGGGCTCGGTTTGCCGGACATCCTGATCAACAATGCCGGCACCGCTTCCTCGAAGTTAGCCACCGATCTCACCGAGGCCGATTGGGACAAGGTGATGAATGTCAATCTGCGCGGCGCCTTTCTGGTCGCGCAGGGCTTCGCACGCGCACGGATCGCAGCGGGCGGGGGCGGGGCAATCGTCAACATCGCATCGATCACCGGCCTGACGGCACCGCAGGCCGTCGCGCCGTACGCGATCTCGAAAGCGGCCGTTATCCAGATGACGCGGGTGCTGGCGCGCGAATGGGCGCGCCACTCGATCCGGGTCAACGCGCTGTGCCCCGGTTACTTCGAATCCGACATGACGACCGATTATCTGAAAACGCCGGGCGGACAACGGATGGTGCAGGCAATTCCGATGCGCCGCATCGGCAACCCGGGCGAGTTGGACGGCGCGCTGTTGCTGCTGGCGTCCGATGCCGGCAGCTACATGACCGGCACGACGATCGTGCTGGACGGCGGTCAGACGTTGGTCACGCCGTAGCACTCAGCCGCGCTGCGGCGGTTTGATCGTCACGATGTCGAGCTTGTTCATCCAAACCAGCGCCCGCATCAGCAAAATCTGCTTGTCGGCCGACACGGCCTTACTCATCTGTGCAACGGTGGCGGTGCCGCGCTTGGCGATGAAGTCAAGAATGCTTGTGCAGAATCGCTGGTCGGGTTGGATCGCGGCCGCGTAATTCGAGGTCGGCAGATTGCGGTAATCGAGCAGCAGTTTCGCATCGGCGCCTTCGACGAGCGAAACGCGGTGATCGGGGCTGAGCGTGTCCGTCGCGTAGTGCGCGAAAGTATCGAACGGGTCCATGCGGGCCGGAACGGCGACATGGCGGTCGGTCGTATGCGAAGCTGATTCCGGCGCGCTGGTGCGGATTTCGGCGAGCGATTGCCAGAGCGCCTGGTACTGGCCAACGACCACGCGCCAGTCATAAGTCGTGCGTGCATGCTTGGCGCCGGATGCGCCCATTTTCTCGCGCAGCTCGGGACTGTTGGCGAGCTGCGTGAAGGCGTCCGCGCAGGCGGCTGTATCGACCGCCACGAACTGGCAGGCATTGCCACAATAGCGATCGTAGGTATCGATGCCGAGCTCCATACGGAAGGCGAGGTCTTCGCCGGTACCGGCTGGCGGCTGCAAAGTCGGGATCCGAAACCCGTCTTTGCCGTGGCGCACCGTGTCCATGTACCCGTCCCAGTCGGTCACGACGACCGGCAGGCCGGCAGCCATCGCTTCGATCGGCGTGAGTCCGAACGTCTCCTGGATATTGTCGGAGAGCGAGACGAACGCATCGGCGGCGCTCCAGATTTCCGCACGCGTCGCAGGCTCGCGCCCGTCGAGGAAATGGCAGGTGACCGACGGGCAGAGCGCTTTCGCCGCGTCCTTGAACGCGGCCTCGATGAAATCGTTCGCGAACCAGCCGGACTGGATCAGGTGAATCTTCTTGCCGCTTTTCTTCGCGGCAGCTTCGGCGGCGAGATACATCGGATGCGGATGCGCCTTCGCGTGGAAACTCAGCCGGCCGACAAACAAAAACACCACGTCGTTCTTGCCGATCTTGAGCTTGCGCCGCCATTCGTACCGGGTCTTGTCCTTGCGTTCGAAGGCGCTGCAATCGGCGCCGAGCGGAATGACCGGAAATTCGGGGCGCGGGAAGCGGCGCGCGCCGAGGCGCTTGCGCAAATAATACTCCTGTTCGTCGAGCACGCGCTCGATCGTCTTGCGCACCGCAGTCGAGGTGCAGATCAGCGCATCCCACGGCTGCACCGGCGCGATCAGCAGGCCGACGATCGAATCCATCGCGCCCGGCGATGCGGTCGTGTGGGTGACGCCGGTGATCGAATAGCTACGCTGATCGCCGACACGCCGCCGCCACGCCCACTCGCCGAGGCCTGGACCCGGCAGAAACAGGGTGCCCGGTTCGGCAACGCGGGCGAGCTGGTTGTACGAAATGATCTCGACTTTTGCGCGGCCGCCGGTCCAGCGCGACAAATCCTGCTGGAATCGCTGCGTATTCTGGGCGCCGATCATCAGCCCGTAGAATGTGTCGACGTCGGCATAGCGAGCGTAGCCCTTGAGGAACTCCTCGCCGGCGACATGGCGCCCCATCAGCTTGTCGCGCGAGGTATCGAACCCGTCGACCGCGTACATGATGGCGGCATTGGCGGGGCGCGCCAGTTCGGGGGTCTGCAGCTCGGTTTGCTGGGCCTTAGCCATTGACCTTGTTCCTGCCTCTACGATCGGGATTGCTACACGCCGGACCCGGCGAGGCGCTGTTACGATGGTTCGACCAGCCGTCCGGCCGTCGGGATTTCGGGCGGTGAAGCTACCATAGCAGCCTTGCGCATCAAGCATGTGGAACTGCCCGAATCCGATTGCGGCCCCGCCGGGCGCCACCGCATGATCGGGCCCTGGAAGCGGGCGGCCCGCATCCCGGCGTTCATCCGATGCGTCGGCAGGGGCGCCGGACGCGCCGACGCAATCACCGTCGAAGCCTGAAGTGAGCAGTGCATGAAGGGATTCTCGACGGCTCCGGCGACGGCGGGCGACTCGCCTTATCGCGGCGTCAGTTATCTCGTTCTGGGCGTTTCGATCTTCTCGTTCCAGGACGTGGCCATAAAATGGCTGAGCGCTGGCTATACCGTGCACGAGATCATGTTCGTGCGCAGTTTCATCGCATTGCCCGCGATCGTGCTCATCGCCTGGATGACCGAGGGTATCCGCGCCCTCGTGCCGCGCCGGCCGCTGCTACATCTGTGGCGTAGCTGCGCCACGTTCGGCGCGTACTCGCTCTACTATCTCGGCCTTGCCGCTTTGCCGCTGGCGGATGCCGTCACGCTGTATTTCTCCTGCCCGCTTTTTATCACGCTATTGGCGATCCTCGTTCTGGGTGAGCCGGTCGGGTGGCGCCGTTTCCTTGCGATCCTTGTCGGGTTCTCCGGCGTCGTCATCATGCTGCGGCCGGGCGAATCGATCGTCGATGTGGCGGCCCTGCTGGTGCTCGCATCGTCTCTGTCCTATGCGGTCAGCACGATCGTCACGCGCCGCCTTGGTGTTTTCACCAGCGGCGTCTCGATGGCTTTCTCCGCGAACTTCGTCAACCTGGTGGCGTCCGGCCTGATCGGCCTCGCCTTCGGTCGGGGTACGCTCGATACCGGCAGCCATCCGAGTCTCTCCTTCATGCTCCGCGCCTGGACGATGCCCGACTGGGGCGATTTCGGCCTGATGACGCTATGCGGCCTCATCGCCGGCGTCGGTTTCTATTGCCTGACCCAGGCCTATCGGGTCGGCCGCGCCAGCATGGTCGCGCCGTTCGAGTATGTGTCGCTGCCCTGGGCCGCTTTGTGGGGCTGGCTTGCCTGGGGCGAACTGCCCGATTGGGCGACGATCGGCGGTGTCGTGCTGATCGTCGGCAGCGGCCTCTATGTGTTGCGCCGCGAGCGCAAGACCGGCCGCGGCATCGTCGACGGAAAGCCGCTCCGGCCGCGAATCTGATTACCGCTTGGTCTGCCGCCCGGTTTGTGCCGGGATGGGTCAGGACTTCCAGGCGGGAGGCGCACGATGTCGGACGGCAAACTCTACGGCAAATATCGCGGCCGGATTGTCGATAATCTCGATCCAATGCAGCGCGGGCGGGTGAGCGTGTCGGTCCCGGCGGTACTGGGTGAGGCCGCGATCTGGGCCGAACTCTGCGCGCCGTTCCTTGCGGCCGGAGCGGTGCCCGCGATACCTCCGATCGGCACAGATATCTGGGTCGAGTTCGAAGGCGGCGATCCCGATTTTCCGATCTGTGCAGGGCAACGCTGGTCTGCGCAAGGCGAGGACCTACCGATGCCCGACCAGCCGTTCGTTGCACCAGGCGCATTTCCCGGCGGCAATGTGACTCTGGAAGAGCTGCCGGGTGGCGGCATCGCCTGGAAGCTGGAGGCGGGGGGAGTGATCGCCTTCGGCCCAGACGGCATCCGTCTCGACAACGGGAGAGGCGCATCGATCCTGTTGCAGGGGCCGAGCGTATCGGTCAACGGCGGCGCTCTGACGGTGGTGTGACCCATGCAACCGTTTCTGACCAATGCGTCCCTCATGTCCTGCCCGCATGGTGGCGGGCTCGCACTTCGCGAGAATGGCGCGCGCGTTCTATCAAGCGGAGCGGCGATCCTGACCGTCGATGCCGTAGCGTCGATCGAGAGCTGTCCAGTGCCGTTGCCCGCGACCTGTGTCACGGCGCGGTGGTCCGCGGGCAGCCGGGTCTTTATCGGCGGTCGGCCGGCGCTCCTGGCTGGGAACCCGGGGGTCTGCCGCTCCGCGAGCGATGCCCCGCAGGGGCCCGTCGGCATCGTATCGGACAGCGCGCGCGTATTCGGTGTTGGATAACCCGTTCGGCAGAGCATGGTGCGGAAGGCGGATCGGGAGGTAAGCTTGCGCAGTGCCGGATTTCGGGACGCACCGCCGATTCGAGGCGAGTGCAACCCGGGTCGGTCGGGATGAGGGGGACGGTCCTGAGGTCTTTTATCGCCATCGTCATTGCGATTGTCGCCTTCGTGACGCTCGCACCGTTCGCTACCGTCGCCCAGGATTCCGATCCGGGCGCCGAACAGAGCATCGACCAGTTGCTGCAGGCGTTTCCGGACACGCTGACGCCCGAACAGGTCGATGCCATTCTCGCCGTGTCCGATCCCGACGCGTTGCGCGCGGCATTGCGCGAGCGCCTGCTGCTCGAAATGGCGGCTCGCCAGCCGGCAGCGCAAACCGAGATCGACAATAACCTGCTGTCATTCTACGGCACCCAGTTGCGGTCGATCGGCGCCGAATGGCCGGTCCTCGGCGAAACTTTTTCCGCGGCCTTCGCCCAGCCGCAGGGCACCTATCCTGCCGTCCGTATCGGCACGATGCTAAATTCGGTTCTGTTGCTGGTCGGCATTAGCATCGCGGCATCGATTGTCGTCGGCCGGATCCTGGCGCCGATGCGCCGGAGCGCCGTGGTGAGGCCGGATGGCAGCGGGCGCATCGCGGCGCTCGGCATCTGGCTGCTTCTCGATGCCTGCCAGGTGGCAGCATTTTTCGTTGCGGCGCTGATTGTCTATGCGATTCTCGATCCGCAGCATCCGCTGGCACCCGCGCTCCTCTCGATCGTGCTTTACGAAGCGCTCATTGCTCTGGTGGTCGAACGATTTTTCAATCTTCTGAGCGCGTCAGTGATCTCCCAACGTCCGATCACGGAATACTCGCCCCACACGGCACGCCGACTCTATTGGATCGCTTTGACGGTCACGATCCTTCTCGTGCTGATTGGTGCGATCGGACGCGCGCTGGTGCTGGTCGGTGCACCGATCTCGTCGATCATCGCGCTACTTGTTCCGCTCAGTGCGCTGCCGATCGGGCTGCTGATCGTCATCATCTGGGCCAACCGGGGAGGGATTCGTGACGCGCTGGAGCGCTCCTTGGGCGGGCAGTACCGCACGGCGCTCATTGCGGCGCCGATCCTGGCGACCGCACATCTGCTGGCGCTCTGGCTGTTGGTGATCGACGCCCTGTTCCGCCATCAGGATCAGATCGGAAACCGCGCTCTTGCGAGCCTGCTGCTTGCATTGCTTGCACCGCTGGTGACATTCGCGCTGGGCGGAATCATCGCGCGACATTATCGCAGCAGCGTCGTGTCGGAGACGCTTCGCGATTCGGAGGATGTCAGCCCGCAGGTGATGCGCATCATGCGCGCTGTGTGGGTGGTACTGGCGGTCCTGATCGTTTACGGGACTGCAGCGATCTGGGAAATCGATCTCAAGGCCTATCTCGGTCTCGGCAGCGCCGCGATCAAGGCGGTCTTCAATGTCGCGATCGTCATTCTGCTCGGGTTTGTCGCCTGGTCGCTGATTGTCAATGCGATCGATCGCTCCCTGCGCCGCGCCGCCGAGGAAGGCGCGACGCCGCGTGCGCAACGCTTGAAGACCCTGCTGCCCTTGTTGCGACGTTTCCTGCAGTTCGTGCTGTTCTCGATCGTCGTCATGGTACTGCTCTCGTCCATCGGTATCGAAATCGGCCCGCTATTGGCCGGCGCCGGCGTCGTGGGGCTTGCGATTGGGCTCGGCGCGCAGCAGACGATCGCGGATATTCTTGCCGGCGTCTTTTTCCTGCTCGAGGATTCGTTCCGCGTCGGGGATTATGTCGAAGTCGGCGATATTCGCGGCAACGTCGAGGGCATTTCGATGCGCTCGCTGAAGCTTCGCCATCACCGCGGCGCGGTGCATACGCTGCCCTTCGGTCAGATGAAGTCCCTGACCAACTACACACGCGACTGGGCGCTCATGCGACTGGAGTTCTCGGTGGCGCCGAGTACCGACATCGGCCTGGTGAAGCGCATCATCAAAGGCATCGCAAAGGACCTGTCGGACGATCCGGTTATGGGTCCCAGTTTCATAGAGCCACTAAAATCGCAGGGCATCCGGAGCGTCGCTGACGGTGCGGTGGTAATCGGCGTCAAGTTCATCGCCAAGCCGAACGAACAATTTACGATCCGCCGCGAGGCCTATCAGCGGATCATCGATGCGTTCAACGAGAACGGCATCGCACTCGTCGGCCGTTCTGTCGTTGTGAAGGTCGAGGCCGACGACAAGGTTTCTCCGCCGGTCGCGGCCGCGGCGGCATCGGCGGTTACGGGTACACGGGAGGAATGAGACCCTGAAATGGTGAAGCGGCGCCGTCGTGCGGCGCTAGTCCTTTTGGGATCCGCCGATGCCCAGACGCTCCATCGCCGCGCCGACTTTCCATTTCGCCACGCGACGCGCGAGATCGATCAGCGCGATCGGTGTGCCTTCGACCCGGATCAGATTGGGCAATGAGAACGAGTTGTGCCAGCCGGGCGGAGGGCGCCGTACCCAGCCTTCGCCGAAGATATGTCGCACATAGGCTTCGCTGTCCTGCGGTACCCACGCGTCGGTCCCTTCAAAGCTCCGGCGCATCAGCGGCAGTTTCGGATGGCTGTAGACGAGGCAGCTCTTGCCGTAGCGCGACTTCGAAATATAGCGGTCGCCCTGCTCTTCCATCCCGTAGAAATCGACGGCGCAACCCTCGTAGAGAAACTTTCGATTGAAGATCTTGCCGGCAAACCCGGTCTCCCTGAACAGATGGAGGCCGCTGTTCGCCATGCGGTCGACGATCGCCGGCGTGATTGCATCGACCGGCACGGCGATATCGACATCGTTGTCATGCGCCAGGAACCCACCTTCGCGGTGAAAGCCGAGAACACTTCCCCAGGTGAGCCAGCCCTGCACGCCAGCGTCGTCGAGCGCCTCATAGGCGATGCGCAAGCCAGTGCGGGCAAGGTCGCCGACTTCAGAAAGATGAACCCGCTGTTTCAGATTTTCCGCGCCATGCGTTCGCCTCGACATGAAGTCCCGCTCTCGCAGAATCCGGATCTTCATGATGGGTAACCGGTGCGGTCGATGGTCAGGCCGATAGCAGCGTTGTCCGCTCGCGCACGCGCTCAATGATCTCCGAGGTCGAGACACCGGAGCGCCGCTTCAGTCGAACGAAGATGCCGCGTTCGATGGCGGGTGCGTAATAGTCCGCATAAGCGTCGCCGGCATAGCAGACCGCAACAGGATCGAAGCGCTTGATTATATCGGCGATCACAGTCCCGTCATCGAGCGGGCCGTCGATAAAACCCGCCTCCGATACGATGCGCAAAGCGCGCACCGCGCGCATCCGGTCGTCCTGATTCATGATTGGCTGGCGCTTGTAACGCAGCGCCATTTCGTCCGTGATGACGCCGATCAGGAGCCTGTCGCCATAGGTCAAAACCTCTTCCATGAGATTGATATGGTTGGGATGCAGGAGATCCCAAACTCCGTCCGTATATACGAAGCGCTGCGTCATATAAGGGCGACCCCGGCCGCGACGGCACAACCACACATTGAGCTAACCGACACGTTCCCGCTATGGCGAGATGCATCATCAAACCCACATAGCAGGCTACGGGGACATGCGATAGAAACGGTTTCGTGAGTGGAGGGTTCTGGCGCAAACGGTCTGAAACCCGCTGCCGGGCCGCGGTTTTCTTCAGATTCGGGCGAGAATCCCCGCCGCGGCCTGTGTATCCGGCGCTGCTGACCAGATGGTCCAGGTGCCTTGCGCTGGTTTGTGCTCAAGAATGCCGGCGCGTCGCTCTGGCGACCAACTCCCGTCCGCGCCTGGTCGGCCATAAGCGACGCCCACGCCATTATCTGAACGCCACGCATGAATCAGATGCGGCCCGATCCCCACAACGATCTCGAGCGGACCCGATGCAGGCCAGCGTACGCCATCATCTCCTATCTGCATGGCACCGCGACTGGCGGCGAAATGCGTCTTGCCGTCGTCGATGCGTCGCCATTCTTCGAGATAGTTTCGATGCACGCCGAGTTCGATCATGCGCGTGCCGCGGGTCGACACGACACCGATATCGCCATCGCCGCCTTTCGGCTTCACGTCGATCGGCCGGTTCCAGCGACAGGTCTGTCTGGTCACCGACAGATGACCGGCAAATCCTTCGGCGATTTTCGAATCGTCGACGGGGTTCCGGATATCGGCGAACAGAATCGGTGTCTGAAGCCAGAGCACTTCCGTTTCCCGGTCCTCGCCGTCGTCCCATTCCAGCAATTCGCGCCGCCAGGCGCCCACCGTCCAGCCGGGGATCGCCAGCGCCGCCTGGTACCGTGGGTCGAGTGTGACAAGGTCGGTTTTCATGGATAGCTCCGGTTGGTCTGGCGG
>JAWXBK010000026.1:0-59110 GCA_034439975.1 Rhodospirillaceae bacterium | reverse complement strand
GGGCCAAGAACGGTGGCTCCGGCGCCCGCCTGCGGCTACAAACGGCGCATGAGCAGGGTGCGTGACGATAACCCCGAAAATCCGGGCGAAATCCGCCTCGCGATCGAGAACGAGGCGGCGCTGGGACGCCTTGCCGCCAGACTTGCGGCGTGCGCCCGGCCGGGCGATCTGATCGCGCTCGAAGGCGATCTGGGTACTGGAAAGACCAGTTTCGCGCGGGCTTTCATCCGGTCGCTGCAGGATGAGCCCGAGGACGTGCCGAGCCCGACCTTTACCCTTTTGCAGAGCTACGAAACCAATTCCGGCCTGGTCCATCATTTCGACCTCTATCGGATCGAAAATCCGGCCGAATTGGGTCCGCTCGGCTTCGAGGAAGCGCTCGGCGAGGGTATAGTGCTGGTCGAATGGCCGGAGCGGCTCGGGGCCTTGCTGCCCGTGGGCCGGCTTTCGCTTCGTCTGGAATTCGGACCGACGCCCGATTCGCGCCGCGCGACTCTGCGCGGCTCCGGCAATTGGGCGGCACGAATGAGGGATATCGCTTTTGATCAATGAACGTCGCGAGCGCGCGATTGTCGATTTTCTCGCCCGAGCGGGCTGGGCCGATGCGGTGCGTCGTCCGCTCGCGGGCGATGCCTCGTTCCGCCGCTACGAACGGCTGGAGCGAGCAGGCGGCCGCGCGGTGCTGATGGATGCACCGCCACCGCAGGAAGATGTCCGGCCGTTCGCGACGGTCGCCGGTCTGATCCGCCGCGCGGGTCTGAGCGCACCCGAGATCTTTGCCTCCGAAATGGCGGCGGGGTTGCTGCTGATCGAGGATTTCGGCGACGACACCTATACGCGCTTGCTGGCGCGCGGCGCCGACGAGCGGCGTCTCTACGAACTGGCCGTCGATGCGCTGATCGATCTGCATCGCAATCTTTCGCAGGAGCAGATCGCCGGGCTGCCGAGCTTCGACGATGCGCGCTGCGTCGACGAGGCGATGCGGCTGATCGAATGGCTGTGGCCGACGGTGCATGGCGCGGCGCCGTCCGCGACCATCCGCCGCTCGTTCGAATCCGCCTGGCGTCAGACCTTGCCGGTCGCGCGGCGCATTCCCGACGGGCTGATGCATTACGACTATCACGTCGACAATCTGATGCTGCTGCCGGGCCGCAGCGGTGCCGCCCAGGTCGGACTGCTCGATTTTCAGGATGCCACGCGCGCGCCGGTCTCGTTCGATCTAGCGTCGCTGTTGCAGGATGTGCGACGCGACGTGGGCGCCGATCTCACGGCGCATTGCATCGATCGATATCTGAAGGCATTTCCGCAACTCGATCCCGATGCGTTCGCCGCGAGCTATGCGGTGCTCGGCGCGCAACGCAACACGCGCATCCTTGGAACCTTCGTCCGGCTCTGGGTACGCGACGGCAAGCCGGGCTATCTCAACTGGTTGCCGCGAACCTGGGCGATGGTGACACGCGATCTCGATCATCCCGCGATGACGCCGGTCCGCTCCTGGTTCGATCGCCATCTGCCGCCGAGTTTGCGCTCCATTCCGCCGTCGCTGCGGACGGTTGCAGAACAAGCGGCCGAGGATGCAAAGGCCAGAACGCGAGAGGCTGTCGGAGAAGCTGCCGCATGAGCGCCGATCTTCGGACCGCCATGGTTCTCGCAGCCGGCTATGGAACGCGGCTTCGCCCGCTGACCGATAACGTGCCGAAGCCGATGGTGCCGGTCATCGGCAAACCGCTGATCGATCACACGCTCGACCGGCTGGCGGATTTCGGCATCGAGCATGCGGTCGTCAACACGCATCATCTGGCCGACAAAGTGGAATCGCATCTCGCCGGCCGCCGCGAGCCGCGCCTCTCCATCTCGCGCGAGAAAACCATTCTCGAAACCGGCGGCGGCATTGTGCAGGCTTTGCCGAAGCTCGGCGCCGAACCGTTCCTCGCCATCAATGCGAAGATCGTCTGGCTCGACGGCCGCATTCCGGCACTGCAGCGATTGTCGGCCTGCTGGGACGATACCCGCATGGACGGGCTGTTGCTCGTGCATCCGACGGTCATGGCGCGCGCCTATGACGGGCCGGGCGATTTCTTCCTCGATCCGGAAGGCCATGTGCGCCGGCGCCGGCAATGGGAAGTCGCACCCTTCGTCTATACCGGCATTCAGATCCTGCATCCGCGTATCTTCAAGAATGCGCCCAAGGGCGCCTTCTCGATGAACGTGCTGTACGACCGAGCCATCGAGGAAGGGCGCCTTTTCGGTCTGCGCCATGACGGCGAGTGGTTTCAGGTGAGCACCGCCGCCCATGTCGCGATTATCGAAACGGCGCTGGCCGAGCTCGGCTTCGCCGCGGCCTGAGCGCACATGACGGGCCCATATTCATGGCGCCGGAGTCCATGAAGTCCGGGCGCGGCGCGGCGATCTTCACCATTCCGGCGGGCGTCAGCTTCGTCGATGCGCTGGCGGCCGGTCTGATCGACGAGACCGGCGGCGACCCCATCGCGCTCGCACGTTATCGCATCCTGCTGCCGACGCGCCGCGGCTGTCGCAGCCTGCGCGATGCGTTTCTGCGCGCAAGCGACGGGCGGCCGATGCTGCTGCCGCGCCTCGTGCCGCTCGGCGATGTCGACGAGGAAGAACTCACTGTCGGCGGCGGGCTCGATGCCGATGCGGCGGCCGCCTTCCTGCCGCCGGCGATCGCGCCATTGCGGCGTCAGGCGCTGCTCACGAAACTGGTCGTCGCCTATTACCAGCGCATCGGCGGTGCCGCGCCGACGCTCGATCAGGCGGCCTTGCTCGCCGCGTCGCTCGCCTCGTTGCTCGACCAGGTGCAGACCGAACGGCTCGGCTTCGAGCGGCTCGGCGATCTGGTGCGCGACAAGAATTTTGCCGAGCACTGGAACAAGATCCTGCGCTTTCTTGCGATCGTCACCGAAAGTTGGCCGGCGATTCTGACTGAAGAAAGCGCGCTCGATCCCGCGGAGCGGCGCAACCGGCTGATCGATGCGCAGCGCGAATTGTGGGAGCGCATGCCCCCAGCGGATCCGGTGATCGTCGCGGGATCGACCGGGTCGATCCCGGCAACGGCCGATCTGATCGCCGCGGTCGCGATACTGCCGAACGGACGCATCGTGCTCCCCGGTCTCGATTGCGATGCCGATGCCGAAACCTGGACCGCGATTGCCGGCGATCCGACCCATCCGCAGCACGGGCTTTCCCTGTTGCTGTCGCGGCTCGAGATCGCACCGCGCGATGTGGCGCTCTGGTCGGCGCGGCCGAAGCCATTCGTGGCCGAAGACGAGCGTCAGGATTACCGGGTCGGCGAGACGCGCGCGCGCGTGATCGCCGAAGCGATGCGTCCGGCAGCGACGGCTGAGCGCTGGCAGGAAGCGGTTGCGCATTTTGCCGGTGCAAAGATCGATCCCGAGCGGATGCGCACGGCGCTATCCGGCGTGACGCGGATCGATGCGCCGACGCCAGCCGACGAGGCAGGTGCGATCGCACTCGCGATGCGCGAGGTGCTCGAAACGCCGGGCAAGCGCGCGGCGCTCGTGACGGCCGATCGCGATCTGGCACGCCGGGTCGCTGCCGCGCTGCAACGCTGGGATATCGATGTCGACGATTCCGCCGGCACCGAACTTGGTACCACGCCGCCGGGCACGTTCCTGCGTCTCCTGGCGGAAGCGGCGGCGCAATCGCTCGCACCGGTGCCGCTGCTCGCGCTTCTGAAACATCCGCTCGCCTCGGGCGGTATGGCGACCGCGCGATTTCGCGAAACCGTGCGCGCTTTCGAGCGTGCCGCGTTGCGCGGTCCGCGACCGGCGCCCGGCATAGCGGGCTTGCGCGCGGCACTCGGGTCCAGGGATGTGGAGCTGCTGCCGTTCGTCGACCGGCTTGCGGACGTTCTGGCGCCGCTGCTGGCGCTTGCCGCGCAACCGACCTTGCCGCTCGGCGATCTCGTCGCAGCGCATCTCGCGACCGCCGAAGCACTGGCGCAAAGCGACGAGCAGTCCGGCGCCGAGTGTCTCTGGTCGGGCGACGCGGGTGAGGCTGCCGCCCTGTTCGCCGATGCGTTGCGCGACGCGGCGGCGCCGTTTCCCGCGCTCGCACTTGGCGATTACGCGGCGGTGCTGTCGGCCTTGATGCACGGTCATGTGGTGCGGCCGGGATGGGGCCGTCATCCGCGCCTCGCGATCTGGGGCCCGCTCGAAGCGCGGCTGCAGCATGTCGACCGTATGATTCTCGGCGGGCTCAACGAAAGAAGCTGGCCGCCCGATCTGCCGGCCGATCCGTGGTTCAGCCGCGAGATGCGCGTCGCGTTCGGCCTTGCACCGCCGGAGCGACGCATCGGTCTCTCGGCGCACGATTTCGCACAGGGGATGGCGGCGCCCGAAGTTTTTCTGACGCGCTCGATGCGCGTGGGCGGCACGCCGACCGTGCCGGCACGCTGGCTGTTGCGGCTCGATGCGCTTCTTCAGGCCTGCAAGATCGAGACCGAAGAAATCCGCGATGCCAACCGGCTCTTCCATGCCGCCGCGCTCGACCGGCCGCCCGCCGACGAGATCCGCCCCTGTCTGCCGCCGGCGCCGACACCACCGGTCGAAGCGCGTCCGAACCGATTGTCGGTCACCGATATCGGGCTCTGGATGAGCGATCCCTATTCGCTCTATGCAAAGCGAATCCTCAAGCTCAAGGAACTCGAACCGCTCGATGCCGAACCCGATGCGGCCGATCGCGGCAATTTCGTCCATGAAGCGCTCGATGCGTTTGTGCGCGCGTATCCGAAAAGTCTGCCGGCCAATGCGCGCGATGAGCTAATCGGCTTCGGGGAAGCTGCGTTCGGCCCGACGCTCAACCGGCCCGAGGTGCGTGCCTTCTGGTGGCCGCGGTTCCAGCGCATCGTCGACTGGTTCCTCGAACGCGAGGGCGAGCGCCGCGGCGACACCGACATCGTGCTGAGCGAGACCAAAGCGACATGGGAGGTGGCGGGGCTCGATTTCACCCTGGTCGCGAGTGTCGACCGGATCGAACGCGGCCGCGATCGTCGGCTCGTGATTGCGGATTACAAGACCGGCTATGTACCGAAACTGCCCTCGATCGAGCTCGGTTATGCGCCGCAGCTCACGCTCGAGGCGGCGATGGCGCGCGCAAGTGCGTTCGGCGTAATCGGCGATGCGGCCGAGCGAGATCTGATGCTCGAATATTGGAAGCTGACCGGCGGTGCCGTGGCGGGTCGCATTGTTCCGGTCGCGGTGGGCGATGCGGCGCGCGCACTCGCGATCGAGGCGGAAGCCGGGTTGCGCCAACTCGTCGCGCGGTTCCGCTTGCGCAAGACACCTTATCGCTCGCGGCCGCATCCGCTCTATGCGCCGCGTTTGGGCGCCTACGATCATCTGGCTCGCGTCGCGGAATGGTCGTCGGCCGGGAGCGACGGCGAATGAGCGCGCCCATAACCCTGGACGCGCGCGCCGAAGCCAATCTGCGCCAGCGCGAGGGCGCCGATCCGGATCGCTCGGCCTGGGTCTCGGCCTCGGCCGGCAGCGGCAAGACCAAATTGCTGGTCGATCGTGTGTTGCGGCTGCTGCTGAACGACGTGCCGCCGGACAAGATCCTCTGTCTCACTTACACGCGCGCGGCCGCAGCCGAAATGGCCAATCGCGTCGCCGATACGCTGGGAAAATGGGCATCCTGCAGCGAAGCCGATCTCGGCGCCGAGTTTGCGAAGCTGCTCGACAATCCGCCGTCGTCGGCGATGCGCACGCGCGCGCGGCGCCTCTTCGCCCGGGTGCTCGACGTGCCGGGCGGCATGAAGATCATGACGATTCATGCGTTCTGCCAGTCGCTGCTGCGGCGCTTTCCGCTCGAAGCCGGCGTCGCACCGCAATTTGACCTGATCGAGGAGCGCGATGCGGCGCAGCTTTTGAACGAGGCGATGAAGGCAATTCTCGGGCGTGCCGCGGCGAAGCCCGACTCGCCGGTCGGCCGCGCGGTCGCATCCGTCACCGCGCGCATCGGCGAGAACGAGTTCGGCGATCTGATGAAGCAGTTGCGCGCGGCACAGGCGCGCCTGAGGCGCCATCTCGCCCGCGAAGGCAGCATCGAGGGTGCGATGATCGCGCTGCGCGGCCGCCTCGGCATCGAAAAGAGCGAAACCGAAGACGCGATTCTGCTGGCGGCCTGCGACGACGTTGCCTTCGACGGCGAGAACCTTCGGCGCGCCGCCGCGGGGTTGCTCGCGGGCGGTCCCAACGACGTCAAGGCGGGCGAGAAGCTCGCGGCCTGGCTCGCCGGCGATGTCGGCCATCGCCGCACGACTTTCGATTTCTATGCGCTGGCCTTCCTCACCAAGGAAGGCCAGCTGCGCAAGAGCCTCGCGAGCAAGGCCGCGCAGAAAGAGATGCCGGAGATCGTCGAGATCATGGCAGCCGCTGCTTCGGCCGTTGCCGCGTCGCGCGCGAAATGCATCGCGGTCAGGCTCGCGGTTGCGACCGAGGCACTATTGGTTCTCGGCAAGGCGGTGCTCGATCATTATCACGCGCGCAAGACGGCGCGCGCCGCGCTCGATTACGACGATCTGATCGAACGTGCCCGCGCGCTGCTCGAAGATGTCGGGGCCGCCTGGGTGCATTACAAACTCGATGGCGGCATCGATCACATCCTGGTCGACGAGGCGCAGGATACCAGCCCCCAGCAATGGCGGATCGTGCAGGCGCTGACGGCGGAGTTCTTCGCCGGAAAAGGCGCCGAGCGCGATCAGCGGACCCGTACCATCTTTGCCGTCGGCGATCGCAAGCAATCGATATTCAGTTTCCAAGGCGCCGATCCGGATTCCTTCGAAGCGATGCGCGACTGGTTCGCCGCTCGGATCCGCGAGGCAACCGATCCGATGCGGATCGTGCCGCTCGCGGTTTCGTTTCGCTCGGTCGAGGCGGTGCTCGACGCAGTCGATAATGTGTTTTCAAATCCCGATGCGGCGCGCGGCGTGGTCGAAGCCGACGTGGCGCAGCTTGAGCATCGCGCGACCCGCGTTGGCCAGGCCGGACATGTCGAGCTCTGGCCGCTGGTCACGCCGCGCGAGATCGGCGAGCCGGAACCCTGGGCGCCGCCGGTCGAGCGATTTGCCGGCGACTCGCCGCGCGAGCGGCTGGCGCGTGGAACCGCCGCGCATATCCAGCAGCTGATCGCATCGGGCGAGCGGCTCGATTCCCGCGCGCGCGCGATCCAGCCCGGCGACATCCTGGTGCTGGTGCGCACGCGCAACGAATTTCTGGCGGCGCTCGTGCGCGAGTTGAAGGATCGCGGCATCGCGGTGGCCGGCGTCGATCGCATGAATCTCGCCAAGCAGATCGCGGTCATGGATCTCCTGGTGCTGGCCGAGTTCCTGCTCCATGCCGACGACGATCTGTCGCTGGCGACCGCATTGCGCGGTCCGCTGGTCGGGCTCACCGATGACGAGTTGTTCGAGCTCGCCTGGGAGCGACCGGGATCGCTCTGGTCGAATTTGACCCGGCGGCGCGACGAGCGCCCTTCTTTCGCCCGCGCTTATGCCTGGCTCGCGGGGCTGCTGGCGGTGGTCGATTTCCTGCCGCCGTTCGAGCTGTTCCAGCGCGCACTCGGCCGCATGCCGGATGCAGCGCCAAACCAGACGGGGCGGCGCGCGCTGATCGCGCGGCTCGGGCTCGATGCGGCCGATCCGCTCGACGAGTTTCTCTCGCTCGCGCTCGATTACGACCGCCGGCATGCGCCCTCGCTGCAGGGCTTTCTCGCCTGGTTTGCGGCCAGCGAAACCGAGGTCAAACGCGACCTGGATCAGGGAACGCGCGAGCAGGTGCGCGTGATGACCGTGCACGGCGCGAAGGGTTTGCAGGCGCCGATCGTTTATTTGCCGGATACGACGTCGCTGCCGCAGGATCGCGAGCGGCTGCTCTGGTTCGGCGAAGGCGGCATGGCGGCGACGCCCGAAGGATTCCTGTGGGCGCCGCGCCGCGAGGACGAGGACCAGATCGCTGCGGGTCTGCGCACCCGGCTCGCCGCGTCGCGCGAGGCGGAGTATCGCCGCCTTCTCTATGTCGCGATGACGCGTGCGGAAGACCGGCTCTATGTCGGCGGCTGGCAGGACAATGACACAAGAGATATCCCTGCGAACTCCTGGTACCGGCTGATCGAATGCGGGTTCAGCGATTCGGCGTTGCCGTTCGATTTCGACAATCGCGCCGTGCTGAAGGAAGAAGGCTGGACCGGCACGGGGCTGCGCCGGAGCGCGGATCGCGATCCGACGAAAGCCGAGCCCGACATGATCGAGAAATCGCGCCGGGTCCATGTCGCGAGCCCGCTGCCGGAATGGGCGACGCGGCTGCCCGAGCCGGAACGCGCGCCGGTTCGACCGCTGGCGCCGTCGCGGCCGGTATCGAACGATCCGCCGCCGCGCTCGCCACTCGCTCTGGCCGGCGTCGATCGCGAAGCCGGATTTCGCCGCGGCCGGGTTGTGCATCGACTGCTCGAACTGTTGCCATCTCTGCCGACGGCGCGCCAGCGCGAAGCCGGTGTCGCGCTGCTCGCCGCGCATGCGGATGCGTTCGACGCGGCGGTGCGGACATCGTTGCTCAACGAAGTGCTGGCGATTCTCGATGCGCCCGAGCTCGCGCATCTCTTCGGGCCGGGTTCGCTTGCCGAAGTGCCGCTAGTCGGCGAGATCGAACAGGAAGACGGCAGCCGTCTCGCGCTCGCGGGCCAGATCGACCGGCTTGCGGTGACGGACGAGGAAATCTCGATCGTCGATTACAAGACGCTGCGACCCGTGCCGCCGTCGCTCGAGGCCGTGCCAGCGGCCTATCGCCGCCAGATGGATGCCTATCGCGCGCTGGTCGGCGCAATCTGGCCGGGCCGAACGGTGCGTTGCTTCCTCTTATGGACCGACGGGCCGGTTCTCATGGACATGCCGGCACTGCCGCGCGCGTCTGACGCCGACTGAGTGGCGCGTGCGATCAGTCGCCGAGCGGCATCGAATAGGTCACCATCAGCTCTTCGACGCCGGGGTTGTAGTCGTAGATATAGGCGTTCGAGAGATGCGCAAGGCGCAGGCCGACCCGCGACTCGTCGTCCATTTCGTAGGCGAGTTCGATGCCGTTGCGGAACTGGAAATCGCCACCGAGATTCTTGCTGTTGCCTTCATGCCAGTACCCGATTCCGGTGAAGGGCGTGACGACGATGTTGCCGAGCGCCAGATCGGTGTAAATGCCGGCATAGGGATTGATGCCGCCATCGGTGTCGGCGGTGACGCCAATCATCGGTCCGAAGATCCAGAGCCGTCCGCCGTGGCGATACTCGCCGAGGAAGACGACGGATTTGTCGTCGCCGAAATCGGGGAAGATATTGAACGCGCCGGCACCGAGCGTGACGTAGCTCGGTCCCGATTCGCGAAAGCCGAATTCGTCTTCGGAAGCGGCCGGGCGGGCCGTCATAAGAGCGAGGGCCGCAAGCGCCGTGGCGAGCGCAATGTGCAGCATCGGAAAACGTTGCGGCCGGGCCTGGGCCGTTGCACGTGTCATTCTGATTTTCTCCGGTTCAGGGCGCGTCCATCGCGGCCTCAGGGGGGCACATCGGCAGAGAGGCCGCGATTGCCTCATGAGATTTCTGTGGTCGCGCGGCCAGACCCGGTTCCGGCCGGTTTCGTGCCGGTAACCCTTTCAAATAACGGGACAATTTGTTCGATTCAGCGACCTTGACGCTGGCGGACCCCGATCCCTAGATTCAGGGCAGCAAGAGGCCGGCGCCGTCAGAACGATGGGCCGGCCCCAATCATGACCGGCCCCTTTCGCCGTGAACGCGGCGCGGGATGAACCATTGGGTCGGAATCACCATAGGGATATCAAGATGGCCACGACGAAGATCTCGGACGCCAATTTCGACACCGACGTTCTCAAGGCATCGAAGCCGGTACTGGTCGATTTCTGGGCGGAGTGGTGCGGGCCCTGCAAGATGATCGCGCCGGCGCTCGAGGAGATCGCGGCCAGCCTCGGCGATCGCGTGACGATCGCGAAACTGAACATCGACGAGAATCCGCAGACCCCGAAGAAATACGGCGTGCGTGGCATTCCGACGCTCATGCTGTTCAAGGACGGCCAGGTTGCCGCGACCAAGATCGGCGCGCTGCCCAAGAACAAGCTGCAGGAATGGGTCGAATCGGTCGTCTGACCGGGTTCTTATTCTGACGCGAACCGAAGCCCCGTTCCCTTGCCGGAACGGGGCTTTGTCTTGGGCGCGATCATCGCCTAGGCTTCGCCGAAACAAACGTTCGGGGGAGCCGGTCATGGCGGAAGTGCCGTTTCGTTTTCTGGTCTTTCAACATATCGACATCGAAACACCCGGCGTCTTTCTCGACTTCATGCGCGCGAGCGATGTCGTATGGGACACGGTCGAGCTCGACGCAGGCGACAAGATTCCGAAATTCGATGGTTATGACGCGCTGCTCGTGATGGGCGGGCCGATGGATGTCTGGGAAGAAGACGAGCATCCCTGGTTCAAGCCCGAGAAGGCTGCGATCCGGCGCTGGGTTGCCGAAGAGCGCCGGCCTTATTTCGGCTTCTGTCTCGGCCATCAGTTGCTTGGCGCCGCACTCGGCGGCGAGGTCGGCAAAGCGAAGACGCCGGAAGTCGGCATCATGTCGATCGAGCTGACGCCGGCCGGCCGCGCGAGTCCGATCTTCGCGGGACTACCCGCAACGCAGACCTGCTTGCAATGGCATGGCGCGGAGGTGCAGCGCGAACCCGCCGGTGCCGCCGTGCTCGCGTCGTCGCCGGCCTGTCGCGTGCAGTCGATGATGGTCGGCGACCGCGCCTTCTCGATCCAGTTTCATCTAGAGATGACGCCCGACACCGTCGCCGAATGGGCCGAAGTGCCGGCCTACAAAGCAGCGCTCGATCGCTCGCTGGGCGCCGGCGGATTCGAGCGGCTCAAGAGCGAGGCCGATCGGCGCATGAAGGATTTCAATCGCGACGCGCGGCAGCTCTACGACAATTTTCTCGGCCAGGTGCGCGCCTGGAAGAGGACGACCGCATGAGCATGGACAAGGCCGCGATGAGCGGCGGCAAGGGCGGTGCGGAGACGGCCGATCGCCTGCGTGAGCGCGTACTGAATGCGAATGCGGTCGAGCGGATGCCACCGTCGCGCTGGCCGACGCGCGCGGCACTCGAAGGAGCCTCCTGCGTCCTCGAACCGGTCGATCCGGATCGCCACGCCGCGATGCTGTATGAGGGTTCGCACGGCTCGCCGGCGATCGACGCGCTCTGGACCTACATGCCGTACGGCCCGTTCGCAAATGCCGGTGCATTCCGCGTATGGCTCGGCGACTGCGCATCGGGCGCCGATCCACTCTTCTACACGATCGTCGATCGCGCGAGCGGCCGTTTCGTCGGCATGGCGAGCTATCTCAACATTTATCCGAAGAACGGCTCGATCGAGATCGGCCATATCTGGTTTTCGCCGTCGGTGCAGCGCACGCGGCTCACGACCGAGTCGCTTTATCTGATGATGCGCCATGCGATGGACGATCTCGGCTATCGAAGGCTCGAATGGAAATGCAACGCGCTGAACGAACCCTCGCGCGCCGCGGCCCGGCGCCTCGGCTTCCGCTATGAGGGCATTTTCTATAATCATCTCGTCGTGAAGGGGCGCAACCGGGATACCGCCTGGTATTCCATTCTCGATGACGAATGGCCGCAGGTGCGTGCGACCTTCGAGCGCTGGCTCGCGCCGCAGAATTTCGATTCGAGGGGTCAGCAGATCCACGCGCTCTCGGCGCTCGCGGCCGCAAGATCGGCGACGCATTAGGGTAACACCCATTGTCCGGGTCCGGACGATGTCGTTGCATCCTTATGCGAAACAATTCCCTGATCGTCATCGCCGGGCTTGATCCGGCGATCCACCGTTGTTCCGAACCTGGTCTAGGAATCGCGGCAGTGTCCGTGTGACAGCACCCACGTCGTAGCGCGGGCACCGTGGATTGCGGGGTCAAGCCCGGCAATGACGAAGGAGCGTGGGTCGGTGAGTGCGCGATGCAGGGGCGCGAATTCTTGGTCGCGCGCTCTAAACCGCGCGGATGCCGTAGATCGGGCCATCGCGGAAGCGCGCGAAGCGAAAACCCGATATGTCCTGCGCCGTTCGGCCCTCGGTTGCGAGGTCGGCTGCGATGCGGCCGGTGATCGGGCCCATGCCGAATCCGTGCCCGCTCATGCCCGTGACAATGACGAGACCCGCGGGCGTGTCCGGCGCGTCGATGACCGGGATCATGTCTGGCGTCATGTCGATCATGCCGGCCCAGCTCTTCTGCACAGTGATAGGCCCGATATCGGGGAACAGCGATTTGAACGCCGCGATCGCATTCGTATTCCGCTCTTCGTTGGGCGCCGGATCGTGCACGCGCGTTTTCGCGTAAGCCGATGCCGGTTCGCCCCGGATCTTGTCGAGCAACCCGTCGAAGAACGGTCGCCCGAATTTGAGCGCGACGTCGCCGCGATTGCTCTGCAGGCCCGGCCAGAAAATCTTCATATGCTGCAGGCTATCGGGAACCAGGAAATGATCGGTCTTGCCGTCTGCAAGATTGACGGCGCCATTGCTGCGCTGGCGGAAACCGACCTGCGGCGACCAGACGCCGCAATCCGTGATCGGCCGGACCGGATCGATCAGGGTCACGCTGGCGCGGATCGACAATTGCGGCAGATCGACCCCGAGCGGGCGCAGCAATCGCGCAGACCAGGCGCCGGCCGCGACAATCACCTTGTCGCATTTGATGAAGCGCTTCTCGGTTTGCACGCCGGAAATGCGACCGCCTTCGGTTTCGATCTTGAGCGCGGCCTCGCCGGTCGCGATTTCTGCTCCGCCCTTGCGCGCTGCCGCGGCAAAGGCATCGGAGACCTTCTCGGGGTCGGCCTGGCCATCATTCTCGGTAAAAATGCCGCCCACGAAATTGCCGTGAATGCCGGGCACGATGTCGGCGATTTCTGCCGGCGTGACGGCGCGCGTGCGTAACTGGAACTGCCGCGCGATGTCGAGCCAGCCTTCGTATTTCGCCATCGTCTTCGGATTGTCGGCAATCTTGATATTGCCACCCATGCGCCAGCCGAGATCGGCGCCGAGCTCGGCCTCGAGCCCCTGCCACATCCTGTTGCATTCGATCATCAGCGGCACTTCGAACGGATCGCGGCCCTGCTGGCGCACGAAACCCCAATTGCGGCTCGATTGCTCGCCGGCAATGCGGCCCTTCTCGAGCAGCAGCGGTCGGATACCTTTCTTCACCAGATACCAGGCAGCGCTGGCGCCCACGATGCCGCCGCCGACGATTACGACATCCGTCATGGCACCATGTCCATCATAGTCGGGCCCTTCAGAGAATCTCGAGCGGCACGGCGCCGCCGCCGGTCAGCAGTTCGAGACCGCTCTCCGTCAGCGCGTAGGTGCCGCCCTGGATGATGCCGATGCCTTCGTCTTCCAGCTCGATGCAGCTATGCAAAACGAAGGTGGTGTTGGCTTGCATGATCTGGCTCGATTCGCGGCAGATCTCGAGCGCCTCGAGCCAGACCGGCGGATAGGCGATGCCGATGCCGTAGCCGAAGCGCATCAGGAACGTGTCCTCGAGTCCTGCGGCGCGGATCGGCTTGAGTGCGGCTTCCTCGACCGCCGCGACCGGCGCGCCGATTTTGCAGGCGCGTTCGCCTTCCTCGAGCGACACGCGGCAGAGCTCGTAGAGCTCGCGCGTGCGGTTGCCGGGATCGCCGAGCGCGAAGCTGTGCAAGGTGACGGCGTGATAGCGATGCTCGACGCCGGCAAACTCGGCATGAACGAGTTCGCCCTTCTGCATCCTGCGTGCGCGGGCGGCACCGTGACCGCCCGGCGTGCGCGGACCCGAGGCGAGTTCGGTCGTGATCGCCCAGTAATCCGAGCCGGCGCGTCGCATTGCCGCCTCGATCTCGGCGGTGAGCGCGATTTCGGTGACGCCCGGTTTCGCGGTCTTGCGCGCCGCCTCGAGCCCGGCCTGCGCGTAGGTGGCCGCCTTGCGCATATAGGTCATTTCGGCAGGCGATTTGACGACACGCGCCGCACCGAGGATCGCGTTCGCGTCGACGATCTTCACCGGTGCCAGCGCGCGGCCGATCGCAAGCGCCATCGGATGCCCGAGTACGCTCGATCCGAGTTCGATGCCGACCGTGCCGCTGCCGGCGAGACCCTTCTCCTGCGCGACCTGCGCATAGAGTGCGGCCACGTCGTCGACATGGAGTTTGTAGGTGCGGATGTCTTCGATCCAGCTCGATTCGCGCGCCAGCGGCCGGTCGGTGTTGCGCAACACCAGCGTCGGTTCGCTCGAGCCGGATGTTGCAAAGATCATCGCCTGCGGGCTGACCGCGCTTGTCCAGCTGTCGTAGCCGCCGAAATAGAAATGATGCTCGGGGGCAACCGAGATCACGATGTCGATGCCAGCGGCGCGCAGTTTGGCGCGGACCGCATCGAGACGCGCGCGATGTTCGGTTGCGGCGAAGGCGGCGAAAGGCGGGGCCATGTCTTTCCATTCTCTGTGGGTGGTCAGCGCGCGAGCCTAGCGGGGCGCGGAGAGGGCGGCAATTGGGTGTGATGGCCCCCGGGACCGCACGATCATTCATTTTGTCATCGCCGGGCTTGACCCGGCGATCCACCATGCCGCGGCTCCGTGTTGGGATGGGCGTACGGGTGCCGGGGCGTGCCTTCGGACCGGCGCACCCATTTCGGTGCGCACTCCTATAGGCGGAGCCCGGTCGTTCCGTGGATTGCCGGGTCAAGCCGGGCAATGACGAAAGAAAAATGAGTCGATCAGGAATTGGCGATAGGACCGCCTCTACCCGTTCTTCGCCAGAACCTCGCCGGCGAAATAGAGCGAGCCGCAGAAGAGCAGGCGCGACGGGCGGGATTCGGCTTCGAGAATGCGGGCGAGCGCCGCCTCGATCGTATCGGCGGCTTCGGCTCTGGCGATCCCCGCCGCCTTCGCCGCCGCGATCATCTCGTCGGTTGTCAGGTTCTGGTGCCCGCCGCCGACCGAGACGGCCTGCAGCGAGACGATATGCGGTGCAAGATGGCGCAGATAGTCGACCGGCTGCTTGGTGTTCAGCATGCCGAAGACGAGATGCACGGGTTTGGGCCCATCGCGTGCGCCGCCGCGCGCGTCTGCCTGCGACCCGGCCTGCCGGTCCGCATCGGCCCAGTCGCGCAACACCGAGGCGATGGCAGCGCCGGCGGATTCATTATGACCGCCATCGACCCACATCTCCCAGCCGGGTTTCAGCTTTACGGCCAGTGCGCCGCCGGTCAGACGCTGCATGCGCGCCGGCCAAGTGACTTCGACGAGGCCGCGGCGGATTGCATCCTCGCGCACGTCGATATCCCCGAGGCAGGGCAGCGTGGCGAGCGCCATGCCGGCATTGCCGATCTGGAAATCGCCGAGCAGACCGGGACGCGGCAGATGCAGTTCACGATTGGCATCGCGAAACCGCATGCCCGAACCATCCGGGCGGCAAGTCCATTCGTGGCCCTCGCGCACCAGCGCGACGCCGAGCTTCGCCGCGCGCGCATCGAAGACCGTGGCTGCTTCCGCCGGCTGCGCGCCGATGACCGCCGGCACGCCGGCCTTCATGATCCCGGCTTTCTCGAAGGCGATCTTCGCGAGCGTATCACCGAGATACATCATGTGATCCATCGAGATCGGCGTGATCACGGTCGCCAGCGGCCGGTCGATCATGTTGGTCGCATCGAGCCTGCCACCGAGCCCGGTTTCGAGCAGCAGGATATCGGCCGGCGTCTCGGCGAAAGCGAGAAAGGCCGCGACCGTGGTGATTTCGAAGAAGGTGATGTTGCGCTGGTCGTTCGCGCGCTCGCATTTTTCGAGGAGGTCGATCAGCCGTTGTTCGTCGATGAGCGCGCTGGCAAGCCGGATCCGTTCGTGAAAGCGCACCAGATGCGGCGAAGTATAGACATGTACGCGATAGCCGGAGGCTTCGAGCATCGCGCGCAGATAGGCGATGACCGAGCCCTTGCCGTTGGTGCCGGCAACATGCACGACCGGTGGCAATCGATCCTGCGGGCGGCCGACGCGCTCGAGCAGATCGGCGACGCGGTCGAGGCCGAGGTCGATGATCTTCGGATGCAGGCGGTTGAGCCGCTCGAGAACGCGGTCGCTGCCCGCGAGCGGCGGATGGGAAGGCGATGCGTCGGTCGGGTTGGCCATGATGTCGAGCGACGCTGGGCGCTGCGATCCGGAACGAGCGATCCGGTCAGCGCGCGGTGCCGGTGCTCCGGTCGGTTGCGTTCAGAACCGGAATCGCATCCGGCCGCGGCGACACCGTCATTTCGCGCGAGCCGGCCGTCTCTCTTCCCGCGGGCCGGCCGGGCTGGGTGATGAGCCGGATCAGCCGGATCAGGGTCTCGCGCAACTGCCCGCGCGGCACGACCATATCGACCATGCCATGCTCGCGCAGATACTCCGCGCGCTGGAAACCCGCCGGCAAGGTTTCGCGGATCGTCTCTTCGATGACGCGCGCGCCGGCAAAACCGATGACAGCACCCGGTTCGGCAATCGCGATATCGCCGAGCATCGCGAAAGACGCGCTGACGCCGCCGGTCGTCGGGTCGGTCAGCACGACGATGTAGGGCAGTCCCGCTTCCTTGACCTCGTCAATCGCGATGATCGTGCGCGGCATCTGCATCAGCGAGAGGATACCTTCCTGCATGCGCGCGCCGCCCGAGGCGGGAATGGCGATCAGCGGCGCGCGGTTCGCGACCGCATGGCGCGCGGCCGCGATCAGTCCGTCGCCGACCGCCTGGCCCATCGAGCCGCCCATGAAATCGAAATTGAACTGCGCGATGACGGTGCGCATGCCGTCCAGCGTTCCGTCGGCGACGATGATCGCATCCTGTTCGCCGGTCTTGGATTGCGCCTCTTTCAGGCGATCGGAGTAGCGCTTGCGGTCGCGGAACTTGAGTGGATCGGGTTCGATCTTCGGCAAAGAGAGGCGCGTATAGGTGCCGTCGTCATAGAGCAGGCCGAGGCGCCGCTTCGCATCGATGCGTAGATGATGGCCGCATTCCGGGCAGACGCGATGGTTCGCCTCGAGATCGCGGTGAAACACCATCTGGCCGCAGGCCGGGCATTTCTCCCAGAGATTGTCGGGCACATCGGACTTGCGGACGAGCGCCTGCAGTTTCGGCCGGACGAAGTTGTTGATCCAGCTCATGCCGCTTCCTCGCGGCCGGCCTTGCGCACGCCGGCAGCAAGCGAGCGCACGAAGGCGAGCGCGTCCTCGACCAGACCGGGCTTCGCGCGGCCCTTCGCATCGAGATTGGCGGCAATGCGCTCGACTAGAGCCGAACCCACGACGGCTGCATCGGCGACGCGCGCGACATTGCCGGCCTGTTCCGGGGTGCGGATGCCGAACCCGACGGCGACCGGCAGATCGGTATGGCGCTTCAAACGCATGACCGCGGCGCGCACATGCTCGTCGCTCGCCGAGCGCGTGCCGGTAATGCCCATGATCGAAACGTAATAGACGAAACCGGACATGTTGTTCAGCACGACCGGCAGGCGTTTGTCGTCGGTCGTGGGTGTCGCGAGGCGGATGAAGTTCACGCCCGCGGCCAGTGCCGGCAGACAGAGCTCGCTGTCTTCCTCGGGCGGCAGGTCGACGATGATCAGCCCGTCGACGCCGACCGCGAGCGCATCGTCGAGAAACCGTTCGACGCCATAACTGTAGATCGGATTGTAGTAACCCATCAGTACGATCGGCGTATCGCTGTCGCGCTTGCGGAACGCATCGACCATGGCGAGGGTTTTGGTCATGCGATGCCCGCCTTTAAGCGCGCGTAAGCCCGCCGCCTGGATCGCCGGCCCGTCGGCCATCGGATCGGTGAACGGCATGCCGATCTCGATCAGATCGGCGCCGGCACCGGGCAGGCCCTGCAGCAAGGCGAGCGAGGTGTCGTAATCGGGATCGCCGCCGGTGACGAATGTGATGAGCCCGCCGCGCCCCTGCGACTTGAGCGACGCAAAGCGCTTTGCAATGCGGCCGGAATCGGGCGCGCGCGCCGTATCGTTCACCGCATGGCTCACAGGTCGGTTCCCAGCGCGTCGGCGACGGTGAAGATGTCCTTGTCGCCACGGCCGCACATATTCATGACCAGCAGATGGTCCTTCGCGAGTTTCGGCGCGAGCTTGGTCACGTGTGCAAGCGCATGGGCCGGTTCGAGTGCGGGCAGGATTCCTTCGGCGCGGGCACAGAGCTGGAAGGCGGCGAGCGCCTCCTTGTCGGTCGCCGCGACATAGGTGACGCGGCCGCTATCGTGCAGCCAGCTATGTTCGGGACCGATGCCGGGATAATCGAGACCGGCCGAGATCGAATGTGCCTCGGTGATCTGGCCGTCATCGTCCTGCAGCAGATAGGTGCGGTTGCCGTGCAGCACGCCCGGCCGCCCGCCGTTCAACGACGCGGCATGCTTGTCGGTGTCGAGCCCGTGCCCGGCCGCTTCGACTCCGATCATCTTCACGCCCGGTTCGTCGAGGAACGGATGAAACAGGCCGATCGCATTCGAGCCACCGCCGATGCAGGCGATCAGCGTGTCGGGCAGACGGCCTTCGGCCTTCTGCATCTGCTCGCGCACCTCGCGGCCGATGACGCACTGGAAGTCGCGTACCATCGCCGGATAGGGATGCGGACCCGCCGCGGTGCCGATGATGTAGAACGTGTCCTCGACATTGGCGACCCAGTCGCGCAACGCTTCGTTCATCGCATCCTTGAGCGTGCGGCTGCCGCTCTTGACCGGCCGCACTTCGGCGCCGAGCAGGCGCATGCGAAATACGTTCGGCTTCTGCCGTTCGATGTCGGTCTCGCCCATATAGACGACGCAGGGCAGGCCGAAGCGTGCACAGACCGTCGCGGTCGCGACGCCATGCTGGCCGGCGCCGGTTTCGGCGATGATCCGCTTCTTGCCCATGCGGCGGGCGAGCAGGATTTGGCCGAGGCAGTTATTGATCTTGTGTGCGCCGGTATGGTTGAGCTCGTCGCGCTTGAAATAGATCTTCGCGCCGCGCAGCTCTTCGGTGAGACGCTCGGCGAAATAAAGCGGGCTCGGCCGCCCGACATAATGTTCGAGATAGCCTTCCATCTCGCCGTGGAAGTCGGGATCGATCTTCGCCGCCTCATAGGCACGCTCGACATCGAGGATCAGCGGCATCAGCGTTTCGGCGACGAAGCGGCCACCGAACATGCCGAAATGTCCCTGCTCGTCGGGCCCGGCGCGGAAGGTGTTGAGACTGTTCATGCGGTCACTTTGGCGATGCGGAAATGCTCACAAAACCGGAGCGAGCGCAGAATGAACCACAGCGGCGACCCGAGGTCAAAAGCCAAGCCCGGCGCCGCCGACAATCGATAAAGCGACGCTGCCGCAAACGGTTAGGGGCGAAAGGCCCAGTACGGCCCGGCATCGGTCTCGACCCGGCCAAGACCGAATCGCCGGTCCGGCCCGATCGCGGTGTTCAGCACCTGATGGATGTCAGACAGAAGCAACCGGTTGGTGCCGTAGTAACTGTGCCCGATGCTGTCGGCGCTGATCGCGGTCGCGTCGATCGTTTCGATGCCCGGATAGACAAACGGTTTCTCGCCTGCGCCGCCCGCAACATCGTCGCCGGTGAAGCTGCCCGCCAGCATCAACGCGCGATCGGCACGCGACACATAGAGCGTGATGCGGCCGGCGCTGTCGACCAGGGCCGGCGCGCGCTTCTCGAGCATGTCCTTGTCCATTTCGGGTGCCGCAAGAATCAGCTCGTCGATGATCGGGCCGCGATCGCCGCTGCGCTGTGCGGCGACGCGCGAGAGCGCGAGAACCGTGACGCGATTGCCCATCGAATGGGCGATCAGATGTTCGCGGTCGGCAACGCCGGTGCGATCGAGCAGTTCGAGCAGTTCGGCCAGAGCCGGCGCCGCCTTCTCGGCCGCTTCGCGGTCGCTGCTGAAACCCATCAGGCTGGTGCCGGCCGGCCAGCTGAACGCGACGATCGCGCCCTGCCAGTCGAGATCGGCGGAAAGCTGCGCGGTGCGCTGCACCGCTTCGGCGAAGCTGGTGTTGAAACCGTGCACGAAAATGAGCGCTTCGCGCCGCGCCGATGCTTTCAACTCGGCCGCGACCACCGCCAGGAATCCGTTCGCGTCCATGCTCTCGAGCGAGACGAGGACGACATGCGAATCGGGATCGGCATCGCCGCCCCACAGACCGGGTTCTTCCAGCGAACCGATCTCGTGCCCCTCGGGAATACTCACTTCCGCCACGCCGAAGGATACGCCGCTTTCCTTCGAGCCATATCGCTCGGCCGGATTGCTTTTTCCGGTGTCGATCCGGTTGGTGCCGTACAGGACCAGCCGGGTCTGCGCCTCCGTCACCGGCGCCGGCGCCGCGATGGTGACGCAGCCGCCGAGCGCCAGGAGGCAAACGAGTGCCGGGGCCCAGAGGCGGCAACCGAGCGATGCTGTCATGGAATAAATTCTCCCTCGATGCCGGTTGGCCGCCGGATGCCCGTTCGGCAGGCCCCGATCGGCAGGCCCTTGGCCCGGCCCCGCCACCGGCCGGATAATAGGGCGGATTGTGGCGTGATTTTGGTCCGGCACAGCGCCGTGCCCAGCCTATGTTGGGGGAACTCGCGGAATGGCAAGTCTCTACGATCTCAAGCCGCGCTTTCAGGCGCGCCTGCGGCCGCTGGCCCAGAACCTGGCCGGGCGCGGCATCACGCCTAACCAGGTGACATTGGCCGCCGTTCTGCTTTCGGTCCTTGTCGGCGGCGTGGTCGCGCTCGCCGACGGCGGCAGCGGCACATTGCTGTTGTTGCCGCTCGCGCTCTTTGCGCGCATGGCGCTTAACGCGCTCGACGGCATGCTGGCACGCGAGCATGGCATGAAGAGCGATCTCGGCGCGGCGCTGAACGAACTCGGCGATGTCGTTTCCGATGCGGCGCTCTATCTGCCGATAGCCCTGGTGCCGGGGGCGCCGGCCTCGTGGATCGTGCTGTTCGTCGTCGCTTCGGCGTTGACTGAGGTTGCGGGATTGATCGGGCCGATGCTCGGGCGCGCCCGCCGTTATGACGGGCCGATGGGCAAGAGCGATCGCGCGCTGGTCGTCGGTGCGCTCGCGCTGTTGCTCGGTCTCGGCGTGCCGAACGGCTTCTGGCTCGCGATTGCCTTCGCGATCGCCTTTGCGCTGGCGATGGTGACGGTGATGCGCCGCGTGCGGGCGATCGTCGACAACACTGATCTGTCCGCCACTGATCCGCATGACGGGTTCTGATGTTCGTCCGTCTCGACCCGACGATCTGGTGGACTATTGCCGGCATCTATGCGGTGCTGCTGCTCGCGAGCGTTCTCGTGTTCGGTGTCGGACGACGCGTGCCGGCGCTCGGCAGCCGCGATCTGTGCCAGCGCGTCACGAGCTGGTGGATCATGGCGACCTTGTTCGCCATCGCGATTTTGCTTGATCGCATTGCGTCGCTGGTCTTTCTCGGCTTCGTGAGTTTCCTCGCGCTCAAGGAGTATCTCTCGCTGATCCCGACGCGGCGCGCCGACCGGCGCGTGCTGTTCCTCGCCTATCTCGCGATCCCGGTGCAGTATTGGTGGGTCGGTACCGAATGGTACGGCATGTTCATCATCTTCATTCCGGTCTACATGTTCCTGCTGTTGCCCGTGCGGATGGTGCTGGCCGGCGAGACGCAGGGGTTCCTGCGCGCTGCCGGGACCGTGCATTGGGGGCTGACGATCTGCGTCTTCTCCCTCAGCCACGCCGCCTATCTTTTGATGCTGCCCGGCGACGACGCGGCGGCGGGTGCGGGCTTGCTGCTGTTTCTCGTGATCGTGACCGAAGCGAACGACGTCGCACAGTATTTCTGGGGCAAATTGTTCGGTCGCGCGCGAGTAACACCGAGCATCAGTCCGAACAAGACTTGGGCGGGTCTGATCGGCGGCATTCTCACAAGCGCCGTGCTCGCGGGACTGCTCGCGTTCCTGACGCCGATGAGTTGGTGGATCGCCGCGCTGATCGGGGCTGCGGGCGGCATCGCCGGGTTCTGCGGCGATCTCGTCATGTCCGCGGTCAAGCGCGATCTTGGCATCAAAGATACCGGCGGCATGCTACCCGGCCATGGCGGCATTCTCGATCGCGTCGACAGCCTGGTGTTTACGGCACCGTTATTCATGCATTTCATCCGCTATTTCTATTACTGAGCAAATGAGCGGACCCACGAGCGCCACAACGACCGGCGCCACAACGGCCAGCGATCGCCCCGCCGCTTTGCTGCGCTGGCTATTCTTTTCCCTGATCGTGCGGCCGGCGGTGCTGGTTCTGCTCGGGCTCAATTTGCGCCATCGCGAACGGTTGCCGAAACAGGGCCCGGCGATTCTCGTCGCCAACCATAACTCGCATCTCGATACGCCGGTGTTGATGAGCCTGTTTCCGCAGCGCCTGTTGCCGCGGCTACGTCCAGTCGCGGCGGTCGATTACTTTCTGAAGGACGCGCGCCGCGCCTGGTTCGCGCGCAACATCATGGGCATCATCCCTCTCGAACGACGCCCCGAAGGGGGTGCCGATCCGCTGCTGCCGCTCGAGCGTGCGCTCGATCGCGGCGACATTCTCATCCTGTTTCCCGAAGGGACGCGCGGCGAGCCCGAAAAGATGACCGCGCTCAAATCAGGCATCGCGCATCTTGCACGGCGGCGGCCCGACGTGCCGGTCGTGCCGATCTTCATTCACGGGCTCGGCAAGGCCTTGCCGAAGGGCGAGGCGCTGCTGGTGCCGTTCTTCGTCGATCTCTTCGTCGGGGAGGCGATCGCGTGGAGCGGCGACCGCGCGCGTTTCATGGAAGATCTCGCCGCGCGCTTCGAGGGGCTCGCACATGAAGCGCCGCCGCCGGACTGGCAGTGATGACGTTGTTGCTGCTGATCGCCTTCCTCTGGGGTGCGGCGGAAGCGAGTTTCTTCTTTATCGTGCCCGATCTCTGGATCAGCTTTGTCGCGATGCGGCGCGGCACGATCGCCGGGCTGCGGGCGGCATCCCTCGCCGCAGCCGGCGCCGTCATCGGCGGCGTCGTCCTCTGGCATTTAACGCTGGCCGATCCGGTCGCAATCGATTCGTTCCTGATCGCCTTGCCGGGGATCGATGCGGCGATGCGCGCCGAGGTGAGCGATGCGATGGCGGCGGGCTGGTTCGGTGCGATCGTCGCCGGCGGCGTGAGCGGCATTCCCTACAAGCTGTTCGTCGCCGAGGCAGCGACGCGCGCGATCGATCCGGCGTTGTTCTTCGTCGTCTCGGTCTTTGCGCGGCTGCTGCGCTTTCTCGCGGTCGGCTGGCTTGCCGCGTTCGTCAGCGGACGATTGCCCACGCACTGGCGGCTGCCGGTCTGGGCTGCGTTCTGGCTCGCGCTCTATGCCGGCTATTTCGCGCTGGTGGGCTTCTAGATCTTCGCGCAGGTCTCGAGGAATTCGCGGATCTTGACGATGTTCTTGCGGCCCGGTTTGTCTTCGACGCCGGAAGAAACATCGACCGTGTCGGCGCCCGCGATGCGCACCGCCTCGCGCACATTGTCCTTGTGCAGCCCGCCCGACAGCATCCAGGGGATCGACCAGCGATGCCCCGAGAGCAGCGTCCAGTCGAAGGTGCGCGCATTGCCGCCGGGCAACGGTTTCGCCTGCCCGGCTTTCTGTTTCGGTGGCTTCGCATCGAACAGCAGCCAGTCGGCCACGGATTCGTAAGGTCGCGCGAGGCCGGCATCGCCTTCGGCGGCGATCGAGATCGCCTTCATCACCGGCAGGCCGAACTTGGCGCGGATATAGGCGGTGCGATCGGGCGGCTCGGCGCCATGAAGCTGCAGCATGTCGAGCTTGCAGGCTTCGAGGATCGCACCGATCCGCTCGTCCCCCTCGTCGACGATCAGCCCGACGCGGCGCACCGAGGCCGGCACGCGCGCGCATAATTTTGCGGCTTCTTCCGTCGTCACGCAGCGCGGGCTCGGCGGGTAGAAAACGAAGCCCACGAAGGCCGCGCCGCTGCCGACCGCCGCGTCGAGCGTCGGTGCCGTATTGATGCCGCAAATCTTGGCCTGGACTGTCATCGCCTTGGGACCGTCATGGCATCGATATGGGGAGGCCAGTGCCGCAGCGCCAGTTCGCGAGCCGGTCGAGGGCAAGCGCCATCATCGCGACCGAGCCGAGCGAGGAGGCGACCGCGATCATGTTGAACAAAAACAGCACCATATAGGGCGCCGCTTCGCGCAGGGGCGTTGCGATCAGGGTCGCAACGATGCTGACGACGACGATCGGCAGATTGACCGCCAGATAGGCGCCGACCAGGCGGAACCCGTTACCCCGCGAGAGACGCCAGGCTTCCGCGAAACCGATCTTCCAGTCGAGTGCGGCCGCATAGACGGTGAACATGAGCCTGAGGGCCACGCCCATCATCACGCCGAGAAAGACCAGCATCAGGATGAAGGCGGCGCCCTGATTGCCGACGATGTTCATCACCATCGAAATGGTGAACGCGGCTGGCAGGGCGAGCACGAAGAGAAAGAGGAAGGTGAGCACGAACCGTACCAGCACGCGCGTCTCGCGTATGCTCCAGCGCAGGCTGAGGAGCGTTCCGTTCGCGGCGCGCCCGATCAGCAACAACCGCGTCAGGTTCGAAATCAGAAAGGCGATCATCACCAACGCCGCGCCCCAGAGAAACAGCAATGGACCCCAGGGGACCGGTTCTGCTGTCGTGCCTTCCGGCGTCGGCACCGGCGGCCAGGCGGGCATCGTCGCACCGACCAGCGCATCGAAACCGAAGCCGAGCAGCAGCAGCGGCAGAGCGAGCAGGATCGCGCGATCGCGCAGCCGCCACAGCGCGCGCCAGGTTGCGACGGCGAGTTCGATCGGATCGATTTTCGGCGGCGCGGCGACGCTCACGGGCGGGCCGGCTCCTTGAGAGAGTCGGCAATCGCGCGCGCGGCGGCAGCGGGGTCGGGCGCTGCGTTGATCGGCCGACCGATCACCAGATAATCCGCACCGGCGGCAATCGCATCGCCCGGCGACATGACGCGCTTCTGATCGTGCGTTGCAGCGCCCTGCGGCCGGATGCCCGGCACCACCAGTTTGAAATCGGCGCCGCAATCGCGCCGCAGCATCGCGATCTCGCGCGACGAGCAGACGACACCGTCGAGCCCGTTATTCTGCACGAGCGCGGTAAGCCGCCGAACCTGCGACAGGACCGGGCCGCTCTGGCCGACCGACGCGAGATCCGCATCGTCGAGCGAGGTCATCACCGTGACGGCCAGCAGCAACGGCTTGTGACCGGTCTTCGATGCCATCTCGTCGCGCGCGGCCCGCGCGGCCGCGAGCATCGCTGCGCCGCCGCCAGCATGCACGTTGAACATCGCCGGGCGTATCGCGGACGCGGCGCGGATCGCGCCGGCTACCGTGTTAGGGATGTCGTGAAACTTGAGATCGAGAAACAGGCGCTGTGGATCGAGCCCGGCTTTCTCGATGCCGGCCGGCCCGTGCTGCACGAAAAACTCGAGACCGATCTTGCAGCCCCAGACATAGGGCTCAACCGCGCGCGCGAGGTCTTTTACCCGCCCGATGTCGGTGGCATCGAGCGCCGCAATGATCCGCCGTGATTCCATGGCGCTAAACCTGCCCCGGACCCTGTGCGGGCGGCAAGCCCGTCGGCATGCCGGCGGGCGGAACAGGAACCGGCAGGCTGGAAGCAGGCGGGGAAACGACCCGGCTGCGCTCGGCCGCCTCGCGGCGGAGTTCGCGCAGTTCGGTCGCGAGCCGTTCGTTCTCGTGGGCGAGCTGACGCATCCGGCGTCGCCGCGTACCGCCCGTGAGCCAGGAGAGCAGCAGCCCGATCAGCAACCCGACCGCCAGCGATCCGAGGAGGATAAGAAAGGCCGGCGCCTCGATCCGCCAGGGCATGGGCCAGAGATCGATCGTGACCGGGGCGCGGTTCATCACGGCAAACAGCACCGCCGCGACGGCGATGGGCACGGTCACGAACCAGTGCAGGAGTTTCATGGTGAAACCCGCCCGAATTCGGAAAGGCGATCGCGCAGCGAGAAAAGGAACCGGCCTCGCGCCGGATCAGGCACCGAGACCGTCCGGCCGCCGCGTCGTCGTTTCGTCAACCTCGTCGTCGTACTCGTCTTCGCCATTCGACCCGTCGGCTTCCTCGCCATTGAGGCGTTCGCGCAACTGCTTGCCGGTCTTGAAGAATGGCACGGCTTTGCGCGCGACCGCGACCGCCTCGCCGGTCCGCGGGTTGCGGCCGATACGGGCATCGCGTGTCTTAACCGAAAAGGCCCCGAATCCGCGTAGTTCGACGCGGTCGCCGCGGGCCAGCGCCGCCGTGACCTCTTCGAAAATCGCACTCACGATGCGTTCCACATCGCGATGATACAGATGCGGATTGTTCTGCCCGATCTTGGCGATCAGTTCCGACTTGGTCATGCGCCTTCTCCCCCGAGCGGGCGCCCCCAGCGATGAGAGGGCCGTCCCCGGCGCCGCACAAGATGAGGGTGCCAAAGGCCCCCCGGCCCGTCAAGCCCCCGTTTCGCCTAAGTCCCTAGGATAAAATCGTTTTTCGCACTTAGCCGGGACCGGTACCGAAACGGCGACGGCCCGCCCGGTTGCCCGGGCGGGCCGTCTTTTGCCGCAGATCGCCGTTGCCGCCCGCTTTTCCCCGATTTGACGGGGGAATTCTGGGTCCGGCGAGCGCGATCAGTCCTGCTTCTTCTCCGTCTCCGCGTCCCCTTCGTTCTCGTCGGGGGTCTCGGAGTCGTTCGCTTCCTCGTCCTCGTTGCCGGTCTCGTCTTCCGACTCGTCGGACGAATCATCGTCGCCGGCGTTCGTGTCGCGTGCGGCACGAGCGCGGTTGATTGCGGCACCGAGAATGTCGCCGAGGCTGGCACCGGAGTCGGACGAGCCGTACTCATTCATCGCCCGCTTATCCTCGTCGATTTCGTGCGCCTTGATCGAGAGCGAGATCTTGCGTGTCTTCGTATCGAACGCCGTCACCTTGGCATCGACCTTTTCGCCAGCGGCAAAACGATCGGCCCGCTGTTCGCTGCGATCGCGCGAGAGGTCGCCCTTGCGGATGAAGCCGGTGAGGCCTTCCGACAGCGCGACTTCGATACCGTTGTCCTGAACGGCGGTCACGGTGCAGGTCACGATCTCGCCCTTCTTGATCGCTTTGGCAGCCGAGGCGAACGGATCGCTGGTCAGTGCCTTGATCGACAGGCTGATGCGTTCCTTCTCGACATCGATGTCGATCACCTTGACGCGAACGCGCTGGCCCTTGCGGAAATCGGCGATCGCTTCCTCGCCCGGCCGCTGCCAGTCTATGTCGGAGAGATGCACCATGCCGTCGAGTTCCTCGGTCAGACCGATGAACAGGCCGAACTCGGTGATGTTCTTCACCTCGCCTTCGATCTCGTGGCCGACCGGATGCTTCTCGGCGAAGTCGGTCCACGGATTCGCCTGGACCTGCTTGAGGCCGAGCGAAATGCGGCGCTTCACCGGATCGACATCGAGCACCATCACCTCGACTTCCTGACTGGTCGAGAGGATCTTGCCCGGATGCACGTTCTTCTTGGTCCAGCTCATCTCGGAGACATGGACCAGACCTTCGATCCCCGGCTCCAGCTCGACGAATGCGCCGTAGTCGGTGATGTTGGTGACGCGACCCTTGAAGCGGGTGTTGACCGGATACTTCGCCTCGACGCCTTCCCACGGGTCGGCCTCGAGCTGCTTCATGCCGAGCGAAATACGCTGTGTTTCCGGGTTAAACCGGATCACCTGCACCTTCACGGTCTGGCCGACCTGGAGGGCTTCCGTGGGGTGGTTGATGCGACGCCACGCGATATCCGTGACGTGCAGCAGACCATCGACACCGCCGAGATCGACGAACGCGCCGTAATCGGTGATGTTCTTCACCACACCCGTCAGCACCTGGCCTTCCTTGAGATTGGCGACCAGTTCCGAACGCTGTTCGGCGCGGCTCTCTTCGAGCACGGCTCGACGCGAGACGACGATGTTGCCGCGCGAACGGTCCATCTTGAGAATCTGGAACGGCTGCGGCGAACCCATCAGCGGACCGACATCGCGCACCGGGCGGATATCGACCTGGCTGCCGGGCAGGAACGCGACGGCGCCCGAGAGGTCGACCGTAAAGCCGCCCTTCACGCGACCGAAGATCGTGCCGGTGACGCGCTCGTTCTTCTTGAAGCTCTGCTCGAGCTTGGCCCAGGATTCTTCGCGACGCGCCTTCTCGCGGCTGAGCATGGCTTCGCCATTCTTGTCTTCCATGCGCTCGAGAAACACTTCGACGCTGTCGCCGGGACGGATCTCGGGACGCTGGCCGGGCAACGCGAATTCCTTCAGCGGCACGCGGCCTTCGGATTTCAGGCCGACATCGATGATCGCAAAATCGTTTTCGATGGCAATCACGCGGCCCTTCAGCACGCTGCCTTCGAGGCTCGGCGACTTGCCGAGCGATTCATCGAGCAGGGCCGAAAAACTTTCCTTCATATCGCCGCCGGCGGCGGCACTGGTATCGGACATCAACAAGGTTCCTTTCGTCATTCATTTTTCCGGCCAGCCGGTTGGATCCGACGGTCTTGGAGGGATTGCGGCACGCGCCCGACCGATATCGCAAGTTCAGCGGTACCGGCGGGATCGTGGTCCTGTCAGGCTGTTGATTGCCGGTCGCGACGCACGATGTCGTCGATATGAGCAACCGCCCGTTCGAACACGGCGTCCGCGTCCAGCTCGCTGCTGTCGATCACGAACGCATCCGGCGCGGGTCGAAGCGGTGCAGCCTCGCGGCCAGCATCGCGCACGTCGCGCGCCTCCATGTCCTGCAGAACGCGGGCATATATAGCGGCCTCGCCCCGGGCCAGCAACTCCCGATGCCGGCGTCCGGCGCGGGCATCCCGCACCGCCGTCATGAAGAATTTGATGTCGGCATCGGGGCAAATCCAGGTGCCGATATCGCGCCCGTCGAGGACGGCGCCCCGGGCCGGCCGGCCTGGACCGAGATCGGGCGGGTGGGCTGCAAAGCGGCGCTGGAAGTCGACCAGGCCAGCCCGCACCCCCGGATGGGCCGCGACCACCGAGGCGGCGGCCCCGACTTTTTCGTCGCGCAGCCCCGCGGCAAAGAGATCGGCGGGCATCATGGCCCGGGCGGCGCGCTCGGCGGCATCCTCATCGGCGGGGTTGCCGCCTTCGGCCAGCAGCCGGGCGGCGACCGCCCGGTAGATCAGCCCGGTATCGAGATAGGCGAGGCCATAGCGCGCGGCGAGGCGGCGGCCGAGCGTGCCCTTGCCGGCCGCCGACGGCCCGTCGATCGCGATGACCAGGCTTTTCCGTCGGGGCGGCGCGTCGCTCATGCAGGGCCGATATCGGCGCCGAGCCCGGCCATCAACTCGACGAAGCCGGGGAAGCTGGTGTCGATCGGCCGCGCATCGTCGACCGCGACCGGCTTGTTCGCCGCGAGGCCGAGCACCAGGAACGACATCGCGATGCGATGATCGAGACCGCTCGCGATGACGGCACCGCCTTCGGGCGGACGTAAGCTGCCATGCACGACAAGACGATCGGGCCCGACCTCGACCGCGACGCCGCAGGAAGCAAGCCCTTCCGCCACGGCGGCGAGACGGTCGCTTTCCTTGACGCGTAATTCCGCGAGCCCTTCCATCACCGTGGTGCCGTCGGCGCAGGCGGCCGCCATCGCGAGGATCGGATATTCGTCGATCATCGAGGGCGCGCGCGAGGCCGGCACGGTGACGCCTTCGAGTGCGCCGGCGCGAACCCGAAGATCGGCGACCGGTTCGCCGGCTTCCTCGCGCGCATCGACGATCTCGATCGCGGCGCCCATTTCGCGCAGCGTCTCGATGAGACCGATGCGCAGCTTGTTCATGCCGACATTGGCGATGGTGAGATCAGAGCCCTTTACGATCAAAGCGGCGACCAGCGGAAACGCGGCCGATGACGGATCGCCGGACACGCGCACATCGCGCCCGGTCAGTTCCGGCTGGCCGACCAGCGAGACGATGCGCGCATCGCTGCCGTCGTCGATGGTCACGGTCGCGCCGAAATGGCGCAGCATGCGTTCGCTGTGATCGCGCGTCGGTTCGGGTTCGATGACCCGCGTGATGCCCGGTGCCGCGAGCCCCGCCAGCAGAACGGCGGACTTCACCTGTGCCGACGGCACCGGCAGACGATATTCGATCGGCAGAAGCGCATCGCTGCCGACAATCGCGAGCGGCAGGCGGTCGCCATCGCGCGCGGTGAAACGCGCGCCCATCTGTGCGAGCGGCGCCATGACGCGACCCATCGGGCGACGGCGCAGCGAGGCATCGCCGGTCACGAAGGCGGTCATACGATGGCCGGAGAGAAGGCCGAGTGCGAGCCGCACGCCGGTGCCGGCATTGCCGAAATCGAGCATGTCGTCCGGTTCGGCGAGACCGCCGATGCCGACGCCGTCGACCAGCCAGTGGCCGCTTGCGTCGCGCACGATGCCGGCGCCGAGCGCCCGCATGGCACGCGCGGTGTTGAGCACGTCCTCGCCCTCGAGCAGACCCTCGATCCGGCTGCGGCCGACGGCGAGCGCGCCCAGCATCAGGGCCCGGTGCGAGATCGACTTGTCGCCGGGCACATCGATCCGGCCCCGGAGCGCCTTGCCGGCGCGGGCGCGAAGCGGTTTGGGCTGGTCGGCACTGGCCATTCGCGAACCCCGGTTGAAAAGCAGCGGTTCTCTAGCATATCGCCGTTGGCGCCGCATGGCTTCATACTGTTGGGGCGCCGAGCGTCCCGCCGGTGGGGCCGCGGGTTGAGACGGGGCGGGGATTAAGGGAGCGAACCATGCGGGTCGACGGCGGATGCCATTGCGGGCGGATCACCTACCGGGCGGAGATCGATCCGCAGCTGGTCGAATTGTGCCACTGTACCGACTGTCAGGTCATGTCGGGCTCTGCCTTTCGGATCTTGGTGCCGACGGCGGAATCAAACGTCGAACTGTTGTCGGGAATGCTTAAAACCTATGTGAAGACCGGCGAGAGCGGCAACAAGCGTATTCAGGCGTTCTGCCCCGAGTGTGGCACGCATATCTATTCGACTTCGGTGGGCGAAGGATCCAGAACATTCGGATTGCGTGTCGGCGCCATCAAACAGCGCCATAAACTCCCGCCGACAAAGCAATACTGGGTCCGGTCGGCACATGGCTGGGTCATGGATCTCGATGACATCGAGAAAGTCTTGACGCAATAAGCACGCGGTATCGCGATCGGCGAAGGAGCGAACCATGCGGGTCGACGGCGGATGCCATTGCGGGCGGATCACCTACCAGGCGGAGATCGATCCGGCTTTGGTGCTGATCTGTCATTGCACCGATTGCCAGGCAATCTCCGGCACTGCGTTCCGGGTGTCGCTACGCACGCCGGAAGATTCCTTCGAGCTTTTGTCCGGTACGCCGAAGACCTATGTGCGTATCGCCGACAGCGGGGCCAAACGCGCGCAGGTATTCTGCGGCGATTGCGGCTCGCATCTGTATGCGACATCGGTGGACGAGGGGGCCGGCGGGGGGCCGAAGCAATTCGGCATTCGCGTCGGCACGATCAAACAGCGCGCACAATTGCCCCCGCAGCGTCAGGTCTGGTGCCGGTCGGCGCAAGGCTGGCTGGGCGAGATTCCCGCGCTGCCGCGTAGCGAAAAGCAATGAGCCAAACGCTCAGCCGTAGTGTCGTGTGGCGCTTCGACGGCGCCGACGAAGCTGCGATCTGGGAGAGTCTCGCGGACACGGCGCGGTTCAACGAAGCGGCCGCCCTGCCGCGTCACACGATCGTCGAAGAGCCGCAGCCGGACGGATCGGTGCGCTATTTCGGGGCCGCCAAGGTCGGGCCGTTCCGGTTGCGCTGGGAAGATCTGCCGGTCAACTGGGTCACGAACCGCTGGTTCGAACATGCGCGCTATTTCCAGACCGGACCGCTGGCATCGCTGATCGCTCATTTCGAACTCGATCGCGACGCGGCCGGTCTGTTCGGACGCTACACGATCACGTCGGCGCCGGCCGGACCGCTCGGCTGGGCGATGTTGCATTCGGGCACGTTCTTTCGCGGCGCGTTCAAGAGTTTTTCGAAGCTCGCGAAGAACGCGCATGATTTCGCGCTCGGCCAGCGCGACGAACCGTTCGAGCATCCGTCGCCCGTGCTGCCGAAGGGTGCGCAGGCGCGGATCGACGAGGCGGTCGCGCGCATCGAGGTGACGCCGTTCGGCCACGGGCTTGCGCGGAAGCTCGGCGATTTCATCCGCAGTGCGCAGGATGTCGACATGATGTCGATCCGGCCGCTCGCTTTGGCGCGGCGCTGGAATGTACCGCCTTCGCAGGCGATCGATCTCTGCCTGCAGGCGGTGAAATCCGGCCTGCTCGACATGCAATGGAACATTCTCTGTCCGCGCTGCCGGGCGCCGAAAGAAATCGCATCCGGTCTCGACTCGTTACCGACCGGCACGCATTGCGGCACCTGCAACGTCGATTACGGCCGCGACTTCGCGAAGAATGTCGAGGCGGTGTTCCGGCCGGCGGCGTCTATCCGGCCGATTGGCGGCGGCGAGTATTGTCTGTTCGGCCCCATGAGCGCACCCCATGTGCGCCTGCATGTGACGGTGCCGGCGAACGAGACGCGCGACGTGCCGGCCCGTTTCGAGCCCGGACCCTACCGGCTGCGCACGCTCGAGCCGGGCGACGACCATGACATCGAAATCGATGGCACCCTGCTCCCGCTGTTCCGGATCAATGCGGGCGGTGCGATCGAGGCCAATGCGGCGGGCGCACCCGGCCAGATGCGCCTCGTCAACGACAGCGCGCGGCTGCGGACGTTTATCGTCGAGAGCCGGCACTGGGTTGTGGATGCGCTGACCGCCGACAGGATTACGACGCGCCAGACCTTCCGCGATCTTTTCTCGGCCGAGACGCTGCGGCCGGGCGACGATGTCGGCATCCAGCGTATCGTGCTGATGTTCACCGATCTCAAAGGTTCGACCGCGCTCTATGAACGGGTCGGCGATGCGGCCGCCTATCATCTGGTGCGCGATCATTTCGCGTTCCTCGTGGGCGCGGTACGCGATCATGACGGCGCACTCATCAAGACCATCGGCGATGCCGTCATGGCGGCCTTCAGCGATCCAGCCGACGCGATGCGCGCGGCACTCGCGATCCAGCGCAAGGTCGCCGAATTCAACGCGCAGCATCGGGGCGACGATATCGTTATCAAGCTCGGCCTCCATTGCGGGCCGACGATCGCGGTGACGCTCAACGAGCGGCTCGATTATTTCGGCAGCACGGTGAACATGGCGGCGCGGCTGCAGGGCGAAAGCCGCGGCGGCGATATCGTTCTGTCGGATGCGATGCTCGAGGACCGCGGTGTCGTGCGGCTGCTCGAGGGGCTTGAGATGAGCAATGAGTCGGCACGGCTCAAGGGTTTCGATCGCGCGGTGCCGTTCCGGCGCATCGATCAGGCAAGGCTGGCGACAAGCGGGCGTTGATCCGAGGGCTCATTATTGCCCTCCCAAGATCGCTTATCGCAAAGCGAGCATGATCAGAAACGCACCGCCGATCGCGACGGCGTCCTCGATCAGGGCGGCCGGCCGGTCGCGGCCGAAGGCGGCGGCAAGACGCGCCCGCGCGGCGGCACCGCCCAGGGTTCCAGCGACAGCACCGATCGCACCAAGGATCGCGCCGATAACGAGCAGGCCGGCGGAAGCGCCGATCGCGGCCCCGGTCAGCGTCCCCATCACGAGCCGTCCGCCGAACTGCAAAGGAACCTTTCGGCTCGGCGTCGAGGGCAACTGGTCGACGACCAGCTCGATCAATGCCAGTGCTGCAAACAGATACGCCGTGACCGGATGTCCCAGAAACGCCAGCCAGGTTCCCTCGAGCGGCAGCCAGCCGAGATAGGCCGCCCAACTGACCGCGGCGGGCGCGGTCATGGTGCGAAGCCCCGCGATCACTCCGACCAGGAAAGGTAAGGCGATGATGGACATGAGCGCCGTCAGGTGCCCGACTTCACCGCTTCGAGTGTCTCGATGTATTTCTGACGCACTGCCGGATCCATCGGCTTCAGCACGACACTGTTCGCGAACATCTCCGCCGGATCGGCGGGCAGGCCCATCGAGGCGGCGGTCTCGGCGCCGGCCAGCTCGAACGACTTGGCATTCGAATGGCCATAGCCGTAATTCGAGATCAGCCATTCGCCGGTCTCGGGTGCGAGCATCGCGTTGATGAAATCGTAGCGCGCGCCGTCGTCGGCGGCGCCGTCGGTCATCATGACCAGGCCGCAGACCCAGGTGAGGATACCTTCCTTCGGCTGCATGTATTTTACCGGAATGCCCTGTGCCTGGAGGTTCACCAGCGACTGGTTCCAGGTATAGGCCGCGACGATCTCGCCGGAGGCGAGCGCCTGCTCGGCCTGCGCCGGATCCGACCAATAGAAACGCAGCAGATCCTTCTGCTTTACCAGCAGCGCCTTCGCCGCGGCAAGTTCGGCATCGGTCATATTGAATGGGTCTGCGGCGCCCGAGACGAGCGCGGCGGCATTCATCGCGCCGTCGATCGCATCCCACATCGCGAGCCGACCGGCATAGCGTTCGTCGAATAGCACGCTCCAGCTTTCCTCCTCGATCTCGACCAGATCGGTGCGGTAAAGCACCGAGCCGTTGCCCCAGTCGATCGGGACCAGCCATTGCTCGCCGGTCTCGGCGTTGCCGGTTGCTTCCTTGAGCGCGGGAAAGACATTGCCCCAATCCGGCAGGCGGGCGCTGTCGATCGGCTGAATGAACCCGCCGTCGCGCCAGCGCTGAATGTCGTAGATGCAGGGATGGCTGATGTCCGGCGTGAAGCCGGACTGGATCTTTAGCAAGGCTTCCGTTTCATCGGCGAAGAGCGTGAAGTTCAGCTGCGTGCCACGCACCGCCTCGTATCGGGCATGCAGTTCCGGCACGTCGTAACCCGCCCAGGTATAGTAAGTCACTTCCTCGGCGGCGCGAGGCCGGGCCAGCGGCAGCGTGGTTGCGACGGTGGCAAGACCGAGATTGCGCAAGCCGCGCACGATGTCGCGGCGGCTGCGGGCGCGACGGAACAGATCGATGGCCGGATTGGTCATGGCGTACTCCGACGATGAAGGCGATGGCGCAATGCTAAGCACCGTCGCTGCGGCAACTCAATCGAATTCTTGTCGCAACCGCCCGTAAGAAGACGGGCCGGGCTTTAGTGCGAATGCTCGTGCCGGCGCTGCGCCGCGCGGCGATGGGCGAGCTCGCTGGCGACGACGACGGCGCGAGCGGCGATTTCGGCCTCGGTGATCCGCGCGACCCGGTCGGCCAAACGCTCGGCGGCGCGCCGCCAGCTCTCCCAGTAATCGCGGTGCGGCGCCTTGCCGATCTCGTCGATCAGCAGGCTTTTGAAATCGTCCCAGCGGCAATGGCCGCCGCGCACCAGCGCCACCACCGATGCGAAGCTCTGCGCCTGCCACGGCGCGGCGAAGATCGGTCCCTCGTAATCGCGCGGCAGCGATGTATCGCCCGGTTCGGCGAGGAAGGATGGCAGCGCGTCCTTCATGCCGGCTCCAGATATTCGTCCCACAGATCGAGCCGCAGCGTGTCGATCGCCGAGGCACTGTCGCCCCATAGCTCACGCAACGTGAAGGCGACCGTGTAGCAATGCTGCGGTTCGGGAGCGCGCCCGGCGGCATTCGCATCCGGCAGACCGAATACACCGAGATCGGTCTCGATCGTGCCGACGCGACCGCGCGCATAACGCGGCAACCGCGTATGGCCGTCGGGATGCATGTTGCGGCCGCGCACGCGCTGTCCCGGTTTGAATCGCGCCGCGCGGCCCTCTTTGTCGGGCAGGCGCAGCGGAAACCCGCCCGCAATCGCCGCCGGGACGGCATCGGCCGCAACGGCCGGCCCGAACGCCGCGCTGCCGTCGGCCACCCCGCGTTCTTCAAGCAGGCTTACCATCGCTTCGAGCCAGCGCTCGTAATAGCTCATGCGCAGATACGGCTCCGGCGCGATGCGCTCGACCTCGCGGCGCAGATGATCGTCGGTGATCGGAACGACGAACGGCACCGCGAGCGAAATGCCGAGCATGCGCCGCTCCCAGTCGGCGTGGAACGGCGGCTCGTCCTTTTCGCGCTCGATCGGCCCGAAGCCGTGCATGCCGCCCATGTCGTGGATGCCGTCCATCGCGTGCGCTCCTCAGACCAGCGCCGTGCCGATCATGCCGTCGCGCGTGACGAGCGCGGCGAGCGCCGCTTCGTCGAGGCTGTCGCTGCCGCGGGGCCGCTGTGGCAGGACCATGTAACGGATCTCGGCGCTGCTGTCCCAGATGCGCACTTCGCGATCCACCGGAACTTCGACGCCGAACTCGCGCAGCACGCCGCGCGGATCGCTGACCGCACGCGACCGATAGGGCGCGCTCTTGTACCAGACCGGCGGCAGACCGAGCACCGGCCAGGGATAACAGGAGCAGAGCGTGCACACGACCATGTTGTGGACGGCGTCGTTGTTCTCGAGCACGACGAGCTGTTCGCCCTGCAGACCGCCGAGGCCGAGTTCGGCGATCGGGCGCGGCGCATCGGCGAGCAGTCTTTTGCGAAAACCGGGATCGCTCCAGGCACGCGCGACGACGCGGGCGCCGTTGCGCGGTCCGATCCGGTTCTCATAGGCATCGACGAAGGCATCGATCGCCGCCCGGTCGACCAGCCCGCGCGCGACCAGGAGGTCTTCGAGTGCGCGCACGCGCATCGCCACATCGTCGTCTGGATGGTCGTCATGATGGCTGTCGTGCATCGCATTTTCCCGGAATTCGGCTGCGATGCTATCGCCGCCTGGGGGGCCCGGCAAACCTTGGGCCGTGAGACCCGGCGCGGCAAATCGAGCGGGAAGAGGGCCCGCCGGCGGTGTCCGGCGTCGGCTCGGCAGAGCCGGCACCTATTTAACCTTTGACAGGCCGCCGCCGGGCGTGGCAAGTGCCCGCCCTCGTACCTTGAACCCCGGCTGGAGGATGAACATTGGCCAAGCCCGAATGGGGTCTCAAGCGCACCTGTCAGAGCTGCAATGTGCGCTTTTACGATCTGGGCCGCACCCAGATCACCTGCCCGAAATGCGGCGCCGTCTATGATGCCGAAGCCGTGCTGAAGACGCGGCGCGGTCGCCCGATTGCGGCCGAGAAGCCGGAACCGGTGAAGCCCAAGAAGGTCGAACCCGAAGTCGTCGACGGCGAGATCGAAGTGGTCGAAGGCGAGGACGAGGACGAAGCTGTTCTCGAGGATGCCTCGGAACTCGGCGAAGACGAGGATCTCGGCCACGGCGTCGAACGGCGCGAAGGGGACAAGGAAGTCTGATCGAATCCGGCGCTCGGCGCTCTCCCGCGCGGGTTATCCCGATCGGGATCGGCGCCGAAATTTGCCTTGCAAGGGCCGGAACGCCTACCTAGTTTGCGCCCGTCGGGCGCGGTTTTGTGCCCATCGGGCGCGCGGTTCGCGCTCGTTCGGATGCCGGTTTTGCGGGCATCCGGTCCCGATGGGGCTGTAGCTCAGTTGGGAGAGCGCTACAATGGCATTGTAGAGGTCAGGGGTTCGATTCCCCTCAGCTCCACCAGTTCCGTTCTGCATGACAGAACAAATATCGCGGCAGCAGCCCAACCGGCTCGCTGCCGCGACGTTTTTGGGCTATCGGCGCCGATAGATTGGACGTGAGACGGCCGGTTTGGCGCGAGACACGCCAAACGGCCCGCCTGTCTAGAATGGCCGATTTCGGTGTCCAATACTTTGGGGTTGTTGTGCGGCGCCTGGCCTAACGGAAACCGAGAATGTGCCGCTGATGCGCCCACGATGTCGGCAGGTTCTGCATCCGGCGCAATCGCGTGACAGTGAGATCGACCGGCTGACAGCCCATCAGGATGGCTTCGACGATATCGGGGGCGAGGAACGCCAGCGGCAGCGTGCGGCTGACGTCGGCCCAATGGATGCCGTGCCTCTCTGCAAGTTCGTGCACCGACTTTGCGTCACCGGATTGCAATTCCGAGCACCACCGGTGTGCATTCGCGATCAGGCCAAGAAGCTTCGGGTCTGGTGCGGCCGAAGGTGTCGATCCACCTGCAACGACGAGCTTCATCTCGATGCCGCGCCGGCGAATCTCAAGGGGAACATCCAACGTATAGGTTTCGATCGAATGGTCGAGCTCGTCCGCATTCTGCTTAGTCTCACTGCGATGTGCGTCGCCAACTGCGAGATGGGCCTACATCTTCATGCGATCGACATGGATGGAGAGCTGTCCCTTCTGGATCACGATGCGGTCGAGGACGGTGAGCAGCAGGGCCCGCTGCTCGGCGGGAGACATTCTTGGTAACTGCTCTCCCAGTTCGCTGGCCCGACGCAACCCAGCCTTGATCTGACTCGATGTCAGGTCGGACGGCGCCTCGCCATACTCGGCGATCGCAGCATTCCATATGACCGGCTGGTAATCGCGACCGGCGCCTGCCATGCCTATTTCGGCCATGATGATTGGGAACCGTTCGCGCCAGGCTTGAAGTAGATCGATGATGCGACCGATATTCGCCGCCGCATTCTTTCGGCCTTCGAGCGCGCCGAGGCAACCGACGACGAGGCCGAGCGCCGCCGGCTGCTGACCTTTGTGATTGTCGGGGCCGGCCCCACCGGTGTCGAAATGGCGGGTGCAATTGTTGAACTAGCGCGCCACGCCCTGGTACGCGACTTCCGTCGTATCGATCCAGCCTCGGCACGAGTGCTGCTGATTGAGGCGGGCCAGCGCGTACTGCCTTCCTTTCTGACCGACCTGTCAGCAAAAGCGGCAGCTGCACTCACCCGCTCTGGCGTGGAGCTCCTCACCGGTATCACCGTCACACGCTGCGACGAGCAGGGGGGTGGAGGTCACCGATGCCGGCGCAGACGGCGCCGTGGACCGGTTCCTGCCGGCCGCGACGATCGTCTGGGCCGCTGGCGTCACCGCTTCACCAGCCGCAAAATGGCTCGACGCGCCGGCGGATCGTGCCGGCCGCGTGTTCGTTGACGAGCGATTGCGCATCGCATCCGGAAGTCTTCGTCGTTGGCGACACGGCGCAGGCGGCTGGTCCGGAGGGTAAGCCGCTGCCGGGAATCGCACCGGTTGCCAAGCAGCAGGGCGCTTATGTCGCTAAGCTCATCTGCGCCGAACTCATGCAGCACCGAGATCCCGGTCCGTTCCGCTACCGGGATGCGGGCTCACTCGCGACGATCGGGCGCAAGGCCGCTATTGCCGATCTTGGCTGGCTGCGCGTCAGCGGATTTCCGGCCTGGCTGCTTTCGTACATGTCTGGTTTCTGATCGGTTTCCGCAACCGCCTCGGCGTCATGGCCGACTGGGCCTAGTCTTATCTCACGTTTCAACGCGGCGCACGATTGATTACCGGATCGAGTAATAGCTTGAATCGCCTCGGTCTATGAACTTTACCAAAGCTTGGTCAAGTTCTCCGGAGATTCGTGCTTACCCCACCTTGGATCCGTGCCGGCTCGAATGATTACAGATTTACGGCGATCTCTTCACTGTCTAAATTTGTACGAGTTACTCGGAGCTCCTGGAGCCTCGATTGGCAGGATGCAGTGAGGTCGATGCTAAATTAAGCAAAAGGCTCTGTGCTTTCCCGACTCCGATTGAGGCCGGGCCTCGCCGCTATGTGCGATCGGCCCATCAGTGCCAGCTAGAGCGCTCTAAGGCAGCCCTACCTGCGGGGTAACGGTCTACGGTCGGATTGCCCTACCCGCCTGCCAGTTGCCCAGCCAGATCCAGCGAAGTGTGCCGACGGTCAGCCTCGGATCCGAGCTCAACCAGTTCGGCCGCCAAAGCACGAGCCTTCGCGTCTTCGCCAATCAGGTGAGCGGCCGTCATGGCTCCTGCCATGGCACGGAAGCGGTAAGGCTCTTTCATGAGGACCGCTTCGTACTCGGTCATGGCATCGGCAGGTAAACCCTGTCTCATGAGCATGTCGGCCAGCAACTCGCGCGCCGGCACGATCGGGCCGGGCGTGACGGCATGTTTTTCAGTTGCGTCTTCGCGAACAGAGGCCTGCCTTAGCTGATCGATACAGCCAACAGAATCACCCTCGACGCACAAGGCAAGAGCGGCGACCAGCGCCGCCTGAATGTCGATCTGTTCGACCCAGTAGCCCAGCTTTGCCGCTTCCGCTGCGTCGCGAAGCGTTGCCAATCGAGCTGCTTGCTCACGTGCTGCAGTGGCGTCACCGGACAATGCTGCCCCGATGCCGCGTGCGAACGCGTTGACAGCTTCAGCATGTGGATATTTCTCCCATGGATAGACATCGGGGTCCGGCGTGAGGGTGAGTTGCGCCGCTGCCGACCAGTCCTCGCGCTCAAGCGCCAGACGTGCAGGCATTGCCGCGTAGGCATAGGCAGCCCCGAAATTATCGATTGGCTTCATGCCGAGGGATGCCTCCATAGCGTTGCGCGCGGCCTCGTCCTGCGCCAACTGAAGATGGGCATAGACCATATAGTCGGACGCATGGTGACCGTCGAACGTTGCATCACCAGCAACCCGCGCGGACTCCAGGTTCGCCTCTATTGACGCATGCCAATGACCCAGCCGCGTAAAGATATGTGAGGGCATGTGAAGTGCATGGGCGGCATCAGGTGCAATTGACGAGTAGGCACGTGCGGCGGGCAATCCTTCAGCAGCAATCGGTGGATAGTCGTAGCTGTGGATCAGATAGTGTGCGACGCCGGGGTGCTGCGGATTAGTTTCAAAAATCGGCGTCAGGATGCGCGCTGCACTTAACTGATTTGTATAACCCTTGTCGGTCGGATCGAAACTTGCCGACGTCATCAAGGCCGACAGGATCGTCGCTTCCATGTCATCGGGGTAGCGAGCGGCAAGATCAGCCATTGCCGCGTTGAAGCCCTTCATGCGATGAGCATGATCGGCCTGCTCATGATCAAGAACAAACACAGCAACTGCTTCAACATAATCTTTTTCCCGTGGGCTTCCGAGGCCAGCCGCTCGGGCGGCGTCCAGGGCGGATACGACGTCCGCCAGCTTCTCAGCGGAGAGTCCGGTCGGCCAAACAAAGGGGTTACCGAGGAGTGTCATCGCCTGGCCCCAGTGAGCCATACCGCACTCGGGATCCTCGACCGCAACGGATTCGAAGGCTTCCATCGCAGCAGGCCAGGCGAAGGAGTGATACAACGCCATCGCGTGATTAAATTTCTGTTGAGCGGCCTCGTTGCATGAAACGCTGAACTCCACGGTGCCGAGCTGCTGTGCTTCCTGCTCAGCGACTGCGTCAGTTTCCAAAGTCAACGCTACGCCCGCTAAAATTGCAGCGAGCCAATAACGGCGTCTGATATGTGGAATGTGCATTGTGGACCTCCTGGCATGGAATTGTCGCTGCAACGCTCGTCGCGTCCGAGCCTACTACGCTTGAAGGCATCAATACCGATCTGACAATTGGCAGACCTTAGGTATTGTGGAAGAGCACACCGTACGCATGTATCATATTGTTAGCCGAATTCGATATGGCCTAGACGCCCGAAAGGATAGGATCGGACAGGTATTCGTTGAAGTGATGCGATGCTCCACCCGGCTCCGTGGGTTTCATTAGGGCTAATTTCCCTCCCTAGGGCGTGTGTAAATTCTTGGTCTCGGCGATTTAAATCGGCGCCCCGCAGGAACAATCTACGAACAAACGATGTCTTGGACCGAATGCAAGCATGCGTCGTCCATCGCATCGGTTTAAGATTAGATCGGGGTTGGGCGTACCCCAAAGACGACGGCCCCGCTGCGGCGTGATTGGGCAGACTCGTTTGCCGCCCGGTGGCGCCGCGCCGCCTGCATCCGTCGTGTTAACGGGGCACCGCAATACATTCAATGGGGCGTGACCCACATCCAGCCATGTCGGAATGCAATCAGAAAAAATTGGCGATCCCGTCTTTAAGAGACTTTAAACAATTTAATCACGCGAATTTACATGTAGTAAATTCGTGCGTTGCAGGACAATTATAATCGGTAACCCCGAACAATCGGCCTCTGGTTCGCAGCAAATCTCCGGTTAAGACGGGCACATTCAATTGGGTTACATATTCGTCTTTGCTTGGATAAAGGAATGGGTTCACGGAGAACAACGATGAGCAAAAGCCAAACATCCAAGGGTGCGTGTTTTTGTGGGGCGGTGGAGATCACTGTTTTAGGTGAACCCGCGGCGATGGGTTATTGCCATTGCGCGTCATGCCGGAAGTGGTCTGCGGGGCCGGTTAATGCTTTCACACTTTGGCCACCGGATGCTGTCCGTATCACACACGGCGCCGACAATGTTGCCTCTTTTCAGAGGACAGAAAAGAGCATTCGCAAATGGTGCAGGATCTGTGGCGGACACTTGATGACGGAACACCCTGGTTGGGGTGTCACCGATGTCTATGCAGCAGTGATTCCTGAATCTCCGTTCGAGCCGAGTGTGCATGTAAATTACCAAGAGGCGGTACTGAGAATGGCGGATGGTCTCCCCAAGCTGAAGGACATGCCGGCAGAAATGGGGGGATCGGGTGAATCTACGCCGGAGTAAACTGGTGCCGAGTCGGCCCAAAAGAAAAAGGCACAATGTGCAGAAACGTGACGACGTGTGCTTCGCGAACGCTAGCCTGCAAGCGCCGTATCTCAGCAATCGCTGGGGGATTCTTAAAATTAGACATTCAGGAAGTGTCCATTGAAACACCATAACACGAATTCCTTAATGAACCCCCAAGCAAGCGCTAGCGCGGGTAAAAATTCGATGTGCGTCAAGGAAAACGGCACAATCTGCAAAACTAAACAAGTGCTGTAGCGAGCGTAAAATGAATTGAGCGGCTTCTGGCGTTGATAATGACTGTTTGATTTCTGACCGCGCTGATGGACTTCAATATGCATCCGGTGCGGAACGCGCCCGGATCGTCGGCTTCTGCCACGCCAGTTTCTTCACCGGGTTGTCGAGAGGCGTTCCCGCGATTGAGTTCGTGTAGTTGCTCATCGTCTTCACAGCGATGCCAAGGATTGCTTCGAGCGCATGCTGTGGCGTCCATCCAGCAGCCAGAAAACCTTCCAGGTCGGCCGTAGCAATTTTTCCCTTTGTACGGATCAAGCTTTGCGAGAATTGTCTCAAGGCCTCCAGACGAGGATCACTTAAGCGACGTCCGTTGCGCAATGCATCGATGGTTTCAGCATCGGCGCCGGCTAGCTGAGAGAGCTTGGTATGCCAGGGAACACAATAGTCACACTCATTCTCAAAATTTGCCGTTTGATACACGACCTGCCGTTCGATCAGGCTGAAGCTGGTTTTGTCGAAGAGCTCCCATAACTCGACATAACCCGCAAGGAGTGCGGGTGCTGTGGCCATAACGCGCTCCAGATTGGGTATCATGCCCAGGTTCTTTTCTGCGCGCTGTAGCAGTTCCTTTGAATCAGCAGGCGCGGTGGTGGTGTCATGCAATGGAAACAAGGCGGTCATTTATCTAATCCCTTTCGATCTTGCCGCTCAGATTCTGTTCTTGACTGCGTTGTGCTCGGATACGTTGCTGCTCGAATTGACTTCAGGAACCAGCGCAATGCCACCGCTGCATACTGGCGATCGATGCCCATCCGGGCGTGCAGCATAACGCCATCGCCCAGTGCCAAGGCGTGGCGCGCGAGTGCCTTGTGGTCGAGATCCTTCCGAATCGTGCCTTCGAGCTGAGCATCCGAGATGGCAGATTCGAAAGCCTCTATTACAAGAAACTGGGAGGCGACCACTAGTATCCAGCATTCTTTGCGCAATTTGAGTGATTCGACCTGCATTAGATCATCAGCACGGGGGCAAACCCGCCGCCAAGCGTCCTGAAATTTGTCGTCTGGCCTTGATAGAGGCGCGCGGCCACTAGAAGCACCTGACCGTCATAGGTATAAAGCCGGATGTCCATCTTCCGCGCCTGTGGTGCATCGTCGATCTTGATCATGCGCTCGCTCGGCCGGACAAACGCCTGAGCAATGTAGCCTCCACGCTTGACCTCCTCCCAAACGCCTTTTGTTAACTTATCGCCGCGGTAAACTGCCTTGCCGCCGTGACCGCCGGTCGGCTTGAAGAACAAGTTCTTACGTGACTTCCACAATGCATCGGCGTTGCCGGAAGTTACCAGGACGGTGCGCGGGACGGCTTTAAGAAGGGCGCGCAGCCTTGGCTCCACGCCCCAGGCATCGAGAATCGCTGGGTCGGAGAGGAGTGAAAGGTTGCGCTTGTCGGCGAGAATCGAGTGGTTGTACGGGTTCGGCGTCACGACCACCGCGCCATCCCGATAGGCCTCCCGCAACGCCCTGTGATCTGGCTGATCGAGTGCAAAATCGGTGACCCGATTGTACACGAGGTCGATATTCTGCCCGCCGAACCTAAGCCGACCGCCCTCGTAGTGTAGGCAGCTGGCGTCCGCGATGACCGCGTCGACACCGCGCTCGATCAGAACTTGCCGCGCCAGCACAAACTCGGGATAGAGATATTGTTCCTCGGGGTTGTCGTCGACGATAGCGATCCGATTTGCAGTGCCGAATCCCCGCTGGCGCACCCATTCGCCGTGGAACATGCGGAACGCGGCATCCTCAAAGGTGTGCGCCAGCGGCGCCAGTGGCAGTTTCATTTTGACACAGCACGCGCGCTGCGCTCTTGCAAGAAGGGCGTTGAGAAACGCGCCGCCGGCATTGGTATTGATCTCTATCAACCTCGGACCGTCTTCTCCAAGATGGAAGTCGTAGCCCATCAATGCGCCAACCGGACCATGATCTGCCTGCGAGATTTCGGGCGCCCAGGACAGGACAGCGGCTTTGTACGCCGCAAGTCGGGCCGTTACCTCGACAGCCGTCACGATCTCTTGCATCTCGGCGACCGCCGTGGCTGAGAGAAACACCGGCACGTTCGAGAACAGGTGTGCGCGAGGGCGGATGAAGCTCTCGCAGAACGACGAATCCCCAGCTTCGCGCTCCAACGCCTCGCACAACGATGGACGGTCGAGCGTGGTGCAAAAGCAGTTTTGGTTCAGACGATCCGAAATGGATATTGGATTCGGAAGAGAAGAGTCAGAGGTGTTCATCGATCGTAACGCCATTGATTGGCCAAGATCCGGCGCGCTTCGAACTGAAAGGTAGCCTTGGATTTCCTTGTAATCATCGCCTCACAATTACTCGGCCCGTCGATCGATCGTAACGGCGGCATTCGTCTGAGTGATCGATTCTTCGGCATCTCTGGTCGCTCCGGTCAGTATCTAAATCGTGTCGAGGCAATGCAAATAGCTGGACCACTCATTGGTATGTCCTTCCACGATGAGAAAGCATTCTCTTACCCCTGTTGCAGCTGTGACTCCATGCAGATTGCTCGCTTCAATTCGCAGCGGCGATAGTTGCTGGTGCTTGGCTTGATCACGGTCGTGCGGCTGAATTGCCACCTCTCAGCACCAGTGAAATTCCTATCAGCGCCAAAACGACGCCGGCAGCCTGAATCGCCTCGAGCCGTTCGCCGAAGAAGCTGGCACCGATCGTGAGCCCGAAGATTGGCACCAGAAACGTAAAGGCATTCGCCCGGTTGAGTTCAACTCGCTCCAGCGCCTCAAACCACAGCCAGAACGCGAGCGACGATCCGAGGACGGCTAAAACCACAAGGATGAAGACGAATTCGGTCGACCAAGTCAGCAGCGAGACATCTTCCATCAGCATCGATATGAGGGCCAGTGGCACCGCGCCGATGAGTAGCTGGAAGCCCATTGCCATGATCGGGTCGACCTGACCAGTGAGGCGTTTAATGGCAATATTGCCTATGGAAACTCCGGTCGCGGCGAGAACGACGTAGGTGACACCAAGAGGATAGCCTTGGATGTGAACTGCTGCGACGCCCGGCCAAGCAATAACAGCGATGCCGGCCAGGCCAATCGCCAGGCCGATCTTTCCAATCACCATCAGTCGTTCACCCAGGAAGCCGTGCGCGAGAACGGCGGCGATGATCGGTTGCACATTCGCGATGACTGTCGCGAGCCCCGGCGAGACGAACTCGGCTGCATGGAACATGCCGAGGAAACCCATGCTTGTCGCCCCGAGCCCAACCACTACGATAAGAATCCAGGAGCGCTTACCGACAGGCACCAGGCGACCGCAGAGGGCTCCGAGCGCGATTAGGCAAATGCCTGCAAGCGCGGCGCGCAGTGCCGCGAAGGCGAGATGCGGCGCCAGATCCAAGCCAATGGTGATGAGAGGGAAGCAGGAGGCCCAAAGTACCATGACAGCCAGAAGGCGCAGGGCGGCACTAACGGTCATGGCTCAAGCACCAAAATTCGCTCTATTATCCCGCTTCGAGGGTGTATTCCACCCTCATCAGGCCTACTATAGCGGTCCTGATTCAGGTCATTGCGGAAACCGCTTTGACCTCCCACATCGAGAAGCGCTTAAGGTGCCGCGGAGAGGAAAAAGGGTAAGGCGTGCAGCAGGATGGAACAAGGCAGCGCGGAAAGGCCCCGAGTCTTCGGACGTCGGGCGTAAGGCGTTGCCTCGTGTTGCTGCTGGTACTTACCTTTTCAACGTCCGGTCTCGTTCATATTCCGATGGGCGACCAGGCCGCATTTGCGGCATCGCTTTCGCATGAAATTACATCTGTGAGCCAGGATGCCAGTGGTGAGCCGTGCTGTCCCGAGCATACTGGCCAGCCCCACGGCACCTCCTGCGGCATGGTTAATGGCTGTTCGTTCTGCGCCCCGTTGTTTTCATCGCCGGCCCTGATGGCGCCGCTTCATACAGTATTCACGAAAACGCCGCCGGATGAGGTTCCTCTCAGCCGCCTGCCGTCCGCTCAACTCCGCCCTCCGAAACTCTCCGCGAACATCTGAGCCCGCGCGCCTCGTCCGGTGTGTCGGGCTAATCCGATCGGCCGTTTCGGTTCGATCCGATCCCGTCATGTTCCGGAGAGAGTTTCTTCATGCAATATCTGTCACGTCGCCAGTTTCTGGCATCCACCGCGGCCGCAGGCCTGCTCGGCGCGGTACCCTCGCTGTTGATTTTGGGCCAGCCGGCCCTGGCAACGCCGACCACCACTATCCGCGCAGGCACCCGGGTGATCGAAGTGAACGGTCGACCGGCCACCGTCTTCGGCCTGACGCAGCCCGACGGCAGTCATGGGCTATTCGCAGAAGCAGGAAAAAGATTCCGGGTGAAGCTGGCGAACCAGCTCGATGAAGAAACGCTGATCCACTGGCATGGGCTCACGCCACCGTGGCAGCAGGACGGCGTACCGAATCTGTCACAGGCTCCACTAATGCCGGGCGCCGCCTACGATTACGACTTTCCACTGGAACAGGCCGGCACGAACTGGATGCATTCCCATCACGGTCTGCAGGAGCAGCGCCTGATGGCGGCGCCCCTGATCGTCCGGGATCCGGACGAATCCGACTTGGACATGCAGGAAGTCGTGGTCCTTTTCCACGACTTCACCTTCCGCGACCCGAACGAAATTCTCGCCGAGTTGAAGGGGTCCTCCATCCCAATGGATGGGATGGACCATACCGCCATGGGTCACGACGCCATGGCAATGGGCGACGGCCCCCACCTGCATGATGTCGACTACGATGCATTTCTCGCCAACGACCGCACTCTTGACGACCCGGAAGTGTTCCGCGTCGAGCGAGGCGGCCGGGTGCGCCTACGTCTGATAAACGGCGCGACGGCGACGAACTTCTGGCTGGATCTCGGCCAGTTGGAAGGACAGTTAATCGCGGTCGATGGCATGCCGGTCGAGCCGACTACCGCGCGGCGTTTCGAGTTCGCGATCGCCCAGCGTCTCGATATCGTCCTCGAGCTTCCGCAGAGCGAGGGTGCCTGGCCGATATTCGCGGTCCAGGAAGGCGCGCGTGCCCGCACCGGATTTGTGCTGGGCACACGCGGGGGTTCGGTCGGCAAGACCGCTGCCGAGGCCACCGAAGCCGTTGCTCCTGTCGGGCTGGCACTCGAAAGGCTACTCCGGGCGACCCGGCCACTTCCATCTCGAGACGCCGATCGGCGCCACACGATCACCATTACCGAGGCACCGGGCTATGTCTGGATGCTGAATGGCGAAGTGCACGGCACTCATGCCCCGCTCGAAGTGCGTGAGGGCGAACGGGTCGAGATCACCTTCTCCGACCAGACGACGATGGCGCATCCGATGCACTTGCACGGTCACCGCTTCCAGGTGGTCGCAGTCAATGGCGAGCGCTTTGCTGGTGCCGTGCGCGATACCGTGCTCGTTCCCGCAAGAGGGAGCGTGACGATCGCCTTCGACGCCAACAATCCGGGTAAGTGGGCACTGCACTGCCACCACCTCTACCACATGGCTGCCGGAATGATGACCACCGTCGAGTATCAAGCCTGAGCGAATTCAGACCTAATTGCTGTTTAGGTCCAACGCGGCATGTTCAGTAAGAATTGAATCAACTGCCCCCTAATCGGGATGAGACCAGTGTCCGAAACACATAGAAAGGCAAAAACACATGATGAATGGATATGGAATTGGCCTTGGTTGGGTCTGGATGATTTTGATTGTTGTTTTAGTCGGCCTCGTTATCGCGGCGTTGGTCAAATATCTTCGCAAATGAACCAGGAGATTCTCTCATGAACTATACAATTAACCGCCTCATCACGAACGCCGACTTTGACGATGTCGACGCCCGTACCCGCGCGGCGCTGGCCGTCAAAGGATTTGGAGTTCTGACTGAAATCGACGTCAAGGCCACGATGAAAAAGAAACTCGATGTGGAGATGAGGCCTTACCGCATCCTTGGCGCGTGTAACCCGAAAATGGCGCATCAAGCCATCGGCATGGAGCCCCGCGTCGGCGCCATGCTGCCCTGCAATGTGATCCTGCGTGCAGTCGATGGCGGCGTCGAGGTCAGCGCGATCGATCCTGTGGCCTCGATGCAGGCGATCGACAACCCGGCGCTGCGCACGGTGGCAGGTCAGGTGCGCGACCTGCTGGCCGACGCAGTTGCAGCGATCTGACACGACCAGCCGGGCCGAACTGGCTGAGCGGAGTTTGCCTATGACCAGGGAAAACGATGAAGAGAACACCTTCTGGCGCTCGCCTGCAGTTTTTACGCTTGGCGTCTTCCTCGCGGTCGCGGCTCTGTTTCTTCTTCTCGAGCACGGAGCCCACTTTCTGGGCGCATGGCCGCTGCTGCTCTTGCTGATCTGCGTCGGTGCACACTTCTCCATGCATCGAGGTCATGGCGGGCACAGCGGACATGATGGAGGACGCAATGAACGATAATATTCCCGCCTATGGTTTGTGGTTTCTGGCGGCCGTGAATGCTGGCATTTTCATCCTGTTCGCTTTCAGTTTCTTCAAGCCGAGGACAGCGCGCGACTGGCGCTCGCTGGGAGCATTCTCCGCGTTTATCGTCGCCCTGTTCGTCGAAATGTACGGCTTCCCGCTGACGCTCTATCTGCTGGCAGGCTGGGCTGGGAGCAGCTTTCCGACTCTCGATCCAATCTCGCACGATGCAGGCCATCTTTGGCCAGCCCTGTTCGGCTGGTCCATGGACCCGCACTGGAGTCCGTTCCATCTGCTAAGTTTCGTGCTTATTGGCGGCGGCTTCATCCTGATCGCAACCGCCTGGCGGGTGCTCCACGATGCACAGAGCAAAGGAAAGCTTGCAACGACCGGCCCATACGCCCGCTTGCGACATCCCCAGTATGCCGGCTTCGCGTTAATCGTGATCGGTTTCTTCCTGCAATGGCCGACACTGGTCACTGGCTTGATGCTGCCGGTTCTTCTCGTCATGTACTGGCGCCTCGCCAAGCGCGAGGAGCGCGAAGTGGAAGCGGAATTCGGCGAGCTGTACCGCCGTTATGCCAGAGAAGTCCCAGCTTTCGTGCCGCGGCTTAGCTCCGTGCTCGGATCGAGCGCGCGGTGACCGTGCCGCAGACTTTCCAAATCAATCAGGAGTACGAACCATGAGAACGCTTAAGATTCCCACCTTCCTTTTTGCAGGCTTGCTGATGCTCGGTACCGTGACCTCGGTCGCGGCCCAGACGGAACCCGACGAGCAGGATGCCCACCACCCCGCTGATGCGGAGACTGCCCCGGCACCCATGGCCCCCGGAGAGGCACCAGCGGCGACCGGCCCTGGCGGCATGCCCGATATGGGCATGATGACGCCAGAGATGATGCAGATGATGCAGCGCATGATGGATCAGGGCGGAATGTCCGGCATGATGGGCGGCATGACCGGCCAAGGAATGACCCAGGACGGCATGGGGCCGGGCATGTCTGCGCAAGGTCAAATGCCCATGGCAGGCATGATGATGTGCCCAATGATGCAGATGATGATGGGCGATCGGGCCGGAATGGGTATGCCGGGCATGATGACTGGTCCGGGGATCCTCTACGGCATGCCAAACGGCACACCGGAAGAGATGACGATAGAAAGTGTCCGCACCCTCCTGGAGCAAGATCTGACGCAGCATGGAAACCCGCGTCTAAAGCTGGGTGAGGTCGCCACTGCCGCTGATGGAAGCATCACCGCGGAGATCATAACCGTCGATGGCTCACTGGTTCAGAAGCTCGCCTTCAACCGCTATCCGGGTCTGGTGCGCCAAGTTGACTGATGTTGCTAATTGTCTACCCAAAGACGCGAACCGGTCTACGGGAATTCGCGGCAACAAGCAGAATCCCAGTGACCCTCTGATTCATCGTGAGCGGTTCCGAGCCGCGAGCGCTTATTCCAGGACTGAATAGAATGACAGAGGATCGGCCTAAGCCCCATTCGAATCATCACGACCAGAGTGGGCACATAACAGAAGATGCCCATTCCGCAATGACAACGAGTAGCACTGTTGTCGCGGCCGGCGGTTCAACACACTCTGAACATTCGGGACATAGCGGTCACGATCACGCGGCTATGGTGGCCGATTTCAGGCGCCGCTTCTGGGTCACTCTGGTTCTGACGCCCCCTGTCCTGCTGCTGTCGCCGATGATTCAGCATTGGTTGGGCATTGCAACAGCGATTGCATTTCCTGGGGATGAGATTGTCCTATTCGCTCTCTCGACCGTTGCTTATGTCTACGGCGGATGGCCCTTCCTAATCGGCTTCACGTCCGAGCTGCGCAAGAGACAGCCTGGAATGATGACGCTGATAGCGCTGGCGATCTCAGCGGCCTACTTCTTCTCAGCCGCCACGACCTTGGGTTTCCCGGGCGAACAATTCTACTGGGAGCTGGTGACGCTGGTCGCCATCATGCTCCTCGGCCACTGGGTCGAAATGCGCTCCATTATGGGCGCGTCACGCGCCCTCGAAGAGTTGGTCCGGCTGCTGCCCGACAGTGCAACAAAGATCGACGCCGACGGCACGACGCACGAAGTTCCCATCTCCGAACTGCAGCCGGGCGACCGGGTTCTCGTCCGTCCCGGCGCAAAAGTGCCGGTCGACGGCAGTATCATCGAAGGGTCGTCCGGCTTCAATGAAGCGATGCTGACAGGCGAGTCGCGACCGGTATCGAAGTCGGTTGGTTCCACCGCCATCGGCGGTGCGATCAACGGCGCCAATGCGGTGACCATCAAGGTGACCGCCACCGGAGATGCTACCTATCTTGCACAGGTCATCGACCTGGTAAAGAAGGCACAGGCCACGCGTTCCAGGACGCAAGACATCGCCAACCGCGCTGCTTCATGGCTCACCTACATCGCTCTCGCCGTCGGCTTCGGTACACTCTTCGTCTGGTGGCTCGTTCTCGGCGCGCCGCTCGAGTTCGCGCTCGAACGCATGGTGACGGTCATGGTCGTCGCGTGCCCGCATGCGCTCGGACTCGCAGTTCCGCTCGTGGTCGCCGTCAGCACCTCGCTCAGCGCCGGAAACGGACTTTTGATCCGTGACCGCGCTGCCTTTGAGCGCGCGCGAAATCTGAACGCGGTGGTCTTCGACAAGACTGGAACATTGACGGAAGGCCGTTTCGGCGTAAGCGATATCGTACTGCTCGCCGGCGGTGATGAGAACGAGGAACTCGCTGTTGCCGCAGCGGCTGAGAGCCAGTCTGAGCATCCGATCGCCCACGGCATCGTCGCCGAGGCCAAGGCTCGCAACTTGACTGTTCCTAAGGCGAGCGACGTCAGCAACATCACCGGAGAAGGCATCGTCGCGAAGGTCGACGACCACGACATCCGCATCGTGAGCCCCGGCCACCTCGCAAGGCAGGGCAAAGCGATCGGCCACGAGCGGCTCAAACAATTGGAGGCTCAGGGCAAGACGGTCGTCGTCCTCGTCCGCGGCGGCGAGCCTCGCGCGCTATTTGCGCTCGCCGACATCGTCCGACCGGAATCGAAGGACGCCATCGCTGAACTGAAGGCGCTCGGAATCAACTCCGTCATGCTCACCGGCGATGCCGAGGGGGTTGCCAAGGCGGTCTCGGAAGAATTGGGCATCACTGAGTATTTCGCCGAGGTGCTGCCGGACCAGAAGTCGCAGAAGATTAAAGAACTGCAGGCGCGCGGGATTGCAGTGGCCATGGTCGGCGATGGCGTGAACGACGCGCCGGCGCTGGTGGTGGCCGATCTCGGGATAGCCATCGGCGCCGGCACCGATGTAGCGGTGGAATCGGCCGACGTCGTTCTGGTCAGGAGCGACCCACGCGATGTGGCCGCAATACTTGGCCTATCGCGCGCCACATATCGCAAGATGGCCCAGAACCTGATCTGGGCAACGGGCTACAACACGATCACCATTCCGATGGCGGCCGGCATCACCTTCGGAACAGGTTTCATGATGACCCCGGCAGTCGCCGCGGTCTTCATGTCAGTCAGCACCGTCATCGTCGCCATCAACGCTCAATTTCTGCGCTTCTACAGGAAGAAATGAGGAGCATAGTTTCGTGCGACTGATTCTGCCATTGCCCGGAAACGAGACTTTCGCCCGCTATCTGGCAGAAGCCGGAGGATGGGAGTTGGGCCAGATCGAGACGCGCCGCTTTCCCGACGGCGAGACCTATGTCCGGATTCTCTCCGATGTTGCGGCCCGGCCCGTCGATCTCGTCTGCACCCTGGCACCGCCGGACGACGGGTTCCTACGTCTTCTCTTTGCGGCCGACGCGGCCCGATCGCTTGGCGCGAGCGCCGTCACGCTCGTTGCACCTTATCTCGCCTATATGCGGCAGGACCGTCGCTTCTTGCCGGGTGAAGGGGTGACGTCAAGGACCTTCGCGCGTCTCCTTTCCTCAACCTTTGACCGGCTGGTGACGGTCGATCCGCATTTGCACCGCTATCCGGCCCTTTCTCCGCTCTACACGATCCCGACAACGACCTTGCATGCTGCGCCACTGCTGATCGACTGGATTGCGACGGCGGTGGAGGCGCCACTCATCATCGGTCCCGACGAAGAAAGTGAACAGTGGGTTTCGGCCATCGCGATGCACATCGGCGCCCCCCATGCAGTACTGCGCAAGATCCGACGCGGCGACCGACACGTCGAAATCGAACTCCCTGATTTCTCGGAATGGCGTGGCCGGCAACCGGTCCTCGTAGACGACATCGCATCCTCCGGTCACACACTTGTCGAGGCCGCGCGGCAATTGCCGCTTCAGGGATTGGCGCAGCCGATCTGCGCCGTTATCCACGGCGTATTCGCCGAGGGTGCTTACGAGCGTCTTCAGGCCGTCGCGCAGAGGATCGTCTCCAGTGACAGCGTTCCCCATCCGAGTAATGGCATTCGCCTTGCACCCCTGATCGCATCTGCTCTCGCATTCGCAGATGAGTCTGACGATCACCTGATCCGCCACCGCCGGCCACCCGAACCGATTGATGATGTCGAGCGGGCGGGCATCGACTCGTTTCCGGCCAGCGATCCGCCACCCTGGACAGGCGGCATCACCTGAAACGCTGCCCGAAGGGAATGCGCGAGTTCAGAACATAAACCAGAAGGATTGGCTGAAAAGCATGAGCGAAACGAAATTGCCGGCATTCGAGCGGTGGCAAAAGGGCTACGGACCAATCCAGCATGGCACCGAAACGGTCGATCGGATTGCGGCTTTGGCAGCATCCGGGCGCGTTGATGCGGATACGCTCTACAGCCTGCTCGCAGCCGCCGATCGCCTGACCTGCGCGGCGATGTGGACTGTCGCGCATATGACCTACGCCCGCCGCGTCGATCTTTCGGGTGCCCCGCTGCCGGCGGCCGCCTTCAAGCCGACGCCCGAAGGCCATACCGGCGGCTCGCTGAACATGGTGCCCGCTTTTGTCGGATATCTCACCGCCAACACGATCACTGGAAAGACCCGCTCCTGGTTGATGGGGCAAGGCCATTGCGTCGCTGCGATCGAGGCCATCAATGCGCTGACAGGCGACGTCTCGCCGGCTCAAAAGGGCCGCTACGACCGCACGGAAGATGGACTCTCACGGCTCACCGCCGACTTTTATTCCTACGCGATCGGCGCCGATGGCCACGCCGCAGTCCCGCTTGGAAGCCATGCCGGTCCCAATACGGCCGGCGCAATCTCCGAGGGTGGCTATCTCGGCTTCGCGGAGGTTCAATACATGCATATGCCGCTGCCCGGAGAGAATCTTGTCGCTTTCCTGAGCGACGGTGCTTTCGAGGAACAGCGCGGTTCAGACTGGACGCCCCGCTGGTGGCGGGCCGAGGATTCTGGCGTTGCGATCCCGGTTATGATCCTGAACGGACGCCGCATCGAGGAGCGCGCCCAGATTGCCCAGCAGGGCGGTTCCGAATGGCTCGCGACCCATCTTCGCCACAACGGCTTCGATCCGATTGCGATCGATGGCCGTGACCCGGCCGCCTTTGCTTGGGCGATTCTTACGGCCGAGGAACGTCTTGAACGGTTCTCCGCCGATCCCGGCCGCAGTTATCCGGCGCCCATCCCCTATGTGATTGCCGAGACGGTCAAAGGGTTCGGCTTTCCGGGAGCCGGCACCAATGCCGCGCACAACCTTCCGATCGAAGGCAATCCGTCGCGTGACGATGCGGCACGAATTGCCTTCAACCAGGCATCGGCGGCACTCTTCGTGTCTCCGGAAGAGATCGACTGTGCCGTCGCCACCCTCGCCATCCACGACCGTCAGAACCGGCCGCTCGAAAGCCGGCATCCGCTTGCCATCCGGCGCCCGCCATCGCCGCAGCTTCCCGAACCCGAATGGACTCGCGCGGGCGATCCGCCGGACTGCGCCATGCACGCGCTCGACCGCTGGTTCGTGCGCGTCGTCGACGCCAATCCGGACTTGCGGCCGCGGGTCGGCAATCCTGACGAAATGCGCTCCAACCACATGGGTGCAGCACTCGATCGTCTGCGACACCGCGTCAACATCTGGGAGCCAGGCGTGGCCGACGCCGTGGATGGCGCCGTCATCACCGCGCTCAACGAAGAGGCTGTGGCTGGCGCCGCGCTCGCCAACAAGGGCGGGCTCAACCTGATCGTCAGTTACGAGGCCTTCGCCATGGAAATGCTCGGCGGTCTCCGTCAGGAAATCGTTTTCGCCCGGCGCCAACGCGAGACCGGCCAAGCCCCCGGCTGGATCTCCGTGCCTCTCGTCGTAACCTCCCACACTTGGGAGAACTCCAAGAACGAGCAGTCGCATCAGGATCCAACGGTCGGCGAGGCGTTGCTCGGCGAGATGTCGGACACCGCGCGGGTGCTTTTTCCGGTCGATAGTAACAGCACTATGGCAGCGACCCGTTCGGTCTACGAAGGGCGCGGCCAGGTCGCTTGCTTGATCGCTTCGAAGCGCGACATGCCGCACCGGCTAGACAGTGAAGTCGTAAGCCGGTTCGTGACCGAGGGCGCGGCTCATATCGACGGCGAACCCGGCGCAGCCGACCTGCAATTGGTGACGATAGGGGCCTATCAGCTCAAGGAGGCACTCAAAGCCGCCCAGCGATTGAAGACATGTGGTCGCCGTGTCGTCGTGACGGCTGTTTGCGAGCCCGGCCGCTTCCGTGCGCCGCGCGATCCGCTTGAAGCCGCCTTCACGGCACGCGACGACGACGTAGCGGCATTGTTTCCGCCGGAGTTGCCCCGCGTCATCGTCACCCATACGCGACCCGAACCAATGCTCGGATTATTGAGACGGCTGGATGGGGGGCCACTGAGGACCACGGCGCGCGGCTATATAAGCCGTGGGGGCACGCTTGACGTCGCCGGCATGCTGTTCGCCAATCGCTGCTCTTGGGCGCATCTGATCGATGCAGCGGTCCCGTTAGCCGGATGGTCGCGCGACGATTTTCTTACGCCCGCCGAACGCGCTGCTGTCGACAACAGTGGCAACCCCGCCGATCTTTTTCAACCCTTGATCTGAAGGTCGCCATGCTTACGCTGACTTCTCTCGGCGGTGCTGGCACCGTCACCGGCTCGAAACATCTTCTCACCTACGGTGACAAACGCATCCTGATCGATTGCGGCTTGTTTCAGGGCCTCAAGAACCTGCGCGAACTCAACTGGGCGCCGTTGCCGGTCGAACCTTCGACTATCGATGCCGTCGTCTTGACCCACGCGCACCTCGACCACTCTGGCTATCTGCCGAAGCTTGTGCGCGACGGCTTCCGCGGCCGTATCTTTTCAACAGATGCGACTCGCGATGTTGCAGATCTGATCCTGAAGGACAGCGGTTATATCCAGGAGAAGGATGCCGAATACGCGAATAGAAAAGGCTTCTCCAAGCACAAACCCGCCTTGCCCCTCTATGGGCTTCGCGATGCGGAACGCGCGCTCGAACGCTTCTCGCCCGTTCCGTTCGGAAAGCCGGTCCCGCTTCCTTGCGGAGCGACCCTGATGTTCAGGCATGCCGGCCACATCCTGGGCGCTGCGACCGCCGACATCGAATGGGCTGGAAAACGGATCGTCTTTTCCGGTGATCTGGGCCGCTACGGCGATCCCATGATGCTCGATCCGGAACCGAGCGCCGAGGCCGACTATATCGTCGTTGAATCCACTTATGGAAACCGCGTCCATGAGCCGGGCGACACCACAGAACTCCTCGGCACCATCATCGAGCGGACGGTCCAACGCGGCGGCACCGTCCTGATCCCGGCTTTCGCCGTCGGCCGCGCGCAGTCGCTGCTCTATCATCTGTGGAAGCTGAAGACCGCTGGTCGACTTTCGAGAATCCCGATCTATCTCGACAGCCCCATGGCAATCGACGCGACGGACCTTCTCCATGCACATCGCAACGATCATCGTCTGCCGTCAGAGGTCTGCAACGCTATCTGCGGGATTGCAGCCTATACAAGGGACGCCGAAGGTTCGAAGGCCATTACCGCGAGTCCATATCCCAAGGTGGTGATTTCGGCGAGCGGCATGGCAACCGGCGGCCGAGTGCTCCACCACCTGAAGGCTTTCGCGCCCGAACAGAAAAATACGATCCTGTTTTCTGGCTTCCAGGCCGCCGGAACACGCGGGCGCACCATGCTACAGGGCGCCCCTGAAATCAAGATCCACGGCCAATGGATTGCGGTTCGCGCGGAGGTCGATGATTTGTCGATGCTCTCCGCCCACGCAGACGCCAACGAATTGATGCTCTGGCTTTCTGGTTTCCATCATGGGCCCTCGCGCGTCTTCATTGTTCATGGAGAGCCGGATGCATCTGAGGCGCTGCGCGTGCGCATCGACAAAGACCTTCGATGGAGTGCAACAGTGCCACGGCAGGACCAGGTGTTCGATCTATGAAAACCTCCCCCAAATCGGGAATCACCGCCGCTCAGTCGACGCTTCGCGCCAAACGACTTTGGTTGCACACGCAACACCAGGCCGTGGTCGTCATGCGAACGGACTGCCACGTCTGCCGCTCGGAAGGTCTTGCTTCCCGATCGCAAGTCCTTGTGTCGACCGGCGACCGGGAGGTGCAAGCAACTCTATTCCAGATCGAAGGTAGCGACCTCCTTGCCATCGACCAGGTCGCCCTTTCGGAGACTGCGTGGCAGATCCTGAACACCGCGGAGGGCGAGGCGGTGCCGGTCACACATGCGCCGACGCTCGAATCGCTTTCGAGCGTCCGCCGGCGCATCTATGGGAATCGGCTCGACGCACCCGCCTTCGCATCGATCGTCAAAGACGTTACCGCACGGCGCTACACCGATGTATATTTGGCGGCTTTCCTGACGGCAAGCGCTGCCCTTCCTCTAGACCAACAAGAGACCGTCAATCTTACGGGCGCCATGGTAGAGATCGGCGAACGCTTACAGTGGAATTCCCCGCTCGTCGTCGACAAGCATTGCATTGGTGGGCTGCCCGGCAACCGTACCACCCCAATCGTCGTCGCCATCGTTGCGGCTCACGGCCTCGTCATCCCCAAGACCTCATCACGTGCAATCACCTCGCCGGCAGGCACCGCGGATACTATGGAGACACTCGCGCCGGTCGACCTCGACATAGCGACACTCAGACGCGTGGTTGAGGCCGAAGGCGGCTGCATCGCCTGGGGTGGTGCGATGCATCTGAGTCCTGCCGACGACATATTCGTTCGCATAGAGCGCGAACTCGATGTCGATACCGAAGGGCAGCTCATCGCGTCTGTATTGTCGAAGAAGATCGCCGCCGGCTCGACCCATATCGTGATCGACCTGCCGGTCGGTCCCACAGCCAAGATTCGCAGCGAGGTTGCCGCCCAACACCTTGCGGAACAGATGAGCGCCGTCGCAGCTCACTTCGGACTGTCGGCGACATGCCTTCTGACCGATGGATCGCAGCCGGTCGGCCGCGGTATCGGCCCGGCCCTGGAGGCGCTTGATGTCGTCGCGGTTCTCAGGGGCATGCCGGAAGCGCCCAACGACCTACGTAAGCGCGCTGCCACATTGGCCGGCGCAGCCCTGGAGATCGGCGGGAAAGCTGCAATCGGACATGGAACCGCCGTCGCACTGGAAACAATTGCTGACGGCCGGGCATGGAAAAAATTCCAGGCCATCTGCCAGGCGCAGGGCGGAATGCGCACACCGCCCAAAGCGACCCACCGGCACCCGCTGATCGCGCCGCGCGGCG
>JAWXBK010000025.1:0-20521 GCA_034439975.1 Rhodospirillaceae bacterium | reverse complement strand
CTGGCGCAGCCTGCGCTTCAATCACCTCTACTGGCATCTTTTCTCGCTTGCCGGTGCGGCTGCCCATGTCGCGGCGATCTGGGGCGTGCTGCTGCCGGCGGTTGCCTGAATTTTACGGCGACGCGACCAGCGGTGATGCGACGAGGCGGGGCGGCAGCAGGCTAGTCTTTCCTATAGGTATTGGCCCGCCGTCCGATCGCCTATCGTATGGCTTACTCAACGCGAAACGCGCGGGCCGTCCGTCGGAAAAGCCTGTCGAAAGGATGACGCTCATGAAAATCGATGTCGCCTGCACCAAGGAGCAGGCCTATTCCTTCGATCCGGCCAAGACCGCCTTGCTCGTGATCGATATGCAGCGGGATTTCTGCAATGCCGAAGGCGTCGGCGGGGTCGGCGGCGAGGATGTCGGCCCGCTGCAGAAGATCATTCCGCAGGTCGAGAAGCTCCTTGTCGCCGCACGGAAGGCCGGGCTCTTTATCGTGCACACACGCGAAGGCCACACGCCCGATCTTTCGACGCTGCACGACATGCGCCGCCTGTCGAGCAGTCAGGCCGGGGCTCCGATCGGCGACAGGGGGCCGATGGGCCGTTTTCTGGTGCGCGGCGAATATGGCCATGATTTCGTCGACAGCCTGCATCCGAAAAACGACGAGGTGATCGTCGACAAACCGGGATTCGACGCCTTCTACACGACCGAGCTTGAATCGATCCTGAGGAAGCGCGGCATCACGCATACAATCGTCTGCGGCGTCACCACCGAATGCTGCGTGCAGTCGACCATTCGCGGTGCCGTCGATCGCGGATTCTTCTCGCTGATCCTGAGCGATTGCTGCGCGTCCTATTATCCGGACATGCACGATGCGACGATGCGGGTGTTGCCGGAACAGGGCAATCTGTTCGGCTGGGTCGGCAAGTCGACCGACCTGATCCCGAAACTGGCACCCAAGAGCGCGTTCTCCGCGGCGTCCTAAGCGCTAGGCGGCGGCGCCGGCGCCAGCCATGTGCCGGCCGATCGTGCGGATGTCGTACGCACCGGCCGCTGCCTCGTAAACGATCCGGCCTTCGAAGATCACGACCAGGCGGTCGGCGAGCGTCGTCAGTTCGTCGAGATCCTCGCTGACCAGCAGCACGGCGGCACCCTTGTTGCGCGCGGCGATGAGCTGGCCGTGAATTTCCGAGATCGCGCCGACATCGAGACCCATGCAGGGATTGGCGGCGATCAGCACTTCGACCTCGTGCGAGAGCTCGCGCGCCAAGACCGTGCGCTGCACGTTACCACCCGACAGTTCGGCAACCGGCGCATCGGGCGAGCGGGTGCGGATGTTGTAGCGCTCGATCAGCCGGATCGCCTCGCGCCGGATCGCGCCGCGATCGAGCAGCCAGCCGCCGAGCGCTTTCGGCGGGCGGTCGAAATCGCGGATCGCGAGATTCTCGGCAACCGACATATTGCGGGCGCAGGCATTCTGCAGCGGCTCTTCCGGCAGCAGATAGAATTTGTGGCGGCGGATCTCGGCGCGGCTCGCCCCGTAAGGCTTACCGTGAACCCGGATCGATCCGGCAGTCGGGTCACGTTGTCCGGCCAGCAGCTCGACCAGTTCGCGCTGGCCGTTGCCGGAGACGCCGGCAACGCCGAGAATTTCGCCGGCCCGCACCGACAGCGAGACGCCGGCGACGGCCGGGCTGCCGCGATCGTTGTCGGCGGCGAGGTCGCGCAATTCGAGCCGGATGTCGCCCGCCATCGGCGGCGACCGGTCGACCGGTTTGGCGATCCTCTCGGAGCCGACCATCACCTCGGCCAGACGCTCGCGGTCGAAGTCGTGGACGGGACCCTGCGCGACCAGTCTGCCGCGGCGAAGCACACTGACATCGGCGGCGAACTCGAATACCTCGCGGAATTTATGCGTGATCAGCAGGACCGTGAGCGACCGCTCGCGGCACATGGCCCGCAGTGTGCCGAACAGTTCGTCGGCCTCGCCGGGCGTCAGTACGCTGGTCGGTTCGTCGAGAATAATGAAGCGATGATTGAGGTAGAGCTGCTTCAGCACCTCGACCTTCTGCTTCTCGCCGGCGGCAAGCGACCCCGCCGTTCGCTTCGCATCGACGCGGAAGGGCGTACGCGCAAGAAATTCGTCGATCGCGCGATGTTCCTTCTTCCAGTCGATAACGAAGGGATTGTCGTAGCGCGCGACGACGAGGTTTTCGGCGACCGTCATATGCGGCACCAGCGAGAAATGCTGGTAGACCATGCCGAGGCCCGCGGCATGTGCGTCGCGCGGGTTCGCAATCGGGGTTTCGACGCCGTCAATCTCGACGCTGCCGCTGTCGGGCTTGTAATAGCCCATCAGGCATTTGGCGAAGGTGCTCTTGCCGGCGCCGTTCTCGCCGAGCAGCGCATGAAACGCCCCCGGCTCGAGACGCAGCGACACATCGTCGAGCGCCTGCAGTTCGCCGAAGCGTTTGCTGAGGCCACGAATCTCGACCGTCGGCGGACGCTGGAGGCCGGGCGTCGTCATTGGATCGCGGCGATCAGTTTCTCGGACACGCTGACGGTGCCGAAGATGCTGTCGGGGCTGCGCACGATTTCGATGGCCGCCTTGTGCAATTCCGGCACGGTCGCGGCGCAGCAATCCTCGAGAAGGAGATTGTCGAAGCCGCGATCGCTTGCCTCACGCAAGGTGGTGTTGACGCAGACTTCGGTCGTCACGCCGAAGATCACGAGATTCTGGATCTTTCGGCGGCGCAACATGTGTTCCAGTTCGGTTCCGTAGAACGCGCCGCTGCCGGCCTTGTCGACGATCGGATCGCCCGCATGCGGCGTGAGTTCCGGGATGATTTCCCAGCCCGGCTCGCCGCGCACCAGATTGCGGCCGAGCTTGCCGTCATCGCCGATGCCAGGCCCCATCCGCCGGCTGCGAAAGCGCTTCACCTCGGTCAGATCAGAGCCATCGGGCCGGTGACCCTCGCGCGTGTAGATGACCGGGTAATTCTTCCGGCGGGCCGCTTCCAGCACCTTGACCGCGCCCTTGATGGGTGAGCGCATGAAATCCATGTCGACGCCGAGAATGTCGCACCACCCATCATAGCCGCAGAAATCGACCTGCATGTCGATCACGAGAAAGGCGGTGTTCTCGGGCCGCAGATCGCCGTTATAGGGAAAAGGGTACGATTGCGCGTCGACATAGCGTTCCATGTTGGTCTTCCCTGGCTAGCGATTGAGGACCAGTTCGCCCGGCGCGCCGACAAGCCCGCGCCGCGGCGAAGAGGTCATGATCATGATGGCGAGCGTCAGCACATAGGGTGCCGCCGCGATGAGCTGATAACCGCTACTGACCCCGACCGATTGAAGGGCTGGTGCGAGCGCGCCCGCCCCGCCGAACAACAAGGCGGCCCACAGACAGCGGACGGGATCCCAGCGCGCAAAGATCACCAGCACGACCGCCATCAGCCCCTGAAGACTGGACAGGCCTTCGTTCCAACTGCCCGGGTAATAGAGCGAGAGGAAGGCGCCGCCGATGCCGCTCAACGCGCCGCCCAGCATGGTCGCGACCAGCCGCACCCGTTCGATCGGAATGCCGAGCGAGAGCGCGGCATCGCGGCTGTCGCCGACGGTGCGCAGCATCAGGCCCCACCGCGTGTAGCGGAAGCCCCAGGAGATCAGCGGCACGAGACCAAGCCCGATGATGAACAGCAGATTGATCTCGAGCGCGGAGCGAATCTGCGGGCTGTCGCTCCACCAGCCAAAGGGAATCGCCGGCAGTTGCGGTGCACTCGGATTGAGGAACGGCTTGCCAAAGAAGAAGGCGAGCCCGCTGCCGAACAGCATGAGCGCGATGCCGATCGCGATATCGTTGACGCGGCGCGCCGAGCAGAAGAGCGCATGCATCATGCCGAGCAGACTGCCGGCGCCGGCGGCTGCGAGCACACCGAGCCAGGGCGATCCGCTGAGATAGGAAACCGCGAATCCAACCATCGCGCCCATCACCAGGATGCCCTCCTGGCCGACATTGATGCGGCCGCCTTTCTCGGTGATGCATTCGCCGAGACTGACATAGAGGAAGGGCGTGCCGACCCTGATAGCACCGCTCAGCACCGCCAGCGGCACGCCGATCCAGCCGAGCGCTTCAGTTGTTTCCATGACGGGACCTCAGGCGGAAGATCGGTCCGCGGCCATACAAGGTTTCGCTCCACAGGACGACGAGAAAGACGATGCCTTCGAACACCAGGACGGTTGCATCGGGCAGATCGTGCGAACGCTGCAATAGGCCGCCGCTGGCACGGATGCCGCCGAGTGCGATCGCAGCGGGAATGATTGCGATCGGATTATGCCGCGCGATGAACGACACCAGGATTCCGCTCCAGCCATAGCCGACATGCAGTGCGCTGCTGGCGCGATCGAGCACGGCCGCGACCTCGATCGTACCGGCGAGACCGGCCGCACCGCCGCCGAGGCCGCAGGAAATGAGCACCAGCCGGCCGATCGGCAGACCGGCCATCTGGCCGACGCGCAGATTATTGCCGCAGATCCGGAGCGCGAAACCAAACGTGCTGTAGCGGATCAGCAGCCAGGCAAGCACGCAGGCGATGATGCCGATCACGAGGCCCCAATGTACTTCGAGGCCGGGGATCATGCCGATGCGGAACGCATCGTCGATCGGATAGGTGCCCGGATAATTGAAAGTGCTGGGATCGCGCAGCGGACCCTGCACCAGATGATCGAACACGGCGAAAGCGAGAAACGCCATCAAGAGGCTGCTGATCGTTTCGTTGACGCCGCGCCAGTGCCGCAGCGCGCCGACTGCCGCGATGAACAGGCCGCCGGCGACAATGCCTGCGATCGCCATCCCGAGCATGCCTATCGGTGCGGCGAAGCCCGACAGCAGAAGCCCCGCTGTCGCAGCCGCGAGACCGCCGAGCATGATGGCCCCTTCATTGCCTATGACGAGCAGACCCATCTGCGCCGGGATCGCGGTGCAGAGCGCGATCAGCATCAACGGTGCGGCACGGACCAGTGTATTTTCCCAGGAGAACACGCTGCCGAAGGCGGCACGATAGATCGAGGCGTAGACACCGATCGGATCGGCGCCGACGGCGGCCACGAACAGGCCGAACAAAGCCATCGCCAGAACTATTGCAAAGAGCGGAATCGCGATCGCTCGAATCATAATGAATTCCGCTCGCAGCCGGAGGATCGCGACGGACGCCCGACCCGCCTTTCGGCCGATCGGGCGTTGCCGCCACAGCGTATCAGACGATCGGGATTGCTCAGATCGTCGGCGATCCGATAACCCCTTCGGCCAGCCAGTCGATCTGTTCGAGGAACGGATCGTCGTAGCTGTATGTCGTGCCGGCCGGCACAACCAGGTTGCCGTTATTGTCCTTGATCTCGCCGGTGTAGATTTCCAGCGAGCCGTCGAGGATGCCGGCCTTTGCGGCATCCGCAGCGGCACGCGCTTCGGCGCTGACGGCGGGACCGTATTCGCTCATCTTGACCATGCCGTTGGCAAAGCCACCGAGCACCGAATTGGGCAGCGTTCCGCCGGCTCGCATCGTTTCGATCGATTCGATGAACAGTACGCTCCAGTCGCCAATCGCGCTGGCGAGGAACCCGTTCGGCGCGAGCGCGGACTGGTCGGCATAGACGCCGCAGCTATAGATGCCGCGCCGCTCCGCCGTTTCGACGACGACCTTGGGACTGTCGAGATCGCAGGAGACGACATCGCAGCCCTGGTCGGCGAGGCTGTTGACGGCCTCGGCTTCCTTGACCGGCACGTTCCAGTCGCCAGTCCAGATGATCTGGGTGGTGATGTCGGGGTTCACGCTCTGCGCACCGAGGGTGAAGCTGTTGATCGCGCGCAGCAGGACCGGAATCGGCACAGCCGGTACGAAACCGAGCTTGCCGGTCTGGGTCTGATGACCGGCGAGGATGCCGTTGATGTACTGGCCGTGATCGACATTGGCCCAGTAGGCGGTGATGTTCGTCGGCTGGCCTTCTTCCCACCAGCCGCCGCAATGGAAGAAATGTACGTCGGGGTATTTGGCGGCCATTTCGAGCACATGCGGATCGTAATAGCCGTAGGACGTCGCGAAGATCACCTTCGCGCCGTCGAGCTCGATCATGCTCTGCATGGTCTTCTGTACTTCGACTGTTTCGGGCACCATCGCTTCCTCGATGACCCGCACGTTCGGAATCTCAGCGACCTTCGCAACCGCGACGGCCTGGCCCTGGTTGTAGCCATAGTCGTCCTTCGCGCCGACATAGATGCCGCCGCAGACCAGTTCGTCTTCCGCTGCAGCAAGCCGCGAGATCAGCGGCAGCGATGCCGCGGCCGCCGCGGTCGAACGCATCAGGCCGCGTCGGCTGATCCGTGAGAAATTCTTCATCTTGTCCTCCCAGTTATGCTGAATCCGGAACCGGATTTTCTTTTTGTTAGGAACGGGATGCGCCTCAAAGCCACCCTTGCGCAAAAGGTACGCTCGGCCGTAGCCGGCCAACAACCTAGCGCTTTCGCTAGGTATCGCCGAAAGCCGGGCTTTTGCTGCAAGACGGCGCGGCGGACGATCAGTGGAGCGAGATGAATCCGAGCTTCAGCGCTTCGGCGATCGCGCCGACGCGGTTGGTGGCGCCGAGCTTCCTGAAGGCGTTACCGAGATGGAAGCGAACCGTGACCGACGAACGGCCGAGCAAGGCTGCCGCTTCGTCTGTCGTCTTGCCCTGCGCAATGAGATCTAGACATTCGCGCTCGCGCGCCGTCAGCCGCACGACATCGCCGCTTTCGCCGGGCAGCAGCGACAGACGGGAGAGCGTGTCGTGGAAATGATGTGCCATCAGAAAGATGGGATCGTGTGCGCGTTCGAAGACGCTCTGCCACTGATCGTCGGGAAGTCGCTCGCGCCAATAGGCGGCGACGGTCGCATAGCCGCCGCCGGGGAGATGCATCGGTATCAGGACCGATTGCGTCAGGCAGGCGCGATCGAGATAGGACCAGGCGCGCTGGCGACGCGAGTCGGTGCAGACCCATTCGCGGATCGTTGTCACGTCAATGGGCACCGATCGACGCAACCCGGCGAGATACATCGGGTCGCTGACAGCGAACTGACCCCAGACATGCTCGAACTGAACCGGGAAATTGCGCAAATGGAGTTTGATCGGGCGCAGTTTCCCGTTCGGCCCGACCGGATTGCGGACGAATCCGTAATCGACGGTCTGGAAGCCGAAACTGGCGATGGCGCTGGCCAGCGAATCGAAGGCCGCGTCGAAGTGCGAGACCGCCTCTAGATCCGCAACAAAGTCTCGAACGAGCTTGTTCATCGGTCCCGCCGTTTTTGGGGCAAGCTAGAGTATATCACTTTTCGGCCTCGACACAGGGCCGCGCGCGCCGGCATGATGCGTCGCTTCGTACGCGTGAATTCCTTATGCCTTCCCTGTAGTTAGAGGCGAATTCGGCGACCCGCTTGTTGGCCGGCGGCGGTCGCGGCGCGGGCGGGATCGCTGCCACGCCGGAACAGCTATCCATTCGAGATCCGGCGAGGGACGCAACCGATGAGCGACGTGACGGCAGCAAGCGAGGCGGCGCAATCGTCAATACGCATCGCGCGGCGCCGCTATCTCATCGGCATCCTGATGGTGGTCGGCGGCGCGGTCTGTCTTTCGATAGCCGGCGTGACGCTGCGCTTCGTCGAGCAGGCCGACGGCTGGCAGTTGCTGTTCTACCGTTCTATCATCTTCTCGGCGACGCTGCTGATCTGGCTCGTGCTGCGTTACCGGACGAAACTCCCGCAGGCCTTCCGAGAGGTCGGCTGGATGGGAATCCTGATCGCCGCCGTGATGGGCACGTCGTTCGTCGGCTATCTGTTGGCGCTCACCCTCACGACGGTGGCAACCGCGATGGTCGTGATGGCAGCGGGGCCGGTCTGCGTCGCGCTGATGGGCTGGGCGATCCTCAAAGAACGGGTCGGGCCGCGCACCTGGTTTGCGATTGCGGTTGCCGTCGCGGGGCTGGTCGTCACGGTGGTCGAGGGCATCGGCGGCGGTTCGCTCGCCGGGATCCTGTTTGCCTTCCTCGCGATCTTTACGTTCTCTCTGATGATCGTGCTGCTGCGCGGCGGTCGCGCCACCGACATGCTGCCGGCCGCGTTCCTCGCCGGACTGATCGCGGCGGCGATCTCGGCAACGCAGGTCGATTCGTTCGCGCTGACGCCGCATGATTTCAACATCGCGCTCATCCTCGGTATCGTGCAGAACGCCGGCGGATTCGTCCTGCTCGCACTCGGCACGCGTTATGTTCCGGTGGCACAGATCGGTCTGCTCGGATTGACCGAACCGGTGCTGGCGATTCTCTGGGCCTGGCTTGGCGCCAACGAGGTGCCGACGATGCTGACGATGATCGGCGGCATCTGCGTGATCGGCGCCGTTGCCTTCAACGCGGCGGCGGGTCTGAAGCAGCCGCACCCGGACGAGGCGGCGCCCTGACCTGCCCGCCGGAACTGCTTGTCCGCGGACCTATTCGTCGAGCGGCGTCGTATAGGCGCGCGTGATGCCGCCATCGACCATCAGGCTCTGCCCGGTCATGTAGCTCGATTCGTCGCTCATCAGGAACAAGGCGGCGGCGGCGACCTCGTGCGGTTCGCCGAAGCGGCCGAGCGGCATGTGCACGCGGCGACGTTCGAGCGCCGCCTTGTCCGCGACCAGATGCTCGATGAGTTCGGTCCGCACCGGCCCGGGGCAGAGCGCGTTCGCACGGATATTCTGCCGCGCATAGACCATCGCGATTTCCTGCGTCATCGCGACGACCCCGCCTTTCGCCGTCGCATAGGCAACCTGCGGCGTCGCCGAACCGAGAAACGCCGTCATCGAACCCATGTTCACGATCGCGCCGCGGCCGCCACGCAGCATCGCGGGGATCGCGGCGCGGCAGCCGAGGAACACGCCCGTCAGGTTGACCGCGAGCGTTCTCTCCCAGCTTGCGAGCGGCGTGTCGACCGGGCCCGCATCGTCGGGCATCGCGATGCCAGCATTGTTGAAGATGCCGTCGAGCGCGCCGAATTCCTTTTCCGCCGCCGCGACCATCGCATGGCAATCGGCTTCTTGGGTGACGTCGCTGCGGATCGCGATCGCGCGACCGCCTTCCTTGACGATCCCGGCCGCGACCTTCTCGGCATCGGCCAGATTGATATCGGTCACGACGACCGCGGCGCCCTCGCGCGCGAACAGCTCGACGCTGGCGCGGCCGAGATTACGCCCGGCGCCGGTGACGACAATCGATCGACCTTGCAGGCGCATGAATGGCGGTTCCTTGGGTACTCGCGCGATTCGTAACTGTTCTGGCGCGATGCGACGGGGCGGACCAGTATCCGATCAACCGCCGGGTGGCGGAAAGGGTGCCGGATCGAGGAAACGCCGGACGACGTTCTCCATGATCCGGCTGACATTGTTGTTGTAGTTGTTGTGCGACAGCGAGCCGCCCCAGGAAATCGAGCTGGTCGAGAACACGGCGCCGCCGTTCGGGCATTCGAAGAACACCATGTCGCAGCGCACCAGCTTCTGGGTTTCGCCGTTGATGGCGGACTGGGAGTGGTTGAACTCTTCCTTGACCCAGTGATAGGCGTGCGAAAACGTATCGGCGACGGCGACGACCATCGTGTGCGGCGGCGTGCCGAGCGCGAAATCGACGCGGTCGATCTCCCAGCCGGCGGCCCCACCGCCGACCAGCCCGAAATTGCCGATCGTCTCATCGCGCGCGATCCCCTCGAAGATGAACGCGGCCCGCGGATCTTCGCTCTCGTCGGTACGACGATAGGGCTCGGCCCGATCGAAACCCTGCGCGGTGAAGCCCGTGCCGGCGACCTTTTGCGGGGCGTGGCCCATGCGACGCCACAGACCGCCCAGTTCGCCGGTGAATTGCATGTAATAGTCGCCGCCTTCGGAATAGCAGCCGCGCATGCCGTCTTCGGCGCGGCGCATCTCCATCGCACCCGGAAACGCATCGGAGAACGCGACGCGCCAGTAGAAGCCGTTGGCACCGGCATAGAGAAACCGGCCACCACGCGCCTTATATCCTTCGACCGCATCGAGCATCTCGCGCGTGTAGTACTCGGGATGCGTCCCGGTCACGACGCAGCGATAGTCGGCCAGCAAGCCGACGCCTTCTTCATGCACATCTTCGTCGGTAAAAATGTCGTACGCGATCTCTTTTTCTTCGAACCAGTCGGTGATGTGCAGATCGGCGTTGAACTCCCAGATGTCCGAATCGAGCCGCATATGCACGATCGGCCGCAGGCGCGACACGAAATAGACCGGGCTGCCGTCTTCGTGACTGTCATAGTTCGACTGGCCGTACTGCCAGTGCGTCTCGAGAAACTGCTCCTGCGCGCCAAGGACGAGAAAGCCGGTCGACACATTCTCGCCGAAAGCCCAGTCGGTGATCATGTGGTGATTGCTGTATGCCAGATAGCTCGCGGTCGGAATCAGATAGGCAAGATCCGATTGCCGCGTGCCGCGCTTCGGGCGAACGAAGAAGACGATCGTGTCGCGCTCGTCGCCTTGCGTGAGTTCGACTGCATAGACGCCGCTTTTCAGATCGTCGGGCACGACATAGTCGAAATCGGTTTCCCAGCCGCAGTCGTAGAGATCGTGACGATGGAAATGGATCGCGCTGTAATGCGACGGCTGCTTCTTCCAGTCATACTCGGTGCCGTTCCAGCGCCAGCCTTTTTGCGCGCGGGTCGGCAGGTTGACGACGCGCCCGTGACGGCGATGGACCGAGATGTCGCTGACTTTTGCCGTCGGGATGTCGCGCGAGAAATCCCAGGCAGCCACAATGTCCTGCGCCAGCGACGCGGGCACGCGATCGTGCAGCGTCTCGCATTCGGATTCCTCGAGCGCGCGCGATGCGACGCGCGGGCTGTCGATGCAGCCGTCGTAATGGCCGGCTGCTGCTTTGCCCGCGCCGTTCCAGGCCGCGAGCAGGAAATCGCCGCCGCCGGCAGGCCGGATCGATACGATTTCCTCGACGCTGCCGGCGCCCAGGCCGCCCGCGAACAAGGCCAGCGGCTGTTGCGAGACGGTCGCTGTGCCGGTCGCCGCGTCGAAACGCGCGGTGACGAACGTCCAGTTATGCTTCAGCACCGGCACGCCGGTCGAAATCTGCACGCGACCCCCGGCACCGTCGCCCAGCAGCAGCGCCACCGCGCCGCGATCGTCGAGGATCAATCCGTAGCCCGCGCCTTGGTCGTCGTCCCAGTTGCCCATGATCGCCTGCGACCGGTCGCCGATCATGGTCGGCATCACGTAAGCCTGCAGCGTGAACGATTCGAACTGGAACGATGCCGCATCGTCGATCCGCACATAGGAGCCGCAATGCGTATCCTGAAAGCGCGCCGGATACTCGCCCTCGAACGATGCCGCGACCGGCATCGTCCGGGTGCCGGGGCCCTTCGGGTTGCTGTCGCCGTTGCGCACGCGCAGCAGCCGCGCCTGGTATTTGCCGGTGAGTTCGCTCGATATCTTGAAGGCGATGGTCTCGCCCGGTTGAACCGACCAGCGATCGGCATAACCCAGAATACGGTACATGTGCGCGTTCCCGAATGCGTGAGGCGTCAGTCGACGGCGGGCTTGCTGCCCGTCGCCTGTTCCCAGCGGGCCTGGAACACGGCCCAGAACGCATCGCCGAGATGCGCAAAAACCCGGTCGCTGTGATAGTCAATCGGATCGCCGCGCTTTGGTCCGACCTGGGCGAGGCAGTAGCCGTCGCCGTAGGTCGCGACCATCAACTTCTCGCGCGCCGATCCGTCGCGAAAGATCACAAGGAGGCGGCGCAGATCGGTTGAATGCGGGCCGAACGGATGTTCCTTATATTCGCGCGCCAGATCGGTGCGCGCGGGATCGATCTTCATCATGGACGACACCCCGGATGCGTGGCGGCGGCTATCCGAATGGAAATTTGCGCACGGGTCAAGCGCCGCGAGGCCGCCCTGCCTTGCCTGCCGTCACCGGGCTTCGCTATTCTCGCGAGCAATCGTGAAGGACGCGGCAATCGCACCGGCGCAATCGTCTCAACAGGGGGGTATCATGGCCGACCGCATCGACAGCATCGTCAGCCGGTTGCGCAAGGACGGCATCCGCCATGTCCGGTTCGAACTGCCCGACATGCACGGTGTCTCGCGCTACAAGCTGATCCCGACCGACAAGGTTGCCAGCTATGCGCGCAAGGGCCTCAACATGTATGGCGGGATCCTCGCACTCGATACCGCGTCGTCGGTGGTGCCCGGCACCGGCCTCAACGAGGAAGTGAATTACCAGGATTCGATGCTGTTCCCGGATTTCGACACGCTGATCCCGATTCCATGGATGGACGGGACCGCGAAGGTCGTGTGCGACATATCGATGAACGGCGTGCCGCTCGAATCCTCGCCGCGCCGCGTGCTGCGCCGGCTGATCGAGGAGGCGAACAAGCTCGGCTACGACGTCGTCATGGGGCACGAGTTCGAGTTCTATTTCCTCACCAAGGAAATGCAGCCTCTGTTCGACGGCGTGCACATCTTCAACAATGTGCGCAACGAATATGTGCCGGAGATCAGCGAGCTGGTCGACCAGCTCGAAGCGCTCGGCATCGATATCATCACGCATAATGTCGAATATGCCGGCTCGCAGTACGAGATCAATTACGGGCCAGGCAAGAATCTCGCCGGCGCCGACAAGGCTTTTACCTTCAAGAATGCGGTCAAGGAACTCTCGCACCGCATGGGCTATCACGCGACCTTCATGTCGAAACCCTGGGTCGATCGCGCGGGCTCAGGCTGCCATTACCATATCAGCCTGGTGAACAAGCGCGGCGGCAAGAACGCGTTTCTCGACCCGAAGGACAAAGACGGTTTGTCGGCGACCTGCCGCTCGTTCGTGCAGGGGATCGTCGATCATGGCGCCGCGATGATGCCGCTCATCAGCCCGACGCCGAACTGTTATCACCGCCTTAAGCCACATACATTTGCGCCGAGCCGAATCTCATGGGGCATCGAGGATCGCACCGCGATGGTGCGCGTTAAGGCAACCAAGGACGAGGCGACGCATATCGAAATGCGCGCAGCCTCCGCCGTGTCGAATCCCTATCTCAGCGCGGCGGCGACCCTTGCCGCCGGGCTTATCGGCATCAAGAAAAAGCGCAAACTGCAGGCTGCGGTCAAAGGGCCGGCCGAGGAGGATATGAGCCTGCCCTTGTTCCCGCAGTCGCTCGAGGCGGCGCTCGACGCACTCGCCGCCGACAAGGAGATGCAGGCGATGCTGGGCAAGGATCTCGTGCATGTGTTCACGGTCCTGAAGCGCTACGAGCTCGCGCGCTTCCATGCGCATGTGACCGACTGGGAACGCAACGAATATATGGACGTGCACTAAGCGGTGGGCGCGCGGCATTCGTGGCTCGCCGCGCCGCGTTCCAATAATACCGCGCCCAAACCAACATCGTCATTGCCGGGCTTGACCCGGCAATCCACCGTGCCGAGCCTCCGTGCGCGAGCGATGGCACTTCGTTCGAGCGTCTACTCGTTGACGGAACCCGGTCGTGCCGTGGATGCCCGGGTCAAGCCCGGGCATGACGATGGCGAGGAAAATGCGACGGGTTCGAATGCCGTACTGCGTCGCGAACGACAGCAGCAGTCTCACGTCGCCGGATAAAGATGGCACCAGACGCGACGCGGGCCTGACGCGGTTGCTTCTTCGGTCACAGCCGGAAATGTTTCCCGGCAGACTGGCATCGCCTGCGGACAACGCGGGTGGAACGGACAGCCGGGCGGCGGTGCCTCGGGGCTTGGCAGGTCACCGCTCAGAACGATGCGCTTCCGCGCGCGGGCGGGATCGGGCTCGGGGATCGCCGAGATCAACGCCTGGGTATAAGGGTGGCGCGGGTCTTCGAACAAGCGCTCGGCCGGCGCCATCTCGACAACGTGGCCGAGATACATGACCGCGACGCGGTCGCTCATGTGGTGCACGACGCCAAGATCGTGCGAGATGAAGATGTAGGAAAGCCCGAGCCGGTGCTTCAGATCCGAGAGCAGGTTGAGAATCTGCGACTGGATCGACACGTCGAGCGCCGAGACCGGTTCGTCGGCGATCACCAGTTTCGGTTCGAGCGCGATCGCGCGCGCGATTACGATGCGCTGGCGCTGCCCGCCCGAAAACTCGTGCGGATAGAGCATGGCCGCATCGGGATCGAGTCCGACCAGTTCGAGCAGCTCGCCGACCCGGCGGCGGCGCGACGTGCGATCGCCGATTCCGTGGATCACCAGCGGTTCGGCAACAATGCTGCCGATGCGCAATCGCGGATCGAGCGAGGCATAGGGATCCTGGAACACGAGCTGCATGTCGCGGCGGGCGCGCCGCAAATCGGCGACGCCGAGCGCGCGAAAATCCGCGCCTTCGAAACGGATCGTGCCCGAATCGGGTTCGAGCAGGCGCAACAGCACCCGGGCGAGGGTCGATTTGCCGCAGCCGGATTCGCCGACGATGCCGAGCGTCTCGCCGGGCTGCAAGGCGAGCGACACACCGGAGAGCGCCTGAATGGCGCCGTGCCCGTCGCGGCTTGGAAAGCGTTTGACGAGATTCTGCGCTTCGAGGATCGGCGCTGCATTCACGATGCGGCCACCGCCGGCACGGGATTCCAGCAGGCCGCCTCGTGCCCCGCCTCAAGCGGCGCCAAAGGCGGCATCTCGATGCGGCAGCGATCGAGCACGCGCGAGCAGCGATCGGCGAAGGGGCAACCCGTGCCGCGCTGGCCCGGCGGCGGCACGACACCGGGTATCGTCGGCAACCGGCTGCCGCGCGGGGCGCGCCGCGGCGTCGCCTGCAACAAACCGGAGCTATAGGGATGGCGGGGGCTTCGAAACAGATCGCGCGCCGAACAGCGTTCGACGACATGGCCCGCGTACATGACGACCACGCGATCGCACATTTCCGCAACGACACCGAGATCGTGCGTGATGAGCAGCACCGCCATACCCATCTGTTCCTGGAGCCGGCGCAGCAGATCGAGAATTTGCGCCTGGATCGTCACGTCGAGTGCGGTGGTCGGTTCGTCGGCGATCAGTAAAGCCGGCCGGCAGACCAGCGCCATCGCGATCATCATGCGCTGGCGCAGGCCGCCGGAAAGCTGATGGGGATATTGCCGAAGCCGCCGCTCGGGCGCACCGACGCCGACCGCACGCAGCATTTCGATAATCTCCTGTTCGGCCTGCGCACGATCATGGCCCCGATGCAGCCGCAACACTTCGGCGATCTGGAATCCGATCGTGAAGGTCGGATTGAGGCTCGTCATCGGCTCCTGGAAGATCATGCCGATGCGATCGCCGCGCACCGCGCGCATGTCGCGTTCGTTGAGGGTCAGGAGATCGCGTCCGTCGAACAGAATGCGGCCGCCTTCGATCACCGCCGGCGGCGTCGGAATGAGGCGCATGATCGACATGGCGGAAACGCTTTTGCCGCAGCCGGATTCGCCGACCAGGCCGACCGTCTCGCCAGCACCCACTGAGAAACCAACGCCGTCGAGTACCCGCACCAGGCCGGCTTCGGTGCGGAAGCCGACATCGAGCGCCTCGACCGCCAGGAGCGGCCGCGCGGGCTCGATCCTGGCGGCCGGCGCAACGCTCATTCGAAGACGGTGCGCGGGAAGTAGAAGGAGACGATCCAGTTCGGCTGATCGACGATCTCGCTGATGCGCAGATCGCCCGCAACGCTGCAGAGGATGTAGGCCTCGACCGCCGACATCTTGTGCGTTTTCGTCAAGAGATCGATCATGCCGGAGACGGCGGCGCGTGCGCCTTCCATCAGATCGGGACTGATCCCCGTCGTCACATCGTAGCCCTTGGCATCGGCATGGCGCGTGACCGGGCCCGGTGTGCGGAAACGCGGCGCCGACAGATTGGCACCTTTCTGCACGTCGAACTTGAGCGCGATCGACATCGCGGTTTCGATCGCCGTGCCGCAGATCTCGCCATCGCCCTGAGCTGCATGCATGTCGCCGCAGGAAAAGAGCCCGCCCGACACTTCGACCGGCAGCCAGAGTTCAACGCCTTCGCTGATGTCGCGGATATCCATGTTGCCGCCGACCTTGCGCGGCGGAACGATGGAGTGATGGCCGGACGCCCCGGGTGCGAGACCGATCGTGCCGCACATCGGTTTGATCGGCACCCTGCCGCCCGGCCCGTAGGCGGCGGGCTGCTTGCCGCTGGTGTCGTATTTCCAGAGATGCAGCGCCGGTTCCTTGAACTGGTCGGCGAGCAGACCGAACCCCGGAATGTTCGCGGTCCAGCCATGACCGGAAGGCTGAAAGCCGAGGATCGTAACCTTGACCGCGTCGCCGGGTTCGGCGCCGTCGATCGAGATCGGGCCGGTCACCGGATTGATTTTGCCGAAATCGAGCTTGGCGACATCGGCGACGGTCGAGCTCGGGCCGAGCTGGTTGCAGGACGCGTCGACCGCGTCGAACTGCACCGTATCGCCCTGCGCCACGATAAGCCGCGGCGGCAGCGCGTTGTCCCAGCCGAAATGGTGGATCGATTTATGGATGGTGTGGCTGCATTCGTGGGCCATGGCGGCCTCCTTCGTGACATGGAAGAACGTCCCCGCAACCGGCCGCCGTCATTCCCGGGCCGGTCGCGGGGCGCATTCCATCGACAAATCCGCCGCGCGTCTACTGCAGTTCGGTTGCGTAGACGTGGTTGTAGTTCACGGGGATGTGGACCGGATCGACGAACAGCGCATCTTCGCCGCCGATCCGGGGCGAATGCATGGTGAAACGCTGTTCGTTGAAGACCGGCGCCCAGGGCGCATCGTGCATGATGGCGATGAAGATCGAGCGCCACAGATCGAGCCGTGCCGCAGCGACCGTATCGCCGACCATCGCATCGGCCTCGGCCGCCCTGGCGTCGATTTCCTCGTTGCAGTACCAGGCCCAGTTCCAGCCGCCCTGCACCGCACCGCCGCAGCCCAGAATCGGTCCATAGAAATTGGACGGATCCGGGAAGTCGGCGATCCAGGCCATGCCGCCCGACCAGATCATCGGTGCCTGGTCCGGTTCGCCGCCGGCGGCGATCACCGTCGACTGCGCCAGCGACTGCAATTCGGCACGAATGCCGACGGCAGCCAGATCCTGCTGGATCGCCTGCGCGATACGCGGGTTCGGATCGGTGTTCATGACGAAGAGCTGGGTGTCGAACCCGTCGGGGAAGCCGGCTTCGGCAAGCAACGCCTTCGCCCCTTCCGGATCGAACGCATAGCCCTCATAGGCATCGTCATAGCCCGGCATCAAAGGCGGCAGCGGCTGGTTCGCCGGGACCGCGCGGTTGTTGATGATGCGGACCACGCGATCCTTGTTGATCGCCATGTTGACGGCGCGACGCACCAGCACGTTGTCGAACGGCGCGACATTGCCGTTCATCGTGACATAGCCGGTGTGAAGCTGGCCACCTTCGACAATCAGGCCTTCGTTCGCCGGATCGTTCATCACTTCCTCGAACTGCGCCGGCGGAATGCCGTCGCCGAGCACGTCGACTTCGCCGCGCTGCAGCCGCAGCAGAGCGACTGTCGGCTCCTGACCGACCTCGAACGTGATCTTGTCGAGATAAGGCAGGCCCGCATGGTGATAGTCGGGATTGCGCTCGAACACGAGGCGCTGACCCAGGGTCCATTCGGCGAGCTTGAAGGCGCCGGTGCCGACCGGATGGGTCGCGAAATCGGCGCCGTGCTCGTCGACCGCCTCCTTCGGCACGGCGAAGGAGAAGTTGATCGCGAGAATGTGCAGGAAGGTCGCATTCGGCGCCGAGAGCGTGAACACGACCGTATCGTCGTCGGGCGTGGCGATGCCGGAAAGCTCCGCCGCCTCGCCCGATGCCATCGCATCGAACCCGGCGATCGAGGCGAAGAAGCCCTGACCGGGACTCTGCGTTTCCGGATTCACCGTGCGTGCGATCGAATATTTGATGTCGCCCGATGTCAGCGCGCGACCGTTATGAAACTTGACGCCGTCGCGCAGGTTGAACGTGTAGGTGAGACCGTCTTCGGAGATCTGATAGCTCTCGGCCAGATCGGGCACCAGTTCGGTCGTGCCCGGGGCATAGTCCATCAGTCCGCTGAACAGGCTCTTGATCATCGACCAGTTCTGCCAGTCGTAACCGATCGCCGGATCGAGCGTGGACACGTCGTCCTTGTAGGTGATGACGATCTCGCCGCCCTGCTTCGCCTTGGCGAAGGCCAGCCCCGGCGCCGCCAGCAGCAGGGCCGCGGTCGCCGCAATCAGAAGTTTACGCATGTCCTTGTCCTCCCTCCCCGGATGGGGATGGCGCATTTCATCGGAGCCGGACGCGCGGGTCAACGAGGGGCGCGATCAAATCCGCCAGCAGGTTGCCGACAACGATGGCGGCGGCGGCCACCAGGGTCACCCCCATGATTATGGGAATATCCAGACGCTGGATCGCCTGCCAGGCAAGCTGGCCGATGCCGGGCCAGCCGAACACCGATTCCACCACCACCGCACCGCTCATAAAGAGCCCGATATCGAGCCCGATCATGGCGGTAATCGGCAGGATCGCATTGCGCAGCGCATGCACCAGCACGACCGAGCGTTCGGCCAGCCCCTTCGCGCGGGCGGTGCGCACATAATCCTGTCGCAGCACCTCGATCATCGAGGAGCGCATCATGCGCGAGTACCAGCCGCCGCCGGCGATGCCCAGCGTGAGCGCGGGCAGGATCAGATGGCCGAGCGTGCCGTAACCCGACATCGGGAACCAGCCGAACCGGTAAGCGAATATGTAGAGCAGCAGGAGACCGACCACGAATTGCGGCGCCGAGACGCCGGCGAAGGACAAGATCATGATGCCGCGATCCGAGCGTCGTCCGCGTTTTGTTGCGGCGTAAATGCCGGCCGGAATGCCAATCGCCAGTTCGAAGAAGATCGCACCGGCCATCAGCAGCAACGTCGCCGGCAGACGCGACCAGATCAGCGTGCCGACTTCGGTCTTCTGGACATAGGAGCGACCGAGATCGCCTTGCGCGAGACGCAGAACGTAGCTCGCATATTGTTCGTAGACTGGCCGATCGAGGCCGAGCTGATGTCGGATCGATTCGATGGTCTCGGGCGTCGCACTTCGCCCCGCGATCATGCGCACCGGATCGGCCGGAATGAGGAAGCTGAGCGTGAAGGTGATCGCCGTCACGCCGAGCAGTATGAGGAGAGCTGCCGCAAGGCGGCGGATCAGATAGCGGCCCATTATCGGCCCCGCTGCGTCGGATCGAGCACGTCGCGCAGCGCGTCGCCCATCAGATTGAAGGCGAGCGCGGCGAGCATGATCGCAATGCCGGGAAAGAACACAAGCCACGGCGCCGACAGAAAATAGGACTGGCTTTCGAAAATGATGCCACCCCAGGACGGTGTCGGCGGGCGCACGCCGATTCCGAGAAACGACAAGGTCGCCTCGAGCAGTACCGTCGTCGCGATGCCGAGCGTCGCCCAGACGAGGATTGTCGGCACCAGATGCGGCAGGAGATGCACGAAGACGATGCGCGCGTGTCCGGCACCCAGCGCCCGCGACGCCTCGATATACTCGCGCGTGGTGAGTGTCCGGGTTTCGGTATAGATGACGCGCGCGATCTGCACCCAATTCACGAGCGCGATCACCATTGCGACGATCCACAAAGAGGGCGCGAAGATCGCAGCGAGCGCGATCGCCAGCAGCAGTGCTGGAAACGCCATCATCAGATCGGTAAAGCGCATCATCGCGCTGCCGAGCCAGCCGCCGGCATAGCCGGCGATCAGACCGAGCAGGGTGCCGATGATGACGGCGGCACCATTGGCGACGACACCGATCACCAGCGAGGTGCGCGCGCCATAGAGCAACCGCGAGAGCAGATCGCGACCGAGCAGATCGGTGCCGAGCAGGAACTCCAGGCTCGGCGGCTTTGGCGATCCCTCGAGGGTCAGCCCCTCGAAGAATTGCTCGTTCGGATCATAGGGGGCGAGCCAGGGGGCGGCGAGGGCGGCGGCAACGAACAAGGCAACGATGACGATGCCGGCGAGGCCGAGCCGGTCGCGGGCGATGCGTTTGAAGATCGACGCCATCGGGATCAACCAATCGCGTGGCAGCCGCGCGCGCAGCAGCTGCAAACGGTGTGACGCGTTCCTGCCGGCGAGGTTGTCACGATCAGTCGCCCATCGTAAGGACGATCTTGCCGAACTGCCGGCCGCTTGCAAGATAGGCAAGCGCCGCCGGTCCCTCCGACAGCGGAAAACGGCGATCGATGACCGGCGCGATGGCGCGACGCTCAACGAAGCGCAGCATCGCCTGAAATTCGCCGCGATGACCCAGTGTCGTGCCCAGAATGGAACGCCACCCGAGGAACAAAGGCACGAGATCGGTTTCAACGCGATCGCCCGATGTCGAGCCGTACACGACCAGCCGTCCGCCGCGCGCGAGCACCTTCAGGCTGCGCTCCCAGGTAATCCTGCCGACGCTTTCGACCACGATGTCGGCGCCGGCGCCG
>JAWXBK010000024.1:0-37697 GCA_034439975.1 Rhodospirillaceae bacterium | reverse complement strand
GTGCCTTCCGTCGCCTTGGTGTCGGGAGACTCACTCACCGCAGCCGTGGTTTCCGGTGCGGTGTTGTTCGTCGAGTCCGTCGCCATATCTGGTGCCCCCAGCAAAAAAATAGTGCGGCAGACGCAATGCGCCTGCCTTACCCCGCCTTCCATATAGCAATTTTAAGCAAGAACGCTCAAATATACGTTTGTATAAAACGACACACGCAAATGTGGGCTGGATACGAGAGTTGCTCGACCCTGTGCTTGCGGTGCCACAGGAGGCCTACTGGGCTATGCCGAGCCTGTGTTTTGTAGAGTCCGAGGCCGGTAACCGAATCAGCCGGCCTTAGCGCTCCAGGGCGGTCAGCATCGCGCTGCCGATCTCGGCCGGGGTCGGCGCAATCGTGACGCCCGCAAGGCTCAACGCTTCAATCTTCTCGGCCGCCGTCTCGCCGCCGGCCGTCACCACCGCCCCGGCATGGCCCATGCGCTTACCGGAAGGTGCGGTCTGACCGGCAATGAAGCCAACCACAGGCTTTTTGCGACGCGAATCCTTGAGAAACTGTGCGGCATCGCGTTCCGGCGTCCCGCCGATCTCGCCGATCAGGATGATCGCGTCGGTTTCGTCGTCGCCCAGAAACAGATCGAGGATATCGACGAAACTCGAGCCGTTGACCGGATCGCCGCCAATCCCGACCACCGTCGATTGGCCAAGCCCTGCCAGCGTGGTCTGGGTCGCCGCCTCGTAAGAGAGCGTTCCCGAGCGCGAGACGATACCGACGCGGCCGGCCTTGTGGATGTAGCCCGGCATGATCCCGATTTTGCACTGGTCGGGGGTTATCAGCCCCGGGCAGTTGGGCCCGATAACCCGCGCCGACGACGTCTTCAGCTCGCGCCGGACCCGGGCCATGTCGAGGACCGGGATGCCGTCCGTGATGGCCACGATCAGCCGGATACCGGCGTCGATCGCCTCCAGGATCGCATCCGCGGCATAGGGCGGCGGCACATAGATCGCGGTCGCATCGGCGCCGGTCGTCTCGACCGCCTCGACAACGGTATCGAACACCGGCAGGCCGAGATGGATGCTGCCACCGCGGCCGGGGGTGACCCCGCCGACCATGCGGGTCCCGTACTGGATCGCCTGCTCGGAATGGAAGGTACCCTGGGTGCCGGTGAACCCCTGGCAAATGACCTTGGTGGTCCGGTCGACGAGAATAGCCATCGTCTCAGCCTCCCGCCTTGGTTCGCGCGGCGACCGCCGTGACAATCGATTGCGCCGCCTCGGCCAGCGTGCCGGCCGAGATGATCGGCAGATCGGCCTCGTTCAGAATCTTGCGCCCCAGCTCGACGTTCGTGCCCTCGAGGCGAACCACAAGCGGCCGGTCGTATCCGATCTCGCGTGCCGCCTGCACCAGACCCTCGGCGATCGAATTGCAGCGCATCATGCCGCCGAACACGTTGAGCAGGATGCCGCGCACGCCCGGATCGTTCGCCAGCAGCTTGAACGCAATCGCGATGCGTTCCTTGGTCGCCGCGCCGGCGATGTCCATGAAATTGGCCGGGCGGCCACCATAATGTTTGATGATGTCCATGGTCGCCATGGCGAGCCCGGCGCCATTGACCATGCAGCCGATATCGCCATCCAGCTTGACGTAGTTGAGATCGTGCCGCGCCGCCTCGACCTCGAGCGGATCGCTCTCCATGTCGTCGCGCAGTTCCTCGATGTCGCGATGCCGGAACAAAGCGTTGTCGTCGAAACTCATCTTGGCGTCGAGCGCGACCAGACGGCCGGCCGACGTCACGACCAGCGGGTTGATCTCGAGCATGCTGGCATCGAGTTCGACGAAGGCGCGATGCAGCGATAACAGCAGGCGAACCATCTTGTGCACCTGACGGCCCTCGAGCCCGAGCGCGAACGCAACCTTGCGCGCATGAAAGCTCTGCATCTGCGCCGCCGGCAGCAATGTCTGCGTGACGATCTTGTCCGGGGTTTTCGCGGCGACTTCTTCGATGTCAACGCCGCCCTCGGTCGACGCGACGATCGTGATGCCGCCGGTGCCGCGATCGACCAGCAGCGCGACATAGAGTTCGCGTGCAATGTCGGTGGCGGTTTCGATGTAGACGCGCCGTACTTCCTTGCCTTCCGGGCCGGTCTGATGCGTGACCAGCCGCATGCCGAGCAGATGATCGGCCGTCGCCGTCACTTCCTTGACCGAGCGGCAGAGTTTGACGCCGCCCGCCTTGCCCCGACCGCCGGCGTGGATCTGCGCCTTCACGACCCAGACCGGTCCGTCGAGCTCTTCGGCAACCGCTTCGGCTTCCTGCGGCGTATGCGCGACGTCGCCGCGCGGCACCGGCACGTCGTAGCGCCGCAGCAGGGCTTTTGCCTGGTATTCATGGATGTTCATCGCGCGCCCCCTGTGTTCCCCGTCGCGTCATGACCGGGAGCACGGTGCGCCCGCTGCGGCGTCATCCGCAACGGCACACAGATCCCGGTTTGTCGGCTGAGGCCCCCGGAACTCTGTCGGGAGCGGGCGCAGGCAAACGGTAACAAAGGATGGGGGATGGGTCTTGAGGCCGATTGTCGCAGATTGCGCAGGATAATACGCCTCAACTGTTGATTTCAGCCCGCCAGCGGTTCGATCAGGCCCGGATCGTCGTTGGCTGCCGAGTTGACGCGCTGGCTGACCGGCGTGGCCGTCATCTGCGCCGCCGAAAAGGGCGCAAGCAGCCCATGCAATGTTTCGCGCGGCCCGCCGCCGAGCCATGTCGCAGCCGACGTCCCATCGAGGATCACCGGCATCCGGTCATGCACCGCTGCCACGAGCGCATTTGCCCCGGTGACAATGATGGTGAAGCTCATGAGATTGCCACCGCCCGGCTCCCGCCAGGTTTCCCAGAGGCCCGCCATGACGAAAGGTGCGCCGTCGCTCATGGTGAAACGAAAGGGCCATTTTTCCCGGCCGACCTTCTTCCATTCGTAGAACCCGTCGGCCGGCACGAGGCAGCGGCGCTCGCGAAAGGCCGAACGAAAGGCCGGCTGGTCGGCCACCGTTTCGGCACGTGCATTGATCATCAATGGCCCCTTCCCGGGCCCCGTTTTCGACCAGGCGGGAACCAGTCCCCAGCGCATCATGGTCAACTCATTGCCACCGTCGCGCCGCGGGCGAATGACCGGCACCATCTGGGTCGGCGCGACGTTGTAGCGCGGCTCGAGGTTGAGGAGCGGCCCTTCCAGTTGGAACAGGCGTCGCATCGCCTCGGGCGCGGTTGACAGGCTATAGCGGCCACACATCGTCGTATCAGCGCGCGCGCGCCAGGGACTGGAGATCGACAATCCGCAACGGTCGCCGAACGGCGGCGGCGACATGCAGCGCCCAGGCCTGCTCGAACCCGTTTTCGAGATTGCGCACATAGCGTTCGGTGTCGAACAGCGGCCAGCGGGTTCGATTCACTGCGATGCGCTGGCGTAAACCCGCCCGCGCATCGGTATCCGTCGCCAGCATGAGTGCCACCGCGCGATACTCCTCGAGCGATCCCACCACCAGTTCCGGCAATCCGATCGTGCGCAGAATGCTACCGGCGACACGGCCCGGAAAATGCCGGCCTTCGAGCGTAATGACCGGCACCCCGGCAAACAGCGCATCGCTGGTCGTCGTATGTCCGTTATAGAGCAAAGTATCGAGGCACAGATCGGCAAGCCCGAGCCGCGCAAGATGATCGGGCTTTGCACGTTTGCCGTCGAACACGAGACGCGCCGGATCGACGCCGCGCGCGTCCGCCTCGCGGCACAAATTTTCCTCCGCCGCATCGTTGGAGCGCAGCAGCCAGAGCACCGCATCGGGCAGATCGTCGAGCAGTCGCATCCAAACGCCGTACAACGCCGCGTCGATCTTGTAGTTGTTGACGAAGGATGCGAGCACTAGCCCATCCTCGGGTAGACCGAACTCTCGGCGCGTCGGTGCGTCGGCGATCTTCTGGTCGCCGTCGTTCGGCTGATAACAATGCGGCATGCGGATCAGCGTCTCGGTAAAATACTCCTCATGCCCCTCCGGTGCCACGACAGGATCCGCCACCAGATAATCGAAAATGCCCCCGCCGATCGTTCCGGGATAATCGAGAAACGATACCTGCAGCGGCGTCGGGCGCAGCGCGCAGACATCGAGCCGGCTGCCGACCGTGTGCCCGGTGATGCCGATCAGAATATCGACTTCGTCGTCGTAGATACGTTGCGCCGCGTCGACCGCATCGGCGCCGCGCAGATCGACGAACGCATCGCAGCCTGCCTCGATGCGGCGGCGATACACGCTCCCATCGTCAGGCCCGAAGGAATAGGCGCGGACGGCAAACCGGTTGCGATCGTGCCGTTCGAATATACCGCAGCAAAGATGCGCATCGGGATGATTGTGGAAGGTCGCGGCGAGATAGCCGAGCGTGATGCGCTCGCGTTTGCGCCGCCTCGATTCCATCGGAAACACGGCGCCGCGCGCGCGCATCCTCTGAACCAGGTGGCGCGAGGTTGCGTCCGCGATCGCGCGATGGCGCGCCGGATCGGGCGATCTGATAAGCGACAGCATCGGCGGTTCGCCGGTTTTCTGGCCGTTCGCGATCGCATCGGCAGTCTGCGCATCGAGCTCGGTTTCGACCTTGGCGAGATCCGGCCAGTCGCAGGCCTGGCGGAGCTGGTTGGAGAGATTGGCGAGCGCTTCGGTGTAACCGGGCTGCAGATCGAGAGCGCGGTCCGTCGCTTCAATCGCACCGTTGAGGTCCTTTTTCTCGAAGAGGCGTTCGCCGAGCCGCTTCCAGTTCTGCGCATTGTCGGGATCGGCCTCGATGCCGCGCCGGTAGATGCGCTCGGCCTCGTCGCCAAGACCGAGGTTTTCCAGCGCCATGCCGAGTTGCGCATAGGCAACCGCGTCGCGCTTGTTGAGATCGATCGCCTTGAAGAACGCATCGACCGCCTCGCGCATCCGGCCCTGCTGGCCAAGCATCGCACCGTAGTTGCGCCACATCTCGCCATCGTTCGGCGCAACCGCCGTCGCCCGTTTCATCATCTCGGTTGCGCCCGCGAGATCGCCGCGCCGCATCAGGATTACGCCGAACAGCTGGATCGCCTTCGCGTCCGCCATGTTGGCCGTCAGACGTCGCTCGCAGATATCGAGAGCCCGGGTGAGATCGCCGGCCTCGAGCGCGCGCATCGCCGCCTCGATCGAAGCGTTGTCCCTACCGTCCGGACCGGAGGCCGGACCGGGGGCCGGATCGGCAGGATGCGTGGCGGGATTGGACGGCTTCTTCATGACCGGCGCAGGCTAAAGTTGGCGCGCGGCGGGCACAATGCCGCTCGCGCACTGTTGCTTGTCGCGGGCGGCGGGGCTCACGATAATGCGGCCGGCGCAGCAAACCCTTTTCTCCGGAGCATCATGCGGATCGAACCGACGGCGATTGCCGATGCGAAACTGCTGGTCCCGCGCCGCTTCGTCGACACGCGTGGCTTCTTCGCCGAAACCTGGAACCGCGCGACGCTCGCGGCGGCTGGAATCGCGATCGATTTCTGTCAGGACAACCTGTCTCATTCGCGCCCTGTCGGCACGGTGCGCGGCCTGCATTTCCAGCGTCCGCCCGCCGCCCAGGCGAAGCTGGTGAGCGTTCTTGCCGGCCGCATCCTCGACGTTGCCGTCGATCTCCGCCGCGGCTCGCCAACCTACGGCCAGCATGTCGCGGCCGAACTGACGGCCGCGGGGGGCGAACAGTTTCTGATCCCGGTGGGCTTCGCCCATGGCTTCTGCACGCTCGAACCGGACACCATGGTCGCCTACAAGGTGAGCGCGCCCTACTCGGCCGCGCATGACAGCGGCCTCCTGTGGGACGATCCGGATCTCGCGGTAGCGTGGCCGGTCGGGCCGCAGCAGGCGGTCCTTTCCGCCAAGGACCGCAATCTGCCGGGGTTCCGGGAGTTTCAGACCCCGTTCGAATATGGCAAAGAAAGGTAGCCCGGGCCCGGCAGTCGGTCCCGGCAGCAGCCTGGTAAACCCATGACCCGCAGCGTCATCGTCACCGGCGGCGCCGGCTTCATCGGATCGGCCGTGGTCCGGCTCCTGATCCGCGAGGCTGGCTGGTCCGTCGTCAATCTCGATTGCCTGACCTATGCGGGCAATCCGGATTCGGTCGCGACGGTCGCCGACGACCCGCGCTATCGCTTCGAACAGGTCGATATCTGCGACGATGCCGCGGTTGCCCGCGTATTCCGCGAGCATCGGCCCGATGCGATCATGCACCTCGCCGCCGAAAGCCATGTCGATCGCTCGCTCGACGGGCCCGCGCCGTTCATCGACACCAACATCCGCGGTACGTACGTTCTGCTGGAGACGGCGCGGCGTTACTGGAACGAACTCGAAGGCCCCGCACGCGAACGGTTCCGCTTTCACCATGTCTCGACCGACGAGGTTTACGGATCGCTCGGCCCCGAAGGCACGTTCACCGAGGAAACGCCCTATCAGCCGAACTCGCCTTACTCGGCCAGCAAGGCCGCGGCCGATCATCTGGTGCGAGCGTGGAACCAGAGCTTCGGCTTTCCGGCGATCATCAGCAACTGTTCGAACAATTACGGCCCCTGCCAGTTTCCCGAAAAACTTATACCGCTGATCATTCTCAACGGCCTCGAGGGCAAGACGCTGCCGGTCTATGGCCGCGGCGAGAACCGGCGCGACTGGCTCTATGTCGAGGATCACGCACGCGCATTGCAGACGATCCTGGAGAAGGGTCGGATCGGTGAAAAATACAATGTCGGCGGCGATGCCGAGCTGACGAACATCGAGGTGGTGCGGCGCATCTGCGCGATCCTCGATCGCGTCCAGCCCGGACGCCGGCACGACGAGCTGATCGAGTTCGTCGCGGACCGGCCGGGTCACGACTTGCGTTATTCAATCGACGCCAGCAAAACGCGCCGCGAGCTTGGCTGGCGGCCGCAGGAGAGTTTCGACAGCGGCCTCGAGAAAACCGTTCGCTGGTATCTCGACAATCGCGTCTGGTGGGAGCGCATCCGCAGCGGCGTCTATCGCGGCGAGCGGCTCGGCCTTGGCCGCGCGGCCACATCCTGAGCGGCGATGGCTGATCGGACGGTGCTCGTATTCGGCAGCAAGGGCCAGCTTGCCCGCGAGCTTGCGCGCAACCCGTGGCCGGCCGGCCTCACACCGATTTGTCACGGACGCGCCGAATGCGATCTCGCCCGCAGCGGCGACCCGCTGGCCTCGGTCGAGCGCGTCAAGCCGGTCTTCGTCGTCAACGCAGCGGCCTATACCGCCGTCGATCGTGCCGAAGCCGAGCCCGACGCCGCCTTCGCACTCAATCGCGATGCCGCGGGCCGCGTTGCCGCAGCCTGCAATCGCCACGGCCTGCCGCTCGTTCACATTTCCACCGACTATGTTTTCGACGGCGACAAACATGGCCCTTATGTCGAAGGCGACCCGATTGCGCCAATTTCGGTCTACGGCGCGAGCAAAGCCGAGGGCGAAGTTGCGGTGCGTGCCGCCCATGACCGGCACATCATTCTAAGGACCGCCTGGGTCTACAGCCCGTTCGGCAGCAATTTCGTGAAGACAATGCTGGAGCTGGGTCGCACGCGCGATCGGCTCGCGGTCGTCACCGACCAGCGCGGCTCGCCGACCGCGGCCGGCGACATCGCGCGGACCGTCGTTGCGCTCGCGATCGCAATCCTCGGCGACAATACCCGCTTCGGCACCTATCATTTTGCCGGCGCCGGCGACGTGACACGACGGGACTGGGCGGACGCGATCTTCGCCGCCGCCGCGCGTCACGGCCGACCGGCACCGCGGCTCGATCCCGCAAGCAGCGCCGATTTTCCGACCGCGGCGCGGCGACCGGCCAATTCGGCACTGGATTGCAGCCGCATTGCCCGCGATTACGCTATTCTCTCCCGACCCTGGCGCGAGAGCGTCGAGGAAACGGTAGACGAAATCCTGACCGGCAACGGGCCGAACAACGAGGGCGGCGCATGAAGGGCATCATTCTGGCTGGCGGTGCCGGCACGCGGCTCTACCCGGTAACCCGTGCGGTGACCAAGCAGCTTCTGCCGATCTACGACAAGCCAATGATTTACTATCCGCTCTCGACGCTGATGCTGGCCGGCATCCGGGACATTCTGGTGATCTCGACTCCGAACGACCTGCCGCGCTATCGCGATCTCTTGGGCGACGGATCGCAATGGGGCATCGATCTCCGCTACGCCGAGCAGCCGCGCCCGGAAGGGCTCGCCCAGGCGTTCATTATTGGACGCGATTTCGTCGGCGACGATCGCTGTGCGCTGGTACTCGGCGACAATCTCTTCTTCGGCCACGGCTTGACCGACATGCTGGCACGCGCCGCTGCCCGCACCGACGGCGCCACGGTGTTCGCCTATTGGGTCGACGATCCGGAACGCTATGGCGTCGTCGAGTTCGACCAGGCGGACAAACCGGTGCGGATCGTCGAGAAACCGAAACAGGCGCATTCGAACTGGGCGGTGACTGGGCTCTATTTCTACGACAATCGGGTGCTCGATATTGCGGCCGCAACCAAACCCTCGGCGCGCGGCGAACTCGAGATCACCGACGTCAATCAACGCTACCTCGCCGACGGCGCGCTTGCGGTCGAACGCATGGGGCGCGGTTTCGCCTGGCTCGACACGGGTACGCATGAATCGCTGCTCGAAGCGGCCGAGTTCGTGCGCGTCATGGAACGCCGCCAGGGCTTGAAGATCGCCTGCGTCGAGGAGATCGCCTGGCGCATGGGATTCATCGACAAGGCCGCGTTGCTGAAACTGGCCGACGAACTGCACGCCTCCGAATACGGCAAGTATCTGGCGCGCATCGCAGCGGATGGAAGCCCGCATGATCGGTAAGACAATCCTGCGCAGCATGCTGCTGGCGCTGGCGCTCGCGGCATCGAGCGTTCAGCTGGCAGAGGCCGGGCTCGACGAGGGCCTCGCCGCGCTGCAGGCCAATAACTTCCTGGAAGCACTGGAAGAGTTGTTGCCGGTCGCCGATGCCGGCAATGCCCAGGCCCAGGCCGAGGTCGCGATGATCTATCATTACGGTCTGGTTGCCGCGAAGAACTTCACCCGGGCCGACAGTTATTATCGCCGCGCCGCGAACCAGGAAAATCCTGACGGCATGATCGGTCTTGCCGTGATGAATGCGCTCGGCCAGGGTGTCGCGGTCAACATGACCGAGGCTTACAAATGGCTGCTGCTGGCGCGCGACCATCTGCCCAACGGCAAGGACCGCGATCGCGTGATCGGCGCGCTCACGAGTTTTCGGGAATCGATGACGCAGGGTGAAATCCAGACCGCGGAGCAGCGCGCCAAGACCTGGATTCCGGAGCCCGAGAATTCGGGTAGATCGGATTGATCGCCCGCGACCGATAGCGAACTAGGAGCGGCGACGCTTCTTTTCCGGCGGACGCAAGCGCACCAGTCCGTTCTTGGCCAGCCATCCGAGCGAACGACGCACGGTCCCCGCCGGTACGCTGTGCGATTCGATCACCAGCTCTTCGACCGTGGCGCGACCATGCGCGGCTCGTTCGATGAGCTTGCCCAATTCCGCATCCGGCAGAAGGAACGACGGCATCAGATTGGCCAGCGGCGTTCCCTTGAATGCGCGAACCTGCTCCGGATCGGCGCCCGGAACCGATTCCACGATCGTCGTGCCGTCGATCGATGCCGTCGGATAGCTTGAAAACAACGTAAACGGATCGTCGCGCAGAGGTCGTGGTGGCTTGCCCGATTTCGGCGGCGCATTTTCCTCGGCCGATTTTCGGGCTTCGGCCATCTCCGCCCACAGCGCCTGATAGGCTTTGATGACGACGCTCCAATCGAAGCTCGCCATCGCATGTTTGCGGCCTGCTTCACCGAACTTACGGCGCAGCGCGGCATCGTCGGCGAGTTGCACATAGGCATCGGCGCAGGCTTCGACGTCGACCGCGATGCTCTGCGCCGTCGACATGCAATAACGGCCATAGCCATCAATCCCGCTCGCATAACGCAATGCGATCTCGCCACCGTCACCCGCCGGCGGCATGAAGGTCGGAACGGTGATGCCGTCTTTGCCGTCACGAACCGTGTAGCGATAGCCGTCCCAGTCGCTGACCACGACCGGCAGGCCGGCCGCCATCGCCTCGATCGGCGTGAGCCCGAAGGTCTCCTGAATATTGTCCGAGAGAGACGTGAAGATATCGCCGGCGAACCAGACGTTGTTGCGGATCTCGGCGCGCCGTCCGTCGAGGAAATGATGCTGCACCGACGGAGCGAACTCGCGTCCCGCGGTCTTGAAAATCTGTTCGATATCGGCGCTGGCGAACCAGCCGGCATGGATTAGATGCACCTTTCGTTTCATCCGCTTCGCCGCCCGTTCGAGCGCCAGATACATGGCGAGAGGGTTGGCCTTCTCGACATGCGTCAGCCGGCCGACATAGAGACAGGCGATATCGTCGTCGCCGATCTTGAGCGACTTGCGCATCTCGGTGCGCGCGCGCTTTGCCGCGGATGTCGTCGGATCGAGCGAAGTGCAATCGACGCCCAGTGGGATCAGGGGCAAATTGAGTTTGGGTGCAACCTTGCCGCCGAAGCGCTCGAGCATGAAATCGGCAAGCTGGTCGACCATATATTCGACCATCGCCCTGACCTGGGGCGACGTGCAGACGAGTGCGTCCCAGGGCTGCACCGGCCCGATCAGCGATTCGGCGATCCCGTCCATCACGACATGCTCGGCCGTCGTGTGCGTGACGCCACAAATCGAGTAACTGCGCTGACCGAACCCGCGACGCAGCCAGGCGAAATGCCCGATATTCGGGCCCGGCCGATACAGCATGCCGACCTTGGACCAGGCGCCGAAATCCAGCGGCGGCACTGCCGCGCAGGGTCTCTGTTTCCCGGCAAACTCGGCGACGCGTTTGCGGAATGTCTCGAGGTCATCGCGCCGCAACGCATAGCACCAGTATTCATCGACCCCGCCATACCGAACGAAGCCGCGCAGAAAGCCCTCGGTTGCCGCCTGCCGGCCCATCAACCGTTCGCGCGTCGTGTTGTAGTTGTCGGAAGAAAACACGAAAATCGCGTTGGCGTTGGTCTCGCCCATGCGCGGCGGCTCCCCTGAATCCCGGCCGGCCCGGCCGGCGGCGGCAGTCTATGAGCCGCGCGGCGGCGACGGCAAGTTGCGCGTGAGCGCTTTCTCCAGATGCGCGAGCCGTCGCATCAGTTCGGCGTTCAGCATGTCGAACTTGCTGTGCAGTTCGACAATCTGCAGCCCGGCCCTCACATTCACCTCGTATTCGACATCCGAGCGGATGCGGTCGCGCGCTGCCTGCCGGCTCTGGGTCAGCAATACCATCACCGACAACAGGATCGCCTCGAGCGAGACGGCCATGGTCAGCAGGCCGAACGGATAAGGATCGAAGGTGTAGGCCGGAACAACATTGAGCCCGATCCAGATCGCGAACACGAGGACATGGAAGAAAAAGAACCACAGACTGCCAGCCCATCGGGCAACCGTGTCCGTTGCGCGCTCAATCCGGCTTTCATGCGTTTCGATCGCATCGTTGGCATTGCGCGCAGCCAGCCGGCGCAACCGGCCATGAGTCTCGCGGATGCGCTCGCCGAGCACGGCCATCAGATCGAGGGACGCTTCGGGATTGCGGCGCATGAAATCGATCAGATCGTCGCGCGCGAGCACAAGGAGCGTGCAGTCGCATTCGGTCGTGGCCGATGCGGTCCGCGGCCCCTCGTCGATCAGCGACAATTCGCCGAAGAGTGCACCCGGCCCCATTGTGCCGAGCGAGATCTTTTGGCCGAGATCGTCGCGGGTATGGATTTCGACCCTGCCGTCGGCAACGACGAAAAGCTCGTCGCCCGGATCGCCGAGCCGGAAAATCGTCGATCCCGCTCCGCACTTCCGCACCTCGAACCTGTCCGCCAGGGCGTGCCGCCCGCCTTCATCGAGCAGATGGAAGAACCGGACGTCACCCAGCAGGGCCTCGATCGTATCGCGTTGCATATCCATTGCTTCATCGTTCCGTTAGGGCCGCTGTCCGAATTTGTGCACCTGCACAATGAACCCGCACCGAAATTCCTCATTGCCCTTGCGGAATCCGTAATCCGCACGTGAATCGGGTTGCCGCTCCCTGCCCAAGCATCTTTAATGTCGCATCGCGGTCGGGGTTTCCATACTCCGAAAGTTGCCCCAAAGCCGCGCACGGGCCGGGCGGCTATGCCCGAGGCCGCTATCAGCCAGACCAGGGAGAGCTTCATGACAACAATCGACAAAAAAGTCGCTAACGAAACGGCGGCATCCCGCCGCCGGTTCCTCACCGGTGCCGTGGCCGCAACCGCCGGCGCTTCGGCGCTGGTCGCCGCCCCCTATGTCGCGCGCGCGCAGGATACGATCGTTCTCAAGTTCCAGAGCACGTGGCCGGCCAAGGACATTTTCAACGAATACGCCCAGGACTATGTGAACCGCGTCAACGAGATGGCGGGCGGGCGGCTCCAGGTCGAGCTGCTCGCGGCTGGCACGGTCGTGAAGGCCTTCGAGCTGCAACAGGCCGTTTCGGACGGCATTCTCGATGGCGGCCACGGCGTTACCGCCTACTGGTATGGCAAGCACAAGGGCTTCTCGCTGTTCGGGACCGGCCCCGCCTTCGGGTTCGATGCCAACCAGCTTCTCGGCTGGGTGCGCTATGGCGGCGGTCAGGCGTTCTACGACGAACTCGTCAACGACATCCTTGGCGTCAACATCGTCGGCTTCCTGACGGGTCCGATGCCGACGCAGCCGCTCGGCTGGTTCAACGAGCCGGTCGAAAGCGCCGAGGCGCTCAACGGCCTCAAGTTTCGCACGGTCGGTCTCTCGGCCGATCTGTTCGCCCAGATGGGCGCCGCGGTCACTGTGCTGCCCGGCGGCGAGATCGTGCCGGCGATGCAGACCGGTACGCTCGATGCAGCCGAGTTCAACAATCCGTCCTCGGATCTGTTGCTCGGCTTCACCGACGTCAGCAAGGTCTATATGCTGCAGAGCTTCCACCAGCCTGCGGAATGTTTCGAGGTCATGTTCAACAAGGACCGCTACAACGCGCTGACGCCGGATCTGCAGGCGATCCTCAAATATTCGGCAGAAGCGGCCTCTGCCGACATGTCGTGGAAGCAGCAGGATCGTTACTCGGCCGATCTGGCGAACATCCGCGCCGCGGGTGTCGACGTCCGGACCACGCCAGACTCGGTGCTGCAGGCGCAACTCGATGCCTGGGACATCCTGATCGACACCCTGTCGTCGGATCCGTTCTTCGCCAAGGTCATCGATTCGCAGAAGGCATGGACGCAGCGCGTGGGCGGATTCTATCGCGAGTATCAGGTCTCGAGCGCGATGGCTTACGACCATTTCTTCGGCAGCTGACGGCAACCGACGGCAACCGCGGGCGTCCCGAAAAGGACGTCCGCGGACCCTGCGCCACCGGTCAATCCGGGGGCTCGTTAGACAGATGAGACAGAAAGGTTGCCGATGCAGCGCGTCCTGCTGTGGATCGATCGGCTGAACGCATTTATCGGCCGCGCCTTCGGCTGGTCGATTCTCGCACTCACTCTGGTCGTCTGTTACGAGGTGTTTGCGCGCTACTTGTTCGGCGCGCCGACGAAGTGGGCGTTCGATGCCAGTTACATGCTTTATGGCGCGCTCTTCATGATGGCGGGCGCCTATACGCTGTCGCGCAATGCCCATGTACGCGGCGATTTCCTCTATCGCACATGGCGGCCGCGCCGCCAGGCGTGGATGGACCTGATTCTCTATCTGCTGTTCTTTTTCCCCGGCATCATTGCTTTGATCGTCGCCGGCGCCATCGAGGCCGAAAATACCTGGATGCTCGACGAGCGCACCAACAGCCCGGCGACCGTACCGCTCTTCACGTTCAAGGTCCTGATCCCGATTGTCGGTGTGCTGATGCTTTTGCAGGGCATCGTCGAGTTCGTCCGTTGTCTCATCTGCATCCGGACCGGGACATGGCCGCAACGCCTGCGCGACGCCGAAGAGACCGAGAAACTCTTGCTTGAAGGGGCCAGTGCGGGCATCGACACGACGGGAGTCGGGCCGAAGGGAAGCAGCCGATGAGCAATCCCGAAATCGGCGTCATGATGCTGGCGCTGTTCATTTTCGTAATCATGCTGGGTTTCCCGATCGCCTTTTCCCTAATGGCGATGGGTGTCGGCTTCGCCTTTTACTATTTCGGTTTTCGGGATGGCCCGGTGTTCGCGCTGGTCGTGCGCAAAACCTTTGAGGTGATGAGCAACGAAGTCTTGCTGCCGGTCCCGCTGTTTCTGTTCATGGGCTATGTCGTCGAACGAGCCGCTATCCTCGATCGATTGTTTCGATCTATTCAGATCGCAGCGCGCGGCATGCCCGCGTCGCTCGCTATTGCGACCTTGCTCACATGCGCGCTCTTCGCAACCGCGACCGGCATTGTCGGCGCCGTCGTGACGCTGATGGGGCTACTCGCATTTCCCGCGATGCTCCGGGCGGGTTACGACGTCAAGCTTTCTGCGGGCGTCGTGTGTGCGGGCGGCTGCCTCGGCATTCTCATTCCACCCTCGATCATGTTGATCCTCTATGGCGCCACAGCCGGCGTCTCGCCGGTGCAACTCTATGCCGGCGCGTTCTTTCCCGGCCTCATGCTCGCCGGGCTCTACATGACCTATGTGATGGGGCGCGCCATCATCAATCCGAGGCTCGCGCCCAAACTGCCGAAAGAGGAAACCGACGTACCGTTCCTGAAGATACTCTGGATGCTGGCGACCTCGTTCCTGCCGCTGGCCGGCTTGATCGTCGCGGTCCTCGGCGCCATCGTCTTCGGCCTTGCCACACCGTCGGAAGCTGCCGCGATCGGCGCGCTGGGCGCCCTCATTCTGGCGGTCTCCTACGGTCAATTCACCTTCGCCAAACTTCGCGAGTCCGTTTATCTGACGGCGCGCGCAACCGCGATGGTGTGCTGGCTCTTCGTCGGCTCGAGTATCTTTTCCTCCGTGTTCGGCCTGCTCGGCGGGCAGGATCTGATCAAGGAATGGATGCTGGCACTCGATCTCGGTCCGATCGGCTTCATGCTGGTAGTACAGGCGATCATTTTCCTCCTCGGCTGGCCGCTCGAATGGACCGAGATCATCGTGATATTTGTGCCGATCTTCCTGCCGCTGTTGCATCATTTCGGTGTCGACCCGCTTTTCTTCGGTCTGCTGGTCGCACTCAATATCCAGACCTCGTTCCTCTCTCCACCCGTGGCGATGGCGGGATTCTATCTGAAAGGGGTGGCGCCGCCGCATGTGACGCTCAACCAGATCTTTGCCGGCATGCTGCCCTTCATGTTCATCGTGCTGATCTCGATGGCCCTGCTCTACATCTTCCCCGGAATCGGCCTGTGGTTGCCGGGCGAAGTTTACGGACGATGAACGTACCCCCGATCGTTTATGACACAGAATGATTCCTGCTTCCTGACAGCGGTTGAGGCGCGTCGCCGCATGGGCGAAGGCCTCTCCGCCGAAGATCTGGTGCAGAGTTGTCTTGCGCGCATCGCCGCGCACGATCCCGAGATCGGCGCCTGGGCGTTTCTCGATCCGGCACTGGCGCTCGCGCAGGCGCACGAGGCCGACAAGCGCCGACGCGCCGGTCGCCCGATCGGGCCGCTCGATGGGATTCCGGTCGGGCTCAAGGACATTTTCGACACCAAAGACATGCCGACCGAAATGGGCTCGCCGATCCACGAAGGACGCCGCCCCATTCGCGATTCAGCCGTCGCCGAACGGCTGCGCGCCGCCGGCGCCGTCATCCTCGGCAAAACCGTGACGACCGAATTCGCTTACTTCGGACCGGGCAAGACGCATAACCCGCACGATCCGGCGCGCACGCCGGGCGGTTCTTCGTCCGGTTCTGCGGCAGCGGTCGCCTCCTTCATGGTGCCACTCGCGATTGGCAGCCAGACCAACGGCTCGATGATCCGGCCCGCTTCGTTCTGCGGCGTGTTCGGTTTCAAACCCAGCCACGGCCTGATTTCGCGTTACGGCGCACTAGAGCTCTCGCGTTCGCTCGATCATGTCGGAACCTACGGCCGCAGCATCGAGGACGTCGCCCTTCTCGCCGACGCACTCGCCGGCCATGACGCGCGCGATCCCGACACTGTTCTCGAGGCACCGCCCGGACTGGCCCGCATCGCCGGCACCGCGCCGCCGCTGCCGCCGCGCTTCGCCTTCGTCCGCAGTCCCGTCTGGGACGAAGCGAGCGACGACACCAAGGCCGGCTTCGAGGAACTGATCGCCTTTCTCGGCGATCGCGTGGTTCCGGTCGACCTGCCGGCTCCGTTCGCCAATGCGCATGCGACGCAGCGCCGGATCATGGCGGCCGAGATGGCGGCCAATCTGATGCGCGAGTACCGGACCGGCAGCGACCGTATGACCGATCGGTTGCACAGCTTTCTCGAGGAGGGACAGAGCGTCGCCGCGATCGACTACCTGGCGGCACAGGCGCTGGCGCGCCGGCTGCGCGAGAGCCTCGCCGGCTTGTTCCACGAATTCCACGCCATCCTGACGCCGTCGGCGCCGGGCGAAGCACCGCTCGGGCTGGAGTCGACGGGCAGTCCGGTTTTCTGCACTATCTGGACATTGCTCGGCGCACCGGCCGTCAGCCTGCCTATCCTCCGCGGCAATGCGGGTCTGCCGATCGGCGTTCAGCTCGTCGGACCCTATGGCGACGATGCGCGGCTTCTGCGGACGGCGCGCTGGCTCGTCGGTGAGATCGATGCCGCCGGCGTCGGCCAAACGGAGGCGCGACAGGATGGATAACTGGATCACGAGCACATTGGCGTTGATCGCCCTCGGCGCCTTCCTGATTGCGCTCGCGGCCGCGATCAATTCGATTCCGTTTTTTGTCGTTGTAGTGATCGTGCTGCTCTGCGCCGCGCTCGATTTCATACAGTCGAGTCGCGAAAACGACACCCGGCCGCGTCCCTAGTTCGGCTCGCATGCAAGCAGCCGACGGCCCGATCGACGTCGTCGCCCTGCGCCTTGCCGCGCTGCGGGCGACGCGCGAAGGCAAATTTGCGGAAGCGGCCCGCCTGCTGACGCCGGCCGCGGCCGCCAAGCCGAACGATCCGGCGATCCAGCTCGATTATGCGAACGCCTTGGCGCAGGCCGATCAGAGCGCGAAGGCGCTGGCCGCCTTCGACCGCTTTATCGAACTGAAGCCGGACATCGCACTGGCCCACATCAATCGTTCCTATGTCCTCAACAAGCTCGGCCGGCATGCCGACGCCGAAGTCGCGGCACGGCGCGGCCTCGAACTGGCGCCCAACGATGGCGGTGCGGCCAACAATCTCGCCCATGCGGTCAAACTGCAGGGTCGCTTCGAGGAGGCCGCCGCGATCCTCGGGCCGCTGGTCGAGCGCGAGACGGAACGCGTCGAAGCAATCAACAATCTCGGCGATTGCCTGCGCGCCGATGCGCGGCTGGACGACGCCGAGGCGATGTTCCTGCGCGCAATCCGCATCCAGCCCGATTTTGCTCATGCGCACCTCAATCACGCGCTCTGCCGCCTGCAACGCGGCGATTACGAAACGGGATTGCCGGCCTATGAGTGGCGGCTGCGCCTGGGTCTGCCGCTGCAACATCCCGGCGCCGCAACCGCATGGGACGGCTCGCCCGCACCCGATCGCACCCTGTTTGTCGAAACCGAACAGGGCCACGGCGATGCGATTCAGTTCGTCCGTTACATCGCGGCGGCGCGGGAGCGGGTCGGCCGCACCATTCTCGTCGGCCGTTCGGAACAGCTCGCTCTGCTTGCGACCGCACCTGCCGTCGAAGGCATCGCGACCAAGAGCAACCGGCTGCCTGCCGACGCATTGCATGTGTCGATGATGAGCCTGCCGCTGCGGCTCGGACTCGGTCGCGCCCAACTTACCGGAACCGTGCCCTATCTTCGTGCCGAGCCGCGCCGCATTGCGCGCTGGCAGGAATGGCTTGCGACGGTACCCGGCCGGCGCGTCGGCATCTGCTGGCAGGGGCGACCGGGAATCCAGCCCGATCTCGGGCGTTCGCTGGCGCTGGCCGAGCTTGCGCCACTCGCCGCCGTACCCGATGTCACGCTGGTCGGACTGCAGAAGCATCATGGCCTCGAACAGATTCGCGATCTGCCCCCCGGCATGCGCATCGTCATGCCGCCGGACGAATTCGACGACGGGCCCGACGCATTTCTCGATACCGCGGCGCTGATGATGTCGCTCGACCGGGTGATCTCGATCGACAGTGCGATCGCGCATCTCGCCGGCGCGCTAGCCCGACCGGTCTGGCTCCTGCTGCGCCGCATGCCGGACTGGCGCTGGGGCACCGAGGACAGCGACACGCTCTGGTACCCGACGATGCGGCTTTATCGGCAGACCGACAACCGCGTCTGGCGCGACCCGATCGCGCGCATGGCGCACGACCTGCGCAATCATTGAACCGGCGCGACGATCCCCACGTGGCAAAAAATGCGCTACCCCATGTCGGTCAATCGGTCCGCCGCGTCGAAGACGAACGCTTCCTGACCGGTCGCGGTCGCTATGTCGACGATCTCGATCTGCCCGGTGCCGCGCATGCAATCTTTCTGCGCTCGTCTTATGCCCATGCCGAAATCCGGTCGATCGACATCGATGCCGCGTTGCAGATGCCGGGTGTCGTCGCAATCCTGACCGGGGCCGACTGGCGCGCCGATGGCGGGGGTGCGCTGCCGATCGTGAGCGAGGTTCCCTTTTCCGATGGCCGCCCGATGGCCGAGGCGCTCCGCCCCGTCTTCACGACCGGTCGGGTGCGCCATGTCGGCGATACGCTCGCACTGGTGATCGCGGAAACGCGCGGCCAGGCGATGGACGCAGCCGATGCGATCGTCGCGGATCTCGAACCGCTGCCGGTGGCGGCATCGACCGATGCGGCGCTCGCATCGGGTGCGCCGCAACTGCACGACACGATCGCGGGCAATCTCTGTTACGACTGGCAGACCGGCGATCTCGATAAGGTTGAACGGGCGCTGGCGCAGAGCGCACATCGCGTCGTCCTCAGGCTGCAAAACAATCGCGTGTTCCATCTGGCGATGGAACCGCGTGCGGTCGCGGCGCGATACGACCCGGCCGACGATCGTTACACGCTGTGGACGTCTTCGCAGATCCCGCATCTGATCCGAAAGTTCCTTGCCGAACATTCGCTCAAAGTGCCGGCTACGCAGATTCGTGTGATCGCGCCCGATGTCGGCGGCGGATTCGGGCAGAAATCGATCCATTATCCCGAGGAGCCCGCCTTGCTCTGGGCGGCCCGGCGGCTCGGCCGGCCGCTGCGCTGGGCGGCAACCCGATCGGATTCGTTCCTGGTCGACGCGCATGCCCGCGATCAGGTTGCCGATGTCCGCATGGGCTTTGACAAGGACGGCCGCATCGCCGCGCTGGCCGTCGATATCGTCGGCAATCTCGGCGCCTATCTGTCGGCCTTCGCTGCGTCGGTTCCCTCGACCTTCGCCTGTTCGATGCTGTCGCAATGTTACGATATCCCCGCGATCCATGCGCGGGCGCGCGGCGTCTACACCAACACCACGCCGACCGATGCTTATCGCGGCGCCGGGCAGCCGGAAGCCTGCTACATGGTGGAGCGCGCGATCGATCTTGCGGCGCGCCAGCTCGGCATCGACCCCGTTGTCATGCGCGAACGCAACCTGATCGCACCGTTCGCGGCAAGCCATCGCACGTCGATCGGCACGGTGTACGATTCCGGAAACTATGCGGCGCTGTTCGCCGCAGCTAAAGAGATCGCCAACTACGACGCCCTCCGCGCCGTGCAGGCGGAACTTCGTGGAGCAGGTCGCCTGGTCGGAATCGGAATCGCAGCGTTCGTCGAGGGCAGCGCCGGCGGCACGCGCTCGGCTAAGGGCTGGGGCAACACCCGCATAGGTCAGTGGGACGCGGCAGCCGTTCGCGTGCATTCGGATGGGCGAGTGACGCTCGTTGTCGGTAGCCACAGCCACGGCCAGGGGCACGCGACCGTCTTCCGCCAGGTGCTTGCCGATCGGCTCGGCATCGGTATCGACGATATCGAACTGGTATTCGGCGATACCGATCGCGTCCATGCTGGCACCGGCACGTTCTATTCGCGCTCGCTCACTATCGTCGGCACCGCAACCGGCCTTGCCGCGGACAAGATCGTCGCAAAGGGTAAACGCATCGCCGCGCATCTTCTGGAATGCGCCGATACCGACCTGCGGTTTGAAAATGGCCAGTTCGAAATCGAAGGCACCGATCGTCGCGTCGCGTTCAAGGAAGTTGCGCGTGCTGCCTATTCCGGCAGCGAGATACCGCGAACGCTGGAGCCGGGCCTCGAGGAGACCGGCTACTACGATCCGGAGCAGCCGACTTATGGCGCCGGCATCCATCTGGTCATGATCGAGATCGACCCCGAGACCGGACGGCTCGACATCCTCCGTCACGTAACCGCCGACGATTGCGGGCGGATCGTCAACCCGATGATCGTCGACGGCCAGATCCACGGCGCGACCGCGCAGGGCATCGGCCAGGCCTTGCATGAATGGTCCCCCGCTATGACGCGGAGGGCCAGCTTCTCACGGGATCCCTCATGGATTATGGCGCACCGCGCGCCGACGACCTGCCGTTCTTCGAAACCACGACCCGCGAAACGCCCGCCCCCGGCAATCCGCTGGGTGTAAAGGGCGTCGGCGAAAGCGGCTGCATCGGCGCGCCGCCGGCACTGGTCAATGCGGCCCTCGATGCGCTCGCCCAGCTTGGCGTTACCCATCTCGATATGCCGCTCACCCCCTCGCGTCTCTGGGAAGCGATCCGCCGCGCATAGCCTCGCGATGCATCTCCACGCTGTAAGCGCCATGAGATCGGCTATGATCGTGGAGGGAGGCGCAGATCATGGATACGGCGGTCGAGCATAGCGGTACGATCAGCCAGGTCCTGATCCTGCTGATGACCGCCGTTTGCGCGGTTTATCTCTTCCATCGGCTGCGCATCAATCCGATCCTCGGCTATCTCGTCGGCGGCGCCGTCATTGGCCCTTACGGATTGGCGGTGATCGACGACGTCGACGCCATCCGTGGGCTCGCAGAATTCGGCGTGGTCTTCCTGCTGTTCACAATCGGGCTCGAACTTTCCTTCAGGCGCTTGTGGGTGACGCGCCGGCTGGTGTTCGGGCTCGGCAGCGCGCAGGTCATCGTCAGCGCCATCGCGATCGGCATCGCGGCCCGATGGCTCGGTGTCGAGCATGACGCGGCGATCGTCATCGGCGGCGCACTTGCGTTGTCTTCGACAGCGCTGGTCCTTCAGGTGCTGATTGATCGCGGCGAACTGGCAGACCGCTTCGGTCGCGTATCCTTCGCGATTCTGCTGATGCAGGATCTCGCCGTGGTTCCGCTGCTGGTTCTGGTACCATTGCTGGGGAGTTCGGACGGAAACCTGCTGACACTGTTCGGTGCGATCGGTTTCGCTGCGATCCAGACCGCCGCGGTTGTCGGCATCGTCATTCTTGCCGGCCGCTTTCTGCTGCAGCCGATCATTCGCCAGATTGCTGGCACACGCAACGCCGAGCTGTTCATCGCGACCATTCTGCTGATTGTGCTCGGGATCGGGTTCGCAACGAGCCTTACCGGTCTATCGATGTCGCTCGGCGCGTTTCTTGCCGGCCTGCTGCTGGCGGAAAACCCATATCGGCATCAGATCGAAGCCGACATCAGACCGTTTCGGGGCATCCTCCTCGGCCTTTTCTTCATGACGGTCGGAACGCTCATCGATATTCGCGCGCTGATCGACCAGGCGCCGCTGGTGCTTGGCCTGCTGGGCGCCCTGATCGTCGGGAAGGCGCTGATTGTCGCCGTACTGGCGCGGGCGTTCGGCGTTGCCGCGATCGACGCTTTGCGCGCCGGCTTCACCCTGGCCAATTGCGGTGAATTCGCGTTCGTGATCCTCGGCATCGCCGCGACGGGCGGGCTGCTGGAGGGCGAGTTGCTGGCCCTGCTGTCGCTGGTCGTCGCCCTCAGCATGATTGCGCCGCCGATCCTTACCGCACTGGGTGCGCGACTAGCCCGACTGAGTCGCACCAGCCGGGATTCCGCAATCGACGCGCTGCTGAACGACGCGGAAGAGTTGCGCGATCATTTCGTGATCGCCGGTTTCGGGAGAAGCGGCCAGATTGCGGCGCAGCTGTTCGATGCCGCCCAATTTCGCTGGATCGCCCTCGATCTCGACGCGCAACAGGTCAATCTGGCGCATCGCGCCGGTCTGCCGGTCTATTTCGGCGACGGTACACAGCGCAACGTCCTCGAAGCCGCCGGTGTTGTACGCGCACGGGCGCTGGTCGTTACGCTCGACAATGCCGGCGCCGCTGAGCGAACCGTCGAAGCCGCCAACCATTTGCGCGGCGATCTGCCGATCGCTTCACGGGCCCGCGATCACCGACAATCGCAACGGCTGCTCGATTGCGGGGCCACCATCGTGATCCCCGAAATTGTCGAAGCGAGCCTTCAGCTTGCGCTGGAAATCCTGCGCGAGACCGGCGCAAACATCGATCATCTCGACGAAATGGTCGGCCAGATCCGCAGCGAAGGTGGCTTGCTGGTCGACGTGCCGGAAGTCGAGAGCCGTTGAACAGATCGCTTTCCGGCCAACTGGCATTGTCGCCAGCTCGACGTCGCGAAACGGCACAATTACCCTGACGACGGCCCGCCTGCCGCGCTCTATTCTGCCGATCGGGCCGGCATCGGCAGGGAACCAGTCGAGGCCCGGTCGGTTGGAATGGTGGACCTACCTGGAGGAACAATCCCATGCGCTGGCGGGGCGGACGACGCAGCGGCAACATCATAGACCGGCGCGGCTCTGGCGGTGGCGGTCTCGGCGGAATGGGCGGGCTCAGTCGCATGCGGCTCCCGAACGGAATGGGTTTTCCCGGCGGCATGGGCATGGGCGGCGGTCGGGGTGGGATCGGCCGGATCGTGCTGATCGTCGGGCTGCTGATCGCCTTCTCGCTGCTCTATCAGCATTTCGGAACCGAAGAAGACACGACGACGAGCGGTACGGTACCCGCCGGCCAGGAAGAGCTGGTCGACTTCGTGTCGGTCGTGCTGGCCGACACGGAAGATACCTGGAATGCGATCTTCGAGCAGGAAGGCGGTACCTATCGCGAGCCGCAGCTCGTGCTGTTCAGCGGTGCGGTCGATTCGGCCTGCGGCTATGCACAGGCGGCGGTCGGGCCGTTCTATTGTCCGGCCGACCAGCGAGTTTACATCGATCTTTCTTTCTTCGACGACCTCGCCTCGCGCCACAATGCCGCCGGCGATTTCGCGCAGGCCTATGTGATTGCCCATGAGATCGGGCATCACGTGCAGAATCTGCTCGGCGTATTGCCCGAGGTGCACCAGCGCCAGCAGGCGCTGCCCGAGGCGCAGGCCAACGCGCTGTCGGTTGCGACCGAACTGCAGGCCGATTGCTACGCCGGCATCTGGGCCTATCACGCCCAGCAGGTGCGTCAGGTGCTCGAGCCGGGCGATCTGCAGGAAGCGCTAAACGCCGCGAGCGCGGTCGGCGACGACCGGCTGCAGCGGGAAAGCCAAGGCCGCGTGGTCCCGGATTCGTTCACGCACGGCACCTCGCAGCAGCGCATGGAATGGTTCCTCGCCGGCTTCGAGGATGGCGAACTCGCCGCCTGCGATACGTTCGGCGGCGCGCTCTAGCCCGGCGGACCGCCGGGTCCGGCCTGTCCAATTCCGGCCATGGCAGGGCGAATGACCGCGATACCTGCCCGGTGCTAGCGTTCAACGTGCCCGGCCGACCGGGCGTGGCGGGGTCGTTGGAGGGGGCGATGGAAGCGGAAGCTTTGCTGCAGCGGCTGCGCGAACTGGCCGGGATGCCGCTCGAGCGCGCCACAGCGATGCCGCCGGCGGTCTATCGCAACGAGGAACTGCACGCGCTCGAGCAGACGCACATCTTCGCCCACGACTGGCTCTGCGTCGGGCGTGCCGCCGACATCCCGAACGAAGGCGACTACATCACTTCTTCGATCAACGACCAGCCGATCTTTTCGATCCGCGGCAAGGACGGCGAGATCCGCAGCTTCTCGAATGTCTGTCTGCACCGGATGATGCGGCTGATGAAAGACAGCGGCAATTGCCGCCGCATCGTCTGCCCCTATCACGCATGGACCTACAGCCTCGACGGACGGCTCCTGGGTGCGGCGCATATGAAGAAGACGGAAGGGTTCGAAACCCAAAGCCGCTCACTGCCCGCGATCCGCACCGAAATCTGGCATGGCTGGATCTACACGACATTGAACGATGCAGCGCCGGCGCTCGCCGGACAACTCGCCGCGCTCGAACCGCTCGTCGAACCCTATCGCATGGCGGATTACATTCCGGTCGTCACCCAGGACCATGTCTGGAACACGAACTGGAAGCTGCTGACCGAAAATTTCATGGAGGGCTACCATCTTCCGGTCGCGCATCGCGAAACGGTCGGCGCCTGGTTCCCGGCCAACGACACCGCATTCCCGACCGAGCGGCATGACAATTTCACTTACCAGACGTTCATCAAGACGGCGGACGCGACCTACGGACGCGCCCATCCCGACAACACACGGCTCGAAGGGCGCTGGCGCTACACGACGGTCATGCCGACCGTGTTCCCGACGCATATGTACATTCTGGCGCCGGATCACCTCTGGTACCTCTCGCTGCGACCGCAGGGCGCTGGCCAGGTGCGGATCCGTTTCGGCATCGCGCTGGCGCCCGAGGTGCATGCGACGCTCGACAATGTCGAGAAATACACGGCCGACATGCTGACCTTCTTCGAGAAGGTGAATGGCGAGGACCGTTTCATCGTCGAGGGGCTGTTCCAGGGAACCGGCGCACCGCTGGCGAAGCCCGGCCCGCTGAGCTGGCTCGAACGCGAGATTCACGATTTCATCTCCTATCTGTCGGCGCGGCTCGATGCCCCCGCCGCCCTGGCGACCCGGGATGCGGCCCCGGTTGCCATGCGCGGCGGCCCTGCGCGCCGGCACCCCTAAGCGCCTCATCCGCTCGCCGGACAGGCGGCTTGCCAGCGTCCGGGCGACCGCCCGATAATCCCGGCAACCCAACCCATGCCGGCTGCAGGAGCATTTGCCATGACCGATCTCAAGGCCATCCGTTTCGAACCGCGCGGCCCCGCCGGCGACGGGCTCGCACTCTGGGCGGAAATTCAGCAATCGGCGCTGATCGCCGGCAAGCCGGTGCAACATGGGCATAATTATTTCACCGATCCGAGCGGCGCGCTGACCGCCGGCGTGTGGGACTGCACGCCGATGACGACGAAACTCGAGCCTTATTCGGTGAACGAGTTCATGCTGGTGCTCGAAGGATCGGTCACGATCGTCGATGCGAAGGGTCACGAAGAAACGATCAAGGCCGGCGAGGCGTTCTTCATTCCGAAGGGCCTGCCCTGCAGCTGGAAGCAGAACGAATATATCCGCAAGTTCTATGTCATCTTCGACGATCCCTCCGGCATGAAGCCGAAGAACCCCGACGAACTCCGTGTGATCAAGTTCGATCGCAGCAAGGCCATGTCGAAGATGGCGATTCCCGACACCAGCATCTTCGAGGGCGCGGTGCCGACCCAGAACGTCCACAATTATTTCGAAGACATGACCGGTCAGATGACCGCCGGCATCTGGGATTGCACGCCGATGAAGCGCAAGGCGATGCCGTTCCCGCGCAACGAACTGATGTGCATTCTCGAAGGTTCGGTGACGATCACCGACGACAAGGGTCGCGCGCAGACCTTCCGGGCCGGCGACTCGTTCTTCGTGCCGCAGGGTCTCGTCAATTCCTGGCACAGCACGGAGTATGTGCGGAAGTTCTATTGCATCTTCCAGCCGAAGGTAGCCGCGGCGAAGACGGCCGACGCGGCGGAATAACGCCGCACGCAGGTTCGGCGCGATGAACCTCGCCGGATTCCGTCGTTCGCTCGCAGACGAAACGCCGCCTTGCGGTCAATCGCCGGCGCTCGCCGCACTCTGGCACGGCGCGAAGGGCGAATGGGACAAGGCGCACGCGGTCGTCCAGGAGGAAAGCAGCACGGAAGCTGCCTGGGTTCATGCCTGGCTGCATCGCGTCGAAGGCGATCCGTCGAACGCGCGCTACTGGTATGGCCAGGCCGGCAAGGCAGAAGCCGACGGCTCGACCGAGATCGAATGGGCAGCGATCGCGACGGTGCTGCTCGAGGCCAAGGAATAGCACCTCAGCGACGGCGGCAGACGATCTCCCACGGGGTGCAGCGGCCGGTCTCGATATTGGCGACGAGATTGTCGACTTTCTCCCGGAAGCTTTCGCCCATCACGATGACCGATCCAAGCGGCGGCAGGCCGGCGGCGGCCCGCTCGCGCTGACGCACGATGAATTGCTGCGCGAACGGAGTGCGATCGGTGCGCACCAGAATCTCGAAGCCAGCCTGTTCCAGCATTGCCAGCATCTCGCCGATCGGGGCGAGGAAGCTGGTCTCGGCGGTCGACGACCAGGGCACCGGAAATGTGAGCGGCGCTACCACCGGCCCGGCCAGGATGTCGTAGAGGCCGAAGATTGCCCCGGGTTTCAGAACCCGATGAACATCGCGATAGAGCGCCGGCTTGTCTGCGATGTTCATCGCCACATGCATCGTGTAGGCACCGTCGAACGTGCCATCGGCGAACGGCATGGCGAGCGCGCTGCCCTCGTGGAACCGGACCCGGTCGGAAAGGCCGACCGTCTCTGTCAGCAGCCGCGCGACCGCGCAGAACTCGGTTACCAGATCGATGCCGGTGACGCGGCAACCGTGGCGATCGGCGACATGGCGTGCCGCACCGCCGATCCCCGAGCCGACATCGAGCCAATGCGAATCGGGCGCGATGCCGAGCTGCGGCACGAAATGCTCGGTCGCCCCGACGCCGCCGAGGTGAAATTCGTCGACCGCCGACAGATCGCGGACGGTGAGGCGATCGGGGTTGGCAGCATTCTCCCGGGCCGCCGCCAGAATCGCATCGCCCAGTGCGCCATGGGTGTAGTGCGCGGAGACGGCTTCTTCGATAGACATGGCGCTACACTCCTTCATTTCGATACGACTGGCACGTCATAGGGCTGGCAGGTCGATACCGCTGGTCCCGAAGCCGGGCGCTGATCTAAAGTCTCCGACATCCGGGGGGATCGTCAGCCGCCATGATCTTGTTCCTGCTTTGCCGTGCCGGCAACCATACGATCCGCGACAGCTACCTCTATGATTTTCCCGGCATCGCCGGCCGTGTCTATGTCGTGAACTATGAGGGCGTCATGCAGCAACGCATGATGCCGTACGGTTGCTATGTATTCACCGATGTCGACCGGGCGACGCCCGAGCTGCGCGCCGGCATCGAGGCATTCTACGATTTTCTCGGTACGCAGGGTCCGAAGGTCCGGCGGATCAATCATCCTACGCAATCCCTGCAGCGCTATGCATTGCTGCGTACCTTGTTCCAGCGGGGTATCAACGATTTCGACGTCTACCACATGTCGGAGGATCGCCGGCCCAAACGCTATCCGGTCTTTCTCCGGCGCGAGGACACGCATGACGGCCCCTTGGGCAAGGCCCTCGACAACCGCGACGCGCTGGAAAACGCGCTGGCCAAGCAGTTAAAGCGCGGCGAACCAATCGACCGTCTGCTCGCCGTCGAAATATGCGATGTGCGCGACGGCGACGGCCTGGTCCGGAAATATGGTGCGTTCTATGTGAACGGCACCGTCATCCCGCGCCATGTCGTCATCTCGACCGACTGGGTCGCGAAGTTCACGGATTTCGCCGCGGTCGAACCGTATCTGACACTCAACCAGCAGCTTCTCGAAGAAGCCCGCTATGTCGAAGAGAATCCCCACGCCGAGCAGATCGCCGAGACATTCCGGATTGCCCGCATCGACTATGGCCGCATCGACTACAGCCTGAAGGACGGTGCGATCCGGGTGTGGGAGATCAATACCAATCCGGTCATCGCGGAAGCGCGCAATATCGACGGCAGCCAGCGCCACCGTCTGGTTCTCGAGCCGGGAGTGAGACGACTCGCGCAGGCGATTGCGCAGCTCGATGCGGGGTTGCCGCGCGGGCGATTCGCGGTCGATCCGACGATCATGGAGCGGTTGGCCGCGACCGGCTGACCGCACGGCGCTTTCTATCGGCGGGCCGACCGGCTCGTTGCCCGCAGCACACGTCCCTGTCCGGGTCGGTTGCGAATCCCGCCGCCCTCCCTACATGACACTCAGACGATACCGAGGCACAGCCTTTGCGCGAAGGCTCTTGGGCTTCTCCAACACTCGGATAGCGTACCACCACGAACCGATACTGTGTCGGAGGAGTCCGCCACAGCATTGTCACAAGCGAACGAGGAGACACACCATGGCGTTCGAACTGCCGCCCCTTCCCTTCGATAAGGACGCGCTCGAACCGCATATGTCGGCGAGGACGCTCGAGTTCCATCACGGCAAGCATCACAAGAAATATGTCGACAAGCTGAACGAGCTCGTCAAAGGCACGAAGTTCGCAAAGATGGATCTAACCGAAGTTATCCGCGAGACGGCTGGCTCGGCCGCACATAAAAACATCTTCAACAATGCCGCACAGACCTGGAACCACACCTTCTTCTGGAATTGCCTGAGTCCCGAGGGCGGTGGCAAGCCGGACGCGAAGTTCGCCAAGCACATCGATGACTCGTTCGGCAGCTATGACAAATTCGTTACGGCGTTCAAGGAAGCGGCGGCGTTCCGATTTGGCAGCGGCTGGGTATGGCTCGCAACCAAGGGCGACAAGCTCGAGATCGTGAGTATGCCGAACGCCGGCAATCCGCTGACCGATGGCAGGACCTGCTTGCTCACCTGCGATGTGTGGGAACACGCCTATTATCTCGACTATCAGAATCGCCGCGAAGACTTCGTCGGCGCGTTCCTCGAGCATCTGGTCAACTGGAACTATGTGATCGAGCAGTGGGAGACCGAGCGCAAGGCGGCCTGACCGGCGACCATGCTATAGTTGAATTTCAACGACCAAGGGGGGAACGCCTCGATGTCCAGCGAAGGACTGCATGCGCCGCGCGAGCGGCTCTCGAAGGAAACGCTAGCCCGTCACCACGCGATCGTGTCGCTTCGGGAAGAGCTCGAAGCGGCCGACTGGTATCGCCAGCGCGCGGACGACTGTGAAGATGATTCATTGCGGGAGATCCTCCTGCACAACATGCGGGAAGAGATCGAACATGCCTGCATGGTCATCGAATGGTTGCGTCGCGCCGACAAGGAGTGGCAGACCCAGCTCGATACCTACCTCTACTCCGATGGCCCGATCACCGAGGTCGAGGAACATGCGACCGGCGAACAGCATTGATGAGATGTGTTGTGAGCCCGGCAACCCGCCGGATAACAGCCGAAGGAGGCAGTCATGACCGATCGTGACCATCCCGACCATGCGGCAAAAGTCACTGCGGTAGAGGCGCGGCAGGGGCGCTGGGGCAAACCCGTTCTGTGGGTCCTGATCATTGGAACCGCGGCGGCTGTTGTCGCCCTGCTCGGCATCATGGGTATCTTTCAGCTCTGATCGAAGCTTTCCCGCAGATATGGGCCCGAGAACATGAAAAAGCCCGATGCGCATAACGCGCATCGGGCTTTTTTCATCGAGCACCGAATGGTTAGTTCGTGTCGCTCGAGCTGCGCGAACTGTCGACCGCGCCGAAGTCACCATAGTCGAAGGCGTTTTCCTGATAATAGGTCCGCGCACCCTTCGACCATTCCTCGTTATCAAGATCGAGGTCGGTCGTATAGACCGGCGCCTTAACAAAGATCTCTGGCTGAACGTCCATGATCAGAATCCGACGAGTCGGATCGACCTGAAGATAGTTCGAGGGAACGGCCCAAACCGTCGCCTGCGGCGTCGCACTCTTGACAAGCACATAGTAGACGCTGCCGCCGTGCGCGTTGACGAGACCGTTATAGCTGCCAAGCTGCGCGCCCTGCATGTTCATGACGGGCACGTTGTACCATTTGACGGTATTGATCACGATCGGCGACGAATAGTCGGTACTGTCTGCAGCGGCGATCGAGGCCGCGCCGATCGACGCCGCAAAAGCCAGCGGTGCCGCCAGCATTCCAAGCCTGATTGTCTTCATTGTGGTCGCTCCTTGGTCCAATTTCAGCGGCGGGAGCGTACGGCCGAGCAGCATCACTCCCACATTACATGGCGCACCGAAGCGAACATCGTGGACGCGGACCGGCGTCATCCGGTGCACGTTCGTAGACAATCTCTCTGAGAGGCATGAGTGCCACGGCGGCACCACGCCCGCTGCGGACAGGTCAGTTAATCAACAATCCGGTCCATAGCTTGTTCCCGCGTTCGCGCAATCACATTCCCGTTGCGCAGAATGCCGTGTCGATCCGCTATGGCCAGTAAACCGGCTGACGATATTGTTCGAACAAGCCGATCTCGTATTGACGATCGATCGCATCGGCCGTCTTGAACGGCGGGCTCGCCTTGATTTGATCCTTCGCCAAATTGACGTACACCTTCGCTTGGTCCCAGTTCACCTCGGTGACCCAGGAGGGCGCGATGAGGACATGGCGTCCCGGCAATAATTTGTTGGTATCGATCACCAGATAGCGAATCTGCCAACCCTCATCGTCGACCAGAAAATCTGTGACGGCGCCGAATTCATCGTTCAGCGCAGCCACGCGATAGCCTTCAACTTCACGCATGCTTCGCAGAGTGGGATCGCCCTGGATCTCGCCATCTGTGCGACGGCCCACCGCTGCGACCGGCTCGATGCCCGGCAACGCTGGCGCACCGGCCATGCCCGTGGGGTAGATTTTCCAATATTTCGGCCATTCGTAGTAACTGCGGATCGCTTCTTCATGCTGACGCGACACCGGCTTGTGAAATTCCAGCGGCGGTCCTTCCTTGACGCGCTGCCGATCGAGCGAAACCGGTAATTTTTTCCGGCCCGGATCGGGCTGACCCAGCACTTCGGGTGCCAGCACCACCTTGCGACCCGGCAACCACTTGCCGGTATCGACGACGACATAGCGCAAGCGCCACTCATCGTCGTCGAACAGAAAATCATGGACGTCACCCATCGAACCGTCCGTCGCGGCAATATCGTAGCCGCGCAATTCCTTGAGGCTGCGAAGCATGGCTCCTCCTTGTCCCGTGCGGGAACGCGTTCGCGGCGTAGCACCGATCGTGCCGCTGCGGTGCATTCAGCGCCTGGCCTGTGCCGGACAGCCTCCTGCGCAATCGATAAACGGATAAAACGGGGAACGGTTCCAAGGGGTATCGCCGGGCTCTATGACGCACCCGTCCCGGCCCGCTTCTGCCTCTTCCCGCGAAGGGCCGATTTCGTCCACCATGCAATCTGGTTGATGCGAATCGCACGTATGGAATGGGAGATTTCGAGATGCGGTTTTTCCGCGCGCTGCGCCTGATCGTCCTGCTCACCGTCGTAACGCTTCCCTTTGGCATCGGATCGGGCGCTCTGGCCGCCGATGCAGTGCAAACCGCCCTCTATTTTGGGCTGAAGACCGACGAGGGCGCCGGCGTCAGCGAGCAGGCCTGGGCACATTTTCTGGCTGACGTCGTGACGCCGCGTTTTCCGGCGGGGCTCACCGTGGTCAATGCCTATGGCCAGTCTGACGATCACGGTCCCGAAGCCGGCATGGTCATCGCACAAGGCACGAGAATGTTGATCCTCGTGCATCCGGCCGACGATGCGTCTGCGGCTTCTGTTGCCGAGATCAAGGCGGCATGGAACGAGCGGTTCCCGACCGCCGGGCTATTTCACACCGAGGCCGACGTGCGCATCGTGGAGTGAGCCGCCCGCACTTTGCCCCACCCGCATGGCCAAACGCGGGGCCGATTGAGGTCGCGCCGCGCCGAGTATGCGATATACTTGGCGTGAGGACCACGCCGTGCGGCGCTGGCGGCAAGCGACAGCGTCACCATATCTATCGTTCGGCCCCATCCCGGCGCCCTCGGGCGCGCTTTATAGCCAAGGAGGGTGAAGCCATGAACGTCCATTCCATGCTGTCCCAGAAGGGTGACAAGGTTGTCACCGCCCGTCCCGACACGACGGTGATCGCCGCAAGCCGGCTGCTCAAGCTCGAGCGCATCGGTTCGGTGGTGATCTCGTCCGACGGGGTTCGCGTTCAGGGCATCCTGTCGGAGCGCGACATCGTGCGCGGTCTGGTCGAACGTGGCGCCGAACTGCTGGAAATGCCCGTTTCCGAAATCATGACCCGCACGGTCACGACCTGCGCGCCCGACGACGACATTCAGGATGTCATGTCGAAGATGACGCGCGGCCGCATCCGGCATCTGCCGGTCGTCGAAAACGGACGGCTCCGCGGCATCATCAGCATCGGCGACGTGGTGAAGAACCGGCTGGAAGATCTCGAAACCGAGACCAGCGTGCTGCGCGACTACATCGTCGGGCGCGCCTAGCATCGGATCGCCGCGCAGCCCGATCGTTCGGCCGCGCGACAGGCCGGCAGCGAGAACGCCGCCGGCCCGGTTCGGCCGGACGCCTAGTGCGCCATCAGGAGCGGCATCGTGTTGGCGGTAATGACTTTCGCCGTTGCGCCGCCAAGGCCGAGGAACTGCATCATGCGACCCTGGCCGTAGGCGCCCATCACCAGCAGATCGGCGCCCATGTCGTTGGCCCGCCGCAGCACGGCACGACCGCGGGCACGCCCCGATCCCGACCCGGGATCGAACCCGTCCACCCGTGCCTTGATGTTGTAATGTCCGAGATAATGCGCAAGCCGATCGGCCGCCGCCTGCCGCGCGGCATCGCCGGCGGTGAAGACCATCACCTCGGACGCTTTGGTGAGGAAGGGGATCGCCGCCGCAACCGCCCGAGAGGCCTGAATCGAATCGTTCCAGGCAATCCCAACGCGGGTGCCGATCGTCGGCATCGCTTCCGGCGGCGCGACCAGAACCGCGCGGCCGGTTTCGAACAGCGCGGTATTCACGCAGCCCGGAAACAATTCGTCGCTGCCATCGCCCGGTCGGCCGATAACCAGAAGATCGCAAAGCCGTCCCGCGCTGGCCAGCAGTTCGACCGCCCGGCCCTCGTCCTCGCGCCACGTGACATGGGGGCTGCTTGCACCGACGACGCGGTCATAGGCCGACTTGGCATTTTTCCGACGCGCCTCGATGTGATTGCGGATTGTTTCTTCGGCGACGCCCACCATTGGCATCGCTTCGCCCGTCGCGAACACCGCCATCGGCTCGGCGCCCGGCGAGATATGCAGCACGTCGAGATAGGCATCGAAACGTTCGGCGGCGCGCATCGCCGTCTGCAAGGTCGCGTCGGTCGTAGCCCCGCCATCGGCAAGCGCCAGAATTGATTTCAGCATTTGGATTCCCTCCATCGGCCGATCCCCAGGACCCGGTTCTCGTCAGCAGGGCGGGCGGAAACCCCAACCATGCCGCGCGCAAGTTCCCCCGATCGGCGCCGCCCGCAGCTTAGTGGAAGTGCCATGGCCGTGCCTACCGCCGTATGTGCCACAACCGACCGATTGCGGGAGCCGGCCTGAGGCCGGCCGGCAGGTGTTGCTATCCCGCCGCGGCTTTTCCGGCGCGATCGAGCATGAGCCGGCTCGGCCGGTCGTCGGGTGCCATTTCGACGCAGCGCTCAAATGACGCGACCGCCGCCGTCCGGTCCCCGCTTCGGTGTGCGGCCAAACCCGCGTCGAACAGGTCGCGCAGCCGCGTGCGCGCTTCCGGCACGTCGCCGCGGACGCCAAGCAGTTCGAACACCCGCTCTTCCCGGCTGCGGCCGCGCAAGGCAAGTCGATCGAGTTCGCGGAACTCAAACCCCTCCCGGGCATCGTGCCAGGTGTCTTCCGAGACCAGGATTCGCACCCCGAGCTCCTTGTTGGCGGCCTCGAGTCGGGCCGCCACGTTCACCGTATCGCCCATGACAGTATAGTTACGCGACTGGCGCGGCCCGACGCTGCCGGCAACAACGTCACCGGTTGCCAGCCCGCATCGCATGTCGAGGCGCGACACGTCCACATCCGGTCCGAGCTCGGCCGCCACCTGGCGGCGCAACTCGTCCAGCCGCTCGCGTTGGTCGAGCGCCGCCCGACAGGCCTGGATCGCATGCAACGTCCGGTCGGTGAACGGGGGCCCCCAGAACGCCATGATCGCATCGCCGATATACTTGTCCGTCACGCCACCATGACGCGCGACCGGCTCCGACATCAGAGTCAGATAGATGTTGACGAACTGGATGAGCTGGTCGGCCGTCAGCCCCTCCGCGAACTGCGTGAATCCCTCAAGATCGCAGAACATGATCGTCATCGGCTGGCGCACGCCGGTGTATTCGAGGTCGACCTGCTGGATCAGCGTCTCGACGATGCGCGGATCGACGAACTCGCCGAAGAGCCGCTTGATCTTCTTACGCTTGCGCTGTTCGGTCACGTCGCTCAGTACGACGATGACGCCGAGCTTCTCGGCATCCTCATCGACGCCGGTGCGCAGGAAGGTGGTCGAAACGTTCAGATTTCGCCGTTCGCTGCTGCGCGAAATCTCAATTTCCTGGCTGTGGGTCATCTGCGATTCGTAGATCGCCCGCAGTACCAGCTCGTTGAAATCGTCGAGGCCGGGATCCTCGAAAAAAATCTCGGCGTAGGTACGATCGACGACGTCGGCCGGGTTCATCGCGAGGAAGCGTCCGGCCGCGGGATTGAATGTTGTAACCTGACCCTGCAGGTCGAGACTGATGACGCCATCTGCCATATTGACGAGGATGTTCTCGTAAATCGGCGTGTTTGGACTTACCGCCATGCTACCAACTCCTCCCGTCTGCCGCATCGTCCGGCGGGGTCGACACCCCCGCCGCCGGCAAGGCTGCAATCCGGCCCCGCTTCGATGTTATACATAACTGAATGAGCCGGGCCGAGGTCCGGATTCACACCGGATCACGGATGCGACCCGCGAAGCGAATGGAGATCAGATTGCCGCTGCGCAGACTGGCCCTTCTCGGCGGCGCCCTGCTCGCCCTCATGGGCATGCCGGCCGCGGCCCAGGAATCGCCGGGCGTCGAGGCGACACGAATCCTGTTCGGTCAGTCGGCGGCCCTCACTGGGCCCGCCTCGGCGCTCGGTCAGGAGATGCGCCTTGGCCTGCTCGCGGCGTTCGCCGAGGTGAACCGCGCGGGCGGCATCAACGGCCGCCAACTCGAACTGGTCAGCTACGACGATGCGTACGAGCCGGAAACCGCAATCGAGAACACGCTGAAGCTGATCAATCAGGAGCGTGTCTTTGCGCTCATCGGCGAGGTCGGAACACCGACGTCGGCCGCCGCGCAGCCGCTCGCCGAAGCGGCTTCCGTCCCCTTCATAGGCGCCTTCACCGGCGCCGAGTTCCTGCGCAACCCGGATCACGCGACGGTGGTCAACGTGCGTGCCTCCTATTATCAGGAGACGGAGCAGATCGTGGATTGGCTCGTCCGCGATCGCGGTGCCGAGCGTATTGCCGTGCTCTATCAGGACGACACGTACGGTCGCGCCGGCCTTTCGGGCGTACGCCTCGCGCTCGACCGACGCGGCATGACACTCGCCGGCGAAGGCGCGTATCAACGCAACACCAGTGCGGTCAAACGGGCGCTTCTAACGATCAGAAATTCTCTGCCCGAAGCGATTGTCATTATCGGCGCTTACGAACCCAGTGCCTCGTTCATCCGCTGGGCGCGGAAGCTCGGGATGGAATCGACCATCGTGAATGTCTCGTTCGTGGGCACGAATGCCCTGGTCGACGCACTGGGCCCCGACGGCGCCGGCACGTTCATCAGCCAGGTCGTGCCGCCGCCCGACAGCGACGATCTTCCGCTGACCGCCGAGTATCGCGCATCCCTTGCGGCGTTCGCCCCCACGGCCCCGCTCAGTTTCGTTTCCCTCGAGGGATATCTCGTCGGGCGCCTGACCGCGCGCATCCTCGAACAGACGAGCGAGCCGTTGAACCGTCAGGGTTTCCTGAGAGCGCTGCAGGAAACTCGACTTTTCGACGTGGGTGGATTCGGGATGGAGTATGGACCGCTCGACAATCAGGGTTCCGACAAGGTGTTCCTGACCGAAATCGACGAGGGCGGCCAGGTCGTTCCCGTAACGCGGGGCGGCCCGTGACCGATCGACCCGCGAACGATCGACCTGCGAACGATAGGCCGCGTAAACGCTGGCGCATCGGCCTTGCCGCCAAGCTCTATATCGGGATCGGCGGCGCGGTCGCCATTACGATGCTGGCGAGTGTGGTCGCATGGATTTCCTTTGTCGAGCTGGGGCAGCATCAGCGACGCATCACCCGCGAGCATATTCCCTCGATCACTGAATCGCTGCGTCTCGCGCAGCAGAGCACACTGATCGCCGCCATCGTTCCGAAGTTGCTGAGTGTCGACAGCGACGCCGAGCGGGAGGCGCTCATGGCGGGTCTCGGCGAAGAGCAGCGTGCGCTCGAAGAGCTGGTCGAGCAGCTTTCGCACAGCATTGCCGGCAGTCGCACCGAAACGACCGCCGGCGAAGGCGGGCTGCCGGTCATCCGGGCCGCGAACGACGAGCTTGCCGGGGTCATCGAACGGCTCGACGTGGCCGTCGGACAGCAGCTCTACCTGCGCAGCCAGATGCAGTCGCGGATCGAGGAAGCGATCGACTCGCACCGTCGCCTGATCGAGCAGATCGCACCGCTGCTGGACGATGCCACCTTCTATCTCGTGACCGGCTATCGCAGTCTGGACGATGCTGCGCCCGATACCTGGGAACAGCGCTCCGGCGAATCGGCCATGCTCAGATACAGCTCGATGGCTGCGCTCGCCGGCGAAGCCAATCTGCTGGTCGGATTGCTGACCGAAGCCGCAAGCGTGCCCCAGGTGGCGCTGATGCAGCCGCTGCGCGAACGGGTCGAAGCATCGGTCGACCGCTTCCGTGCGGCGCTGGCGTCGCTCGATTCCTTGCCCGAGGCCGGCGATCTGCACCGCGAGTATGAGATCCTGGTCGCGCGCGGCGACGGAGCCGGCGGCATTATCGATCTGCGAACCCGGCTTCTCGGCTGGAACCTGACTGCCGAGCAGTTGGTGGAGCGGAGCCGCATCGTTGCGGAGACGCTCGGCAACGATGTCGATCGACTGGTCAACGAGGCTCAGACCGGTACCGAAGCCGCGGTCGTCGCATCCAACCGCGCGATCGATATCGGCCAGAAACTCCTATTGTTCCTGAACGGTCTCGCCGTGGTCGGCGCCATCGTGATGGGCTGGGTCTATGTCGGCCGCATCTTTACCGATCCGGTCCTGCGCGTTACGGCAGCCGCCGAAGCGTTCGAGCGTCAGCAATTCGACCCAGCAACCCTTGCCAGAACCCGCGCGCGCAGCGACGAACTCGGACGGCTCGCACAGGTCTTCACGCGCATGGCCGAAGAGGTGCAGGCGCGCACCGACACTCTCGATCGCCTCGTTTCGGAGCGAACCCAGGAATTAAACGAGAAGAACCTGGCGCTCGAGCGGACCTTACGGCAGATCGCCGACGAACTTGCGATGGCGCAGCGCATGCAGCTCTCGTTCCTGCCTCGCCATTATCCCGATGTCCCTCATCTGCCCATCTATGCGCGCATGCGCGC
>JAWXBK010000023.1:0-4529 GCA_034439975.1 Rhodospirillaceae bacterium | reverse complement strand
GGTCTGTCTCGTCCATGACCAGGAGGCGCGCACCGTCGAGGCGATCGAGTTCCTGCCACGCAATGCGCCGGCCGGTCAGGTTGCCGTGCCGGCCAATGCCCGCGGCATGGCGGCGATGCATGCACGCTATGGCGTACTGCCTTGGGCGCAGTTGCTCGGGTCCGCGGAAACGCTGGCCCGGTTCGGCACGCCGACCAGCCGGGCGCTCGCGCGCGAACTGGCGAGTGTCGGTGCCCCGTTGTTGCGCGATCCGGAAATGGCACGGATCTTCGCCAACCCCGACGGGACACCGTTGATGGACGGGCAGAACCTGATCCAGCCGGAGCTCGCCGGTACCTTGTCGCGACTGCGCCAGAACGGTGCGGGCGATCTCTATGTCGGCGCATTTGCACGCAGTTTCGTCGAGGCGGCGCAATCGATCGGCGCGCCGCTCACGCTTGAGGCGTTGCAGGCGACCGTGCCGAATTTCAGCCCGGCGGCCCAGCTTTCGTACGGCAATCATATTCTCTACGCGGCGTCGCCACCCGCGAGCGGGGGCATCGCGACCGCGCAGATCATCGGTGTGATCGACGCGGAGGGCAGCTTCGATGATGATTCCGAAACGACGCGCGCGCATCTCATCGCGGAGGCGAGTAAGCAAGTATTCGCGATGCGCGAGCGCTGGGCCGCATCGGCCGACGGCAGCGACGCCTTGTCGAGCGAACAGATCGCGGCCATGGAAGCGCAGTTCAATCCCGACCAGGCGACGCCGGCGACCTCGTTCGGCAGTTCGTTCGGCGGGACGCTCGACAATCCCTGGTCGACGGGCTTCGTCGCGGCCGACCAGAACGGCAATATGGTCGCCTGCGCGGTTACCATGAACAATTTGTTCGGAGCCAAGCGCATGGCGCCCGGTACCGGCATCATTCTCGCGCCCGCGACCGATGCGGCAGGCGCGGGTTACCGCGCGCTCGGCCCCATCATTCTGGCCAATCCGCATAGCGGCATGTCCTATTTCGCCGGTGCGGCGTCGGGCGGCGAAACCGGTATCACCGCGCTCGCCAATCTGTTTCTCCGCGTTGCCGATGCCGAACAGGATCTGGACGCCGCCATATTGCAGCCGCGCGTGCATCACAATGCGACGCCGGACCTGCTGTTTTATGAGGCGAACATGGATCCGGCCTTGCTGAGCGCCCTGCAACAGCGCAGTCACGCGCTCGAACAAGGATCGATCCTCGGCCGGGTCAATGCGATCTGGTGTCCCGACACGCTGAAGAACGGTGCAGAAACCTGTCGCGCCGCCGCCGATCCGCGGACCTTCGGCCTCGCCATCATTCTGAACGAGTAGCGTTCGGGTTCGATGCTGAAAATCGCGACGCGCGGGCGCATCCCGCCCTTCATCGCGATGGAAATGCTGCGCGCCGCGAACGAGCGCGCAGCCATCGGCCATGACGTGCTCCATCTGGAGCTCGGCCAGCCGGCGGCGAATGCGCCCGATCGTGTCATCGACGCCGCGCGCGCGGCACTCGGGCGCGAACGGCTCGGCTATACCGAGGCGCTGGGTCTGCCGGTGCTTCGCGACCGCATCGCCGGTCACTATCGCGAGACCTACGGCATCGAGGTGCCGCCGCGACGCATCGCCGTCACGACCGGCTCGTCGGGCGCGTTCCTGCTGGGTTTTCTGGCGGCGTTCGATCCGGGCGATCGCATCGCGCTCGCGAGCCCGGCCTATCCGGCCTATCGCAATATCCTGCTGGCGCTCGATCTCGTGCCGGTCGATATCCCGACCGGGCCGGAAACACGCTTCCAGCCGACACCCGCCTTGCTCGAAGCGGCGGGCGGCGATCTTGCGGGCCTGATCGTCGCGAGTCCGTCCAATCCGGCAGGCACGATGATCGATCGCCCGCATTTCGATGCGCTGGTCGCCCATTGCGGCCGACATGGAATCCGGCTCGTCTCGGACGAGATCTATCACGGCATTACCTACGGCATGGAAACGGTGACGGCGGCCGCGCTCGACGACGACGCCATCGTGGTCAACAGCTTCTCGAAGTATTTTGCGATGACCGGCTGGCGGCTCGGCTGGATGATCGTCCCCGAGGATCTGTTGCGCAGCGTCGAAAGCCTCGCGCAGAACCTGTTCATTTCGCCGCCGACTCTCTCGCAATATGCCGGCGTCGCGGCCTTTGACTGCCGCGCGGAGCTCGATGTGCTGGTCGGACATTATGCGGAGAACCGGGCGCGCCTCTTGCGCGATCTGCCCGCGGCGGGGTTCGAACGCTTCGCACCGGTCGACGGTGCTTTTTATCTTTATGCCGATGTCGGCAATCTGACCAACGACAGCGCAGAATTTTGCCAGCGCATGCTGGAGGAGACCGGTGTCGCGGCGACCCCGGGTGTCGATTTCGACCCGGCGCGCGGCCATCGCTTCCTGCGATTTTCGTTTGCCGGCACCGGGATCGATATCGCGCGTGCGGTGGAGCGGCTTACCGCCTGGCGGCGGTAGGCACGCTCCAACCCGTCACAGTCAGGAAACCAGATCGCGCCGCTGCCACCAGCCGCCGCGCCGCGGGCCTGATTTCTTCTCGGCCGGCTCTTCCGGCGCAGGGGTTACTTCCGGCGTTACGGTCGCGTCGCCGTTGTCGCCGACATTCGCGTCATCGTCGCGCGGCTCTTCGGCCGCGTCGTCGCTGCGATCCTCCGCGACAGCTTCGTCCTGCTCAGTCTCTTCCGCCTCGGCCGCATCGTTATCGTCGTCGTCATCGTACGAACTGTCGCTCGCGCCGGCATTGGCAGCGAGAGCGGCGGCCCGATCGTTGTCCTCGTCGTCCTCGTCGCCATCGGCAACGTTGCCGCTGAGGTCAACCTCGCCGACGAAACGGAAATCGGCCGGCGAAGGCAGGACGGGGCGCGATGGCGCGTGCGACGTTTGCGGCGCATCCGACTCCGCGACGCCTTCGGCCTGATTCTCTTCACCCGGACCGCGACGCCGCCTGCGACCCCCGCGGCGGCCGCGACGCCGCGTGCGACGCGGCTTGCCGTCCGGGCCGACACCGTCACCCGCGTCGGCCGCCACGGGCGGTGCGCTCTGCGCGATGCCCGGTTCAGCCTCGTCGCCATCCAATGCGGCCGCAACCGGTCGCGGCTCGAAATCGGTCTGTTCGCCGCGTTCCGTCCGTTCGCCCTGTTCCGGCCCATCGTTGCGCTCGGTTCGTTCGCCGCGCTCATCGCCACGTCGGCCGCGCCGTCCGCGCCGACGGCGGCCGCGCTCGCGATCGCCGCGTTCTGCGGCCAGTGCCGTGGTCGGGGTTGCCGCGGCTTCGGTTTCCTCGGATTCCTCGTCTTCGATCTCGTCGACATCGACGTCCGCATCGATATCGGCTTCGGCCGCGATCGCAAGATCGAGCGCGGCGGGCACCGGCAACGCCTGTTCACCCCCCGGCAACTCTTTCATCCGCTCGAGTTCGAAATCGGGTGGAATCAGCGTGTCGTCGCCATTGACGTAAACGCGTACACCGTGCCGGATTTCAAGTTCGGCCAGCGCGCGGCGCTTCTGATTGAGGATGTAAAGCGCAACCGCGGTGGGCGTGCGCACGGAAAAGCCGGGGGCTGGTTTGCGGATCGCCTCGTCCTCGAGCGAACGCAGGATGTGCAGCGCGGTCGACTCGGTCGAGCGGACATGGCCGATGCCGCGGCAATGGCGGCAGATCTCCGTGCTCGCTTCGACCAGGCTGGGCCGCAGCCGCTGGCGCGACAACTCGAGGAGCCCGAAGGGACTGATGCGGCCGATCTGGATGCGCGCGCGATCCTGGCGCATCGCCTCTTTCAGCTTGCGTTCGACCGCATTGTTGTGGCGCTGCTCTTCCATGTCGATGAAATCGATCACGATCAGGCCGGCGAGATCGCGCAGCCGGAGCTGGCGGGCAATTTCAGCCGCCGCTTCGAGATTGGTCTTGAGCGCGGTTTCCTCGATGTGACGCTCGCGCGTCGCGCGACCCGAGTTGACGTCGATCGCCACCAACGCTTCGGTCTGGTTCAGAACCACATAGCCGCCCGACTTGAGCTGCACGACCGGACTGTGGATGGCATAGAGCTGGCTCTCGACGTGGAAGCGCTGGAACAGCGGGATCTTTGGATCCTTGTACTGTTGCACCCGCTTCGCATGGCTCGGCATCAGCATCCGCATGAACGACTTGGCGGCCTTATAACCTTCGTCGCCTTCGACGATCACGTCTTCGATGTCGCGCGAGTAAAGATCGCGGATCGAGCGCTTGATCAGGTTCGCTTCTTCGTGGATCAGCGCCGGCGCCGTCGATTTCAGCGTCTGCTCGCGAATCCCGTCCCACAGCCGCAACAGATAGTCGCAGTCGCGGCGAATCTCGGCCTTGGTCCGCTCGCTGCCCGCGGTGCGGACGATCACCGACATGCCGTCGGGGATGCCAAGCTCTTCCAGAACCGATTTGAGACGCTTGCGATCCGCGGGGCTGCTGATCTTGCGCGAGATGCCGCCACCGCGACCGGTGTTCGGCATCAGCACGCAGTAGCGCCCG
>JAWXBK010000022.1:0-14716 GCA_034439975.1 Rhodospirillaceae bacterium | reverse complement strand
GCGGCGCGCGCCGCGCGGATATGCTGTTCCATGCGCGGCCGGGTGCGCGGAATGATCAGCGCGCGTTTGTCGAACGACAGGATCTCGCAAAACGTGTTGTAGCCGCCCATCGCGACGACGCCGAGTGCTGGATCCATCAGATGCTCGATCTTCGCATCGAAGGTGATCGCCTCGACCTTCGGCAGCGCCGCGACGCGGCGCATGAATTCGGTCTGGCGTTCGTTGTTCATAAACGGGCCCAACACCAGCAGTGCGGGATGAGGCAGGCCCGGATCGCTTTCATAGGCGCGCAGCACCCAGTCGATGATGCCGGCCCCGTCGCCGCCGCCGCCGGTCGTGACCAGCAGATACGGTTCCTTGATCTTGAGCAGCGGCATCGGCGCGCCATGCGACTGCGGCAGGCTGCGCCGCAGATAGCCGGTATAGGTCATCTTCTTGCGCACCGATGGCGGCAGCGCGATGCCTTCGAGCGGATCGCAGATCTGCGGCAGGCCGTAGACCCAGATATCGTCGTAGAGATCGGCGAGCGCCGGCACGACGTTCTTGCGCTCCCATTCGGGCGCGAGCAGGCCCGGCTCGTCCATCACGTCGCGCAAGCCGAGGATCAGCGGCACGCCGCGCGCCTTCAGCATCTCGAGCGTTTCCTGCGCCTCGCCGCGCAGCCCGAGCGGCTCCTTGTCGACGATGAACAAATCGGGATCGAAGATGTCGGCGGTGTGCTGGATGATCGAGGCGCGCATCGCGAGCGTCTCCTCGATATCGATATCGAGGTTGAGCGAGGTATAGGCGCCGTTGCGCAGCTTGATGACCCCGGGCACACGGATGAAATCGACCCGGGCGCGGAAATCGAAACTGCCGATGATCGGCGAGCCGGACAGGATCAGGACCGAGGCGCGCTGCGCCTCGACGAGAGCATGTGCGATCGCCCGGCACCGGCGCAGATGGCCGAGGCCGAATGTATCGTGCGAGTAAATGAGGATCCGCGCGTCCCTGCCGCGTCCGGCCATCCGCTATCCTTCGGAGATTGCTCCCCAGCCGACCGTCGGCGGCACGTCCGCCGGCTTGGTCCCGAACATCGTCCCCCGACCTCGTCCGGTGGCAAACTATGCCATAGTGGCCGAACGCGCGGAAAGCGTAGAATTTGCTACAGAATCCCCGCGAATCGAGTTGCGACGGATTTCCGCCGGGGCGCGTGATCCGCTAACCTGCCCTGTCGGGGCATCAGAGCAGATGGGGATGGAACCCAAGCTTTTCAAATACATATGGCGGCACAGCAAGCCCGATCAGGTGACGATCCTGGGGATCGTGGTGCTGTCGCAGCTGTTCTATTTCCTCTCCCTCGATGTCCCGAAGGCGATCGTCAACCGAGCGATCCAGGGCGACGCCTTCAAGGACGGGGCGACCACCACTCCCTTCCTCAATGTCTCCTTTACCCCGCCGGGGTTCCTCGCCGGGCTGCTGGGTTCGGACCCGATCACCCTGTTCCATGGGTTCGAGCTCGCCCAGGTGCCCTATCTGGTCGCGCTCTGCCTGATCTTCCTGCTGCTGGTCGTTATCAACGGCCTCTTCAAACTGCAGATCAACACCCAGAAGGGCCGGATGGGCGAGCGAATGCTGCGCCGGCTGCGCTACGAGCTGTTCGACCGCTGCCTGCGCTTCCCGCAGCATTACTTCCGCAAGGTGAAGTCGGCCGAAGTCGCGACCATGATCAAGGACGAGGTGGAGCCGCTTGGCGGCTTCATCGGCGATGCGTATGTGCAGCCGGCCTTCCTCGGCGGCCAGGCAATCACCGCGCTCGCCTTCATCCTGGTGCAGAGTGTGTGGCTCGGTTCGGTCGCGGTCGCGATCCTCGCGGTGCAGGCGCTCGTCATCCCGAAACTGCGCAAGCGCGTTCTGATACTCGCAAAGCAGCGCCAGCTTTCGGCGCGCCAGCTCGCCGGTCGCGTCGCCGAAGTCATCGACGGTACGGCCGATATCCATATCCACGATACCTCGAACTGGGAACGCGCCGATGTCGCGACGCGGCTCGGCCGCATCTTCAAGATCCGCTTCGATCTGTATCAGTGGAAGTTCGCGATCAAGTTTCTGAACAACCTGCTCGCGCAGTTCACGCCGTTTCTGTTTTATCTCGTCGGCGGCTATCTCGCGATCATGGGCAAACTCGATATCGGTCAGCTCGTCGCCGTCATCGCCGCGTACAAGGATCTGCCCGGGCCGATCAAGGAGCTGATCGACTGGGACCAGCAGCGCCAGGACGTGCAGATCAAGTACGAGCAGGTGATCGAACAGTTCCAGCCCGAGAACATGCTGTCGCCCGCGATGCAGGCGATCTCGGATCAGGATGCGGCGCCGTTCGACGGCGCGCTCGAGATCAACTCGTTGACATTGATCGACGAAGCCGGCCATCGCCCGCTCGACGGTCTCAGCGTGAAGGTGCCGCTCGACCAGCATGTCGCGGTGATCGGCAGCGTCGGCAGCGGCCGCGATATCCTGGGCCCGGTTTTGGCGCGCCTGATGTCGCCCACGGCCGGCACGATCCAGATCGGCGGGCGCCGGCTCGACGAAATGTCGGAAGCGGTGACCGGGCGCAGGCTCTCTTATGCGGCGGCCGATCCCTATCTCTTTCCGGTCAGCGTACGTGAGAACGTGATCTACGGTCTGCGTCATCGCCAGCGCACGCAGAAGGAGTACGACGCCGAGCAGCGCAAGCTGGTCGATGCGTTCGCGCGCGAAACGCGCCGCGCCGGCAATCCCGTGCTCGACATCGAGGCCGACTGGATCGACTACGACGCGGCCGGCGTCGACGGTCCGGCGGCACTCGAAGACCGGCTCGTCGAGGTGCTGCGCATCGTCGAACTCGACGAGGATGTCTATCGGCTCGGGCTCTACGGCCGGGTCGATCCCGAGACGCAGCCGGAACTGGCCGAACGGCTGATCAGGGCGCGCAACACCATGCGCGAACGGCTTGCGGACAAGGAATATGCCGGGCTGGTCGAGAGTTTCGATCCGGAACGCTTCAACCGCAATCTGTCGGTCGGCGAAAACCTGCTGTTCGGTACGCCGGTCGGCGATGCGTTCCAGCCCTCCCGCCTGGCGACCAACGCCTATGTGAACCAGGCGCTGCAGCGCGAAGAGCTGGTCGACGATGTCGTCACGATGGGCCGCCGGATCGCCGAAACGATGATCGAACTGTTCGCCGATCTGCCACCGGGCCATCCCTTCTTTGACCAGTTCAGCTTCATCGAGGCCGACGATCTGCCCGAGGCGCGCGCGCTGCTCGCGCGCACGGAACCGCGACCGGCGAACGAGATCGATGCGGCCGATCGGCAGCGCCTGATGTCGCTCGCCTTTCCCTATAGCGAGGCGCGGCATCGGTTGGGTCTGATCGACGAGGCAATGGAACAGCGTCTTCTGGCGGCGCGCCGGCGCTTTGCCGAAGAACTGCCCGACGGGTTGTCCGGCGCGATCGCGTTCTACAATCCCGATCATTACAACGCCGCGGCTTCCCTGCAGGACAATATCCTGTTCGGCCGTCTCTCCTATGGCCAGGCTCAGGCGCAGCAGCGCGTCGGCGCGCTGCTCGAAACGGTGCTTGAGGAACAGGCGTTGCGCCGCGACGTGATGCGCGTCGGGCTCGATTTCGAAGTCGGTACGCAGGGCAAGCGCCTGAAGCAACTGCAGCGGCAGAAGATCGGGCTCGCGCGCGCCATTATCAAGCGGCCGGATCTGCTGATCGTGAGCGAGCCGCTCGGTGCGGCCGACATGCCAGCGCAGCGCCGCATTCTCGACCAGGTTCTGAAGGCGCGGCCCGAGCAGGGCATTCTCTGGATGCTGCATCGTGCCGGGTTCGCCGAGCGATTCCAGCGCGTACTGGTGATGAAGGATGGCAAGATCGTGGCCGACGGCGCGCCGGACAAACTCGACGCGCCGGCCTATCGCGAACTGGTGGAAGCGGCGTGAGGTTGAGCGTACGGCGCGATCCGATATTGGTTTGAAGGAGGCGATATCATGAGCATCAACGAGGAAGTCGAACGGCTGAAGCGCATTCCGCTTTTTGCCAATGTCGATGCGAGCAAACTGAAGCTGCTCGCCTTCGCGAGCGAACGCCTGACCTTCCCGGCGGAGACCGAGCTGTTCCATCAGGGCGACACCGCGGATGCCGCTTATGTCATCCTCGAAGGTTCAGTCTCGGTTCTGATCCAGCTGCCGGATGGCGAACTGCCGGTTGCCAAACTCGGCAGGGACGAACTGGTCGGCGATATCGGCATCATCTGCGACGTGCCGCGTACCGCGACGGTGCGCAGCGAGGGCGAGCTGGTCGCGCTTAAGATCACCAAGGAACTGTTCTTCCAGATGGTGCAGGATTTTCCGGCGATGGCGATCGAGGTGATGCGCGAACTCGCGATCCGGCTCAACAATACCAACACCCAGCTGACCGCCTGCCGCGACCGCGTGCGTCAGCTCGAAGCGACGCACTGACGGAAGGCGAGCTCGGCAACATGACCAAGGGCGGGCTCACCCGGCTTGAGCGTTTCATCGCGCGCACCAGTGCACAGCGCGCCTGCATCGATGCGGCCTCGCGTGCGACAGAAAATGTTCCGGGCGATGTGTGGGAAGTCGGGCTCGGCAATGGCCGCACCTACGATCATCTGCGCGAGCGGTTCCCTGGGCGCACCATCGTCGTGTTCGATCGCGAGATCGCGGCGCATCCCGATTGTGTGCCATCCGGCGACATGATGCGGCTCGGCGATTTCCAGACCACGATCCCGGAAGAGATCGCGCGCGGCGAAGGTCGTGTCGCGGTCATCCATGCCGATATCGGCACCGCGAACATCGAGAAGAGCCGCGCGATGGGTCGCTGGCTTGCGCCGATCTTCGCAGCGGCGCTGGCGCCGGGCGGCTATCTGATCGGCGACCAGCCGATGGAGGATGCCGCGTTCGAGAAGCTGAATCTGCCCGATGCCGGCAGCGGCGCGATGCCGGAAGACGCCTATTTCTTCTATCGCAAGCGCGGCTGATCGCGGTCCCCCCAAACTCATACGATGACGATACTTCTGAAATTGCAGTTTTTCGTACTGGCCGCGACCGCCGTGGCGGCGTGGTTCGTCACCGCCGTCGCGGTCTTCAGCGTGCCGTACAACACGATCGGCGGCCCACTGCGCGGTCCGGCCTTTCTGCGGGCCGCCGATACGTTCCGCTGGATTTTCCGCAGGGATCTCGTTCTTCCCATGCTCTATCCCGAAAACCTGACGCCGCGCGGCAGGGTGTTGCGGAAGCGCGCGCTGATTGCGGGCGCTGTGTCCTTTCTGTGTTGCTTCGTCGGCATTGCCTGCGGAATCGTCGGCGCAACCGCCTTGAACGGCCGATAACAGCCGCGGCGCGATCGCGCACCAAACTTCCGTCAATTATCGCATGCGGGGTTAGCAGGACCGCCGGCGTCCCCCATGTAGCGTTCCCTGGATGGCAATCGGCGATGCCGGCTGCGGAACCCCCGCATGCCCCTGCTTGTTTTTAAAGCTGGATTCATCGAAGCAGGAGGTCCGCCATGAAATTCTCACCTTTGATTTCGGCTGCGTTCATCGCGTCGCTGGTCGCTGCGCCCGCTCTGGTGCCGCAGCGTGCGATGGCCGATGACATCGCCGCCTCGCCCGACGATACGATCCTGCGGTCCGGCAATAATCGCTATGCCTGTGCCGGCACCGCGGAATCGAAGCACGATCCGGTCTGGGACGCGTTTCCGCTCAAGCTCGTGACCGCGGCCTCGAACGGCACGCTGCTCGGCCATGTCGACATTCTGGTTGCCGATTCGTCCGGCGCGCCGGTGCTCGATGTGTTTTGCGAGGCGCCGTGGCTGGTCGCCGATATCGTACCCGGCAGCTACACCGCCCACGTCGTGGCGCGGGATGGCCAGTTCGAGGAAACCGTGAGCTTCGATGTCGTGGATTCGGGCCAGACCGAAGTTCTGGTCTCGTTCAGCGAGATCTACGAGCCGTAAACGGATGCGGCCGGCCCGGTTGTGGTGCCGCGCCCACGGCGCGACCACGACCGGGCCCTTTTCCTTTCAGGGCTGTGTCAGAAAGCCCGCCTGACGAATATCGCGGCGGCGTTGAATCGCGGGCACCGTTACGCCAGTTCGACGATCACCGGCACATGGTCCGAGGGCGGCGTCCAGTTGCGCGCGTCGCGGAGGATTTCGGTCGAGCGCAGCGATTTCTTCAGATTGGGCGTAACCCAGATATGGTCGAGCCGCCGGCCGCGGTTCGAGGCCGCCCAGTCGCGGTTGCGATAGCTCCACCAGCTATAGAGTTTCTGGTCGGCCGGCACGAAATGCCGCGCGCTGTCGACCCAGCCGAGCGTATCCATGAGCGCCGCCATGCGCTCGGTCTCGGGCGGGGTGTGGCTGACGACGCCGAGCAATTGCTTGTGCGACCAGACGTCATGCTCCATCGGCGCGATGTTGAGATCGCCGACCAGCACCATCTTCTTATTCTTGTGCTCGCCCGCGTCGGCGAACCAGCCGGTCATTTCCTCGACGAAGCGCAGTTTATGCGCGAACTTGTCGTTCGCCTTGGGATCGGGAATGTCGCCGCCGGCCGGCACATAGAAGTTATGCAACTCGATGCCGCCGGGCAGGCGCGCGGCCAGATGCCGGCAATCCTGCTTCTCGCAGAAATCGCGACCGTGCGGCGTGGTCAGCGGCACGCGGCTGATGATTGCGACACCGTTGTAAGCTTTCATGCCGCGCGTCAGCAGATGTGGATAGCCGAGCGCGCGAAAATGCTCGAGCGGGAAATCGTGATCCTGCACCTTGGTTTCTTGCAGGCAGATCACGTCGGGCGCGTGGCTCTTCATCAGCCCCGCGAGCAGATCGAGGCGCAGGCGGATCGAGTTCACATTCCAGGTGGCGATACGAAGTCCCATATCGGAGCTTGTCTCCCGGATAGTCTCGTCGGACGGGAAGAACGGGCGAGTCGGTCCCGGCCCAGTTCTCGGCGGAGGCCGCGGCCTTTATAGCCCGCCGGGCACGCGGCGTCAGGCCTGCGAATGGTCTGAAATCGGTGCGATTTCTGCGGTGAAACGCGTGTCTGCGCGAGAAGGTCTTTCACCAAAAAAGAACGCCCCGCCAGGGGGGCAGCGGGGCGTTCTCAGTTCCGGTGTTTCACGGAGCCCAACCTCGGTAGGGGGGCCAAGGAAGGGCGACAAGTCCCTTTGCGGTCCCTGCCACTATGCATCCTAGATGGGGCCCCTCGGCGTCGATTCAATAGAAACCGCTGCGTAACCAGGCTGATCTGGCATGCGTTTTTGACGCAACCGGAAGCCGCTGGAATCGCACCAGATTCTCGGAAACCCTGATTTCAGTGGGGATTCAGGCGGCGCTGCGGCGACCGCGGCGGGATGCCGCGCGCGCCCGCACGGCCTCGCCGAAGGCCGCGAACAGCTTCATTGAATCGGCGCTCTCCCAGACCCGGAATTCCGGATGCCATTGCACACCGAGCGCAAAACTCTTTGCATCCTTCACGCGTACCGCTTCGATCACGCCATCTTCCGCGCGGCCTTCGTCGGCGAGACGCGATGCCGGTTTGTCGATCGCCTGCCAGTGCAGCGAATTTACGTCGATCGCATTCTTGCCGAGGATGCGCGCAAAAATACCGTCGGGATCGAGCGTCACGCGCTGGCGCGGCACATAGCGCGCATTCATCTCGACATCGCGCGGAGCACGATGATCGAAATTGCCGCTGATCGTGTGCACCTCGGTGTGCAGCGTGCCGCCGAGCACGACGTTGAGTTCCTGGATGCCGCGGCAGATGCAGAAGATCGGCAGGCCCATATCGAGCGCGGCCGCGATCATCGGCAGCGTGGTTGCATCGCGCATTGGATCCTGCGGGCTCTCCAGCCGGTCGGCCGCGCCGCCATAATGATGCACGGCGACATTCGAGACGCTGCCGGTCACCAGGAGCCCGTCGAGCCGGTCGAGCAAGGCCGGCATATCGAACTGCGGGCCGAAGGCCGGGACGAGCCAGGGCATCGCCTGCGCGCCGATCATCACCGCAGTTACGTACTTCTCGCCGACCGCATGGAACGGCAGCCCGTCGATCTCCTTGAGGTCGCAGGGGATACCGACCACGGGTGCGTCGGCGGCGAGTTTCACATCGTCGATCATGGGCGTTTCGCTACCATGGGTTCGGGCTGGCGGGCAATGGCCGGCATTGCGGCGCAGCGCGGGTGGCAAGCCCGGGTGCCGTTCCGCTGCAGGCTGTCGGCCGGCTAGACTGCCGACCTGACAGGCCAATCGCGGAGCCCGCTTCCGTGTCTCTATCGCGCCGACTGCGTATCGCAATCGCCACCCTTCTCGGCATCGTGCTCGTTGCCGGTATCGCCATCGCAATTCAGGGCGCGCGCGATACAGCGTTACCCAATCGGGCGGCACTGGAAGCGCAGCTCAACGCGGCTGTGGGCGCCGCCGAAACGATGGCATCGGTCGTCGACGGGTTCACCGCCGACGGATTCGATTGCGCCGAGATCGCCGAACCGCCCGGCGCCTGGGTCTGCGATCGCGCGGCCACCGAAACCACGGGCGACACGGATTGCCCGATGCGGGTGACGGTTTCGCTGCTGCCGGACGAGGCGAACCATCTCGCGCATTTCGCCATCGCCGCGGGCGCCTACTGTATGTGAGCCTCACGTCATCGAACCGCCGCATTTTCGGGCATGATCGGGGCGCGGGTCGACGATCCGCAGGGGCGCAGCGACAGGGGGATCAGACATGAGCCGGCGCGAAGACGAGCTGATGCAATTCGTGCGCGAGAGCCTCGCGCGGGGGTTGCCGCGATCCGAGATCGAGACGGCGTTGCGCGCGGCCGGCTGGTCGCCGGACCAGATTGCGAGCGCGCTTGCGGCCTATTCGACGGTCGCCTTCGCGCTGCCGGTGCCGAGCCCGCGGCCTTACGTCTCGGCGCGCGAGGCATTTCTCTATCTCGTGCTCTATTCGACCTTGTTCACCAGCGCCTATTCGCTCGGCGACCTGCTGTTCAGCTTCATCGAAATGACGGTGCCCGATCCGGCGACACAAAATTGGGGCTTCGACCACGACATCCGCTGGGCGATTGCCCGGCTGATCGTTGCTGCGCCGGTCTTCCTGTTCACCGGACACCGCGTCGGCCGCATGATCGCCGCCGATCCAACAAAGCAGGGCTCGCCGGTGCGCAAATGGCTCACCTATGTTGCGCTCTTCATCGCCGCGTCGATCGTCATCGGCGACGTGGTGACGCTGATTTCCTATGCGCTCGGCGGCGAACTCACGCTGCGCTTCCTGCTCAAGGTTCTGACCGTCGCCGTCATCGCCGGCACGATCTTCGTCTATTACCTGCACGATCTCGGCCGCGACGAGAAACCGGCATGAGGCGCCTTTCGACCGGCCGGCTGCTCGCGCTCGTCTTTGTCGTGGCGGCGCTCGCCGCCATTGCGGTCGGCTTCGCGATCATCGGTTCGCCCTGGGTGCAGCGCGAGCGCGCGCTCGATGCCCGCCGCTCAGACGATCTCGCCTCGCTCGCCTGGGCGATCGAGGATCATCGGCGGGCACAGGGCGCATTGCCGGCGACGCTCGATGCGCTTGGCGGCGAATGGAGCGATCTCATCGCGGATCCGGAAACCGGTGCGCCCTACGAATACGAGGCGACCGGGCCCGAGACCTACCGGCTCTGCGCGGTCTTCACGCATCCGCGCGGCGTCGAGGGCGATCCGCGCTGGACCGGGGACTTCATGCGGCACGGCGCCGGCCGGCATTGCTTCGATCGCGACGTTCCCGAGGACGATGAGTATTGAGCGAAGGCGTTATGGTATGCTCCCGCCGCAGCGTATCCGGAACACCGGGAAAGGGCCGTCTCATGCGCAAATGTCCCGATGACCATGTCGATCTGATTGCCACCGACCGGCAGGGGATCGAGGTCGACTATTGTCCGAAATGCCGGGGCGTCTGGCTCGACCGTGGCGAACTCGACAAGATCGTCGAACGCAGCGGCGGCTCGGCGCGGGCCGAGCAGGCGCGGCTCGAAGGCCAGGCCCCGCCCGTCGGCGATCCCCGGGCCCTGCAGATCACCCAGTTGTTCGATTTCTGATCGCGGCGCAGGCGCGCTGCCGCAGCCCCGTGCGACGACCTCGTGCGATTATTCGTACCGGGTGCGCGGAGTCGGCGTGCGGAACAGTTCGTTTGCCAGCGCGCCGCCGAGGCTCACTTCTTCGAGGCCGACGCGGACTTCGGTGCCCTGCGCATCGACCAGCGTCCACTGCTTCAGTTCGAGCGGGTTGTCGTTGAAGATCAGCGTCACCGATCCGGCGTCGGCATCGTCGGTCTGATGCATGGAGACGCGTAGCGTGCCGGTCTGGCGGTCGATCTTCGTGACGGTGATTTCTTCGTCGAAAAGAATCGTCTCGCGCAGCAGGAACCAGATCGGCGAGGCATTGAGCGGTAGCTGGTTCACCTGGTCGAGATCGCTGTCGTAATAGCTGACGAGCATGCCGTCGGCGACGATCAGCACGGGAACCGGCGGCTCGTATTCGACGCGCAATCGGCCCGGCCGGCGCACATAGATGTCGCCGCTCGCATCGCCGCTGCCCACCGAATATTGCTGGAAGCGCGCGCGCAGGGTCGAGAACGAGTTGAGATACTGCTCGACGCGCGTCAGATCGGCGACGTCATTCTGCGTCAGCTCGAAGGTTGCGGTTGCGGCCGATGCTGGTGTCGACGTGAAGAGATTGAGGCCCGTGCCGAAACCAAGCAGCAATACGGTTGCCGCTGTGCCGGCAAGGAAACGCCGCCGCGTAAAGCCGGCCGAAAAATAGTTTCGGCCGTCGCCGGACTTGGGAACGGTATTCGGGCGAACGGTAATCGGGAACTGGTTCATTCTCGCTCTTCGATGTTGCGGGCCAGCACTTCGCGTTTGCCGACATGGTTCGCGGAACTCACGACGCCCTCGCGCTCCATGCGCTCAATGATGCGCGCTGCCCGGTTATAGCCAATCTGAAGATAACGCTGCACGAAACTGGTCGAGGCCTTTCTTTCGCGGCAGACGAGGGCGACCGCCTGATCGTAAAGCGGCTCGCCGCCTTCCGCATCGTCTCCGCCACCGCCCGGCAGGCCGAGCGCATTCTCGTCCTCCCGGGTGATTTCCTCGATATAGGTGGGGCGGCCCTGCTTTTTAAGGAAGCGGACCACCTGCTCGACCTCGGAATCGCCCACGAACGGGCCGTGAACACGCGATATACGGCCGCCATGCGCCATATAGAGCATGTCGCCCTGGCCCAATAGCTGTTCCGCCCCCTGCTCGCCGAGGATGGTCCGGCTGTCGATCTTCGAGGTGACGTGGAAGCTGATCCGGGTCGGAAAATTGGCCTTGATCGTGCCGGTGATGACGTCGACCGAGGGGCGCTGCGTCGCCATGATGAGGTGGATGCCGGCCGCGCGCGCCATCTGGGCGAGGCGCTGGATCGCCGCCTCGATATCCTTGCCGGCGACCAGCATCAGGTCGGCCATCTCGTCGACCACCACCACAATATAGGGCAGCGGATCGAGCGGGATCTCTTCTTCCTCGTAGATCGGCTCGCCGGTCTCGGCGTTGAAGCCGGTCTGGATCTGCCGCGTCAGCCGCTCGCCCTTTTCGGCGGCGGTGGCGATGCGCTGGTTGTAGCCCTCGATATTGCGCACGCCGAGCTTCGACATCGCGCGATAGCGATCCTCCATCTCGCGCACCACCCATTTGAGCGCGACGATCGCCTTCCTCGGTTCGGTCACGACCGGCGAAATCAGATGCGGAATGCCGTCATAGACCGAGAGCTCGAGCATCTTCGGATCGATCATGATGAACTTGCAGGTCTCGGGCGTCAGCCGATAGAGCAGCGAGAGGATCATCGTATTGATCGCGACCGACTTGCCCGAACCGGTCGTGCCGGCGATCAGCAGATGCGGCATGCGCGCGAGATCGACGATGATCGGCGCGCCGCCGATATCCTTGCCCAGCACGAGTGCCAGTTTCGCCGCCGTCCGTTCATAGGCTTCGGCCGCGAGTAATTCGCGCAGCGTCACCAGCTCGCGATCGCGGTTCGGCAATTCGATGCCGATCACGTTATGGCCGGGCACGACGGCGATGCGCACCGAGACGGCGCTCATCGCGCGCGCGATGTCGTCGGCGAGATTGATGACGCGGCTGGTCTTGATGCCGGGCGCCGGCTGCAATTCGTAGAGCGTGACGACGGGACCGGGCCGCACTTTCACGATCTCGCCCTTGACGCCGAAATCTTCGAGCACGCTTTCGAGCAGCCGTGCATTCTGTTCGAGTGCGCTTTCGCTCGCCCGCGTTACTGACGCGGCCGGCATGCGGCCGACGAGCTCGAGCGGCGGCAATTGATATTCCTCGCTCGGCACCAGATCGAGCGTGCCCTGGCCGGCGGTGCGGGCGCGCTTGCCCGGCTTTGGCCGGGCCTGACGTTGTTCGACGCGGCGTTCGGCGCGCGTATCCACCGGCGTCGCGCGCGGTTCAATGTCGTCAAGTGTCGGTCCGTCCAGGGTCGCGCCGTCGAGATCGAGATCGGGTCGTGCCCCGGCGGTCCGATAGCCATCCGAATCGTCGGTTTCGTCGTCCTGATCGAAACTCGGCTCGAGCCGGCGTTCGCGCGCTTCCATCGCGCGTTGTCCGCGCAGCGCGGCCGCCGCATCGGGATCGGGCCGGCGCAACCGGTCGGTGCCACGCGACACGAGATTGCCGAGCCAGTGTACGCCGCCAGCGGTTCGTCGCCCCGCTGCCATGTAACCGGCCGCGGCAATGCCGAGCGCGCCATAAGCGAGCAGCGCCGCGCTCGCGAAAAACAGCAGCGCGACGATGGGCCGGCCGAGCCCCGTCGCCTCCACAAGCCGCGCCATCAGATAATCGCCGGCGAAACCGCCAAGTCCGACGGTCAGCGGCCAGCCGGCCGGATTCGAAAGGCCGGCCAGCGCGATCGCCAATGTCACCGGTGCCGGCGGCAACAAGGCCAGTCGCAGCCACCAGAGATGCAGGCGGCGATGGCGCAGCAATTTCCAGCCCCAGACCATCGGCACCAGCGCGAGCAGCAGGGCGGCAAGCCCGATGCTCTGCAGCAGCAGGTCGGCAATCACCGCACCGGTCGAACCGAGCAGGTTGAGCGCGACGCCGCCGGTCGAACGATTGAGCGAAGGGTCTTCGGGATGGAAACTGCCGATCGCGAGAATGAGGCCGATGCCGGCAAGCAGCAGCATCAGCCCGAACAGTTCCGCGAGACGCTGGCGCAGGAAGAGCCGCGCGGCGGGCGACAGCCAGGGCAGTCGATGCGAATGCGCGTGATCGGTCATGGGGCGATTCCGGCGGCCCGCCGGACGGCGGCATCGACCGTCGAACGTTGCGCCGCTTTGCTGTCGTCGAGAACGTCGACAAGCCGCGTCATCGCATCGGCGACGACGGCCGGTTCATGCACCAGAGCGACGCGAATGAACCCGGCACCGGGATTACGACCATCAGCACCGTCGCGGCCCATGTATCGGCCGGGCAAAACCTTGATCCCGGCTTTCGCCCAGAGCTCTTTCGCCGCCGCCTCGTCATCGCCGACTTCGAGCCACGCGAAGAAAGCACCCTGCGGCGTCCCGTAACCGAATCGTCCGGCAAGCGATTGATTGGCTGCGACGAAGATCGCGTCGTAGCGCGCGCGATTGGCCTCGACATGCGTCTCGTCGCGCCACAAGGCGGCGGAAGCCGCGAGGATAGGCAGCGGCACCGCGACGCCGCCATAATTGACGAGCTGCATCTGGCGCGCGAGCAGGGCCGCATCGCCGGCGATGAAACCGGAGCGCAAACCCGGCGAACCGGAACGCTTCGAGAGCGAATGCACGACCACGACATGATCGAGATCGACGCCCATCGACGCGACCGCTTCGAGCGCGCCCGATGGAATCGCCTCGCGCCAGATCTCGCTGTAGCACTCGTCGAACACCACCGTGAAATCATGTTCGCGCGCGAGCCGGATCCAGGCTTCGAGATAGGCCCGCGGCGCGATGGCGCCCTGCGGGTTCGAGGGCGAGCAGACGAAGGCGAGCGCGGTGCGCGCCAGCACGTCGCGATCGATCTCTTCGACCGAAGGCAGGAATCCGTTCGCGCGATTCGCCGCGAGGAAATGCGGTTCGGCACCGGCAGCGGCAATCGCGCCGGCATAGACGTGATAAAACGGGTTTGGCAGCAGCACGAGTGGCTTCACCTTGGCGCTGCGCGCGACCGCGTTCGGTGCGAGCATGTAAAGCGCCTCGCGCGAACCGGCGACCGGCAGGATGTTACGGTCGGGATCGAGCAGATCGTCGGGCAGTCGATAGCGCAGCTTCAGCCAGTCATGCACCGCGAGGCGGAAATCGGGCGTGCCGTGGGCCGGCGGATAGCGGCCCCAGTCGGCGGCGTTGCGCGCCAGCACGTCCGCGACGAATGCGGGCGGCGTGCCCTGCGGCTCGCCGATCGACAGGATCAGCGGCTCAACGCCGGCCGGCGGGTTGATCCCCGCGAGCAGGCGGGCGAGCCGGGTGAACGGGTGGAACTGTTCGAAGGCGGGAAACGGATCGGCCATCCTGGCGGGCGCCCCTGATCAGGCTGGTAAATGAGCGGCACGCATCGTCGCATCTGGCATCGTCACACCGGCAATTCTGTCAGACGCCCCCGGCGCGCGCCGG
>JAWXBK010000021.1:0-83369 GCA_034439975.1 Rhodospirillaceae bacterium | reverse complement strand
GGCGGCAACGACGGCGGTAACGACGGCGGCAACGACGGCAATGACGGCGGCAACGACGGCAATGACGGCGGCAACGACGGCAATGACGGCGGAAACGACGGCGGCAACGACGGCGGCAACGACGGCGGCAATGACGGCGGCAACGACGGCAATGACGGCGGAAACGACGGCGGAAACGACGGCAATGACGACGGCAACGACGGCGGAAACGACGGCAATGACGGCGGAAACGACGGCAATGACGGCGGAAACGACGGCAATGACGGCGGCAACGACGGCGATAACGGTAGCGGTAACGGCAACGACGGCGATAACGGTAACGGTACCGGTCTCGGCGTTGGCTTCGGTTTTGGTTTTGGCAATCTGGACAGGATCCGCAGCGCGGTGATTCTCGGCAGGTAGTCACCTGAGACGGAGAAGAGTGAGGCGGCCGCCCTGGTTTTCAGGGCGGCCGCTTCGCCGTCCGTGCGAGGGCGATCGCCTGCGCACTTCCCCCTGTACTTAAGCAGACACTATGTGCCGAGAGGGCCCTATCGACCGCGTAGGCGACAACGAAAGGCATATCATGAACATCATCGCGAGAATGGTTGTGATCGGGACGATGCTGGCGCCGATCGCTGCGGCATCGCCTGCCAGAGCGGATTTCATTCTGGAAGTTGACGGGCATTCCGGCACGGCGTTCACGGCGCAGATCGAATCGAATGTCGGCGGTTCCGTCGAGCGGACGGAGATCGCGGGCACCGTGCCGGCGCGCTATGTGTTCGATGCAAGCGGTGTGCGGGTGCGAATGATCACCGAACCGGAAAGCGATGGTCGCATTCGCGCCGTTCTTCTGCACGATGGCCGGGAAGTCAGCCAGGCATCGGGCAGCGGTAGCGGCGCCACGCTCATGCTGCAATCGGGTGCCGGTCTGCCGGCCGACGACACATGGACCGCGGAAGCGAGTGGTGGCTGGGGCGGCGGCGCAAACTGACTCGCGAATCGCTGCAAAAGACCCCGAGGAGCGATCGCGAGACCCCGAGGAGGGATTGCGCCGCTTTGAGCGACCGCAGGTCTGCCGGTTACATATATTGACCGTATATCAATCGCATCCCTAGAGTTCGTCCGCCCGGCCCCAGGCAAATCCTGCGAGGCCCCTCGCCAACCCGGCGAGGGAACGCAGCAGGTGGAGAAAGAGGCTGCCATGGCGAACGAACGGCTCGGCTATCGGCCGTTGCCGGAGCTGATGCCCGTCGGCGACGAGCCCGCGCCGACCCAGGCCTCGCGTGCGCATGCCGCCATCCGGCGCAAGATCGTCACCTGCGAATTGCGTCCCGGTTCCGTCGTCAACGAACGCGCGTTGATGGAAGCGCTCGATTTCGGCCGCACGCCGGTGCGCGAGGCGCTGCTGCGGCTCGCATCGGAACGGCTGGTCGTGTTCAAGGCGAACCAGTCGATCCAGGTGGCACCGGTCGGGTTCGAGGAAGTGCGCGAACTCTACGAAGTGCGGCTGCACGCCGAACGTCTCGCCTGGCGGCTGTCGCTGCATCAGCGCAGCGACGAGGATGCCGAGCGCCTCGCCCATTGCTTCGACACTGCCGAAGCACTAATAGCGGCCGAGCGCCCGAGCGAAGTCGTTAATCTCGATTTCGACTTCCACGCTTTCGCATGGCGCAATGCGGGCAACCGGTTTCTGGCCCAGCATCTCTACAATCTCGGCGGGCTCAGCTACCGGCTCTGGCATCTCACCGGCGACCGGTCGCCCGCCCATATGCATGACCTGGTCGCCTCGCATACGCCGATTCTCGACGCATTCCGTGCGGGTGACGAAGCGGAACTCGACCGCGCGGTCTCGAAACATGTAAGCGACGCATTCGAATATGTTCTGGAGCGCCTCAAGGGCCACGGGCTCGAGCGGGTGCGCCAGTTCGACATTGTGGAACTCGGGCGCAAGGCTGTTCGCTGAAACGGTCGCCGCTCGAAACATCCGGGGGGAAGGCATGGATTTGAAGGCGATCAATGCGCTGATCGAAAAACACGGCATCAGAACCGTCATTCTCGCGGCGACGGATCCCGGCGGCATGCTGCGCGGCAAGCGCCTGACCGTTCCCTATTTCCGCGACGCCGCGGAGGATGGCATCAATTTCGCGTCGTTCATTCTCTATACGACGATGATCGACGACGTGCTGCCGCATCTGTTTCCGACCGGCATTCCCGACGTGAAGGGCGAGCCCGATCTCGGCAGCTTTCGCATCGCCGGCTGGGAGAAAAACGCCGCCGTCGTCAACATGGATCTGCGCCAGCCTAATGGCGGCATGACCGCTTTGTGCCCACGCACCGAGTTGAAACGACAAATCGAGCGCGCGCGCAAACTTGGATACGAGGTTAAATGCAGCCTCGAGCTCGAATTCTTCCTGCTGCCGACGAAGCCGGAGGAGATCCGCGCCGGCAACTGGGGCATGCCGCGGCTGGTGTCGCAGGACATCCATTGCTACTCGGTCTATGAGGGGCATTTCTGGGAATCGATCGTCGGCGCACTGCGCGATGCGTTTCCGGACGAGATCGAAGGCTGCGCGCCGGAATGGGGCCAGGGTCAGTTCGAAGCCAATCTGCGCGCGATGGACCCGCTGCGCATGGCCGACACGACGGTGTGGTTCAAGACCGCGGTCAAGCAGCTCGCCGCGCAAGCCGGCATGACCGCGAGCTTCATGGCGAAGATCCACGAGAACTTCTCGGGCAACTCCGGTCATATCCATATGAGCCTCACCGACACGAAGACCGGCAAGCCGGCCTTCTGGGACGAAAGCGACCCGATGCGGATGAGCGCTCCGTTCCGGCAGTTCGTTGCCGGGCAGCTCGATACGTTCCACGAGACCACGATGTTCTATGCGCCGACGGTGAACGCCTATAAACGCTTCCAGTCGAACAGTTTTGCCGGCGTGACGCGCAACTGGGGCGTCGACAATCGTACGGTGGGCTACCGCGTCATCAATGAGAGCGCAAAGAAGGCGCGGCTCGAATGTCGGATCGGCGGCGCCGATCTCAATCCCTATACGGCGCTCGCCACCATGCTGGGCGCGGGGCTGCGCGGCATCGAGAAGAAGCTGACGCCGCCGGCGCCGGGCGAAGGCAATTGCTACGAGACACCGGGCGCGGAGAGTGTGCCGATGACGCTCGATGCGGCGCTGGCTGTCGCGCGCGACAGTGCCGCGATCCGCGAGGTACTCAATCCCGAATTCGTCGACAATCTGATCCGCATCGGCGATTTCGAGACCGGCATCTTCCGCGCGCAGGTGACCGACCTCGAACGACGGCGCTATCTGGAGATGGCGTGAGAGAGTAGTCCAGTCGTCGTTTTCGACGCTCAACTGTTTTTTGGCTTCTAGCGACCGTCATCGCCGGGCTTGACCCGGCGATCCATTGTGCCAAAGCACCGGCCTCAGTTGCTGGACGAATGCCCACGCCATTTTCGACGATCGCGCTCCGCCCTGCGATGGATTACCGGCGCAAGCCCGGCAATGACAAATGAGGGGATCCGCGCGCTATGCTTGCGGCCACCCTCTCCCACGTTGCGGGAGAGGTTTAAATGGCGCTGCCTAAAACTTCCCCGCCGCGATTTCCGCCGTGCGCTTCACGAGATATTCGTCGAGCGCCTCGCGCACGGCCGGATCCATCGGCGGTTCCTCGTAATCCTTGAGCAACTGCTTCCAGATCTTGTGGGCGCGCTGCGTGCCGTTTTCCGAACCCGCCTCGCGCCAGGTCTCGAAATTGCGCCAGTCGGAAAGGATCGGCGTGTAGAACGCCCGCTCGTAGCGTTCGAGCGTGTGGCCGACGCCGAAGAAATGGCCGCCCGGCCCGACCTCGCGAATCGCCTCGATGCCAAGCTCGGCCTCGTCGATAACCGGCGGTTCGAGGAACTCGCGCATCATCTGCAGCATCTCGGCATCGACGATCAGCTTCTCGAACGAGGCCGTCAGCCCGCCTTCGAGCCATCCGGCCGCATGCACGATGTAATTGGCGCCGCCCATGATCGTCGACCACAGCGCCATCTCGCTTTCATAGGCCGCCTGCACGTCGACGACGTTGGACGCATTCACGTTGCTCGAACGCAGCGGCAGTTTGTAGCGCCGCGCGAGCTGGCCCGAGATGATCGCGGCTTTCGCATACTCCGGCGTGCCGAAGGCGGGCGCGCCCGATTTCATGTCGACGTTCGAGGTGAAGGCGCCGTAGATGACCGGCGTGCCCGCCCGCACGATCTGGGTGAGCGCCACCATGAACAACGCCTCGGCATTCTGCAGCGTGAGCGCGCCGGCGAGCGACACCGGGCTCATCGCGCCGGCCAGGGTGAAAGGTGTCACCGCGACCGCCTGCCCGTGCCGTGCGAGCTCGGTCAGCCCCTCGCCCATCGGATTGTCGAGCCGGAGCGGCGAGTTCGAGTTGATCACGGTGATGCCGGCCGGATTGACCAGCAGATCGTCCTTGGTGGTGTTAAGGGCGATGCAGAGCATGTCGACCGCATCGCGCACGCGATAGCCGCCGAGGCCCCAGCATTGCCAGGTCTTGTCGGTCAATGTCAGCGCGGCGTGATAATAATCGAGATGGCGCGACGCGGCCGGCAACTCGACCGGCTCGCCCGGGCTGCCGCCTTCCTGATGCACGACATTGAGCGACTGCACGAGGCGGATGAAGTCGCACATGTCGGGAAAATTGCCCGGCCGCTTGCCGCGTTCGATGTCGTTGAAATAAGCCGGCCCGCCGACCGAGGTGAAGACCAGATGATTGCCGCCGATCGTCACATCGTGCGCGGGGTTGCGCGCGCGAATGGTGAATTCCGGCGGCGCCTTCGCGACCAGCTCCATCACCATGTCGCGGCCCATGCGCACGCGGCCGGTCGACCGGTCGACGTCGGCACCCGCTTTCGCGAAATTGTCGAGGCTTTCGGGATGGAGCACTTCGATGCCGATGCTCTCCAGCAGCCGCATCGACGCATCGTGAATGCGATCGATTTGTTCTTCGTTCAGGATCTCGATCGGTTTGTACGGATTGCGCAGCCGCTTGAAGGGAAGCTGGCGGATGCTGGCACCGCCCTCGCGCCCGCCGCCGCGCGCGCGCCGGTCGCGACCCCGGCTGGTGCGGCCGCCCTGCGAATGCTGCGCGCCGTCGCCGCCCTGACCCGTTTCGATGCTCATGCCGGCCCCCGTTCGGTTCAGGCGAGAAAGATTCGTTCGCGGCGATAGGGCGCATCGTTGTCGATCGTCTCGCCGAACTCGCGCGCGAACTTGTGCCCGCTATAGACCGCGTGGACGACCGCACCGGGCACCAGGCAATCGCCGATGCGAGCCAAACTGCGGATGCCGGCAGCTTTGAGCGCGTCTTGATCCGAAGACAAGCGGTCATAGAGCGACATATCGGGCGTGCGCCCCGTCACCAGCAGGAGCGAAGGGGCCGAAAGCTCTTCCTCCTTGCCCGTATAGGTGCAGGCCAGACGCAGATGGTCGGGACCGATCGCGACCAGCCGCCGATTAAGCACGAAACGGACGCCGAGCGAGTCGAGCCGCTGATGCACACGGAACTGTTCGTCGGTCATGCGGCACCAGGCGGAGATCTCCATGCCCGGCGTTACCATCGTGACGGCGAAGCCGACCTTCGCCAGCTTCTCCGCCAGCACGCCGCCCATGTAATATTGATCGTCGTCATAGATCGTGACCGCGCTGCCGCGCCCGCCCGCCGGCATGATCCCGTCCATCAGGTCGTCGGGCGTCAGAATGTCGGGCCGCTCATAGCCCGGCACCGGATGATGCGTCGCATGGCCGACTCCGTCGCGTCGCCAGATGGCGCCGGTCGCGATCGCAACATGCGGCACGTCGAAGCCGAGCACGTCCTCAGCCGACAAATCACTTTCGGGATAGGTCTCGACATTCGGCATGGTCGCGATGCGGCCGGTGCGCCAGTCGCGCACGCGGCCATAGGTCGCGAGACCGGGCAACACGGATTCGCGATTGAGCCGGCCGCCGAGCGCACGCGCGCGATCGGCCAGCAACACGCGATGGCCGCGCCGGCCCAGCGCCAGCGCGCATTCGAGACCGGCGGGACCAGCACCGACGATCAGCACCGCATCGTCGTTGCGTTGGGGCTGCATGCGTTCGGGATGCCAGCCGCGCCGCCATTCCTCGCCCATTGTCGGGTTCTGCGTGCAGCGGATGGGCGCGCCTTCGTTATTGCTGGCGCGGCAGATGTTGCAGCCGATGCATTCGCGGATCTCGTCTTCGCGCCCTTCCTCGATCTTCTTCGGGATGAACGGATCGGCAATCGACGGTCGCGCGGCACCGATCAGATCGAGCACGCCGGATTTGACCTGCTTCGCCATCGCATCGGGCGAGGTAAAGCGGCCGACGCCGACGACCGGCTTCGTCGTCACCTGTTTCACGAATTTGACGAACTGTTCCTGAAAGCCTTCGTCGGAGAAACGTGCGCTCCAGCTATCGTTCTCGACATAGGAGATGTTGACGTCCCAGAGGTCGGGCAGCTCGGCAAGCAGCTCGACCACCGCGCGGCCTTCGCCATCATGGGTGATGCCTTCGGATCCGATCAATTCCTCGACCGAGAAGCGCACCGCGACCGCCGCCTTGCCGGCGGCGGCCTCTTTGGTTTCCTCGATCATCTCGCGCAAGAGCCGCACGCGATTTTCGATCGGGCCGCCATATTCGTCGCCGCGCTGGTTGAACTGGCGGCTGACGAACTGCATCGGCAGATAGCCGTGCCCGGCATAGACATAGACAATATCGAATCCGGCGTTGAGCGCCCGCTTCGTCGCATCGACCTGCCAGCGGCGCAGATTGCGGATGTCGCTGCGGTCCATCGCCTTGGAATGCTGCGGATGGACGTAATGCAGCGGCAGGCCCGACGGCGACAGGATCGGCAGCCGGCTCACCCGGTTCACCGCGTGATGACCGCCATGCCAGAGCTCGACGCCGGCGAGCGCGCCATATTCATGCACGGCGTCGGTCATCAGCGCCTGCTGGCGGACGTCGTCGTCGTCCCAGAGCGAGGCATAGGCGAAGGGCGAATCGTCGGCGCTCGGATGCATCGAACAATATTCGGTGCAGACCACGCCCCAGCCGCCTTCGGCTTTCACCCGGCGCATCGCGGCCAGGTTCTGCGGCAGGCGGTTGCCCATGCCGGTGCAATGCGGCACCTGATAGAACCGGTTCTTCGCGGTGACGGGCCCGATTTTAACCGGCTCGAACAGGACGTCGTAACGCGGATCGCGCGGCATGAATGCTCCCCTCGGCAGATCGATCGGGCGATTGGGTCTCGCACGGCGCCCGCGCGGCGCGCAAGGGGCGACGGTTTCTGTGTCGTTTGCGACGAATGGCGATGCGGGGGCCGCCGTTCTTTCGGGAGGCGGGAGCGCGCGGGTCCGGTTGCGCTCTATTTGCGGCCGCGGATCAGGTCGAGAAGCTGGGCGTTTCGCTGCAGCCTTCCGGCGCGGTGCTTCTCCTGATGTACGAGAATCTTCGGTGTCTCGTCCCCCGTCCAAAGCGGCGCCCCGAACCGATCCATCAATGACCGTTCGAGGTAGGTACAAAAGAACCAGGCAAAATTGCCGGCGCTGTTTCGCCCGATATCGGTCACGTCGAAAAGATTGAAACCCGATTTCTCAATGAACCGATCCACGTCCCGCACATCCGGGCGATTGATCTCGACGACCAGCAGCGCGGTCTCCTTCAATACCTGCGTCGCGCCCGACAACACCGACAACTCACCGCCCTGCACGTCGAGCTTGAGCAGGAACGGACCTTTCAGGCCGACGTCGCGCACCAGCTCGTCGAGGGTCGCGGCCCGAACGATGCTGCCGCTATGCGGTGCGACCCCACTTTCCTTCCAGTAGCTGTCCTCGGGGGCGCGCACGGAATCCCAATAGATATGGCCACCATGCGTTATCGTGACGTCGCCGCCCATGGCAGCGAGCGGGCCGATATGGAACTTCGTACCGGTCACCACCTCGATCTCGCGCAGCGATCTCTCGTAGATCGGATTGGCATCGACATTGAGACAGGCGGCATCGCCGATAATCCCCATCCCTTTCGGGAACAGCAGAAAGTCACCATCCGCGCAGCCCGCGTCGATCGCCGATGCGATCGTCAGGCCGCGCTGCATCAACTTGACCACCGTGGTCATATGACTGACGCCCGGCAGAGTGAACTGGATGGCCGACATGATTGAAACCCCGCATCCGCGACACGGGGATTCTTGACACGCTTGTAGCGAAGCTGCCGGTCACAAGCCTGTGTTCGCTGCTGCCAAAAAGAAAACCGGCTCATTCCCGGGGGCGGGGATGGGCCGGTTCCTTATCCGTCGGTTGCACGGGAGGCGTTACCGGCGGCAGGCCTGATCCGGGGGGATGAGATCAGGCCTTCAGATCGATACCGACATAGATATCGTCGCCATCGCGGGTAATCAGCAACAGCACCGAATCCGCATCGACCTTCTCGATCGCGGCAGAGAGTTCGGTCGGATTTGCAACCGCCTCACCGTTGACCGCGCGGATCACGTCGCCACGGGCGATACCGTGTTCGGCGCCCTTGCCGGACGGATCGACCTGCACCACGACGACACCGACATCGTCTGCCGACAGAGCAAGCTGCTCGCGCATCCGCTCATCGAGCGGCGCGACGCTGAGACCGAGCTCCGGCGCGGTCGCAGCGCTGTTCTCGCCCTGCTCGACCGCCGCCATCTGCTGACCCGGACGCGCGCCGATCTCGACCGCAACGGTCTCACGGCCACCATCGCGCCAGATCTCGACATCGACGGTCTTGCCGGCGGCAACCGCCGCCACCGACCGCGTCAGATCGCGGATTTCGGCAACCGGCGCCCCGTCGAAGCCGACGATGACGTCGCCCTGGCGGAGCGTTCCGGCGGCCGGGCTATCCGGCAGCAGGCCCGCGACCAGCGCACCGCTGTCGTCGTCGAGGCCGAGCGCGTTGGCGATCTCCGGCGTCACGGGCTGAATCCGGACACCGAGCCAGCCGCGTTCGACGTTGCCATCTTCCATCAACTGGGCGACGACGTTCTGTGCCAAAGCCGAGGGAATCGCAAAGCCGATACCGACACTGCCGCCCGAGGGCGAATAGATTGCGGTGTTGATGCCAACCACGTTGCCTGAGAGATCGAACATCGGCCCGCCCGAGTTGCCGCGATTGATCGCCGCATCGGTCTGGATGAAGTCATCATACGGACCCGACCGAATGTCGCGGCCGCGCGCCGAAACGATGCCGGCCGTCACGGTGCCGCCGAGACCGAAGGGATTGCCGACGGCCATCACCCAGTCGCCGACTTCGAGTTCATCCGAATTGCCCCATTCGACATAGGGCAGGGTCTCGTCGCTCTCGATCTTGAGCAAGGCCAGATCGGTTTCGGGATCGCTGCCGAGCAGGGTTGCATCGAACTCGCGACCATCGGCGAACTTTACATGGATCTCGTCGGCATCCTGCACGACGTGATTGTTGGTGACGACATGGCCGTCCTGGTCGATGACAAAACCGGAGCCGAGCGCATTCATCGGGCCTTCCGGCGCGCCTTCGCCACCGAACGGACCGAAATGCTTGAAGAACTCCTCGAACGGCGAGCCCGGCGGGAAGGGCATATCCGGCATGCCGGGTTCGTTCTCGGCCATGCTTCGGGTCTGCGTCGTCTGAATATTGACGACGGCGGGCGTTACCTTCTTTGCGAGGTCGGAAAAGCTTTCAGGCGCCGACGCCGCTGCGGCCGGTGCCGCCGTCCAGGCGAACAGCGAACCGGCAACGAGTGCCGCCACACCCGCCTTGCGGATGTCGAATGCGCGCCGGGCCACAATCGGCCGACGTTCAATGAGAGTCATCTGGCAAATCTCCTTGCCCTGGGGGGAACCGATAGGTGCAAGGTAGGTACTGCCGGCTTACCGGCCAGTGGTCGCAACATTAACGATTGGTAATGTCGGCGCCGGTCGAGCGCCGTCGCGCGGCTCAGCCGCAGGGCAGCGGTTCGGGCAGAGCGAGCTGGTCCATGCGGGTTCGAATCCGCGCGGCATAGTTCGCCGTGTATTCGCCGGGCTGCGCCGGCGACCAGCGCAGCGGGCTCGGCAGTACGGCCGCCAGCAACGACGCCTCGCGCTTGCTAAGTTCGGCGGCCGGCTTGCCGAAATGATGCTGCGCCGCCGCTTCGGCGCCGTAGATGCCGGGGCCCCATTCGGCGACGTTGAGATAGACCTCGACGATACGCTCTTTATCCCACAGTGCCTCGATCAGCATGGTGAACCAGGCCTCAAGCCCCTTGCGGAAGAGATCGCGCGAGGGCCACAGGAAGACGTTGCGCGCCACCTGATTCGAGATCGTGCTGGCACCGCGCAATTCGTCGCCGCGCCGCCAGTCGTCGACCGCCTTGCGGATTTCGACCCAGTCGAAGCCGGAATGTTCGCAGAAGCGCGTATCCTCGGCGGCGATCACCGCCTGGACCAGCAGCGGCGAAATGCCCGCGATCGGCTCCCAGTCCTTGTGGATGCCGTTGCCCTGCACGACGCGCACGAGCATCAGCCAGGTGACCGGCACCGGCAGCGTCTGATAGACGGCCGTCATCACGACCGAGACGCCAACAAAGAGCGCCGTCAGGCGCAGGATCCAACGGCCGATTTGTCGCATAAGCGGGTCCGCGCCTTTTCCCGGTTCCGAGAGGGGTTTCTCTTAGCCTCCGGCGACGGCGCGCGCCAGCGGAACCGCCACCCGGGTCTGCCCTCACATGACACGGATCGCATAGTACCGAATCATGGACAGGGGCCGCTTCGGTCGCGAAAATCCGGGCCCGTGAAAATCTGGGCCCGTGAAAATTCGGACTGCCATGCCCCTCCCCGATCCCGATATCGCCTTCAAGCTTGCGCGCGGCGTCTCGCGTGCCTTCGAGCAGCTCGGTTACGGCACGCTGACGGAAGTGCCGCTCGGCTCGGGTCGGCGCGCCGATGTGATGGCGATCAACGACAAAGGCGAGACCGTCATCGTCGAGATCAAATCCTGCCTGATCGATTTCCGGACCGACGGCAAATGGCACGAGTATCGCGACTGGTGCGATCTCTTCTATTTCGCGGTCGCGACCGATTTCCCGCGCAATCTGATTCCGAACGAATGCGGGCTCATTCTGGCCGACGCCTATTGGGCGGAAATTGTGCGCGAGGCCGTCGCGCATCCGCTCCATGCCAGCCGGCGGCGCGCGCAACTGATCCGCTTCGGCATGATCGCGAGCCAGCGATTGCGGCGGACGAGCGACGACGAATTGTGATTGAAACTATAGAAACCTTCATAGCCGATGGTCATAGAATCCAAATAATCAGGCAAATATGAATCCTAAGATTTACTCCAAAGAGGTGATTGACACCTTCTATCTTGTGCTGCGGCATAAGGTTGCGCATTTTGCGCATCCCTACTTTGTGACGATTGGAGGTCATGGCGAACGCATAGCTTGGGAAGTTCATGCTGGTTACTTCCAAGCGGACTAAGGCTCGCAAGTCTAGGTAAAAAACATTTAGTTGCAGATGCGCATCGACCACCATGGGATACGCCCTATGACCACGTATTGGTCGCGAGCATACCAAGATTGAGAGATGATCTGATTTCTTCGATATATTCTGGATATCTGCCGTCAATACGGCAAAGTGATCAAGCCAGAAGGCGTTTTGAGACAGTGATTAAAGAATTTTTCCCGCCGATCAACAATTAGCATCGCTGCCTTGCTCAGTTACTTGCCTGCGTCGATGTCGACAGGCGGTTTTCGTTTCCAGATGAACGGCACCGCGAGCAGAAACGCCGCGAGGAAGCCGGCGATCGAGAGGATCAGGCCGGGCGTGTCGAAAACATCGTAGAAGAAACCGGCGACCGGCGGGCCGACGGCAAAGCCCATCGCCCACATCATCGTGAAGCCGGCCGAGGCGGCCGCAAGCTGGCCGCCGCGGAATCGCTCGCCGAGCAGCACCACGCCCATCGGATAGAGCGTCGAGAGCAGGCCGCCATAGACGATCATGAACGGAAAGGCGACGCCGAGCCCCGCGCGCAGCACCCACGGCAGCATCAAAGTGCCGCCGATAACGAGGACGATCACGGTAATCAGGAGGCGCTTCCGGTCGACATGGTCGGCGAGCCAGCCGAAAGGATACTGCATCAGCAGCGACCCGATCCCGAGCACCGCCAGCAGGGCGAAGGTGCTCGCCTCTTCCAGCCCGAGCCGCACGCCGAGCAGCGAAAAGAACGAGGCCAGCGCCTCGACCGAACCCGCGAACAGGAAGTTCAGCAAAAACGGCACCGGCCACAGCCAGATCAGCAACGAAATGCGCACCGGCCGGTCGCTGGAAAAATCGCGCGGCACATTGCGCGCAAGACCGAGCGTGAGAAGCGCACTCAGCATCAGCGCGCTGCCCGCAACGAACGGCGTCCAGCCTTCCGTGCCGGTAAGAAACAGGACCAACGGGCCGGCGGCGAAACCGCCCGACGAGGCCATGCCATAAAGTGAGACGATGCGACCGCGGCGCTCCTCGGTCGCGAGAGAGTTGATCCAGGTTTCGCCCGAGATCCACAAGAGGTTGGCCGACGCACCGAGGAGACAGCGCAGCGGAAACCACGCCCAGGGATCGGGAAAAACCGGAAACAGCAGCAACGCGACAGCCGCCATCGTGATGCAGATGCCCATGATGCGCGCGGGCGAGAGGACCGCCATCAGACGTTGCGCAAATGGCGCGATGAACAGCACCGGCAGCGCCTGCGCGGCAGTCGAGAGACCGACCATCGTGTCGCTGACGCCCATGCGCGAGAGGTTGTTCGCGAGCAGCGGGATCGACAGCCCGTAATTGGCATTGACCATGAACATCGCCGTGATCACCACGGCGAGAGAGCGTGCGATACCGCCCGACGACGCGACAGGTGCAGTCATGACCCCGCCGGCCCGGTTCTAGGAATCGCGACGCAGAAAATCGTCGAAATAGGCGATCGTCTTTTTCAGTCCGTCCTCGAGCTTGATGCCCGGCTGCCAGCCGAGCATACGCTGGGCGAGCGCAATGTCGGGCTTGCGCTGCTTGGGATCGTCTTCCGGCAGATCGCGATACTCGATCTTCGAAGTCGAGCCGGTGAGGCGGATCGCCATCTCGGCCAGTTGTTTGATCGTGAACTCGCCGGGATTGCCGAGATTGACCGGACCCGTCATCTCATCGGGTGCCGCCATCAGCCGGATGAAGCCTTCGATCAGATCGTCGACATAGCAAAAGGAGCGAGTCTGGCTGCCGTCGCCGTAGATCGTGATCGGCTTGTTGCGCAGCGCCTGGACCACGAAATTGGAAACCACGCGCCCGTCGTTCGGATGCATGCGTGGCCCGTAAGTGTTGAAGATTCGCGCAACGCGGATGCGCAGCTTGTGCTGGCGGTAGTAGTCAAAGAACAAAGTCTCGGCGCAGCGCTTGCCTTCGTCGTAGCAGGCGCGCGGCCCGATGGGATTGACGTTGCCGCGATAGCTTTCCGGCTGCGGATGCACATCGGGATCGCCATAGACCTCGCTGGTCGAGGCCTGAAACACTTTCGCGCGCAGCCGTTTCGCAAGACCGAGCATATTGATTGCGCCATGCACGCTGGTCTTGGTCGTCTGCACCGGATCGTGCTGATAGTGAACGGGTGAGGCCGGACAGGCGAGATTGTAGATCTCGTCGACCTCGACATAGAGCGGGAAGGTCACGTCGTGCCGCATCAGTTCGAAATGCGGATGGTCGAACAGATGCGCGACATTGTCCTTGGTGCCGGTGAAGAAATTGTCGAGGCAGATCACGTCGCTGCCGACCGCCAGCAGGCGTTCGCAGAGATGGGAGCCGAGAAACCCCGCGCCGCCCGTGACCAGCACCCGCTTGCGCAACATCATGTGTCCGGATTCCTTTGGCGTTTCTTGCTAGGCCTTGGGGGCGTATTTCGCGAGGATGCGCTGCAAGGTGCGGCGATGCATCCGCAACCGCCGCGCCGTCTCCGAGACGTTGCGGTCGCATTGTTCGTAGACGCGCTGGATATGTTCCCAGCGCACACGGTCGGCGGTCATCGGCAGATCCGGCGGCGGCGGCAATTCGTCGCCGCTCTCGAGCAGCGCCGCGACCACCTGGTCGGCATCGGCGGGCTTCGGCAGATAATCGATCGCACCATGTTTCACCGCGGCGACGGCGGTCGCGATATTGCCATAGCCGGTCAGCACCACGACGCGCACCTCCTCGTTCGCCTCGCGCAGCGCGGTCACCACATCGAGACCGCTGCCATCGCCCAGCCGCAGATCGACCACGGCATAGACTGGGCGAATCTCCTTCGCGCTGCGGATGCCGTCGGCGACGCTGGTTGCCGTTGCAACCTTGAAGCCGCGTTTTTCCAGCGCCTGCGCGAGACGGCGGCAGAACGGTTCGTCGTCGTCGACCACCAGCAGATCGCCGAGCGCGTTTTCGCCGCCGGGTTCGTCCGCATTGTCGGTCATGATTGTTCCATCCGTTCCGCTTCGCTCCGCTGCCATTCGGCCGCGGTTTCGAGCGCGACCCGCGGCCAGGTGACGACCGCCTCCGCCCCGCCGGGTTCGCCGTCCGCCGTCCGGTTGCCGAGCCGCAAGCTGCCGCCCGTCATACCGATCAGCGTATCGGCAATGAAGATACCCAATCCCATATGCTCGCCGCCACGGCCCTGATCGCCGCCCGACAAATAAGGCTCGCCGAGCCGCCCGAGCATGGTTTCGGCAAAGCCCTGCCCGTCATCCGCGATGGTGACGACGATCGTCGTGCGATCCCAGCGCAGCCTGACATCGACCCGGCTGCGCGCGAATTCGATGGCATTCTGCAGCAGATTGCCAAGCCCGTGCTGCAATTCGGCACGACGGCGGACCAGCGGCATCGGCCCCTGCGCCGCCGGATCGGTCACGATCGAGAGCGCGATGCCCGGGCGGCGATGCGGCTGGGCCGCGGCCTCGACCGCGGTTTCAAGGGGAATGACCTCGAAAGGCGCACCGCCCTCGGCTTCGGGTTCGGCCACCAGTTCGGCGAGGATGCGCCGGCAGCGTTCGCTTTCGGCGCGCAACAGATCCATATCGGCTTTGAGCGGACTATCGGCGGGCAGATCGCGCGCGATCTCCTTGGCGACGACCGCGATGGTGCCGAGCGGGCTGCCCAGTTCGTGCGCGGCAGCCGCGGCGAGCGCACCGAGCGAGGAGAGTCTGCGTTCGCGATCCAGCGCGCGCTGCGTTGCCGCCAGCGCATCCGACATGCGCCGCGATTCCAGCGCGATCGACGCGACATAGGCGCCGATGAAAAGGATCGACAGCAGCAGCGCCAGTGCGAACCCCGCGATATAAAGCGGCGCCAGGGTGAACGTTTCGCCCGGTGGCCAGGGCAGGGGCCAATGTTCGACCGCCAGGATTGCCACCATCGCGATCGCGATCAGCGACAGCTGGGTCGTCGATCGCCAGGTGAGGATCGTCGCCGAGACGATCACAGGTGCAAGAATCAGGATCGAGAACGGGTTGTGCAGCCCGCCGGTCAGAAAGATCAGCGCGCCGAGTTGCAGCAGATCGAAGCCGAGCGACAGCGCGATCTGGCGACCGCCGAGTCGCATCGCGCCGCGACCGTAACGCAGAATCATCAGATTGAGCGCGGCCGACGCCGCGACGACGATGAGCACCGGAACCAGCGGCAGCGGAAAGCCGAGCGAGAAATGGACGAACAGGATCGCGAAGAGTTGACCGGCGATGGCGACCCAGCGAATGAGGATCAGCGTGCGCAGCCGGACCCGGCCGCCCGGCGCGGTCGGACGGAAACTGCGAATGAAACGGCTGAGGCGCGACAACATTCGATGCGAATCCGGATCGGCCTTCCCTGCCGGGGAGACTAGCGCGAATCCGCCCTTCCCGCATGCCAGCCATGCACCGGGGCGGCTGGCCAAAGAGCCCCGACCCCGGCAGTATCGCGCCCTGCATGTCGAATACCGTCATTGAAGTCCAGCAGCTTACCAAGCGCTTCGGGCCCGTCACGGCCGTCGAAGGGCTCGATTTCCGAATCGGGGCCGGCGATACCGTCGGCCTGCTCGGGGGCAATGGCGCCGGCAAGACCACGACGATCGCCATGCTGCTCGGGCTGCTGTTGCCGAGCAGCGGTTCGATCACTGTGTTCGGCGAGGATCTCCTGAAGCATCGCTATCGTGTGCTGCCGCGGATGAATTTTTCCTCACCCTATGTCGATCTGCCGAAGCGCCTCAGCCCGCGCGAGAACCTCGACGTGTTCGCGCGGCTCTACGAGATCCCCGATCGCAAGGCGCGCATCGCCGAACTCGCCCGCGACCTCGACATCGCCTCGTTCCTGAACCGGCCGATGCAGACGCTTTCCGCCGGGCAGAAGACGCGCGTCTCGCTTGCCAAGGCGATGATCAACCGGCCGGAGCTTTTGCTGCTCGACGAGCCGACCGCCTCGCTTGATCCCGATACCGCCGACTGGATCCGGCATTATCTCGAGACCTACAAGCGCCAGAGCGGCGCCACGATCCTGCTCGCCTCGCATAACATGGTCGAGGTCGAACGGCTCGCGACGCGCGTGATGATGATGCGCAGCGGCCGGATCGTGGACGACGGTTCGCCGGCCGATCTGCTGGTGCGCTACGGGCGGCAGAATCTCGAGGAAGTGTTCCTCGACATCGCGCGCAACCGCAAAGCGGCGCAGCAGGCGGCGCAATGAGCGAACGCGCGATCCATCGCCCGCATGCCGAGTGGACGTTCTCCGGCGCGCGGCGGCGCGTCAGCGCGATGCTGCTGCGCCATATTTACATTCTGCGCAGTTCGTGGCCGCGCATTCTCGAGATCACCTATTGGCCCATGATGCAGATGATTATCTGGGGCTTTCTCTCGACCTTCCTGCACGGCCAATCCAGCTATGTGGCGCAGGCTTTCGGCGTTCTGCTGGCGGGGGTGATGCTGTGGGACGTGTTGTTCCGCGGCCAGCTCGGCTTTGCGATTTCCTTTCTCGAAGAGATGTGGGCGCGCAATCTTGCGAACATCTATGTGAGTCCGCTGCGCCCGTTCGAGCATGTGGCGTCGCTGATCGCGATGAGCATCCTGCGCGCTGTCATCGGGCTGACGCCGGCGAGCGTGCTGGCGATCTTCCTGTTCCATTTCTCGATCTACGATCTCGGTCTGCCGCTGCTCGCCTTCTTCTTCAATCTGATGATGCTGAGCTGGGCGGTCGGGCTGCTGTCGGTCGCGCTGCTGATGCGCTACGGGCTCGGCGCCGAAAGCCTGATCTGGTTCCTGATCTTCCTGTTGGCACCGATTTGCGCTGTCTATTATCCGGTCACCGTGCTGCCGGACTGGCTCGAGCCGATCGCGATGGCGGTGCCTGCGACCAGCGTGTTCGAGGGAATGCGCATCGTGCTGTTCGAGCAGCGCTTCGACATGCACCTCTTCTGGCGCGCGTTCCTGCTGAATATCGTCTATCTGGCCGCCGGTGCCGGTATCTTCGTGGCGGCCCTCAAGGACGCCCGCCGCCGCGGCCGCCTCTTCCAGGTGGGGGAATAAGCGCGGCGAGTACGAGGGCTCAGCGCAACAACCGCCCCCAGTCTCGTCATGCCCGGGCTTGACCCGAGCATCCATTCATCCGACGCACCGAATGCCGGTCACCAATGCGATGCTAAGGCCCGATGGATTGCCGGGTCCAGCCCGGCAATGACAATGAATTTGAACTTTGAACGCGGGACTCTTCAAAAAGCGATTAGAAGGTTGCTAATCCTCGACGCGGCCTACAATCGCCTTCCGGAGATCGCGCCCGACCCGCGCATCGACGACAGTTTTGGTTGCGCCCGCCAGCCGCGCGAAGCGGTGGATGCCGGCGCGCAGCACATCCGGCGGCACCAGTGCCATCATCTCGAGCCCGACCACGCGAAAGACCGGCTCGCCGCTCTCGCGATCGAGCTTCGCATCGATCAGTCCGACCAGCCGGTCGCGCCACAGCATCGGCAGCGCGAAATAGAACTGGCGCTGCGCCGCCGGCGTATAGGCTTCGAACTTGTAATCGCGCCCGAACAAAGCGCGGAAGCGCGCGCGATCGAACATCAGATTGTCGAGCGGTGCGGCCAGGCGCAGATGATCGCCCGGATCGATGTCGGCAACGTTCCAGCACGCCTGGTCCTGCGGGCGATACCAGTAGATCTCGTTGTCGCCGACGGAATCGGCGACCGGCCGCCCGAGTTCGGGTAGCAGCCGCGCCGTCACCAGCCGCCAGTAAGGCAGATTGCCGCCGCGCCAGCTGCCGAAATGCAATGCCGCGCGGCGCGCGATCTGGTCTTCGGTCGCGAGCTTGAGCACATCGAGCGCCGATTCGACGATGAAGCGTTCATAGTCGCGCTTCTTCGGTTTCGCGGGGCGAACCAATTCGGGCGTCGCGCGTTCGGTCAGGTTGAACACGCGCTGGAAGCCGCTGGTACGGCCGACGATCTGTACGCGGCCCTGATAGAACAGGATCTCGAGCGCGCGCGTCGTCGCCTTGATCGTGTTGAAACCGCCGGCCACCTGGTCCGAGGCGAAATCGGCCGGCGTCGCCGGGCCCTCATCGCGCAGATGGCGCAGCACCTGCCGCATCGCCGATTTCATCGCCGGCAGGTCGCGCGTGTCGGATCGCGAACGGTGGCCGAAGGCAACATTGAGCATCGGCAGCCAGTCGCGCCGGGTCGCGAAGATCGGATAATGCGTCTCGCGCATCGCCGCCTGGCCGTAAAGCAGATCGTAGAAGCCCTGCGGCCCCGATCCGGTGCGCGCTGCCCAGACGATCTCGTGATTGCGCAGCCCGTTCACGCGAATCGAATCGATCTGGATCATGCCGAGATCGCGCGCACGGGAGGCGGCCTGATCCGGCGTCCAGTAATCGCCGCGCAAACCGAGCCGATCGAGCAGGAAGGCGCGCATCGCGTTTGCGCCGACGGTACGCGGCGTATCGGTTCGTTTTCCTTGCGTCATGTCGGACCGCTGACGCCCGCTTCGGCGAAGGTCGCCATGCCGGTATGACAGGCGATGGCCGCGCGCAGCAGCGGGATCGCGAGCGCCGCACCCGAGGCTTCGCCGAGATGCATGTCGAATTCGAGCAGCGGCCGCTTGCCGAGCGCCGCCACCAGCCGGCGATGGCCGGGCTCGCGCGAGAGATGCGCGACCTCGCAATGATCGAGCGCGCCGGGAGCGAGCGCATGCAGGACGGCAGCCGACGCAGTCGAGACGAATCCGTCGAGCAGCACCGGCACATGAGCCATGCGCGCCGCAATGATCGCACCGACGATTGCCGCCATCTCCTGCCCGCCGAAGCAACGCAGCGCATTGAGGGGATCCGCGATCTGGCCGCGATGACGCGCAAGGCCGGCATCGATCACGGCCACCTTGCGGGCGAGTGCGGCGCCCGCGACGCCGGTGCCGGGCCCCGCCCATTCGGCGCCATTGCCGCCGAACAACGTGGCCGAGAGCGCGGCGCCCGCTGTCGTGTTGCCGATTCCCATTTCGCCGACGCAGAGGAGATCGATGCCGGGTTCGACCGCCATCATGCCGTAGGCAATCGCGCGCGCGCAGGACGCTTCGTCCATCGCCGGTCGCTCGGTGAAATCTTCGGTCGGATCCTCGATCGCCATTTCATAGACGCGCAGTTCCGCATCGGCGATGATGCAGAGCTGGTTGATCGCAGCGCCGCCATTGACGAAGTTCTGCACCATCTGCGCCGTCACTTCGGGCGGATAGGCAGAGACGCCGCGACGCGCGACGCCATGACTGCCGGCGAAGACGGCCACGCGCGGCCGGTCGAGCTTCGGCGGATGGCGTCCCTGCCAGGCGGCGAGCCATTGCGCCAGTTGTTCGAGGCGGCCCAGCGAACCGGGCGGTTTGGTCAAAGTCGCATCGCGTTCGGCCGCTTCCGCCCGCGCGGTTTCGTCGGCGACGGGAAACTCGGCCAGTGCGCGGCGGATTTCAACGAAGCTTGCAACCGGTGCCCGGCTCATTCGAGCGTCTCGGCGAATGCGCGCAGCGGCATCGAGGCGGCACCGACGGCCTTCACCGGCACGGCGAAGAAGCGAAAGCGACGATCGGCGAGTGCGGCGAGATTGCGCAAATTCTCGACGATCAGAACGTCGTGATCGAGCAGCCAGCTATGGGCCGGGCGCTCCATGTCCTTCGACGAATCGGCGTTCGCGGTGTCGACGCCGTAGAGCTTCGCACCGGCATCGATCAGGAATTGCAGCGAGCGCCGTGCGATGAAGGGCGGCGTGCGATAGAGATCGGTTCCCCAATGCCGGTCCCAGCCGAAGCGCACCAGAACAGCCTTGCCGGCGACGTCGATATCTTCCGGCAGCAACGCCTCGCTGCCCGGCTCCTGGCCCGAGAGATCGATCATGATGCCCGGCAGCACGAGCTGTTCGAGTTCGAGGTCGGCGATATCGCGACCATGGCGCCAGCGCACGAACGGCGCATCGAGATAGGTGCCGATCGAGGTCTGGAAACTCATTTCGGTCAAGGTGAACTCGGCCTTGCCACCATACATGCCCTGCGATTCCTCGTGGCGAAGTATGGCGCCGATCGAGATACCCGCTTCGATTCGCCGCCCGTCGGGCAGCACGAAGGCGAATCCGGGCATGCCGTTTTCGAGCGGATGGCTGAGATCGATGAGCTGGCTCATGGTAAAAAATGCGCGCGCAAGCGGGCCCCCGACGGGATCGGATGGAACATGGTGGCCGGATAAGGCCCGGCCCCTTATATACCGGCAGGACGAGGCTGGGCCATTTCCGGAAGCAACCTTGCGATGACAATGAACGACCGTAACGGCGACCGACAGACGCGACCCGATTCGGGCTGGCCACGGCCAGACGACCACCCGCCCGCAGCGGCGGATGTTGGCGATGCCCGCGGCTGGTTCTCGCCGACCGGCTGGTTCGCCGATCTCGGCTTCATGCTGAGCCACCTGACGCGCCTGCCCGCACCGAACAACAGCCATGTCGATTTCCGCAGCCGGCTTGCTTTTGCGGTGCGCGCGAATCCGCTGGTCGGGCTGATCGTCGGCGCGATCGGCGGCGTTGCCTATGGTCTTGCGAGCTGGCTCGGGCTTGGCCCGTTGCCCGCCGCGACGCTTGCGGTGCTGGCGACATTGTTCGCGACCGGCGCCTATCACGAAGACGGGCTCGCCGACACGGCGGACGGGCTGGGCGGGGCGTTCGAACGCGACCGCAAGCTGGCGATCATGAGCGACAGCCGGCATGGCAGTTATGGCGTCGTCGCAATTGTCGCGACCATGCTGCTGCGAATCGGCGCGATCGCGGCGCTCGCCGATCCGGGTCTCGTCTTTGCCGCACTGATCGCAACGCACGCGGTCGCGCGCGGCTTGCTGCCGGCGATCATGTTCTGGCGCAAACCGGCCAAAACCGACGGCCAGGGCTTTCAGGCCGGCACGCCGGAATCGGGCGCGGTGATCGCCTCGCTCGCGATTGCGGTTTTCATTGCGATCGTCGCGCTCGGGTTCGATGCGTTCGTGCCGCTGCTCGCAGCCGGGGTCGGTGCCTGGGCGATGACCGAGATCGCGCGCCGCCAGATTGGCGGCTATACCGGCGACGTGCTCGGCGCCAGCGAACAGATCGCCGAGATCGCGATGCTGCTCGCCCTCGCGGCAGCGCTCGCGTAAAGACACCCCGCATGAACGACATTGTTGAAACGCGCTGGTGGTGGATCCGCCATGCGCCCGTGATCAATCCCGAAGGCCGCATCTACGGGCGCTGCGATCTCGAAGCCGATTGCGGCGATGCCGCGATCTATGAGGGTCTCGCCGCGATGCTGCCGCGCGAGGCGCATTGGGTCGCCAGCCCGCTGCGCCGCACGCATCAGACGGCGGCCGCGATCCATGCGGCGGCCGAGCATCATGGGGGCGCGATCGCGCCGCTGATCGAGCCCGACATCGTCGAGCAGGATTTCGGCGAATGGCAGGGCCTCTCCTGGCCCGAGCTCGAGGCCCGCGACGAGAAGAGTTATCACCGGTTCTGGCTCGCCCCGGCGCATCAGGCGCCGCCGGGCGGCGAAAGCTTCGATGCACTCTCGGTGCGGGTTGCGGGTGCGATCGGCCGTCTGACCGAGCGCCATGCCGGCAGCGACATCGTGGCGGTCGCCCATGGCGGGCCGATCCGGGCGGCGCTGGCGCTGGCGCTCGGCATCGAGGCTGAACGGGCGCTCGCCTTTGCGATCGCCAATTGCTCGCTGACCAGGCTCGACCATATCGCCGATCCGGCAACGCCGAGCGGGGTCTGGCGCGTGGCGATGGTGAACCAGCTTCCGGGTCGATTCCGGCGTTGAAGGCGGCCTCCGGCACAGTTTTGACACGTCGGAGCGGTCCGGCGCCCTTGCCCGCGAGGCCCGTGCCTCCGATTTGCCAAAGTTCGGGACCAGATTTATCCATGGACCAGCCCGCGTCCCCGAGTCGGCCGAGAGCCGGCCATCCCCCAAGAGGAGACCAGGACACATGACACGCTTCGGGCGACTGAAGACGATTATCGCCGGCGCGGTGCTTGCGCTGTCACTTTTCGGCGCGGCATCGCCGGCCTCGGCGCTGTCGGACCAGCAGGAGCTGGTCGACAAAGCGCGCATCACCTTCGACAAGCTGATCAGCTCATCGGAGTTCAGCCAGCTTCCCTACTATGTGAAGCAGTCGAAGGCGCTGATCATCTTCCCGACTCTCGTGAAGGGCGGCTTCATCGTCGGCGGCGAAGGCGGTTCGGGCGTGCTCGTGGTGCGCCACACGACGCTCGGCTGGAGCTATCCGGCCTTCTACACGCTGGCTGCCGGTTCAATCGGCCTGCAGATCGGCGGCCAGGTGGCCGAGGTAGTCTTCACCGTGATGAGCGACCGGGCGGTCGACGCCGTGCTCGACAACCAGTTCAAGTTCGGCGGCGACATTTCGGTTGCGATCGGTCCAATCGGTCAGGGCCTCGAGGCTTCGACCACGTCCAATCTCGATGCCGACATGTATCAATTCGCGAAGACCTCCGGCCTGTTCGGCGGCATGTCGCTCGAGGGTGCGGGCATTCTCAAGCGCGATTCGTGGAACGAGGCCTATTACGGTCAGGGCGCGACGCCCTATGCGATCCTGATGGAAGGCAAGTTCTCGAATCCGAACGCGCAGACGCTGCGCGACGCGCTCGCCCCGTACTAAACCACGCAATCGGGGCGCTCGCATCGTGACCGCCCGACGCCACGCGACGCTGCCGGCACTGGATGAAAATCCGGATGCCGGCAGCGATGCGGTGCCGTTCTGGCGGCGCAAGAAACTCGACGAGATGACGCGCACGGAATGGGAATCGCTGTGCGACGGTTGCGGGAAATGCTGCCTCGTCAAACTCGAGTATCTCGATACCGGCGAGATCGAACACAGCTCGATTGCCTGCCGCCTGCTCGACCTCGGCACCTGCCGCTGCAGCGATTATCCGAACCGTCAGAAAAAGGTGCATGACTGCATCAGGCTGACGCCCAACCGCGTTACCAAACTGAAATGGCTGCCGGCGAGTTGCGGCTATCGACTGGTCGCCGAAGGCCGCGATCTCTATTGGTGGCATCCGCTGATTTCCGGCGATCCGGAAACGGTGCATGAGGCCGGAGTCTCGGTGCGCGGCCGCGTCGTCCGCGAAGCCCGCAAGCTCAAACCCGAAGATCACATCGTCACATGGATCGACGATGTCGGGCGCAAGGCGCCGAAACGCGCTAGGACGCGAAAATCTTCGAGCGGTCGCGGAACGACTTGAACTCGAGCGCGTTGCCGGCCGGATCGTGCAGGAACATCGTGCCCTGCTCGCCCACTTCGCCCTTGAAGCGCACATGCGGCTCGATCAGAAATCGGATGCCCGCCGCTTCGAGACGCTTCGCGAGCGTCTGCCACTGATCCCATTCGAGGATCGCGCCGAAATGGCGAACCGGCACCTTGTCGCCGTCGACCGAATTGGTGCGCGCGGCGCCGGTTTCCTCGGGCTTCAGATGGGCCGTGATCTGGTGGCCGAAAAAATCGAAATCGATCCAGGAGGGATCGGTGCGGCCGACCCGGCAGCCCAGCAGACCGGCATAGAACCCGCGCGCGGCCTCGAGATCGTCGACCGGAAAGGCGAGATGGAAGGGCGGCATGTCGGCCATGGCGGCGGGGCTCCGGAAAGGCGGTTGCGGACCGCGGGCCCGGCCGCAAGGATCGGATAGCGGCGGAACGGATCGCAGCCCAGATTGGCCTCATCGCGTAGCATTCTGATGAGGATCGGGCAATGTTTCGGGACGAACGGAAGGAACCGACGAGAGATGCGCAGGGTCGTGGAACGGCGATTGCCGAGGCGACGGGCATGACGGCCCGCAGCGCCAGGGCGCCGTCGTCGCCAGCCAGCGAGAGTGCGCGCGCGAGCGCCCAGACCGCCACCATGCGCCGCGCCTGCCGTTTCATCGAGGCGGCGGTCGAAGCCGGCGAATCGCCGACGCTCAAATCTTTGGCCGGCCATTGCCGCATCAGCCCGTGGCATCTGCAGCGTTCGTTCCGACAGGCGATGGGCGTGACGCCGCGACAATATGCCGACGCCTTGCGCATGGGGCGGTTCCGGACCGAGTTGCAAAAAGGCGACGGCGTTGCAGCGGCGACCTATGGCGCGGGCTACGGTTCCTCGAGCCGCGTCTATGAGCGCGCGCCCGATGCGCTCGGCATGACGCCAGCGACCTATGCCAAGGGCGGTCAGGGTGCGCACATCGCCTACGCGCTTGCGCCCTCGCCGCTCGGCCCGGTACTCGCCGCTGCAACCGAAAAAGGCATCTGTTTCGTCGCCATCGGCCAGGCCGAAAGCCGGCTGGTGCGTGCCCTCAAGGCGGAGTTTCCCGCAGCCGAAATCGATCGCGACCGGGGGGCGCTGGCAAGCGCGCTGGATGCGATCCTCGCCCAAGTCGCGGGCGAGGTGCCGACCATCGATTTGCCGCTGGATATCCGCGCCACGGCCTTTCAGCGCCGGGTCTGGGAAGCACTCCGCCAGATCCCGGTCGGCGAGACCCGAACCTATGCGCAGCTCGCCGCCGAAATCGGCCATCCCGGCGCACAACGCGCGGTCGGCCGGGCGTGTGCGACCAACCCCGTTTCGCTGATCGTGCCCTGTCACCGGGCGCTGCGCAGCGACGGCGGTCTCGGCGGCTATCGCTGGGGTCTCGACGTGAAACAGGTGTTGATCGAGGGCGAGGCCAAGGAGAAGATTATCCACAGGAAATAATTCCTGTGGGGAGCCGGTCCCCTTGTCGCTGTGCGGCATCAACCGCTATCAAAGCAAGATGCCGACAGCACGCCAGAACAAGGCTTCGAAGGGCCGTTCGCGGACCGGAAAAAAGCCGGCCAAGCGCCGTCTTCCGGCTGTCCGGCAATTCGACGGCCAGATCCTCATGTTCGAGGATCGGCGGATTCCGCTGGTCTATCGTCAGGACGCGCGGGCGCGCACGATTATCCTGCGCTTCGACCGCGAACTCGGGCATCTCGTGGTGGTGCTGCCCAAGCGTGCGAGCGCCGCGGAAGGCCGCCGTTTCGCGCTGCGCAACCGCGACTGGATCGTCGACAACGCCGCGCGCCTGCCGCGCCCGGTGCCGTTCGCGGCCGGGCGGGTCATTCCGTTCCTTGGCCAGCCGCACCGGATCCGCCATTGGCCGACCGCGCGCGGCGTGGTCTGGCTCGCCGACGGCGATATCCATGTGGCGGGCCAGCCCGAGCATCTGCCGCGGCGCGTTCAGGACTGGCTCAAGCTCGAGGCACGGCGGGAGATCTCGCGGCGGGCGCATGAAAAGGCCGAGCTGCTGGGCAAGAAAATCCGCCGCATCACGCTCAAGGATACCAAGACGCGCTGGGGCAGTTGCTCGCCTTCCGGTTGTCTTGCGTTTACCTGGCGTCTGATCTTCGCGCCGCCGCATGTGATCGACTATGTCGTTGCGCATGAAGTCGCGCATATGAAGGAACTCAATCACAGCCCGCGCTTCTGGCGTATCGTCGCCGAACTGACACGGCATGAGAAAAGCGCACGCCACTGGCTGCAGACCGAAGGGCTTCATTTGCACCGCTACGGTCGCGCCACCTGACCGTCGGCCATTGATCGTCGGATTTCTCTGACCCGTTGCGGGCCAAGCAGCGAACTCAGCCGGATTTTTTCTTCGGCACGCCCGGCACCCAGATATAACCGTCCGGATCGGCGATATAGCATTCGCGCAGGCCATGCGGCTTGTCGGTCGCCCCCTGCAGCACAGTGTCGCCGCGGGCTTCGGCGCGTTTGACCGCCTCGTCGGGATCGAGATCGTAGAGCCGGAATTCGGCGCCGGCGCCGCGGATCGCATTGTCGCCGGTCAGCCCCAAGAGCGGATGGCTGCTATAGGTGTGATCGGCGTGGAGCATCCATTCCGCTGCCGTGCGCCCCGCTTCGTAACGCAGCACCGCGAAGTCGGCATCTTCATAGACGACGCGCGCCCGCAACACCGCCTTCGCGAAGGCGACGCCGCGCGGGACGTCGCGAACCAGAAGATTGATGCCGAGCCCCGAAAGGCTGCGACCGTAATCGTCGGGCGCCATCCACGGTTTGTCGTCGCCGCGTTTCGATACCATGAGCCGTTCCTCTGGAACCGTCTTCCCGGGCGGCGATCATCGCCGGTCGCCCCGTCATTGCCAATCCCGGCACCAGCCGTCCCACGCGGACCCGGATTTGCGCCGCATCGGGCGCGCGTCTATGAACGGCGGTCCCTTCGCCCGAGAGCGGCCCCGATTCCTTATGCCCCGCCCCGATAGTTTTATTGTGATCGCGTTGCTGACGGTGCTGGTGGCGCTGGGCCCGGTCTCGACCGATCTCTATCTGCCGTCCTTGCCGGGATTGACCGCGGCGCTCGACGCCGATGTCGCCTCGGTGCAACTGACGCTGAGCCTCTTTCTCGCCGGGCTCGCGAGCGGGCAGTTGCTCTGGGGGCCGGTCGCCGATCGCTATGGAAGGCGGCCGGTATTGATCGTCGGCCTCTCGATCTATTGCGTGGCCAGCGTTGCCTGCACAATCGCGGGGTCTATCGAGCTTCTGGTTGTCGGCCGCTTCGTGCAGGCCTTCGGGGCCGCGGTCGGTCCCACGCTCTGCCGCGCGATCGTTCGCGACGTGCACGGTCGCAGCGGGACCGGGCGCGTCATGTCCTATCTCAGTGCGGCGGTCGCGGTCGCGCCGATGATCGCACCGATCTTTGGCGGTTTCGTCGAAGTCTGGTTCGGCTGGCGCGCCAATATGGCGGCGCTTGTGCTCTATGGCAGTTTCGCGCTGCTCGCGACCGTGCTGATCCTGCCCGAAACCAACCCGGCACCCGATGCGACCGCGACCCATGTGCGCCGCATGTTCGGCAATTACGCGATGTTCCTGCGCAACCGACTCTATCTCGGCTATCTGTTCGGCGTCGCCTTTGCCTATGCCGGCATTTTCTGTTTCATCTCGGGATCGTCCTTCGTGCTGGTCGATCTGGTCGGCGTCACGCCGGATGTTTACGGGTTCTGTTTCGGTGCGATCGTGATCGGTTATATCGTCGGCAGCACTGCCGGCGGAAAATTGTCGCGCCGCCTCGCGCCCGACCGGCTGGTCAGGATCGGCAGTTTTTTCATGCTGGCGGGTGCCGGCGCGATACTCATTTTTGCGCTGACCGGCGATCCGAGCGTCGTGACCATTGTCGGCCCGACCATTGTATTCATGATCGGTGTCGGCCTTACCATGCCGAGCGCCTATGCCGGCGCACTCATTCCTTTTCCGCGCGCCGCGGGAGCTGCCTCGTCGCTGGTCGGCTTCATCCAGATGAGTTTTGCAGCGCTCGTCGGTCTCGGCATCGGCCATGTCTATGACGAGACGGCGCTGCCGATGGCCGGCGCGATGGCGCTGGTGGCGGGCGGTGCCGCGCTCGCTTACTGGCTGATCGTCCGCCCGGCCGCGAAACGCGAGGCGCTCGCGCCGCCGCCGATCTAGGGCTTCGACGGAACGATCACGAGACCCGACGACGCCGCGCGGCGCATTCTGGCCGCGGCGCGATCGTGGCGGAGATAGCAGAGCAGGCCGCGATCGGCACTGGTGATTTCGCCCTGCCAGAGCGCATGCGTCTTGTTCATCGCTTCGTCGATCCAGCGACGATCCGCTTCGGAATGGAACTCGACATAGAGCGCCTTGACCCGGCCGAGCACCGGCCGGAGCGCGTCGAGGATCGGACGTTCGCTGCCTTCGGTATCGATCTTCAGGATATCCGGTGCGTCGAGTTTGCATTCGCGAAAGGCGTCGAGGGCGGAACGAACCGGAAGCTGGATGCCGTTCGATTGCGTCAGGCCGCCGCGCGAGAACGACCCGACGGCCGAGCCGGTCAGACCGGGATAGAACATCTCGATGCCGTCGTGATCGGACAGGCCGTACTGCATCGGTTCGCAGTTTCCGATGGCGACGGCATTCATCGCGAGAATTTTCCCGGCGCCCGGAAACGGCTCGAAACAGACGATCCGGGCGGCGGGATACTCGCTACGAAAATGCGCGGCGGCGAAGCCCTGATTGGCACCGATATCGGCGATCGTGGCGACGTCATCGGCGGCGAGCACCGGTTTGTAGCAGCGCTCTTCGAAAATCTCCTTCAACAGATACTCGGTTGAGCTGTCGTCGTTCGCGATGAGACGGGCCATACCGCTCGCATTCCGGACACCCAGAATGCGCCGACGCCCTGCGCTGGGCTGGAACTGCGCGGTGTTCCATTCCCGGTAGCGCTGGGCTGTTTCCTTGATCTCCGCGCCCACGGTCGCTTCCGGATTGCGCGGGTCGATCACATGAACATTGTCTCCGCCCGGGCGCGGATCCGGCGACGACGTCACCCAGACATCGACCTTGTCGGTCGCGCGCTCGTCCTGCCAGCGGAACCGGTCCGCATAGCCCGCTTCGGCCAGGAGATCCGCGATATCGGTGCGGCCGCGCTCGAGCGCAATCCGCGCACGGGGAAGATCCATGAGATCGCAGGCCAGTGCCGGTGGACATTCCGCACCGAGCAGCACATGCACCTCTTCGCGATCGACATGCCGGCGTTGCACCGACTGGTAGATCGACATCCGCGCGATCAGTTTGCGCTCCTGGCGCCGACTGACGGCGACACGGCGATCGGTCAGCGGGTCGAACAGATGCGAGACCGGCTTGCCCAATGCCCAATCGACCAGCCGCCGCGGCTGGTCCTGCAGCCCTGGAATCGACGCGAGGCGCGCGCGACCGCGCGCCGCCATCGCATTTGCCTGGTCGAGATTCGTGACATAGAAGCGGCAGAGATCGATCAGTTCCGCTTTGCTTCGATAGGTCTCGCAGTCTTCGCCCGGCGTCAGCAACTCACGGAACCCGCTTTCGAGCGAAAGCTCGTCGGTAATCAGCAATGCACCCGCCGCAATCGTTTCGAAGATTCGCAGATTGAGATCGCCATTGAGACTGCTGTTGAAGCCGATCGGAAACGCCGTGATCGTCATTTCGTAGCTTTTTCCGGTCGCAATCATGGGCACGATCGGCAAGCCCGCCGCCGTCATTGCCTCGATCAGTTTGGTGCGACGCGGAAAAACCGAACCGAGTTGACCGACAAAACCGATCGCGCCGGGCCGGCTTGCGGGTTCTGCCGCATCGAAGCGCTTTGCGGCAAGACCTGGCATCCAGGCAATCCGCTCGAATCCCGCAGCCTGAAACCAGTGTGCGTGCTGGCGCGTATACAGCAGCGCAACATAGTCGAATTTCTCCTGCGTGGCGTAAGACAGGATGCTTGCGAGCGGCGTCGGGCCGTGATGCGTATCGCCGACCAGCAACAATTTGGGGCAAGCGAAACCGGCGAGATTACGCGCCTGATTGTGTTTCATGCTGTCGGTAGCGACAATCACCAGATCCGGATCGCCCGCAACCTTGCATTCGCGAAACGCTTCAACGAAATCGTGCGACGATCCCTGCAGCCAGGCGTGATCCGAGAGTTGGCTCGGATCGAAACGGGCGCCCTTGTTCGGATCGGCGCTGAACAGCGTGAACTGGCGCTGTGAAAAGCGCGGCGGCATCAGATGGCCCGGATGCGAGCCCCAGCTCAGCAGGACGAAGGGGTCCTTTCCATCGCGTTCGGGGGACATCGGGTTCCTTCGCGGAGATTCGCATCGGACGCGGGGCGAGCTTCGGTCGCGCCACGGGCGACGACGCCCCGCACAGTATCGCGCGCGGGACCGATGGGTCGATGCTTCACCGGCGGTATCACAGAACGTTGATTATCCCAATAATCCAGTCACCGGCCGGCACTCCGGCTGCTCACCGAAAGAGATCGGATAGCGATCGGTTCCTAGACGCTTGCGGCCGGTTTGGCGCTGCGCCAGGCGGCGAGCACGGTCGCAAGGCCGAGCAGCGCGAGCAGGATCGCAACGACCAGAACGAAATCGTAGCCGCGATCCCAATTCTGTCCCTTGGCCCAGAGCAACGCCGCGAGCGTGGGCGCTGCCGCATATCCCGCCGTGGTCGGCATCGCGAGCAGACCCGATACCAGACCGAAATTGCGCCGGCCGAGCAGTTCAGCGACGACGACCGGCCGGATGATGCTGGTAACGCCGACGCCCGCGCCCATCAGGATCACAAAGCCCGCGACCAGGCCGGGCTGCGATGCGAAACCGGCCGCGAGCAGCAACGCGGCCGCGACCGCCAGAGAAAGGTTGCAAGCAACGACGATGCTGCGGGTCGAGACATGGCGCTCTGCCGCCATCATCGCGAGCCGGCCCGCGACCTGCATCGGCCCGATCATCGCGGCCGCCAACACGGCGGCATCTTCATGCACGCCGCGATCGGCGAGAATCGGCAGGATATGCGTGGTGATGATGCCGTGATTGATCGCAACCGCTGCGAAAGAGAGTGCCATCAGCCAGAAGACGGCCGTCCTTGCAACCCGCATCACCTCGATCGCCCGCTTGCTGGTATCGCGCTCGAGTGCCAGATCGCCGGACGGGTGCGGCCGCGCGCCGATCCAGAAAAGCGGGACCGAAACGACGAGAATGGCGATCGCGAAGACGACGACCGCCAGCCGCCAGTCGGCAAGCGCGACCAGACTATGGGCGGTGGGAAAAGAGACGGTACCGGCGAAACCGGCGACCAGCGACACCACCGTAATGGCGCGCCGCGATCTTTCCCCGAGCGCATGGGTGAGAAACGCAAAGCAGGCCTGATAGAGCGAGCAGGCCATGACAATGCCGAGCCCGATCCAGAGCGCATAGAATTGCCAGAGCAATGTCACTTGCGAGAGCAGCAGCAGGAAGATCGCGCCGAGGATGGCGCCGCCGGTCAGCACAAGGCGACCGTGACCGTGATCGATCAGGCGGCCGGCGATCGGCGTGACGACCGCGCCGGCCAGGAGCGACAAAGTGAACGCGCCGGAGAGCGCCGTCTTCGACCAGCCGAGATCGCTCTCCCAGGCGGGCAGCAGCGCCGGAAACGCATAGTAGACGCCGGCCCAGATGATCGTTTCGGCAATCGCCAGCGGCCAGACGATGCGACGGAAATCGGGACGCGACGGCGTGCCATCCTCAACCGACATGGCACCATTGAAACACAAGGCCGGGGAGGCCGCCAACGGGCGGCCGGAACCGATCCGTCATGCCGTGCCGAGCACCGTATCGACGGCGTCCGCATACCCGCGCAAGGTGGCGGCACCGTCGCCTCGAAACGAAGCGCCATGCATCACCGCCAGCGTTCGCGGCTTGAGTGCTGCCAGCCGGTCGAGCAGCCGGCGCGTGTCTCGCGTATAGGGCATGTCCTTTGCCATGGGCCCTTCGAGCGCGGCGCGCATCGCGTCGACGGCCGGCTCGACGATATCGCTTTCGCTCAGCGGTTTCGCATTGCCCGGTTGAAACAAAAGATCGGAGCAGAACAGTGTTTTGTCCGCTTCATCGAAGAACAAACCCGCATCCCAGCCATGCGGCAGATGCGGCGTCGAAACGAAACGCAGCCGATGCCGGCCGGTTTCGAGCAACTCGTCGTCGGCCATCGGCCGTGCCGGGCGATCCGAGAAATCGCCCAGCATGACCATCGCGCCGACCATGCTGCAGACCGCCGTGGCGTGCGGAGCGACGCCAAACCACTCATTCAGCGCGCCGCATTCGTCGGGCTCGAAATGGCTGTACCCGATCCAGCGCAATGTGGCGGGATCGATGATTCGTGCGACCGCATCGAGCGTTGCCGGAAACATCCGGCGCATGCCGGTATGCATCAGGAACGGTTCGGCGTCGCGCAGCAGAAACTGGTTGAACTGGATACCGAACTCGTCGACGTAGGTCGAAATGCGATACAAATCCGGGGCGATTTCGTGAACATCGGTCTGCATAGCGAGCTCCATGCCGGTGTGGGACGGTGATTCTCGTTCTGTTACTTGCGCTCGCGATCGGTGCTGGCGGGGCCGGTCGTGGTCTGGTTGCCGCCGTTGCTCGGCGTTGCGACGCCATTGCCGCCGCCGGAAAACAGCGAATCGATCAAGGTGCTGATCTCGTCGACGATACCATCCTCCGCCGACGGCTCGGGCAGCGGTTCCGCACTCACCACCTGCGGCTCGCTGGGCGCCGACCAGGGCAGTGAACGCACCGGCTCGCCCTTGAGCGCGGGCGCCATGAAGGCCGCCCAGAGCCGTGCCGGCAACCGTCCGCCGGTCACCTCGGTCATCGGCCGGTTGTCGTCATTGCCGAACCAGACGCCGGTGACCAGCTCGGCAGTAAAGCCGACGAACCAGGCATCGCGATAATCCTGCCCGGTTCCCGTCTTGCCGCCGGCGGGCCGTCCGATGTCGGCGGCCTTCCCGGTGCCCCAGCCGATGACAGCCGACAATATATCCTGCATCTGCGCAATCTGCTGTGGCGCCACCACCGCACCGGCGCCCGAGCCGCTGCGCTCGTAAATGACGGTGCCATCGAGCGTGCGCACGCGTTCGATGCCGCGCGGCAGCACGACGCGACCCTGATTGACAAAGGTCGCGTAGGCGCCCGTGAGATCGACCAGCGTTACCTCGCTGGTGCCGAGTGCGATCGACGGCGTCGCCATGAGCTTCGTGCCGATGCCCAGGCGCTGGGCAATCTCGACCACGCGATCGGCGCCGACGCGGCCAACCAACTGGGCTGCGACCGAATTGAGCGAGCGCGCCATCGCCTCGCGCAACGTCACCTCGCCATAGTAGCGATCCTCGTAATTGGCCGGCGTCCAGCCGCCGATCGAGACCGGTCCGTCGAACATCAGACTGTCGGGCTGCAATCCGGATTCGAACGCCGCGAGATAGACGAAGGGCTTGAACGCCGAACCCGGCTGGCGCAAAGCCTGGGTCGCGCGGTTGAACTGGCTCACGCGATAATCGAGCCCGCCGACCAGAGCGCGCACCGCGCCATCGGGCGTCATCGTGATGAGGGCACCCTGCGAGGCGCCGCCCGGTTCGGTCTGTTCCGCAACAACGATCGCCATCTGCTCGTCGGCGATCGCCTGCAGACGCGGATCGAGCGTCGTCTCGACGATCAGATCGCGATCGGTGAGGCCGACAAAATCCGGCAACTGATCCATCACCCAGTCGGCGAAATACTGGCCCGAGGCCCGCGCGATCACGGTCGAACCGCCGCCGATCGAACCTTCCGCGGCGGCTTCCGCTTCGCCTTCCGAGAGATAACCGGCATCGGCCATCGCCGCGAGAACGACACGGGCGCGTTCTTCCGCGAGCGGGCGATTCGAGATCGGGTTGTAGCGCGAGGGCGCGCGGATCATGCCGGCGAGCATCGCCCCTTCATAGGCCGTCACCTCGCGCGCCGATTTTCCGAAATAGCGTTGCGAAGCCGCCTCGACACCGTAGGTGCCGGCGCCGAAATAGATGCGATTGAGATAGAGCGTCAGGATCTCGTCCTTGGTGAAATGCCGCTCGAGCCAGATCGCGAGCAGCAATTCCTGGCCCTTGCGCCGCAGCGTCCGCTCATGCGTCAGAAAGACGTTCTTCGCGAGCTGTTGGGTGATCGTGCTGCCGCCCTGCACGAGATCCCATTCGGCGATGTTGGTGTAGACCGCGCGCGCCAGACCGCGCGGATCGACGCCGGAATGATCGTAGAAGCGGCGATCCTCCATCGAGAGGACGGCCTGCGGCAGATAGACCGGCAACTCGGCGAGTTGCACGGTTTCGCCGTAGAGATCGCCGTAGGTCGCGAAGATGTCGCCGTTGCGATCGAGGAGCGTGACACTCGGCCGCTTGTCGATTTCGTTGAGTGTGTCGACATCGGGCAGATCGAAGGCGAGCCAGGCGACAAAACAGAAGGTCAGGAACAACCCCCAGATCGCCGCCACCGCGGTCCATTTGGCGATGTTGCGCCAGAGCCGGGGCTGAGCGAGGCGCCGTTTGGCCGCGGCGGGCTGGCGTCGTTTTGCGGAGCGGGTCGGTTTTCGATTCGCCATTGCTTCGATTATCGCATGCGGCGCGCCGACCGGCGCCACCCGCTTGCCTTGTCTCCCCCTTTTGGGCCCGGCATGATCGCCGGGTCGGCCGGGCCGTGGAAAAGACGGTCGACCGGCCGCTCGGATAGAGGATGAATTTGACCGAAACAGGGCGGTGCCAAGGCGCGCCTGGCGACGCGGGCTGAGCATGGCGAGCCCTGCTGTCGGCGCCGGATCCGGTCCGCTCGCGGCGGCGATCGCCGCATTGCGGGCAAATGCGCCTGCGCGCTGCCTCGAACTCTGCGATTCGCTGCTCGCCCGCGCGCCCGACAATATCGCCGCGGTGCATCTGGCAGCGCTCGCGCTCGGCCGGCTCGGCCGGTTGCGCGAGGCGATCGACCGGCTCGCCCGCGTGGTCGCGATGGCACCGCAGAATGCGGATCTGGTCACCGATCTCGGACGGCTGCGTGCGGCCGCCGGCGAGTTTGCCGCCGCGGCGAGCGATTTCACCGCAGCGTTGGCGCTCGCCCCCACGCGCATCGACGTTCGCGACGATCTCGGCACCGCCTTTGCCTGTATCGAGCGCTTCGACGACGCGCGGCGCGAATGGCAGCAGGTGCTGACCGCGGCACCGGATCGCACGGCGACGCGGCTCAAACTCGCGCGGCTGCATGCGATCGCGGGCGAAGCGGATGCCGCACTTGCCGAAGCCGATCTGGCCTTGCGACATGCGGCAGCCGGCGACAAACGCACGGCCGCACGCGTCGCGACGGTGCGCGGTCTCGCATTTCTAGCGACCGCACGCTATCGCGACGCCGCCAACGCCTTCGGCGCTTCGATACGCAGCAGCGAATCGGCCGGACCCGAAGCCGCGGGCGAACGCGGCGAGGCTCTCGTCGGTCGCGCGCGGGCGCGATTGCGACTTGGCGATCCCGAGGGCGCACGCAGCGACGCCGAAGAAGCGCTCGCCGCTCGGCCGGGCGACGAAGAAGCGGCCCTCGCCCTGGCGCGCGCCGCCCGCGAGATCGCCGATATGGGTGTCGCCGCAAGCGCACTCGACGGGCTGATCCGCGTTCGGCCGCAGAGCCTGCGCGCAGGATGGGCGCGGCTCAACCTGATCGACCCGGTGCCGTTGGATCAGGACGCAATCGACCGATCGCGCGCTCAATGGATGGACGCGATCGCATCGTTCGAGGCCGATCTCAAACTCGACAGCCCGCAGCGCATCGCCGAGGCGTTCCTCGCGATCCAGGGCGCCAATAATTTCCATCTGCATTACCAGCAGGACGACAATCTGGCGGCGCAGACGATCTACGGTCGCGTGCTGCATCGCATCGCAGCGGCGCGCTTTCCGGCGTTAGCCGCACCGCCCGAAAAGCGGCCCGCGCGCGAACGGCCACGCGTCGGATTCATCTCGGCCTATCTGCGCCAGCATTCGATCTGGAAGACGCATGGCGCCTGGATCACCGGCACGCAGGGCTTCGAGAAATATGTCTATTACGCCGGCACCGCGATCGAAGAAGGCTATACGACATCGATCCGCGATGCGGCGGATGCGTTTTTCCATCTGAGCGACATGCGCAAGCTTGCCGAGCTGATCGCGTCGCACGAACTCGATGCGCTGATCTGGCTCGATCACGGCATGGCGATGGAGTTGCAGGCGCTCGCCGCGTTGTGGCTCGCGCCCATCCAGGCGAACGGGCTTGGCCATCCGATCACCTCGGGCCTGCCGACGATGACCCATGCGCTGACCAGCGCGCTGATGGAACCGCCCGACGGCGCCGCGCAATGGACGGAAACATTGGTTCCGCTCGCGCACACGGCCTCCTGTTACGGACAGGCGCGGATCGCCTCGTTGCTCGCGCAGTTACCCGACCAGACGCGCGACGATCGATATGTGGATTTTCTCTGCGCCCAGAATCTCGCAAAGTACCGGCCACGCGACGATGCGCTATTGGCGGCAATCGCGGCGCGTCTACCGGAAGCGCGATTTAATTTTCTTGGCGACAAACCGAACGAGATCAAGTCGATGCGACGTCGGCTCGATCGCGTCTTTGCATCCGAAGGTCTCGACGCGACCGGGTTCTGCCGTTTTCACGGGCCGCAGATGCCGGCCGAGTATCTGGCCCTCAACCGGCGCTGCCATGTGTTCCTCGATACGCCCGGCTGGTCCGGCAACAATACGGCGCATGAGGCGATCGCCTGCGGTCTGCCGATTGTGACTTTGCCGGGATCGACGATGCGCGCGCGACACGCATCGTCATTGCTGGCAATGATGGATCTCGGCGACACGGTCGCGCGGAACGAGGCGGACTATGTCGCGATTGCCGTCCGGCTCGGCGAGGATGCGGCCTGGCGACGGCATATCGAGAACGAGACCGCCGCCCGCATGGAGCGGCTGTTCGACGACCCGGCGCCTCTGCGCTCGCTCGAAACCTTCCTGATCGAAGGCACCGCCGGCCGCTCTTAGGCCCCGCCGTCCTTGCCGCGAGCGACAAGGGGGCCTGTCTGCCGGCCAGACGCCGCGCGGGCCCGTTTGCCGATGGTTTCGGCCGTCGCCGGGCCAGGCGGTCCCCTCAAACCGGGTCGCTATCGCCCTTTTCTCGCCACTGTAATATGACAAATCCGCTTCCCAGCTGTTACAGGACTATGACCGTGTCCCTGCGATCCTTGAACGCCCGGTTCGGCGCGCGTGCCCGCGTGTGGCTGGCGGCGCTTTTGCTGACCGTCCTCATCTGGGCGGCGGCGCGCATTGCGGCGGTCATGGTGTTCGACGTGGCGCTGGCGCCGGGCCGCTGGTGGCTCGATCTGGCGGCGGCGATCGGGATGGGTCTCCTCCTCTTTGCGCTGTCGCGCCGGCTCCTCTGGTTCGGCATCGCGCTCGGTTTGCTCTTTGGCCTGCTCTATCTCGGCAATGCGGCCAAGATCGCGTTCCTCGGCGCACCGATGCTGCCGGACGATGCCTATGCGCTGCCGGCGCTGATCGAAGTGCTGCCCGCATGGGCGCGATTTGTCGTCCTGCTGCCGCCTTTGTTGTTCGTCGCTTTACTGGCCTGGAATTTTCACCCGCGTTGGCCGGCGGCCGGTGCCGCGCTGGCACTCGGACTGATCGCGGCCGCAATCGTCTTTGCACCGCAGCGGGTCATCGGCTTCCTCGATCCGTTGACCGGCTACATCGAATGGAACCAGGCCGGCACCTATCAGATGCGCGGGCCCGTGCTGCACACGATGCAGGAGACGGCGCGCTTCGTTGCCGACCGGCCGATCGTGCCGGACGCCGCAACGGTCGAAGAGGCGGTCGTGCGCGCAACGCCGCGCCCGCTCGAACTGGCGGCCGCGAGCGAGTTCAGACCGCGCAACATTCATGTCATCGTCGAGGAATCGTTCTGGGATGCGGCGCTGCTCACCAAGGCCGGCATTGAAGAGGACCCGTTCGATCCCGTCTTCCGCGCCTTGTGGGAATCGGTCGGCAGCCCGCGCGCGCTGAGCCCCACATTCGGCGGCCAGACGGCGAATGCCGAGTTCGAATTTCTCTGCGGCTTTCCGGTGACCGAGCGCGCGGTCAAATTCGAGCGCGAATTTTCCAACAGCGCGCCCTGCCTGCCGCAGATCCTCGGCGCGCTCGGCTATCGCACGGTCGCCTCGCATCCCAACACGCCGGCCTTCTGGAACCGCACCAACGCCTATCGCCGGGCCGGGTTCGAGACCTATTGGGCGGCGCCCGACTTCGTTCTCGACGATCTCGTCGGCCCGTTCCTGTCGGATGCGTCCCTGTTCCGGCAGGTCGACGAAAAGCTGGCCGCATCGGACGATCCGCGGCCGGTCTTCAACTACGTGCTGACCTTTCAGGGCCACTGGCTCTACGACGTCAACGAACGCTATCCCGAACTGATCGAAACCGCGTCGGGCGCCAGCGAGGTCGGCCCCTTCGTCGCAACGATGCGGCACAAGACGGTCGCGCTCCTCGCGCATCTCGAAACGATTCTCGCCGCCGACCCCGAAGCCCTGATCGTGCTGTTCGGCGATCATCCGCCGTTCCTCGGCCAGCATTTCGGCGCCTATGCGGAATCGGGCCTGCTGCTGCCCGACGAGGGCGCGTTCGATGCGGCGATGCTGGAGACCTATGCGGCAACGCCGCTTCTGGTGATCGACGGCTGGCGCGGACCGGTCGATACCGGAACGATGCCGATCTACGCGCTGCCGCAGCTCGTGCTCGATCTGATCGGCTATCGCGGCATGACCGCGCTCGATCTCACGCGCGAGCCCGAGGGAATCACGATCCGGCCAATCAAGGACCGCACCTTGGTGATCGGTGAAGACGGCGTGCCGACCCATTGCATGCCGGGCCATCGCCATCCCGATTGCCGGCGGGCGAATGCCTGGCTTTCGAATGTGATGCTGCTGGGCGACGACATCTTCCTCGGCGACCAGCATGTGCTCGGCCTGCTGCCGCCGATCGAACCGCCGGCCATGCCCGAGACCGCGCCGATGCAGGCCGCGGCACCGGCGACGAGCGCCGCGGGGACCGAACCGGTCGTGCTGCCGCAACCCTGAGCGTTGCGTATTGCTACAGGCCGCGGCCGTGATCATGGAATGGTAGGCGCCCCGGGTATCGAACCCGGCCGTTACAGGCAGTCCGCCCGCTCTCGCCGATCTATAAGGTCGGCCCGCACACCAGTGCTGACGCCCGCAAGTGAATGCGGGTGGATGTCAGCGCGGCGCTATTCGACCGTGTATGCGAAGAATGCAGTGGCGCGCAAAATCACACATCGAGATTCGAAACCTCGAGCGCGTGATGCTGGATGAATTCGCGGCGCGGTTCGACGATATCGCCCATCAGCGTCGAGAACAGATCATCCGCCTCGTCGCCATGCGCCACTTTCACCTGCAGGAGCGAGCGCGCCTGCGGATCGAGTGTGGTTTCCCAGAGCTGTTCCGCGTTCATTTCGCCCAGCCCCTTGTAGCGCTGGATCGTCACGCCCTTGCGGCCGATTTCGAGGATGCGCTCGATCAGGCCGAGCGGCCCGTCGATCCGCATTTCGCGCTCCTTGGTCACCAGCATCGAGGACGCGAGATAATCGTTCTGCAGTTCGGCCGCCATCGCATCGAGCCGATGCGCCTCGGCCGAGCGCAATAGCGGACCGTCGACCACATGGCGCTGCGTTACACCGCGCAGCTTGCGCTGGAAGACGAGCCCGCCATCCGCACCCGCCTCGCCCTGCCAACCGCGCTCCGTCTCGGGAGCGAGCTCGTCGAGCCGGCGAGCGATATACTTCGCCGCTTCGCTCGCCCGCGTCGCATCCGGAATGAGATCGGGATTGAGCGCGCCGGCGATCGCCGCCTGCTCGACCACCACGGCGGAACCGATCTTGCGGATCATCGGCTGCATGAGATTGCGCGCCGTCGCCGCGCGATTGACGCGCTGCACCAGGTCGGCGCCGGCGATCTGCGTGCCGTTCGCCATGGTCATGACCGCGCCCTCGGCGCCGGTATCGATCAGATAGGCGTCGAGCTCGCGATCGTCCTTCAGATACCGTTCGGAGCTGCCCCGCTTGGCACGATAGAGCGGTGGCTGCGCGATATAGAGATAGCCGTTTTCGATCATCGGCCGCAGATGCCGGTAGAAGAACGTCAGGAGCAGCGTGCGGATGTGTGCGCCGTCGACGTCTGCGTCGGTCATGATGATGATCTTGTGATAGCGGATCTTCGAGATGTCGAATTCCTCGGCACCGATCGAGGTGCCGAGCGCCGCGATCAGCGTGCCGATTTCAGCGGAGGAGAGCATCTTGTCGAAGCGCGCGCGCTCGACATTCAGGATCTTGCCGCGCAGGGGCAGGATCGCCTGGAAGCGGCGATGCCGGCCCTGCTTCGCCGACCCCCCGGCCGAATCGCCCTCGACGATGAAGAGTTCGGACAGCGCCGGATCGCGCTCCTGACAGTCTGCGAGCTTGCCCGGCAGCGAAGCGAAATCGAGCGCGCCCTTGCGCCGCGTCAGCTCGCGCGCCTTGCGCGCCGCCTCGCGGGCGGCCGCAGCTTCGACCACCTTGCCGATGATGCGACGCGCTTCCTGGGGATGTTCCTCGAACCACTGGCCGAGCTTTTCGTTCACCATGTTCTCGACCGGCTGGCGAACCTCGGAGGACACCAGTTTATCCTTGGTCTGCGAGGAGAATTTCGGATCGGGCACCTTGATCGAAAGCACGCAGGTGAGCCCCTCGCGCGCGTCCTCGCCCGTGAGCGCAATCTTTTCCTTCTTCGCGATGCCGCTGTCGGTCGCGTACTGGTTCACCTGGCGCGTCAGCGCGGCGCGGAAGCCGGCAAGATGCGTGCCGCCGTCGCGCTGCGGAATGTTGTTGGTGAAGCACAGCATCGTCTCGTGATAGCTGTCGTTCCATTCGAGCGCGACCTCGATCGTGACGCCGTCGCGTTCGCCGGTGACCACGATGACCGAGGGATGCAGCGCGTTGCGCGTGCGGTCGAGATAGCGCACGAAGGCCTCGAGCCCGCCCTGATAATGCAGCTCGACGGTCTTTTCCTCGACATGGCGCGCATCGGTCAGAAGCAGCCGGACGCCGGAATTGAGGAAAGCGAGTTCGCGCAGCCGGTGCTCCAGCGTCGCGCAATCGAATTCGACATTGGTAAATACGTTGGTCGAGGGCAGGAACGTCACCTCGGTGCCGCGCTTGCCGTCGGATTGGCCGCGCACCGCCAGCGGCGCTTCCGGCTCGCCGTCGCGGAAGCGCATGAAATGTTCCTTGCTGTCGCGCCAGATCGTGAGATCGAGCCGGGAGGACAGCGCATTCACCACCGAGACGCCGACGCCGTGCAGACCGCCGGATACCTTGTAGGAGTTCTGGTCGAACTTTCCGCCGGCATGAAGCTGGGTCATGATGACCTGCGCCGCGGAAACGCCTTCCTCGCGATGGATGTCGACCGGAATGCCGCGCCCGTTGTCGCGCACGGTGACCGATCCGTCGCCGTTCAACACCACCTGGATCAGATCGCAATAACCGGCCAGCGCCTCGTCGATCGCGTTATCGACGACTTCGTAGACCATGTGATGCAGGCCCGAGCCGTCGTCGGTGTCGCCGATATACATGCCCGGCCGCTTGCGCACGGCATCGAGCCCGCGCAGCACCTTGATCTGCTCCGCGCCGTAATCGGCGCCGCCGCCATCGGGATTATGTTCCGCGTGTTGCATGGCCATCGAGATCTGTCCTTAAAACGCGTTGGGGCCGGTTATCGGCCCGTGGCCGAGCACCCGGCCCGGCGCGACAGCGAATAGCTGCGCGCGACTGCCAAGGCTGGCAAAAATTTCGGCATCGGTTCCCGTCATCCAGGCCTGGGCGCCGAGCCCGAGCAACAGTTCGAACAAGGCCTGGCGCCGTTCGCGATCGAGATGCGCCGCGATCTCGTCGAGCAGAACCAGCGGCGTGACATTGCGCGTGGCGGCGACCAGCCGCGCATGCGCGAGCACGAGCGCGATCAGCAGCGCCTTCTGTTCGCCGGTCGAGCAATCCGCGGCCGGCATCGAGCGTGCCACATCGCCGCTGCCGAGATGCAGCACCGTCATGTCGCTGCGATGCGGCCCCGCCTGGGTCATGCCGGCATCGGCATCGCCGCGACGATTTTCCGCGAGCTGCGCCCGGAAGCGATCCTCGACCGCGAGCGCCGGCATCGTATCGAGGCCGGATTCGAGCAAACCCTCGACCATGACGGCGGCCGCGGGAAACGGCGCCAGCGTCTCGCGCACCAGCGCATCCAGGCGCTGGGCAAGCAAACGCCGGGTCGCGGCGATCGCCACGCCCTCTTCCGCCATCCGCGCTTCCAGCGCATCGAGCCAGTCGCGCTCGGGCGCCACGCTCTCGCCGCGCAGCAGCCTCAACCGTTCGCGCATCGAATGCTCGTAGGCGTTGACGTGGCTGCCATGTTCCGGATCGAGCGCCTCGGCGAGCCGGTCCACGAAACGCCGACGCTCGGACGCGCCATCGAGAAAGAGGCGGTCCATCTGCGGCGTAAGCCAGACCAGGGCGACGATGTCGCCGAGTGCGGCCTGGCTGCGGGCCGGCGCGCCGTCGATGCGCACGATGCGCCGCTCGCGGGCGGTCTCGCCTTGCTCGGGATCGGGGCCGGTGCCGATCGAGACACTGCCGGAAGCGGTCGCAATCTCGGCCGCCACGGCCCAGGGGTTCTCGGCAATGCCGTCGCTGCCGCGCCGGGCGACGCTGCCCAATTTGGCGCGACGCAGTCCGCGCCCCGGCACGAGAAACGAAACCGCCTCAAGTAAATTCGTTTTGCCGGCGCCGTTCGGTCCCGTCAGCACCACCGGCCGCGCATCGAGATCGAGCCTCGCGCGACCGTAGGAGCGGAAATCTGTCAGCATCAGGCGCGTGATTGCGAGCGCCGGAACCTCTGCGAGAGCGGCGGTGTCGATGTGCGGCAATGGGGCGGGCCCCGGAATCGTCCGCTCCTAGACCCGCATCGGCATCAGCACATAGAGTGCCGATGCGTCGCCGGGATCGCGCACCAAAGTCGGTGAGGCGGCATCCGCCAGAGCGAACGACGCGGTATCGCCGCGGATCTGCTGGGCGATGTCGACCAGATAGCGCGCATTGAAGCCGATCTCGATCGGCTGGCCGTCATACTCGATCTCGACCTCTTCCTGGGCCGTGCCGCTTTCCGGGCTGGTTGCCGTCAGCGTCAGTGTGCCGGACGAGATCGCAAGTTTGACCGCGCGCGATTTCTCGCTCGAGATCGTCGCGACGCGATCGACCGCCTCGGCGAAGCTCTTGCAATCGACCTTCATGGTCTTGTCGTTGCCCGAGGGAATGACCCGCTCGTAATCGGGGAACGAACCGTCGATCAGTTTCGAGGTCAGCAGCACCGATCCGATCGAAACGCTGATGCGGGTCTCCGACAATTCGATATGGACCGCGCCGTCTGCGCCTTCGATCAGCTTGACGATCTCGCCGACCGCCTTGCGCGGAACGATGACGCCGGGCATGCCATCGGCACCGTCCGGCAATGCAAATTCGACCCGCGCAAGCCGGTGCCCGTCGGTCGCAACGCCGCGCAACGTCTTTTTCTTGGTGCCGGCCGCATGCAGATAGATGCCGTTCAGGTAATAGCGCGTCTCTTCCGTCGAAATCGCAAACCGCGTGCGATCGATCAGGTCGCGCAACTCGCTGGTCGGCACATCGAATTTATGCGGCAGGTTGTCGCCACCGACCGCGGGGAAATCCTCTTTCGGCAAGGTTGCCAGCGTAAAGCGCGAGCGGCCGGCGCGCAGCGCCATCTGGCCGCCATCGGCGCTCGTTTCCAGCGCGATCTGCGCGCCTTCGGGCAGCTTGCGCACGATGTCGTAGAGCGTGTGCGCCGGCACCGTCGTGGCGCCCTTGGTCGCAACCTCGGCCGGCACTGTCTCGACGATCGCGAGATCCATGTCGGTCGCGGTCAAAGTCAGCCCGTCGCCGACCGCATCGACCAGGACGTTGGAAAGGATCGGAATCGTGTTGCGGCGCTCCACGACGCTCTGCACATGGCCGAGCGATCGGAGGAGCGCGGCGCGTTCGATGGTCAATTTCATGGGCGTGCCAGCGCTCGGACGTTTGTTGCTGTTCTTGTCAGGACCATTCCCGAATTCGCGGAAAATCGTCCTGAAGGACGCTTCCGACCGCCCGGCACCAACCCGCTTTCAGGAGACCCGCGGCGCCCCCGGCTGCACCGGTCGGACGCCGTTTCGAGGCGACGCGGGCAGGGCGTCGTAACGGTTTTGCATCATAGCAAGCGGCCCGCGTACGAGCAAACGCGGCACAGTCAAATTTTCGGCCGATTAGCCTTTTATTTTCAAGGGCTTGCGAGGCACATTCGGAGGGTTTTGCGGGGCCCGGCCGGAAGCGCGAAATCGGGTGCCGAATCGGGGTCCGACTCGGGTTTCGACTCGGGTTTCGACGGGCCTACGGACCCTTAGCCTTCGAGCATCCGCCGGAGCAGATCCACGTCGTCCGAGAAGCTCGAATCAGTCGAACGAAGTTCTTCGACCTTGCGCACCGCGTGCATCACGGTCGTGTGGTCGCGGCCGCCGAATTTGCGGCCGATTTCCGGCAGCGACCGCGAGGTGAGCTGCTTTGCGAGATACATGGCGACCTGACGCGGCCGGGCCACCGCCCGCGCGCGCCGCGCCGACGTCATCTCCGAGAGCTTGATGTTAAAATGTTCGGCGACGCGCTTCTGGATTTCCTCGATCGTGACGCGGCGATCGTTGGCGCGCAGCAGATCATGCAGCACTTCCTGCGTCGTCTCGAGCGTGACCGGACGGCCGATCAGATCGGCATGCGCCACGATCCGGTTCAGCGCGCCTTCGAGCTCGCGCACGTTGGAGACGATCTTGTGCGCAAGGAACTCGAGCACCTTGGGCGGCATCGTCTTGCCGAGATTGTCGGCCTTCGCCTGCAGGATGCCGAGCCGCAACTCGTAGGTCGTCGGATGGATATCCGCGACCAGCCCCCAACCGAGCCGCGAACGCATCCGCTCTTCCATCCCCTCGAGATCGGAGGGCGATTTGTCGGCCGAGATGATGATCTGACGGTTCTGGTCGACCAGCGCGTTGAAGGTGTGGAAGAACTCTTCCTGGGTCGATTCCTTGCCGCTGATGAACTGCAGGTCGTCGACCATCAGCACGTCGACCGCGCGGAACTGCTCCTTGAACGCGACCGTGTTCTTGAAGCGCAGCGCGCGGATGAACTGGTACATGAACTTTTCGGCCGACAGATAGATGATGCGGCGCTCCGGCTGATTGTTCCGGATGTACCAGGCGATCGCATGCATGAGATGCGTCTTGCCGAGCCCGACCCCGCCATAGAGATAGAGTGGATTGAACGGCACGGCCTTCGCCTCGGCGACGCGGCGCGCGGCGGCGTAGGCAAGCTCGTTCGGCTTGCCGGTGACGAAATTCTCGAACGTGAAACGCGGATCGAGCGGCGCCGAGAGATCGAGCGCCACATCGTGACCGTTGGTCGCCTCGGGGATCGGCTTCGAGCGATGGCTCGCGCCGCCGCTTTCGGGACGCGGCGGGCGCGGCCGGGTCGGGCTGTGCGCCTGTTCGACGGAGACCGACACTTCGACCACCTGCGGTACTTCCGTGGACCAGAAGCGGGTGAGCTGGTCGTGATAATGGGAGAGGATCCAGTCGCGCATGAAGCGGGTCGGCGCGGACAGGCGCAATTCGCCGTCGGTCAGCCCCGCCAGGGTCAGCGGCTTTAGCCAGCTTCGATAGGCGGCATCGCCCAGTTCGCTGCGCAGACGCCCCCGTACGCGGGCCCACGCGGCATTCAGATGGCTGTCGGTGCCGGCTTGCATCCCTGGCGCCTCCGTCATTCCTGGACCCAGGGAAGGCCGTCGGCCTTCCATCCGGCCTTGCTGCCGCGATGGCGCTGCTCGTCGGTGCCGCCTTCGAAACCCGAGCTCACATTGTAGCAACGCCGATAGCCGGCGCCCGTCATTGCCACGGCTGCGTCGCGCGAGCGCGCGCCCGAACGGCAGATAAACAGCAGCGGACGATCCGGTTCCGGAAATGCGCCGCCGAGCTCGGACACGAACTGCTCGTTGCGGTTCATGGCCGGAAAAACTTGCCAGGACAGGAACACTGTCTGCTTCCCGATCGGTGCCAGATCGGGCACGCCCACGAACGACCATTCGGGTCGCGTGCGCACGTCGACCAGAACCGCGTCGGGCTCGTTCTCGAGCAGCGTCCAGGCCTCGGCGGGCGACAGATCGCCGGCATAGGTCATGGCTTGCGCCTTCCCCTCCGCGTCCGCCTCAGCGGACAAAACAGCCCCTCGCCGACGACCGTGCCTGTCGTCGACGAATTCCTTTTATCGTCCGGTGTCGATCCGGTGCGCCCGCGCGGTTTGTTTTATTGTCGTGCGGTGCTGACCGGTTTGCTGACCGCGTTGAAGTGCAACTCCTCGCCCAAGTTGCGTCTTCATTGCGTATGCCTCCCTCTCGACTGCGAAACCGACTCTAACCACGACCTGCGGGACTCGCAACCAAGGAGTATGGGTCGATCCGGCATCCGACAGCAATGCATGGCAATGCGATGCACGCATGCCACAGCACCGCCAAGATGCAGGCGTTGCGTGAAACGGACAATCGAAGGAAAGGGCTAGAGAGCCTTGATGCGCTTGGACAGTCGCGAAATCTTGCGCGACGCCGCATTGCGATGCAGGACGCCTTTCGTCACGCCGCGCTGCAACTCGGGCTCTGCTGCGCGCAGTGCCGTCGAGGCAGCGGTCTTGTCGCCGCTGGCAATCGCCGTCTCGACCTTCTTCACAAAGGTACGGACGCGGCTCGTGCGCGCATCATTAACGTCAGTGCGGCGCTCGGTCTGGCGAATGCGTTTCTTGGCGGACTTGTGGTGCGCCATGGTTTCTTCTCTCGTGTTCCGGAAAATGTGGCGGCGGGTTATATCCCCGCACGCCCGGAGCGTCAAGGAGCCCCGGAAACAAGCCTAAATCGGCGTCCTAGCGGTCCTTGAAATCGGGCTGCCGCTTTTCGGCAAAGGCGGCCATGCCTTCCTTCTGGTCCTCGGTCGCAAAGGCGGCATGAAACAGACGCCGCTCGAAGCGCAAGCCCTCGGCCAGCGTGGTTTCGAACGCCCGGTTGACGGCCTCCTTGGCCATCAGGACGACCGGCGTCGACATGCCGGCGATCCGCTCGGCGATTTTCATCGCGGTATCCATCAGCTCGCCCGCCGGCACGACGCGGGAGACCAGACCGGCCCTCTCGGCCTCACTTGCGTCCATCTGGCGACCGGTCAGCACCATATCCATCGCCTTCGCCTTGCCGATCGCATGCGTAAGGCGCTGCGTACCGCCCGCACCGGGCAAAACGCCGAGCGTGATTTCCGGCTGGCCGAATTTGGCATTGTCCGCCGCGACGATAATGTCGCAGGCCATCGCCACTTCGCAGCCGCCGCCGAGTGCGTAGCCGGCGACCGCGGCGACGATCGGCTTGCGGCATTTCGCCACGCATTCCCAGTTCCGCGTAATGAAGTCGGAGACATACACGTCGACGAAATTGCGGTCCTTCATCTCCTTGATGTCGGCACCGGCGGCAAATGCCTTCTCGTTTCCGGTCAGGACGATCGCGCCGATATCGGCGTCGTCCTGCAGATCGTCGAGCGCGCGGCCAAGCTCGATCATCATGGCATCGCACAGCGCATTCAGCGCCTTGGGCCGGTTGAACCGCACGACGCCGACGCGGCCCTTCTTTTCGACGATGATATTTTCGTAGGCCATGATGGCTCCCTCGAATTGGTGGGCCGCTGCCGCAACCGGCAGGACCGATGCGGCGGTGGTTCGGTTGCTATTCCTGCGGCGCGAGCTGGAAGCGGACGGTCAGCGGCTCGGCGCCCTCGACGAATTCGATCGCCAGGGTTTCGCCCTCGCGCTGCCAGGTCTGGTCGTCGCCCGCTTCCCAGCCGAGCGCCGGCAGTGTGCGCTCATAAAAGGCGAGCACCGCTTCGGGCGCGACGGTGCCGCTGGCATAAGCCTCGACCAGGCGGCCCGAGGCGGTATCGAAGGCGAAGCCCGACCCGTCGATCGGTTCGAGTTCGGCCATCAGCGGCAGATCCTCGATCCCGGGCACGAAATCGCCGGCGCGGACCTCTCCGCCAGCGAACCCTGCGAGGACAAACGCGAGCGCGAGGCATCCCGCCGCAAGCCGGCGGCGAAGCGGTGCGAGGCACCCGATCGGTAGGACTGGGAACATGGCCGGTTTCTAGCTCACCGCTGGTGGCGCGGACAATAGTAGGTGGAGCGGCCCGCCTGGACGATGCGCTTGATCCCGGGGCAGGCCCGGCCGCATTGGCGGCAGCTCTTCCCCTCGCGCTCATAGACGACCCAGCGATGCTGGAAATAGCCGAGTTCGCCCGAGGTCTGCACATAATCGCGCAGCGACGAGCCGCCTGCCTCGATCGCGGCTTCGAGTGTCTGGCGGATCGCGGCCGCCAGCCGATCGGCCCTTCCGCCCTGAACGGTGCGTGCGAGCCTTCGGGGCGAGATCCCGGCATGATGCAGCGCTTCCGAGACATAGATATTGCCGAGCCCGGCGACGACGCGCTGATCGAGCAATGCCGCCTTGATCGAGGTTGCCTTGCCCTTGAGCCGCTTCGCCAAGGCAGGACCGTCGAACTCAAGGTCGAGCGGCTCCGGCCCGAGGCCGCGCATCAGCCGGTGCGTGTCGAGATCGGCCGCGGGCCAGAGATCCATCATCCCGAAACGGCGCGCATCGTTGAAACGCAGCCAGCCGCCATCGTCGGTTTCGACCAGCACATGATCGTGCGCCTCGGGTTCCGGCGGCTTGCCGCTGCCGATCAGCATGCGCCCCGACATGCCGAGATGACAGAGCCACATCATCCCGTCGTCGAGCCGGATCGCGAGATACTTCGCGCGCCGCCCGACCTGTTCGACGCGGCGGCCCTGCAGCCGTTCGGCGAAGCGCTCGGGCAATGGAAAACGCAGATCGGCGCGGCGCTGCACGACGCGCGCGAGCCTGCGGCCCTCGAGACAGAGCGCGAGGCCGCGACGGACAGTTTCTACTTCCGGAAGTTCAGGCATCGGCGCTCAGGCGCTCTCCGAAATCGGGATCAAGGCGATTGAGGCGCCCAAGCTAGCCGCTCCGGCGCCCGGCCGCTATTGTCCCGCGCATGGCCAAGTCGGTCTTTACGCACCGGGTAGGATCGCAATACGACGACCTGCCCGAACAGCGATATCATTTTCCTGGGAGATATCTCCGGCAGGTCCAGCGATCAGTTGGCGACCTAATTGTTTACTATGAGCCTCGGCGCGACAAAGGGCGCCAAGCCTACATCGCGACCGCACAAGTTAATTCAATCGAACAAGATCCAAAGACGCCCGACCACTACTACGCAAATCTTTCAGGGTACTTGGATTTCCCAACACCTGTACCGTTCCGAATTGAAGAAACAACGTTTGAACGCTCGCTCCAGAACCCAGACCGCTCGACAAATCTCGGCCAATTTCAGTGGGCGGTAAGGCCAATTCCCGAAGAAGAGTTTGCGGCAATCGCGGCGATTGGCCTGTCTGATGCCGACGAGGAATCATCGCTTACGCAAGGCCTCAGAGAGCCTGCACCTGAGCCGATGGAACGCCCGCTCGTTCAACAGCTGGTCAGCAGGCGAATACGCGATAAGGCCTTTCGACAGGTCGTCCGGCGGGCATACGATGATCGATGCGCCCTGACTGGAATCCGCATGATCAATGGCGGCGGTCGGTCAGAGGTCGATGCTGCACATATTCGACCGGTCGGTGACGGACACAATGGACCGGATGCTCTAAGGAACGGCCTTGCACTTTCAAAGACGGTACATTGGATGTTCGACCGCTGCTTTGTCACGCTGGATGAGAACTATAAAATTCTAGTCAAAGAATCGCTTGTGCCTGATGAAGTAAAACGGCTTTTTGTACCCGGCCTCACCGCTTTGTTACCCAACGATCCCGCATTCCGCCCGCATCCAGAATATGTCGCATACCACCGAAAAATGTTCCTTGAGAAGAAGCATGGCTGAGAAGGCCACAAGCGGCTCGGATACGCGCCCGGAACCGGCCTGGTTCGGCGACCGGCCGGTCGATGCGGCCGAGAAGCCGGGGCTGGTGCGCGGCGTCTTCGACAGCGTCGCCGGCCGCTACGATCTGATGAACGATCTGATGTCGGGCGGCGTCCATCGCTTGTGGAAACGCGCGATGCTCGATCGGCTCGCGCCGAAAAAGGGCGAGGTTTTTCTCGATGTCGCGGGCGGCACCGGCGACATCGCGTTTCGCATCCTCGAGCGCACAGAACGCGAAGCCAAGGTCATCGTCTGCGATCTGACACCGGCGATGCTCGAGGTCGGGCGCGACCGCGCGACCGATCGCGGCATTCTCGCCGGCATCGAATGGGTGACCGGCGATGCCGAAAATCTGCCGTTCGAGAGCGCGACGATGGATGGCTGTACCATCGCCTTCGGCCTGCGCAACGTGACGCATCCGGACCGCGCGCTGGCCGAAATGCATCGCGTACTGAAGCCGGGCGGGCGGTTTCTCTGCCTCGAATTCAGCCATGTCGTGCTGACGGGTTTGCGCGATCTTTACGATGTCTATTCGCGCTCAATGCTACCGACATTGGGCGCCTTGGTCGCGCGCGACCGCGCCTCGTACGAGTATCTGGTCGAGAGCATTCGCCGTTTTCCGACCCAGGAGGCGCTCGCCGCGATGATGCGCGAGGCCGGTTTCGACCTCGTCTCGTTCCGCAATCTCTCCGGCGGCATTGCAGCTTTGCATGCCGGCTGGCGGACCTGACCGGCGCGCCGATGTTCCGCAGTCTCCGACAATTGCTGCGCCTTGCCGCGATCGCGCGCACGCTCGCGCGTCACGATGCGCTCGGGCCGCTCGTCGAACTGATGCGCGGACCGGGCAGCGCGCCCGTGCTGCTGCGCGGCGCACGGTTCTTCTTCGGCCGCCGCAGCGAAGGACAGCCCGATATGCGGCCGGGCGAGAAACTGGCCGCGGCTTTGGTCGAGCTCGGCCCGGTTTTCATCAAGTTCGGCCAGATGCTGTCGACCCGTACCGATCTTCTGGGCGATCGCATCGCTGCCGATCTCGCCCAGCTTCAGGACCGGTTGCCGCCTTTTCCCGCATCCGAGGCGCGGACCACGATCGAACGCGAACTGGGAGCACCCATCGGACGGCTGTTCGCCGAATTCGACGACAATCCGGTCTCGGCCGCGTCGATCGCGCAGGTTCATTTCGCGCTCCTGCCGGAGGGCGATCCATTCCCCTATCGCGAGGTCGCGATCAAGGTGCTGCGCCCCGGCATCGAGGCTGCGTTCGGGCGCGACATCGCGCTGATGGAGTGGCTGGCCGAGCTTTGCGAACGTACGCAGCCCGCCTTGCGCCGCTATCATCCGATCGCCGTCGTCGAAACCTTCGCGATCATCGTGCAGCAGGAAATGGATCTGCGCATCGAGGCGGCAGGCGCCAACGAACTCGCGGGGAATTTTGCGGGCGACGACAGTTACGTCGTGCCCGCCGTCGACTGGCAGCGCACCGCGCGGCGCGTGCTCACTTTGCAGCGCCTTGCGGGCATCCGCATGGACGATCGCGATCGGTTGCTCGCCGCCGGCCACGATCTGCACGACATCCTCGCCAAGGCGGCGGCGATCTTTTTCAAGCAGGCCTTCCGCGACGGTTACTTTCACGGCGACCAGCATCCCGGGAACATGTTCGTCGATGCGAGCGGACGCATCGGCGCGGTCGATTTCGGCATCATGGGGCGGCTCGACCGGCAGACGCGCTATTATCTCGCCGACATGCTGCTCGGCCTTTTGAACCGCGACTATCAGCGGCTCGCCGATATTCATTTCGCCGCCGGCTATGTGCCTTCGAGCAAATCGCCGGAAGCTTTCGCGCAGGCGCTGCGCGCGATCGGCGAGCCGATCTTTGGCCGGCCGCTCGCGGATATCTCGTTCGCGGGCGTGCTCGGCCAGCTCTTCCAGATCGCGCAGACCTTCGAGATGGAAGTGCAGCCGCAGTTACTGCTCCTGCAGAAAAACATGCTGATGGCGGAAGGCGTGAGCCGGCAGCTCGATTCCGATCTCAATATCTGGACCCTGGCCGAGCCGCTGATCGAAGACTGGATGCGGGAGAATCGCGGGCCCGAGGCGCGGGTCCGCGAGGCGCTAGCGGAGACCGGCCGGCTGGTCGAGCGGCTGCCCCGCATTCTACGGCACCTGGATACCGCGCTCACCGGCTTCGCCGAGGGCGGGCTCAGGCTCCATCCCGAGACGATCCGGGCATTAGGCGGCGGGCGGCGGGCCGGGGCCCCCTGGTGGCTGGTGGCGATCCTGGGGATCGTCCTGTTGCTCGTGCTGGTTCACTGATCTGACACCCGGCGGCTTGAAACCCCTCGGAGGCGGGCCTACCTTAACTCCATCGTAAAATTGTAGAATGCCGGAGCGTGCCCATGCTCGCAGGCAAGCGTATCCTGCTCGTCATTTCCGGTGGCATTGCCGCCTATAAAAGCCTCGAACTCACACGCCGCCTTCGGGATCGCGGCGCGAGCGTGCGTGCGATCCTCACGCACGGCGGTGCGGAATTCGTAACACCGCTCTCGGTCGCGGCTTTGACCGGCGACAGGGTCTATCAGGATCTGTTCTCGCTGACCGACGAAAGCGAGATGGGCCATATCAGGCTTTCGCGCGAAGCCGACCTGGTGCTGGTCGCACCGGCCTCGGCCGACATCATGGCGAAGATGGCGCATGGCAGGGCCGACGATCTGGCGACGACCGCGCTGCTCGCGACCGACAAGCCGGTCATGATCGCGCCGGCGATGAACGTCGAGATGTGGGGCCATGCGGCAACGCAGGCCAATATCGCGACGCTCGAGGCGCGCGGCATAAGACGCATCGGTCCCAATCCCGGCGATCTCGCCTGCGGCGAAACAGGTTTCGGGCGCATGGCGGAACCGGCCGAGATCATCGGGGCCATCGAAAATTTCTTCGCGACCGGCGCACCCCTTGCCGGAAAACGAGCGCTCGTGACGAGCGGCCCGACCTTCGAACCGATCGATCCGGTGCGCTTTATCGGCAACCGTTCGTCGGGCCGGCAGGGCCATGCGATCGCCGCGGCCCTCGCGCGGCGCGGCGCTGCGACCGTGCTGGTTTCGGGACCGACGGCCGAGCCCGATCCCGCCGGCGTCGATATTCGACGTGTCGAAACCGCGCAGCAGATGCTGGCCGCCGCACAGGACGTTCTGCCAGTCGATATCGCGGTCTGCGCCGCAGCGGTGGCCGACTGGCGGCCGCGCGATACGCACAACGCCAAGATCAAGAAGACCGGCGGCGATGCACCCGCAATCGCACTGATCGAAAATCCCGACATTCTCGCGGCGCTGAGCCAAGCCGGTAAACAGCGGCCGCGTCTGGTGATCGGCTTTGCCGCCGAGACCGACGATCTGATTGCGAACGCGCAGGCGAAGCGCGCAAAGAAGGGCTGCGACTGGATTATCGCGAACGATGTTTCGCCCGAGACCGGCACGTTCGGCGGCGCCAACAACACGGTACATCTGATCACCTCCGACAAGGTCGATTCTTGGCCCGCGATGAGCAAGGACGAGGTGGCCGAGCGCCTCGCCGACAGAATTGCGGCCCGGCTCGGTGCGGCCTCGTGAGCAACAACGGTCGACCGGTGACGGTGCCGATCGAGCGTCTCGCACATGGGCGCGAACTGCCGCTGCCCGCTTATGCGACATCCGGCAGCGCGGGGCTCGATCTGATGGCCGCGATCGCAACCGCGATCGACCTCGCGCCCGGTGCGCGCGACCTGGTGCCGGCCGGCATCACGCTTTCATTGCCGGCGGGTTACGAAGCGCAGATTCGACCGCGCTCGGGTCTCGCGCTCATGCATGGCATCACCGTGCTCAACAGCCCGGGCACGATCGATTCCGACTATCGCGGCGAGATCAAGGTTCTGCTCGTCAATCATGGCCAGGATGCGTTCCGGGTCGAACCCGGGATGCGCATCGCCCAACTCGTCGTCGCACCGGTGATGCGCATCGCCTGGGCGGAAGATGCGGCGCAACCCGCAAGCGAGCGCGGTGCCGGGGGCTACGGCTCGACCGGCGTCGCGGCACGGTAAAAGGAGGCGACGATGCTGAGGCTATCGAAGCGCCTGCTGTTTGCGATCGAGGCGGTCGCCGATATCGCTTATTACGGCGGACAACGGCCCGTGCAGTCGGGTGAAATCTCCGAGCGTCAGGGCATTCCCCGGCGTTATCTCGAACAGGTGCTGCAGCATCTGGTGAAGAACGGCATCCTGACCGGCCAGCGCGGCCCGCGCGGCGGTTATCGACTGGCGCGCGAACGAAGGCTTATCACCGTCGGCGAGCTGGTGCGTGTCGTGCGCCAGATCGATGCGCTGCCCGATCCGCTGACCGACGAAGGCGGATCGGCCATCGGCAATCAGGTGATACGGCCGATCTGGCGCGACATGCAGAACCGCATGATGCAGGAACTCGATTCCGTCACCGTCGAAGAGATCTGCGAGCGCGCCCGCCGTACCGGCGTGCCCGGCGAACCGTTGCCGCGTATCGATTTCAGTATCTGACGTTCCGTTTTCGGCCAACCCAACCGACCATCGCATCTCGCAGAAAGAGCCGACCCGATCCATGCCCGAATCCGCTCCCGCTCCATCCGCCGCCCAGCACGGCCGCATCTACGACAACATTCTTGAGACGATCGGCAACACACCGCTGGTTCGGCTGAGCCGGATCGCCGCCGCGCACGGTATCGTCGCCGACCTGGTCGGCAAATGCGAATTCTTCAATCCGCTCTCTTCGGTCAAGGATCGCATCGGTTACGCGATGATCGAGGCGCTCGAACGCGAAGGCAAAATCGGGCCCGATGCCGTGCTGGTCGAACCGACCAGCGGCAATACCGGCATCGCGCTGGCTTTCGTCGCAGCGGCCAAGGGCTACCGGCTGATCCTCTGCATGCCCGAGAGCATGTCGATCGAGCGACGCAAGATGCTGAAGCTGCTCGGCGCCGAGCTCGAACTGACGCCAGCGGGAGAGGGCATGGCCGGTGCCATCCGGCGCGCCGAACAGATCCTCGCGCAGAATCCGAAAGCGGTGATGCCGCAGCAGTTCAAGAACCCGGCCAATCCGGCGATCCATCGCCGCACCACCGCCGAAGAAATCTGGCGCGATACCGGCGGCAAGGTCGATGTCGTGGTGAGCGGCGTCGGCACCGGCGGCACGCTGACCGGCGTTGGCGAGGTGCTGAAGCCGCGCAAACCGGGTCTGCGCATGGTCGCGGTCGAGCCGGAAGACAGCGCGGTGCTCTCGGGCGGCAAACCGGGACCGCATAAAATTCAGGGAATCGGCGCCGGTTTCGTGCCGGACATTCTCAAGGTCGAGCTGATCGACGAGATCCTGCGCATCGGCAACGACACGGCGCTCCGCATGGCGCGCGAGGTGGCATCGACCGAAGGCATTCCGGTCGGCATTTCATCCGGCGCCGCGATCGCCGCCGCAGTCGAACTCGGGCGACGCGCCGACATGAAGGGCAAGCTGATCGTCACGATCCTGCCCTCCTTTGCCGAGCGCTATCTTTCGACCGCCCTCTTCGACGGCCTCGCCTGACAAAGCGGGCGGGGGCGCAACCGATCATGACCGCAACCGAACTCAGCGACGAGCAACTGCTGCGCTATGCGCGGCATGTCGTGCTCGACGAGGTCGGCGAGGAGGGCCAAGCGAAACTGCTCGCCGCGAGCGTACTGATCGTCGGTGCCGGCGGGCTGGGTTCGCCGCTGACACTCTATCTCGCCGCCGCCGGAATCGGCCGCATCGGCATCGTCGACGACGATGTCGTCGATCTCACCAACCTGCAGCGCCAGGTGATCCATCGCACCGAGGATGTCGGCCGGCCCAAGGTCGAGAGCGCATCGGACGGTGCGCGGCGCATGAACCCCGAAATCCGCATCGAGCCACATCGCCTGCGCCTTACCGCGGCGAATGCCGCCGATCTGATCGGGCAGTACGACATCGTTGCCGACGGCAGCGACAATTTCGCGACGCGCTATCTGCTCAACGATGCCTGTCATCTGGCCGGAAAGACACTGGTCGCGGCCTCGCTCTTTCGCTTCGAGGCACAGATCTCGACCTTCAAATCGCATCTGGGACCGCCGCATCCCTGCTATCGCTGCCTCTTTCCCGACCGGCCGGGCGAGGATCTCGTGCCGCGCTGCGAAGAGGCGGGGATCATCGGCGCTTTGGCCGGCGTCATGGGTACGCTGCAGGCGACCGAAGTGATCAAGGAGATACTGGGGCTCGGGCTCGGCCTGTCCGGCCGGCTGCTGCTCTATGACGCGATGGATGCGCGCTTCACCGAGATCGCGTTGCGCCGCGCGCCCGACTGCGCGCTCTGCGGGCTGCAGGCGACGATCCGCGACCTCGCCGTGCACGCGGCGTGAACGGCGAGAATATTTCTCCGGAAGAAACCCGCAACGCAAAGACCGCTAGATCATCGCCTCGATGACGCGGTCGGGCGGACGGTGGCCGTCGACGAAGGTCTTGATGTTGATGATGACCTTCTCGCCCATGTCGATACGGCCCTCGATCGTCGCTGAACTCATATGTGGCAGCAGCACGACATTGTCGAGCCGCAGCAGCCGCGGGTTGACGGCCGGTTCATGCTCGAACACGTCGAGGCCGGCGCCGGCGATCTCGCCCTTTTCGAGCATGCGGGTGAGCGCGTTCTCGTCGATCACTTCGCCGCGCGAGGTATTCACCACATAGGCCTGGCGCTGCAGCAGCTTGAGCCGACGCGCCGAGAGCAGATGATAAGTCGCCGGCGTATGCGGACAGTTGATCGAGATGATGTCCATGCGCGCCAGCATCTGGTCGAGGCTTTCCCAATAGGTCGCCTCGAGCTCGGTCTCGAGTTCGGTGTGGACGCGGCGGCGATTGTGATAGTGGATCGCGAGGCCGAAGCCGCGCGCACGGCGCGCCACGGCGGTGCCGATGCGGCCCATGCCGATGATGCCGAGGCGTTTTCCCCAGATGCGATGGCCGAGCATCGTGGTCGGCCCCCAGCCGGTCCAGTTGCCCGAACGGATCAGGCGCTCGCCTTCCGCGAGCCGGCGCGGCACCGACAGGATCAGCGCCATCGTCATGTCGGCGGTGTCTTCGGTGAGGACACCGGGTGTGTTGGTGATGGTGATGCCGCGCTGGCGTGCCGTCGCGAGATCGATATGGTCGACGCCGGTACCGAACGAGGCGATCAGGCGAAGCTGCGGCCCGGCCTGCGAGAGCACCGCGGAATCGATCCGGTCGGTGACGGTCGGCACCAGCACGTCGGCTTCCTTGACCGCCTGGATCAGTTCGGCCTGGCCCAGCGGCTTGTCCTCCAGGTTCAGTTTGACCCGGAACAGCTCCATCATCCGGGTTTCGATTGGATCCGGCAGCTTTCGGGTGACGACGACGAGCGGCTTCGTGGCCATGGACGCTCCCTGAGGGGCCTTGGCGGGAACCGTCGATTGAGGGTCGACGGCGGGGTCCCGATGGCCCGATTGCGGCCTGCCAATAGCAAGCCGGTTTTTCCTTGTCCAGCATAGCACCGCGCCCGGGGAACGATGCTTGCCCGCAACCGCGCGCGACAGGCAGAATCGCATGAAGGCGCGGCTGCGTCGCGGCCGATTCGTTCGCCGGTTCTTTCCAAGACCAGGAGGCGTTCTACCGATGCAATCCCCCCGACTTGTTCGGTTCATGGCCATGACAGCCCTCTGTGTCGCGACGATGGCATTTGGCCTCATCGCACCCGCCGGATCCGGTGCTTCCGCGCAGAATTCGGTCGAGAACCCGTCGGGCCTGCCGGTGCCGCGCTTCGTGTCGCTGCGCTCGAACGAAGTCAATCTGCGCACCGGGCCCGGTCTCACCCACCCGATCGAATGGGTCTATCAACGCAAGGGCCTGCCGGTTCTGGTGATCGGCGAGTTCGATACCTGGCGGCAGATCCGCGATCACGAAGGCACCGAAGGCTGGGTGCATCAGAGCATGATCGACGGCGAACGCAGTTTCATGGTGATCGACGAACAGCGTGTCGCGCATCTGACGCCGCAGCCGGAGGCCAAGGCCGCCGTCCGGATGGATCCCGGCGTGATCGGACAACTTCTCGAGTGCGACGAAACCGACTGGTGTCTGGTCAAACTGCAGGGATATCGCGGCTGGGTCGAACGCGGCGAGATCTGGGGTTCGCTCGACGGCGAAGTGTTCCGCTAGAACAGGACCGAACGCGATGTTCGACGGATTCGAAAGCGACCGCATCGCGCTCGGCAACGAAGTCTCGATCTTTTATCGGCAGGGCGGATCCGGCCCACCTTTGCTGCTGCTGCACGGTTATCCGCAGACCCATGCGATCTGGCACAAGATCGCACCGGCATTGGCGCAGCGTTTCACACTGGTGATGCCGGATCTGCGCGGCTATGGCGCGAGCCGCGGGCCGGCGCCCGATATCGAACATCGGAACTATTCAAAGCGTGCGATGGCCGGCGACATGGTGGCGCTGATGCGCGCGCTCGGCCATGACCGCTTCGATCTCGCCGGCCACGATCGCGGCGCGCGGGTCGCCTACCGGCTCGCACTCGATCATCCCGATCACGTCCGGCGCTTCGCCTCGCTCGACACGGTACCGACGATCGACATCTGGGAAGGCATGAACGCGGCCGAGGCGATTGCGACCTATCACTGGCCGTTTCTCGCGGTGCCGGCACCACTGCCGGAACGGCTGATCGGCGGCGATCCGGAGTTCTTCGTGCGACATCTGCTCGAACGCTGGGCGGGCGATGCGAGCCGGCTCGATCCCGTAGCGGTCGCGCAATATATCGCGCAGTTCCGCAACCCGGCGACCGTGCAGGCGACCTGCGAGGACTATCGCGCGGGTGCTACCTGCGACTGGGCGGACGACCGCGCCGACCGCGAGGCCGGCCGCAGGATCGAATGTCCGATGCTGATTCTCTGGGGCCGCGGATATATCGGGCATTCCGCCGCATCGACCGGCTGCACGCCGGGCGCGGTCTGGCGGCGTTGGGCCGACGATGTGCGCGAGATCGCACTCGATTGCGGCCATTTCATCGTCGAGGAAGAACCGGAGAACGCCGCCGCCGCGTTGCTCGATTTTTTCGGGGCACCCAAACGTGGTTCTAGCAGGATAGGAGATGAGTGATGAAGGATCCTGATTTTCAGCGAATCCGTGATCCGGCTGCTCTGCGACGAATGATGCACAACGCCAAACTTCAAAATCGGGATGATTATTACTGGAAGGTTTTTGAGCATCTTTGTGAGATCGAAGGATCGCGTGCAGAAAGTGCCATTGAAAGAGATTTTCATGCGGTATTGACTGCTTATGAAGAACTTCTGTCGGTCAAAAACAAACGCAGAACATCAGCGACCCGAACTCGTCAGAAACTCGCACGCAAGGGTCTTATAGCCTGCCTTGAGGATTGGGCTCTTGCGAGCACGGAAACACCTGGGTTTCGTCTATTGGTCGAGAATGGAAAGCCGAAACTGACTGGAGAATATCTTGTGCTCAATACGCTGATGAATTTTCTCCGCAAGCAGTGGAGGCGGCGACGAGGCGACTCTCGGCCTTTGGAATTCATCTGCCATCAAAACATTAAGCACGGGCCAGCGCGCCTAACATCAAAGCTTAACGCACCCTGACACGCGTCAGCGCATCGGTTCAGCGCGCCTTCTTGCTCGGCAGCGGGGTCGTCGCAACAACGCCGAGCGTATGGCCGTCATGGATCCCCTCGATCCGTTCGTCGCCGGTCTGGAAATCGAACTCGTAAGCGATCTTGCCGCTATGCGCGCCGGCGACATCGAACGTCATTTGCCAGCCCCAGTCGTCATGGGTGTCGCGATAGACCGCCATGCCGGTCAGCGCCGTATCGGCCCAGACGCGGCATTCGTCCATCTCGTAGCGATAGATGTAGGCGTCATGCGTCGGCCGCGCGAGGGTAAGCGTGCCGCCGTGATCGCAGCCGATCGTCATCGCTTCGCTGCCGCCCCAGCCCGATGTGAGCTCTGCCGAAATGACCGCACTGACGGCGCCCCAGCCGATATCGGCGGCGTCGGCCGGATCGTAGTTTTGCGTTACCTCGACGACGTAATAGGGATCGAGCACCGATTGTTTGCAATGAATCTCGCCGGGTTTCGGCTCTCGTCCCGATACCAGCCAGCTGGTGACCACATTTTCGACGCAGGCATCGCCCCAGCCGAGCACGACATGCGGCCCGTCTTCGACCGTGATCATCGTTGCATCGCTGAGCCGCTCGTAGACGCTGGTCGCCTGCGCGATCGGCGTCGCGTGATCGGCATCGCTGGCGAGGATGAGCGTCTTGAAATTGCCACCGGCGAATAACGGTATCGTCTGTCGTTCATCGAGCCCGGGCCAGAACTGGCATTCGAGATTGAGCCCGATCATGTAGTGAAAGAAGCGCGGAAACTCGCTGCGATAATCGAGACCGTCCTTGAACACCGACAAGGCGCTGGCCGCCGGGTCGGCAGGCTGGATACCGTAATCGGGACAGGAGACGGCGTAGAACGCACCCCAGTACATGCCGGAGTTGGTGCCCTCGACCGCGAGCGGCGTCATCGTGTCGGCATCGAATTCGAGCGCGCGATAGGCCATGCGCAGCATCGGTACCAGTTCGCCCTGCTCCGCCGAGGCAAGCGCATGCAGGAAGGCCGTGCGATCGAAGGGCGTGTACAACGCATAGGAAAGACTGCCGGCCACCATATCGCGCGTGAGCTCGCGCTCTTCGAGCCCGGCCGCTCGAGAGCGGAAACGGAACATCGATCGGCGCCCGTTCGAGTTGCGCCAGCAGCCGGTCATAGGCATCGGTCACCGAGGTCTCGAACAGCCCGCCGCAATCGGCATCGTCCTGGCAGGCGCGGCCCAGGCGCTCGAAGAGATCCTCGGCGGCACGCGCCCCCACGATCCCGTCATTCGAGATGTTCGCGGCCGGATCCATCACACTGTCGAGGATCAGGCCTTCGATCGCGTCGGGATATGTTGCGGCATAGGCCTGCGCGAAAAACGTGCCGTAACTGGCGCCATAGATCCAGATCTGCGGCGCACCGATGGCCTGGCGAAAAACTTCCAGATCGCGCACCGCCTGTCGCGTACCGAGAAATGGCAAGATCTCGGCGCGACCGGATTCGGTGATGCAGTCGGTCACGAACGTGCCGGCCTGATCGACATTGATCTCGGGATGCTCAAAATTCCACGGGATCAGCGAATAGACGGCAGCGGCGCGGCGGCAATCGACGCCATGGCGCGGGCCCATGCCGCGCTGATCGAACAGCACGATGTCGTAATGTTCGAGGATGCGCTGGTCGAAGGACCACAGCGCCCAGTCGGAAATGCCGACGCCGGCCTGGCCCGGCCCGCCCACGGCATAGATGAGAACGCCGCGATAGTCGCCGGTCGCCAGATGAATCGCATATTCGATATCGAGGGTGCGATTGTCGGCCGGATTGTCGTGATCGAGGGGCGCCGGCACGGTGACGCAGACGAGATTGCCGACATAACAGGAATGCGGATCGAGCCGGTCGATAATGTCGGCAAGGCCGGCCGCGGGCGCCGGGCCCGCGGTGAAGCAGAAAGCCGCGAGTGTCATCGCCGCGGCGACGACCACCCGAAGCACGTTGCGGTTGCCGTGATTCATCGGCCGCCCATCCATGGGTGACGCCTGCGGGAAACTAGGCGGCGGGACCGGGTCGGCGCAAGCCTGCCATCGTGCGCGGGCGGAAACTGCCGAGCGTCTCCCACCAGTCGCCGAGCGCGTTGATCAGCGGCACGAGATTCTCTCCCGCTGCCGCCAGCGCAGATTCGACGCGCAGCGGTATCTCGGGATAGACCGTCCGCGAAATCACGCCGGCCGCCTCGAGATCGCGCAGATCGAGCGTCAGCATCCGGTGCGAGATTTTCGGATTGTCGCGGCGCAGATCGCTGAACCGCTTCGGTCCATCGATCAAATAGTAGATCAGCAGCGTTCGCCAGCGGCCACCCAGAAGGCGCATCGCGTCTTCGATCGGACAGCCCGATATGGTTTCCTTCATCGCGTCACCTCATCGCATGACCGCGGTATAATTTATGTTACCGCGCGACATTTTTGTGCGTTCTTTACGACCCCTGCGGCGTCGCGCATATGGGAGCCATTCGCAACATTATCATCGCGCAGGGAGATCAACATGGAACCGGTGCTTTTTTATGGCGTCCCGCAAGGCTGCTCGTTCGGATCGATCGTGGTCCTTGAATGGCTGGGCCAGCCCTGCCGCCTCTGCCGTATCAACATGCCCGACGATATGCAGAACGATCTGTACGCGCGAGTGAACGAGATACGGGAAACGCCGGTGCTGTTGCTCGAGAACGGTGCCACGCTGAGCGAGAGCGCGGCCATCCTGCAGAATATCGGTGTGCGCGGCATCGATCGCGGGCTTCGCGCAGGGCAGCGGCGATTTCGACCGCCTCAACCGGATGCTGTCATACCTGACGACGACATTCTTTGCCGCCTTCAGTCCGCTCTGGACCGCCTATCAGATGGCGGAAGATCCGTCGGTACAGGCGATGCTGCGGGATCTCGGCCGGCAGCAGGTCGCCAAGACGCACGGACAGCTCGACGCGATGCTCGCCGGCCGGGACTGGCTTGTCGGCGAGCGACGCAGCGTCGCCGATGCCTATTTCATGGGGATCGCGCGCTGGGCGGACTATCACAAGGCGATTGATCGTCGCGACTATCCGAACCTGCATCGGCATGTGCAGACGCTCGAACGCGATCCGGCGATCGTTTTCGCCCACGCGATCGAAGCGGACAGGCCGGCGATCTCAGGCGGGGGATTTGTTGGCCATGTCGCGCTGACCGATCTGCAGAAGCGGATCGCCACGTAGCAGGATCGGGCGCCGCGGCGCTAGTCGAAATCTTCGGTGAGCGCCGCGCGAACGGTTTCCGGCATGATCGACATATGGCCATAGACCGGATGACTGAATCCGATCACCACTTCGGCACCGGGCTTCACGAAGGCCGCGACCTGCGCGTCGGTGAACGGGAAATGCAGGAACTGCACCGACGAGGCCTTGCCATCGGCGTTGGTACGGTCGACATCGGCTTCCGGCACCGCCTTGACGATCTCGCCACCGACGCGAATGAACGCGGTTTCCTCGATACCGCCGAGGCGCGAGAGAAACGCCTTGCGCCGTGTCGGCTCGTCGATCTCGAAGAGGACCGTGGCAACGAGTTCGCGGCCGTTCGGAATCATCGGGCCATACGCCGCGAGCTCGTCGTCGATCTGTGCGTCGCCACCTTTCTCGATGTAGAGCATCTCCTGGATCTGCAGCCACATCGTCTCGAAATTTTCGAAATGGAAGGTCGCGACCGGCCCGATTTCCATGCGACGACTGCGCTTGCGCGACACGATCTCGGCGCGGCGCGCCTTGCGGATCGCCGTGTACTCCTTGAGCGGCATGAGATCGGCCCGCGTGATGCTGCGTCGCTTTGCGAGTGCCGTCATCGCCTGGATCCTTACTCTGTTTCGAGCCCGTAGGCGCGGGCGATCAGCTGGATCGGATGCGGCGCATCGCCGGGCACGGTCGCATCCTTGATCCGCTCCATGCCCTGCAGGATATGCATGCCCGCGAGCGGACATTCCGAGGCGACGATACGCTTCTCGCTTTTCGCCGCCTGACGCGCGACGGGTTTGCCGATCTTGATCGCTGTTTCGAAATTCCCCTTCATCACGCCCCAGGATCCGCCATGACCGGCGCAACGTTCGATCACCGCGAGATCGATGCCGGGAAGAAGCCGCAGCATCTCGGCCGCTTTCTGGCCCATGTTCTGCGCGCGCGCATGGCAGGCGATATGCAGGGCGACACCACCCGACAGCGGCGTCATACCGGGAGCAAGTCCCTCTTTTTTGGCGATATCGACGACATATTCGCTGACATCGTAGGTCGCATCCGCGAGCTTTTTCACCGCCGCGTCACCGGGCAGGATCAGCGGCCATTCGAACTTCATCATCAGCGCACAGGACGGCACCAATGCTACGACATCGTGGCCGGCGTCGATCAGCGGCCCGAAGGCGGCGGCCGTGCGTTTCGCCTTCTCGGCGACCGCCTCGATATTTCCGTTCTCGAGTTGCGGCATGCCGCAACAGCCGGGATATTCGAGCCGGGTTTCGACGCCGTTGCGCGCGAGCACGGCAAGCGCCGCCTCGCCGATCGCCGGATTGTTGTAATTGGCAAAGCAGGTCGCGAAGATCGCGGCCTTGCGACCGAATGCCGGCGCATCGCGATTGAGCGCGGGCGGATGATCCTTCGCCCGCATCGTCAGCGTCTTGCCGTGGAATTTCGGCAGCGCCGCGTTACGGTCGACATTGGCGACGCGCTCGAGCGCGCCCCGCGTCATCTTGTTTCCGGTGTTCGATGCCCAGTTCGTCACCGTCGGCAGCGCGGCGCCGAGTTTACCGTTGCGATCGGTCTTCGTGAGCTGCTGCTCGATCGCGCCGACCTTGCCGTTGCGGAACTCGGCGGCGCGGTAGCGCAGCATCAGATGCGGGAAATCGAGCGCATATTCATGCGGCGGCACATAGGGGCATTTGGTCATAAAGCACATGTCGCAGAGCGTGCAGGCATCCACGACCGGCTTGAAATCCTCGCTCTTGACGGTGTCGAGTTCTTCGCTGGGCGACTGGTCGACCAGATCGAACAAGCGCGGAAAGCTGTCGCAGAGATTGAAGCAGCGTCGGCAGCCGTGACAGATGTCGAAGACGCGACGCATTTCGGCGTCGATCTTCGCGGCGTCGTAGAAATCGGGATCGTGCCAGGCAAGCGGATGCCGGATGGGCGGCTCGAGGCTGCCTTCACGCATCGGTATCTTCCTTCAGGATCGGGCGCGACGAACGTCGCGGCCGGAGAGACACTCGGGTTCGGCCGGCGAGGCCCCGAACCGCCGCATCGGCGGCGGTTTGGGCCCCCGGGCCCGATCGGAGATCGGGCGTCCCGGTCGGAACGCGCGATCGTCAATTGAGCGTGTCGAGTGCCTTCTGGAAGCGACCGGCATGCGACTTCTCGGCCTTCGCCAGAGTCTCAAACCAGTCGGCGATTTCCTCGAAGCCTTCTTCGCGCGCGGTGCGCGCCATGCCCGGATACATGTCGGTATATTCGTGCGTCTCGCCGGCGATCGACGCCTTCAGATTCTTCGAGGTGTCGCCGATCGGTTCGCCGGTCGCGGGATCGCCCACTTCTTCCATGAACTCAAGATGCCCGTGTGCATGGCCGGTCTCGCCCTCGGCGGTCGAACGGAACACCGCCGCCACGTCGTTGTAGCCTTCGACATCGGCCTTCTGGGCGAAATAGAGGTAGCGGCGATTCGCCTGGCTCTCGCCGGCGAATGCGGCTTTCAGATTCTCGAGCGTCTTGCTGGTCTTCAACTGTGCCATGGTTTCTGTCTCCCTTTTGCACCAACGTCGCAACAAACCCGGCGCGGCAGCGCCGTCATCGATCGCGTCCAATATGGCGGCCGAATCCGGGCCTGTCAACAGATTGGAGTTATTCCAAAAAGATAACAAGAACCGCGCGCGGCCTAGTCTTTTTTGACGCGCACGATTACGTCGACACGAGCGATGCGGGTGCCGTCGGGCGGCACCGGCAGATGGCGTACCTCGATGCCCGCGGCATCGAAATCATACAGTTCGCTGCTGCCCTCGACGAAGAAATGATGATGGTCGGAAACGTTGGTATCGAAATAGGAACGGCCCGGATCGACCACGACCTCGCGCAGCAGACCGGCATGCGTGAACTGGTGCAGCGTGTTGTAGATCGTCGCCATCGAGACGCGCACGCCTCCATGGGCTGCTTCGCCCAGAAGCTGCTCCGCCGTCACATGGCGGTCGCCCCGGTCGAACAGCAATCGCGCCAAAGCGAGCCGCTGACGCGTCGGCCGTAGGCCGGCGGCGCGCAACCGGTCAAGCACCGGGGCAAAGGGCTGTGTGGCGGATTCGGGCTTCATCGGGCCTTTATATGGCAATGAAGGGCGGGAACAAAAGGCCGTGGGGAAGAGGCTGCCGGGTTTTCTGGAACAGGTCAAATCTATGGCTGCGCGCTGCGGAATTTTCCCGGGGCCGCCACGGGTCAGTCGCCGGTACCGATCCGCTGGACGAGCTGTTTGACGCTGGGGATGAAGCCGCCGGCATAAAACGGATCGTCGGCGAAGCGATAGGCGTTGTGTCCGGCGAACATCAGCTGGTTCTCGATCTGATCGGAATGGCTGATCGCCTGCAGCGTCTTCTGGATGCAGTAGGAGCGCGGATCGGCCTTCTTGCCGGTCGTGCCCGCCTCGTTCTGTGCCCAGTTCGAGAAGCGGCAGGCCGAGAGACAGCCCATGCAATTGATCTGGTCGATGCGGATCTCGCGGCCGTTTTCCGGTGTCACGAAAATCAGCGTCGAATCCGGCGTGCGCATTGCCTCGGTGAAGCCGGCAGCGACCCATTCGTCGGCGCGCAATTTGTCGGCCGCCGTCAGATAGACGATGCGACCGCGCGCGCCGACCGCGAAGGGCCATTCATGTTCGCCGACCGGCGAATTCGAGTAAGCGACCTGATGCTCGTTGCGCTGGTGCAGCTCGCGCAGGAAATCGTTGTTCACCGCCGACGAATAAAATCCGGTCGGGCTGAAGCGGTTGAGATAGACGTCGCCTTCGTCCAGATGCAGCAGCCGCTGTTTCCACGCATCGGAGATCGGGCTCTCCTGCGTCAGAAGCGGCCTTGTGCCGAACTGGAAGGCAACGGGCGCAACCTCCGGATCCTCGATCAGATCGGCCCATTCGCGCAGGAACCACACGCCACCCGCCATGACGATTGGCGTTTTCACGAGCCCGCATTCCTCGCGCATGACACGGCGCAGCTCGATCAGGCGCGGCCGCGCGGGCTCGGGCTTCAGCGGATCTTCGACATTGGAGAGGCCGTTATGGCCACCGGCCAGCCACGGATCTTCGTAGACCACGCCGCCGAGCAATTCGGAGAATTTGTGATAAGCGCGTTTCCACAAAGCGCGGAAGGCGCGGGCGGACGACACGATCGGATAATAATAGACATTGTACTGCGCGCAGATCTCGGCGATGCGATAGGGCATGCCGGCACCGCAGGTGACGCCGTGGATCAGACCCTGCGCGCCTTCGAGCACACCATGCAGTACGCGCTCGGATGCCGCCATCTCCCACAGCACGTTAATGTGGATGCGACCTTCGCCGCCCGAGAGATCGTGTGCGATGCGTGCCTGGGTGATGCCGCCCTTGACCGCATAGGCGACGAGTTCCTCGTGACGCTCGCGTCGCGTGCGCCCGTTATAGACCTGCAGAATCGCACGGCCAGCTTCGTCGTACGAATCGGCGTTGACGCCCGAGAAGGTGCCGACGCCGCCGGCCGCAGCCCAGGCGCCCGAGCTCTCGCCATTCGAGATGGAGATCCCCTTGCCGCCCTCGACGATGGGCAGCACTTCCTTGCCGGAGATCAGAACGGGTTCGAGCGGTTTCATGCGGCAGGGACCTGTCCCCGGTCGCTTGCGCGACCTGTGCTGTCCGATACCGTCGTGCCGAGGGTACCGGAATCATCGGATATGATGGTGTCGACGCCCCATTCGATCAACTGGTGAGCCAGGGCCGGATCGTTGACCGTGTAAACGGCCAGAATATAGCCCGCCGCCTTCACCGCATATGCCATTTCCCGGGTCAAATGCTGGTGCGCGCAATGGATCGAGACGCAGTCGAGCGCCGCAGCATCCTCCATCATCGTCGCCATCCGGTCCCAGACCACCAGGCCGCGCGGCAAGCCAGGCGCGACATCGCGGGCCCGGGCCAGCGCCGCGCGCGAAAAACTGGAGACAATGAGCCGGCCGTAATCCGCCGGCCAATGCGCCTCGATCGCGGATGAGACGACACTTGCGGTTTCCATCTCGCGGCCGGGACAGGGCTTGATCTCGACATTGGCGCCCATGCCGCATTCGACGAGCAGCGCCAGCGTCTCGAGCAAGGTGGGCACCGTTTCGCCCGCGAAGTCCGGACCGAACCAGGATCCGGCATCGAGCGCCCGAATCGCCGCGAACGGCGTGACCGCAACCGGTCCTTCGCCGTTCGTCGTGCGATCGAGCGTGTCGTCGTGGAAGAGCAGCGGTACGCCGTCGCCCGAAAGCTTGGCGTCGAACTCGACCCAGCGAAGCCCCGACGCTGCCGCCATACGCATGGATGCGAGCGTGTTTTCCGGGGCACGAGCCGCCTCGCCGCGATGACCGATCAGTCGCGGCAACCACAATTCCTGCACTGTGGGCGCCTTCAACGATGCGGCCATGATCGGCCTTTCGCTGTTCGGCGTGGCGTTGGCTAGGATCAGCCCTCCGCCTCCGCCTTCTGTTGCGAAATGTCTTCGCCGGTCGCCTGGTCGACGGCCTTCATCGACAGCTTGACCTTGCCGCGATCGTCCATGCCGAGGACCTTGACCTTCACCGTGTCGCCGACCTTGACCACTTCGGTCGTTTCCTTGACCCGTCGCGGCGCCAGCTCGCTGATATGCACGAGCCCGTCGCGGCTGCCGAGGAAGTTTACGAAGGCGCCGAAATCGACCGTCTTAACAACCTTGCCGGTGTAGATCGTACCGATCTCGGGTTCGGCAACGATGCCGCGGATCCAGTTGATCGCCGCCTGCGCCGCCGTTTCGTCGACCGCGGCCACCTTGATCGTACCATCGTCCTCGATGTCGATCTTGGCGCCGGTCACTTCGCAGATCTCGCGAATGATCTTGCCGCCGGTGCCGATCACTTCACGGATCTTGTCCTTCGGAATCGAAATCACCGTTATGCGCGGTGCATTCCGCGAAACTTCCGCGCGCGAGGTGTTGAGTGCCTTCTCCATCTCCTTAAGGATATGGAGGCGGCCATCGCGTGCCTGGCCCAGCGCGATCTTCATGATCTCCTCGGTGATCGAAGTGATCTTGATGTCCATCTGGAGAGCCGTCACCCCGGCTTCGGTACCGGCGACCTTGAAGTCCATGTCGCCGAGATGGTCCTCGTCGCCGAGAATGTCGGAGATTACCGCAAATCCGTCATCTTCCTTGATGAGACCCATCGCGATGCCGGCAACCGGGCACCGCAGCGGCACGCCGGCATCCATCATCGAGAGCGACGCACCGCAGACGGTTGCCATCGACGACGAGCCGTTCGATTCGGTGATCTCGGAGACGACACGGATCGTATAGGGGAACGCTTCCTTCGCCGGCATGACCGCGCGCAAGGCACGCCAGGCGAGCTTACCGTGGCCGATTTCGCGCCGCCCCGGCGAACCCATGCGCTTTGCCTCGCCCGTCGAATAGGGCGGGAAATTGTAATGCAACAAATAATGTTCGCGGAACTCGCCGCCGAGCGCATCGATGATCTGCTCGTCCGATCCGGTGCCCAGCGTGGTTACGACCAGCGCCTGGGTTTCGCCGCGTGTGAACAGGGCGGAGCCATGCGCGCGCGGCAGTATGTTCACCTCGCTGACGATCGGACGCACGGTTTTGGTGTCGCGCCCGTCGATCCGCTTGCCGGTCTTGAGAATGGCACCGCGAACGATGTCCTTCTCGAGATATTTGACCGCCGAAGAAGCGAGGTCCGGCGAAAATCCGGCCGCCTCGACCGCCGCGGCGGCCTTCTGTCTTGCGGTATTAAGAAGATCGGTGCGCGCCTGTTTCGAGGTCTGCGTATAGACCTTTTCGAGATCCCCGCGAACCGCGCCGGAAACGATCGCGGACGCCTTTTCGGCCGCCTCGTCGGGACCCGGTAACGGCCAGGCCGCCTTGGCGCTCTGTTCCGCAAGCTTGATGATCGCATCGATCACCGGCTGGAATTGCTTGAAGCCGAACATGACGGCGCCGAGCATGATTTCTTCCGAAAGCTCATTCGCTTCCGATTCCACCATCAGCACGCCTTCGGCCGTGCCGGCGACAATCAGATCCAGCTGCGAGTTCGGGAGCTGGTCGACCAGCGGATTCAGCACATACTGACCGTCGATATAGCCGACGCGCGCCGAGGCCACCGGCCCGAGAAAGGGAATACCGGAGATGGTGAGCGCGGCGGCCGCACCGACCAGAGCGACCATATCCGGATCGTTCTCGAGGTCGTGAGAGAGCGTGGTGCAGATCACCTGCGTCTCGTTGCGATAGCCCTGCGCGAAGAGCGGGCGGATCGGCCGGTCGATGAGGCGCGATGTCAGCACTTCCTTTTCGGTCGGTCGGCCTTCGCGCTTGAAGAAGCCGCCCGGAATCTTGCCGGCGGCAAACGTCTTTTCCTGATAGTTGACCGTGAGCGGAAAGAAATCGACGCCCGGTTTCGGCGACCGTAGTCCAACCGCCGTGCAGAGCACGACGGTATCGCCGTAGCGCGCCAGAACGGCGCCATCGGCCTGACGGGCCATGCGCCCGGTTTCGAGAATGAGGGGACGTCCGCCCCAGTCGATCTCGACACGATGAATATCAAACATTCTTTACCTCTGATGAATCCGGTCGGTGTTCTGTTCTACCGGACCCGCGGAAGGGGCAGCCCGCTGCCCCTTTCGTCGGCCCGGTATTCGAATGCGTCCGCCGCCGACCGTGTCGTCGGAGCATCCGGTGAAAAGTTTTGTTCGATCGGCCATGTGCGCGCAGCCCGCCGCATCCGGTGCGCCTCGTCGAGAGGGGCACCGGCTGTCGTCGTCCGGCCTTGCGACATGTCCGATTCTCGTCTCAGCGACGCAGGCCGAGAGACTGGACCAGCGTCTGATAACGCGCCTGGTCCTTGCGCTTGAGATAATCGAGCAGACGCCGACGCTGGCCGACCATCACGAGAAGGCCGCGCCGCGAATGGAAATCTTTTTTATGCGTCTGCAGATGATCGGTGAGATTGCGAATCCGTTCGGACAGGATCGCAACCTGTACTTCGGGCGAACCGGTGTCGCCCGCGGCAGTGGCGAATTCGCCAATGAGCGCCTGTTTGCGCTCGGCGGTAATCGACATCGTCTATTCCTTTCACAAGACTAGAGGTGCAGAACGCGCACCGGTTTCACTTCCCCGGCCTCGTATCGGGCAATCGCCACAAGTCGGCCGCCGGACGTGGCGCAAACGAGCGCCCCGTTTTCCAGACTGCCAATGCGATTGAGGTCGCTGCGACGCAGCAGGCCTACGCTTTGCCCGGTTCTGAGCCGGTTCGCCTCCGCTTCCGTCAGGGCCAGCGCCGGGATGTCGGCCAGCGCGGTCTCGACCGGGAGCAAATAGCTTGAGGCGGCGGCACTATGCCCCAGCGCCAACAGCGATTCCAGCGAAATCGCCCTCGTTTCCTCGAACGGGCCCACCGAAATACGGCGCAATTCCGCCACATGTCCGCGCGTCCCGAGGCGCTGCGCGAGGTCGCGGGCGAGGCTCCGTACATAGGCCCCCTTGCCGCAATCCATGAGGAAGACCGCCCGCTCGGGATCGGCGCATTCGAGGATGGTGAGCCCGTGGACCGTCACAGTCCGGGGGGCGAGATCGACCGCCTCGCCGGCCCGGGCAAGATCATAGGCCCGCTCGCCATCGATCTTGATCGCCGAGAAGGCCGGTGGAATCTGTTCGATCCGGCCGAGAAAGGCCGGCAAGGCCGCCTCGATCGCCGCCCGGTCGGGCCGCACGTCGCTGGTTGCGATCACCGTGCCCTCGGCATCGTCGGTCGAGGTCGCGCTGCCCCAGCGCACGGTGAATCGATAGCGCTTCGCGGCATCCATGACATGCGGCACGGTTTTGGTCGCCTCGCCGAGCGCGATCGGCAACATTCCGGTCGCCATCGGATCGAGCGTGCCGGCATGGCCAGCCTTCTGCGCATCGAACGCGCGCCGCACTGCCGTCACCGCGCGCGTCGAGGTCATGCCGGCCGGTTTGTCGAGCAGGACCCAGCCGGAGACCGGCTGGCCCTTACGCCGGCGCGCCATCGGAACCGGAGCCGGCCGTATCGTCGCCTGCATCGTCGCCAGTGTCGTTGCCCTCATCGTCGCGTTCGAGATCACGGCGCACGACCGGATCTTCGAGCCGTTCCGCAATCTTCGCCGCCTCGTCAAAGGAACGATCGCGCTCGAACGCGAGTTCCGGCACGTGACGCAGCCGCATCGAGCGTCCGAGCTCGCGCCGCAGATAGGGCACCGCGCGATTGAGCGCAGCGACCAGCTCGGTCGCATCGCCGCCGGCGAATGGCAGCACGAACGCTGTCGCCCGCTTGAGATCGGGGCCGAGACGCACTTCGGTCAAGGTGATGTTCACATCGAACAGAGCCGGATCGCGCCAATGCGCATCGGCGAAGATGCGGACCAGCGCATGCCGCACTTCTTCACCGACGCGAAGCTGGCGCTGGCTCGGCCCGGCGACGGGCTGCCGCGCAATCATCTCGGTATCATGCCTCCAGGGCGCGGGCGACTTCCTCAATCTCGAAACACTCGATCGTGTCGCCGACCTGGATGTCCTGATAGTTCTCGAAGGCCATGCCGCATTCGAAGCCTTCCTTGACCTCGCGCACTTCGTCCTTGAAGCGCTTGAGGGTGCGCAGGCTGCCCTCGTGGATGACCACGTTGTCGCGCAGCAGTCGCACCTTGGCGCCGCGCTTGACGGTGCCTTCGGTGACCATGCAGCCGGCGACCTTGCCGGCCTTGGTGATGTTGAACACTTCGCGGATTTCCGCATTGCCGAGGAACTTCTCGCGCATCTGCGGGGCGAGCATCCCGGTCAGCATCGCGCGGATGTCGTCGACCACGTTGTAGATGATCGAGTAATAGCGGATATCGACCGCATCGCGCCGCGCCATCTCGCGTGCTGCCGCGTTCGCCCGCACATTGAAACCGACGATGAGCGCATTCGATGCGCGCGCCAGCGTGACGTCGGATTCGTTGATGCCGCCGACGCCCGTATGAAGAAGACGCGCCGCCACCTCGTTGGTGCCGAGCTTGGAGAGCGCCCCGGCCAGTGCCTCGACCGAGCCCTGCACGTCGGCCTTGAGGACGACCGGCAGTTCCTTCGTTTCGCCGGCGGCGATCTTCTGGAACATCTCGTCGAGCGTGCCGCGCGCGCCGCTCACCGCCTGCTTGTCGCGCTCCTGGTTCGCACGATATTCGCTGACCTGGCGTGCTTTCGCTTCGTTCTCGACGACGGCGAAAAGATCGCCGGCATTCGGCGCGCCCTGCAGGCCGAGCACCTCGACCGGCATGGACGGACCCGCCTCGTCGATCGTGTTGCCACGATCGTCGAGCATGGCGCGCACACGGCCCCATTCGGCGCCGGCAACGAAGATATCGCCCACGCGCAGCGTGCCGCGCTGCACCAGCAAGGTCGCGACCGGACCACGGCCGCGTTCGAGCCGCGCTTCGATCACAGCACCCTGTGCCGAACGATCGCGATTGGCCTTCAGTTCGAGAATTTCCGCCTGCAGCAGAATCCCTTCCTCGAGCTTGTCGAGATTCTGTCCCGTCTTGGCCGAGACATCGATGACCTGCACGTCGCCGCCGAGTTCTTCGGGAACGATCTCGTGGCTCAACAGCTCCTGACGCACGCGCTGCGGGTTCGCATCCGGCTTGTCGATCTTGTTGACCGCCACGATGACCGGCACCTTCGCGGCGCGGGCATGGTGAATGGCCTCGATCGTCTGCGCCATGATGCCGTCATCGGCAGCCACCACGAGCACGACGATGTCGGTCACGTTGGCGCCGCGCGCACGCATCTCGGTGAAGGCGGCGTGGCCCGGCGTGTCGATGAACGTGATCTTCTGACCGCTCGGCCGCGTCACCTGATAGGCACCGATATGCTGGGTGATGCCGCCCGCCTCGCCCGCCGCGACATCGGTCTGGCGCAGCGCGTCGAGCAGCGAGGTCTTGCCGTGGTCGACATGGCCCATGACGGTGACGACTGGCGAACGCGCTTCGGCGGAATCGGCATCCTCCTCGCCGTCGAACAGACCGAGCTCAACGTCGGCGGCCGACACCCGGCGCACGCGATGGCCGAGTTCCGTCGCTATCACTTCGGCAGTATCGGCATCGATCGTCTGGGTGATGGTCGCCATCGTTCCCATGCGCATCAACGATTTGATGACGTCGGCACCGCGTTCGGCCATTCGGTTTGCGAGTTCCTGGACGGTGATCGTTTCCGGGATGATCACGTCGCGGACGATCTTGCCCGGCGCTTCTTCACCGCGGGCCTTCAGCTTTTCGCGTTCGCGCGCACGCCGTACCGAGGCGAGACTGCGCGTGCGCTCGCTGCCATCGTCGTCGAGCACCTTCTGCACACTGAGCTTGCCCTGACGGCGGCGCGGCTCGCCGCGCTTGCCGGCACCGGGTGCCGGGCGTGCGGGCGGACGTGCTGCGACGCCTCCGGGCCGACGGACCTGCGTGCGCTGTGCGCGCTGTTCCGCTTCCTCGGCAATATCGGCTTCGAGAATCTGTTGCGCCCGCGGCGAGAGACGTGGGCCGCCGCGCGCGCCGGCGCGCTCCGCGCGTTCGGTGCCGGCGAGCGGTGTCATTGCAACGCCGTGTGCTGCTGCACGCTGCGCTTCGGCTTCGGCAGCCGCAGCATCGACCGGCGGGTTCGCGGCCTGCTCGGCTTCGATCCGCGCGCGTTCGGCCGCTTCTTCCTCGGCGCGGCGCTTGGCCTCTTCTTCGGCCTGGACACGACGCTGTTCGTCGTAATGCTTTGCTTCCTCGAGCGCGCGCGAGCGCGCGGCGCGTTCGTCCGCGGTCAGGCCGCGGATCGGCCGCGTATCGACCGGCGGCGGCGGTGCCGCGGGCGCGGGTGCGGGCGCCGCAACCGGCGTCTCCGACGCCTCGACCTCGGGCTCGGCTTCGGGCTTTGCCTTGCCGCCCGGCGCAATGCTGCGCCGCCGCTTGACCTCGACGGCCACGGTCTTGCTGCGGCCATGCGAGAAACTCTGGCGGACCTGGCCGCCATCGACCGTCTTCTTCAGCTCAAGACGGCCGGGCCGCGACAGCTTCAGCGGTGTCTGGCCCTTCGTTTCGTCGCCCGAATCCTTCGTCGTCATTCGTACCGTTCCCAGCCGTCTTGTTATCGTCGGTTCCGGCCGTCGCGCAGCGCGGCCAGTCTTGTCGTTTCGCGCAGGATCCGCGCGGCCATATTGCCGCGCTCGATCGCCGCATGTACCACATTGCCGCTGCCGAACGCTGCCGACAGTGCATCCCGATCGAACAGTCCCACCACCGGGACGTCGCCCGCCGCGGCTTCGAGCCGCCGCTTGCCGTCCGCCGCGCCGTCGCTGGCACTCAGCAGAATGCCGGCGCGACCCTTGCCGATCATCGCGGCAACCCGGTCATGGCCGGTGACCGCAACGCCGGCGCGACGCGCGAGGCCGAGCAGGGCAAGACATTGCCGCTCGACCTGAGCGGCGGCCTGGTCGGCGAGATCCGCCGGCACGCGCACCGCGCCGCCCGCCACCTTTTCGAAATTGCGCTTCTTCAGCGCCGTCTCGATCACGTCGCGATCGGCCGTCACCCAGAAGCCGCGACCCGGCAGACGTTCGGACGCATCCGGCACCAGCGTGCCATCGGGCCCAACCACGCAACGCAGCAGACCGGTTTTCGGTGCCGTCGAACGGGAGACGATGCAACGACGCTGCGGCCGGCGCGCAGGCATGCGCGCGACCGTCTCGTCGCTCTCTGTTTCCACCATCGCCGCATCCGTCATCGTCATGCGCTTTCCGTCGTACCTCCTGGTCGGCCGATCTACTCGGCCGGTGCCGCAGCCTTGTCGTCGGCCTTCGCCGCAGCGGCCGGTTCGTCGGCGAACCAGTGGGCGCGGGCCTTCATAATCAGCGCATCGGCATCCTCGCGCGACATTTCATGCTCGCGCAGGATCCCGTCATTCGCATCGATCAACTCGTCGGTCGCGAGATCGGCGAGATCGTCGAGCGTCTTCACGCCCTTCTCGCCGAGCGCCACCAGCATCGCCGGGTTGAGACCCTCGATCGCCGCCAATTCGTCGGTGACGCCGAGCTCACGGCGCCGCGTCGTGTTGCGTTCGTCACGCTCGGTCAGATAGCGCCGGGCACGTTCGCGCAATTCGTTGGCGACGTCCTCGTCGAACCCTTCGATCGAGGCCAGATCGTCGAGCGGAATGAACGCCACTTCCTCGACCCGGGTGAAACCCTCGGTAACCAGCAGATGCGCGATGACGTCGTCGACGTCGAGCGCATCGATAAACATCTGCGATCGCACCTTGAACTCCTCGCTACGGCGCTCCGATTCCTCGGCCTCGGTCAGGATGTCGATATCCCAGCCGGTCAGGATCGAAGCGAGACGCACATTCTGGCCGCGCCGGCCGATCGCCAGCGACAGCTGATCGTCGGGCACCACCACTTCGATGCGCCCGGCATCCTCGTCGAGCACGACCTTGGCGACTTCCGCCGGGGCGAGTGCATTGACGACGAAGGTCGCCGGATCGGGCGACCAGGGAATGATGTCGATCTTCTCGCCCTGCAGCTCGCCGACGACGGCCTGAACGCGGCTGCCGCGCATGCCGACGCAGGCGCCGACCGGATCGATCGAACTGTCGTTCGAAATGACCGCGATCTTGGCGCGACTGCCGGGATCGCGGGCGACCGCCTTGATCTCGATGATGCCGTCGTAGATTTCCGGCACTTCCTGGGCGAACAGTTTCGCCATGAATTCCGGATGGGTGCGGGAGAGAAAAATCTGCGGCCCGCGCGGTTCCTCGCGCACGTCGATGATGTAGGCGCGAACCCGATCGTCCTTGCGGAAGCTTTCGCGCGGCAGCGATTCGTCGCGACGCAGCAGGCCTTCGGCGCGCCCGAGATCGACCGTCACATTGCCGAACTCGACGCGCTTGACGAGGCCCTGAACGATCTCGCCCTTGCGGTGCTTGTATTCCTCGAACTGCCGCATCCGCTCGGCTTCGCGGACTTTCTGCACGATGACCTGCTTGGCGGTCTGGGCGGCGATGCGACCGAAATCGATCGGCGGCAACTCGTCGACGATGAAATCGCCGACATTCTTTTCGGGATCGAGCTTGCGCGCGAGCTTGAGCGGGATCTGTGTGTGCTCGTCCTCGATTTCCTCGACGACCTGACGATAGCGGGCCAGCGCGATATCGCCCGTCTTGCGGTCGATCGTCGCGCGAATGTCGTGCTCATGGCCGTACTTGGAACGACCGGCCTTCTGAATGGCCTGTTCCATCGCCTCGAGCACCTGATCGCGCTCGATGTTCTTCTCGCGTGCGACCGCGTCGGCAACCTGGAGCAATTCGTGGCGCGCGACAGCAAACATCGGTTCCATGGGTCAGCCTCGATCCATTTCGTTCATGTCAGATCATTCCTTCTTTCGCAGCGGCGGCCAGCAACTCGTCGGTCAGCACCAGCTTGGCCTTCTGGATGCGGCCGAACGGTACGTCTGCCTCGCCGTCTTCCGTTTCGATCAGCACTCTCTCGCCGGCAACACCCTTGATCCGGCCGCGAAAGCGCTTGCGCCCTTCGACCGGCGCCGAGAGTTCGACCTTCGCCTCGAACCCGGCGAAGCGCGAAAAATCGTCGAGCCGCGTGAGCGGCCGATCGATCCCCGGCGAACTGACTTCGAGCGTATAGCTGCTGGAAATCGGATCCTCGACATCGAGCAATGCCGACACGGCACGACTTATGTCCGCGCAATCCTCCACGGTCATGCCGGCGCGGTCACGCCGCTCCGCCATGATCTGCAGGGTTTGCCGCCCCACACTGCCGATCAGCGCGACCCGCACAAGGTCGTAACCCATGCCGTCGAGTGTCGGCGCTATCAGCCGTTCGATCCGATCCGTCGCGTCCACCAAGGGTCCTTAAATCGCATCGCCCGCTCCGTTGGCCCGGCGCGGGGTCAACAAAAAAGGCGGGCGTTTGGCCCACCTTTTTATTGGCCTCTGTCAAGCAGGGGCTATGAATGGCGGAAATATAGGGATTTTCAGATTGGCCGCAAGGACTTTCCCACTCCTTATGGCGTCATTATTCGGGGCCGGCGTCGATAACTCAGATAGGCCGGCCGGCGCCCCGCAACAAGCGCCTTTGCCTCATACCGTGTTTCCGGCCAGTCGGCCGGCCGGGCCTGCCAGTCCCCGGGCCTGCGGGCCAGCCATTCGAACTCGGGCCGGGCCTGCATCTGCATCAGGGTCCAGGCGATATAGCCGGGATCGTCGCTGGCGATCCGCAGCTCCGCCCGGTCGGCCAGAATCCGGGCCAGCAGGTCCAGATTGGCCGGGCAGACGAACCGCCGCTCGGCGTGCCGGAGCTTGGGCCAGGGATCGGGGAAAAGAAGGAACAACCGGCTAATACTGGCGGCGGGCAATGACGGCAACAAATGGCGGGCATCGGCCGGCCAGATCCGCACATTCTCGAGCCCGCCGGCATCGATCGAGCGCAGCAGGATCGCGATACCGTTCTCGAACACCTCGCAGCCGATGAAACCGGTCTCGGGATTGGCAGCGGCCTGCCAGGCGAGATGCTCGCCGGCGCCGAACCCGATCTCGAGCCAGATCTCTTTTTTCGGTTTCGGGAAGAGCCGGTGCGGATCCAGCGCAACACCGGGATCGGGTGCGTCGATCGTAAGCAGCGGCAGTAGCCGCTCGTAGCGTTCCGACTGCCCCGCCCGAAGGCGACGACCGCGGCGGCGTCCGTAAAGTCGGATCCGTTCGTCCGGACCGGAATGCGGCAGTGACGTCGCCCCGCCACTCAGCCGACCGACGCGCGAATCGCGTCGACGAGATCGAGCCGTTCCCAGGAGAACCCGCCATCGGCTTCCGGCACGCGGCCGAAATGACCGTACGCCGCCGTGCGCGCGTAGATCGGGCGGCTCAGCGAGAGATGCTCGCGGATACCGCGCGGCGAAAGATCCATCACCGTCCGCAGCACCTGCGAAAGTTTCGATTCGGCAACATTGCCGGTGCCATGCGTGTTCACATAGACCGACAGCGGCCTCGACACACCGATCGCATAAGAGAGCTGGATGGTGCAGCGATCGGCAATGCCGGCCGCGACAATATTCTTCGCGAGATAGCGCGCGGCATAGGCGGCCGAGCGATCGACCTTGGTGGGATCCTTGCCCGAGAACGCGCCGCCGCCATGCGGTGCCGCGCCGCCATAGGTGTCGACAATGATCTTGCGGCCGGTGAGGCCGGCATCGCCGTCGGGTCCGCCGATCACGAAAAGGCCAGTCGGGTTCACATAAAATTCGTCCTCGGGGCACATCCAGCCCTCGGGCAGCACGTTCAGCACATGGGGGCGCACGATCTCGCGCACCTCTTCCTGACCGAGATTTTCGTCATGCTGCGTCGAGACGACGATGGACGCCGCGCGCACCGGCCGGTCGTTCTCATAGAGCAGTGTCACCTGGCTTTTCGCATCGGGTGCAAGGCCGGGTTCGGCGCCGGAATGCCGCGCCTCGGCGAGAGAGCGCAGGATCGAATGCGCGAAATAGATCGGCGCCGGCATCAAATGTTCGGTTTCGCGGCAGGCGAAGCCGAACATGATTCCCTGGTCGCCCGCACCTTCGTCCTTGTTGCCGGTCGCATCGACGCCCTGCGCGATGTCGGAGGATTGCGCATGCAGATAGACGTCGACCTTCGCGTGCTTCCAGTGAAAGCCCCGCTGCTCGTATCCGATATCCTTGACGCAGGCGCGCGCGATCTCGGTGATGCGCTCGCGATCGATCTCGCCGTTACGGCCGACCAAAGGTTCGGGACCGCGCACTTCGCCTGCGATCACGATCCGGTTGGTCGTGCACAAAGTTTCGCAGGCGACGCGCGCCTGCGGATCGTGCGTCAGGAACGCATCGAGAATGGCATCGGAAATGCGATCGCAGACTTTGTCGGGATGTCCTTCGGACACCGACTCGCTGGTAAAGAGATAACTGCCTTGTGGCACGGAACTTCCCCTGGTCGTCGGCACATTCGCGCCCGGATGAAATACGGATCAGGCAGCCGCAACGGGCGGCAGCGCCGACGCGACCCCGAGGCCCGGCCCCGAAAGGCGCCGGATCATGGAAAAGCGGTCGTACAAGGTCAAGGGTGCGTACCGACGCCGCACGCGACCTCGTTTATGCCGGTCCGGATTTGCGCCGATCCGGCCCGAAACTCAGCTTTTCGTGGTACGGCGTTTCCGGGTGCGGACCGTGCGGCCGAGCGACTTGGTCAGCTCGAACAGCCGCTTGCGCACCGAAGGTTCCGGAATGCGGTAATAGGCGCGAACCAGTTCGAGGGTTTCGCGCTTCATCATCGGGTCGCGTTCCATCGGCTCGGGCTTCGGCTCGGCCAGTTTGCCCTGCAGACGGCTCGGCGATTTCGAGGCCACGCCTGCCGGCATCTCCTCGAAGAAATACGCGATCGGCACATCGAGGATGCGGGAAAGGTCGAACAATCGGCTGGCGCTGACCCGGTTCATGCCGCGCTCGTATTTCTGCACCTGCTGAAAGGTGAGGCCGAGCGCCTCGCCGAGCTTTTCCTGGCTCATACCGAGCAAGGTCCGACGCTGGCGCATGCGATTGCCGACATGAACGTCGACGGGATTGGGGTAACCAAGGCTTGCCATCCGTCCGGATGACTTACGCGGACGTCGCATCGTTCGTCGTCTCCCACTCTTCGATTAGGCCAGCGGTCCGGAATTGGGCCATTTTTTTTGGAATGGACCATGTCGATTGGTCACAATCCTCATAGATTTTTGAGGTCGCCTTCTGCAACGCCGAGATGTAGCGGGGCCGGCAGGGCGCAGCAAGAGAATATTGTAGACAAAATTTAATATATCAACAATCGATTCTAGTGGCGCCGTGCCCCTAAGGTGGCGACCACCAGTGCTGCCAGCAATAGCAGGACCGGCGCGAGGTTCGCCCAGCGCGCGTAGGGGGTCGCCGGCAAAGCCGTCGGCAGGCCCGAATCGACCACGGCCTCGTCACCCAAACCGGTCCGCAGAACGATCCGCCCCCACGCGTCGACCACCCCGGAAATGCCGGTGTTCGCCGCGCGAACCAGCGGCAAACCCTCCTCAACCGCCCGGAACCGGGCGGCTGCGAAATGCTGGTGGGGACCGGTCGAAATCCCGAACCAGCCGTCATTGGTGAGGTTCAGCAGCCAGTCGGGGCGGTCCGTATCGTCGACCACATCCCCGGCAAAGATCACCTCGTAACAAATTAGGGGCGAGAAGGCCGGCAGCCCCGGCAACCGCACCGTGACGGGCCCCGGACCGGGCGTGAAATCGAGGCTGCCGGGCGTGACTTTTGCGATGAACGGAAACCATGCGCGCAACGGCACGTACTCGCCGAACGGTACGAGATGAAATTTATCGCCGGTCGCGACCCGAACCCCGTTCGGATCGATGGCGGAGAGACCATTGAAGATCCGCTCGATCGTGCCGCTGTCGGGTTCGCCGCGGACGGCGCCCGCCAGCAGATAGCCGCCGGGCGGCACCGCCGACGCCAGGAACGCACCTATCCCGGGTTCGCGCTCGATCAGATAAGGCACGCTCGCTTCCGGCCAGAGCACATGGGTGATGCGCTCGAAGCCCGGCGTTTCGAGCGTCAGCGTGCGGTGGCGTTCGAAATTCGCCTGCCGCGCGGCGGGATCGTTCTTGAGCGTTTGGGGAATGCCCGGCTGCACGATGCGTAACGTGACATCCGGCACCATGACGATGTCGGCACCGGCAAGCCGCCAGATGCCGAAACCGCCGGCAAGCGCGAGCAGCGCGGCGGCAAACAAGGTCGGGCGCAGCCGCCGGCCGAGTGCGACGCGGGCATCGGCGCTGGCGATCGTCGCCGGCATGGTCGCCGCCAGCACGGTCACGAATCCGAGCCCGTACGCGCCGACGAGAGCGGCGGGTTGCATCATCTCGTCGATCGCGGCCCAGGAATAGGCGATCAGGTTCCACGGGAAGCCGCCCATCACCCAGCTGCGGCCCCATTCGGCAACGACCCAGGCGATCGCGAATACGATCGCGCGCGACGCGCCGGGCCAGGGCCAGGCGCGCGTGATCGCCGCCGCCGCACCGACGAAGAGACCCAGCAAGGCCGCGAGGCCGCAGACCGCGAAGGGAATCATCCAGCCGAAGCGCAGCGGATCGAGCAGCATCGAATGCGCGATCCAGTAGAGGCCAAAGGTGAAATGGCCGAGCGCAAACCAGAAGCCGGTCCAGAACGCGCCGCGAATACGTGCAGCCGCTTCGATCATCCAGAACAAAGGCACAAAGGCGACGATCAGCAGCAGCAGCACATGGAATGGCGGCAACGCGACCGCAGCCCCCGCGCCCAGCAACGAAAGCAGCAAGACGCGGCGCCAGCCGGTGAGCCCGGCAAGACGCGCAGGCAGACCGGTCAGCGTCTGACGATGCGCCGTCTCAGCTTTGGGCACTGTCGCTGGTCGCGCGCGCCGGCAGATTGCGGACGCGCAGCCGTTTGATGCGACGCGGGTCGGCATCGATCACCTCGAAGGCAATGCCGGTCGATTCGTGCGTGACCAGCTCGCCGCGCGCCGGAACGCGGCCGATCAGCGAGAATACGAAACCGCCGATCGTGTCGATATCTTCTTCCCGCTCCGGATCGGTCAGCACCGGCCCAACTTCCTGTTCGAATTCCTCGATCGTCGCGCGCGCATCGGCGATCAGCGTGCCGTCGGGCCGCCGGATCAGTTTCGGCCCTTCCTCGATGTCGTATTCGTCGGCGATATCGCCGACGATTTCCTCGACCACGTCTTCGAGCGTCACCAGCCCGTCGATACCGCCAAACTCGTCGATCACCAGCGCGATATGCTGGCGCTTCAACTGCATGTCGAGCAACAGATCGAGGGCCGGCATCGAGGGCGCGACGAACAGGATGGTTCGACATAATTCGCGCAGGTCGTAGGTGCGTTCGCCGGCGCTGCAGGCGAGCACGTCGCGGATATGGACGAAGCCGATCACATCGTCGAGCGTTTCGCGGAAGACCGGCACGCGCGAGTGGCCCGATTCGAGCATCAATCGCACCAGCGCTTCGAGCGTCAGATCGAGCGGCGTCGCTACGATGTCGGCGCGCGGCACCATGACATCGACCGCCGTGCGCTCGCGCAGCTTGAGGACGTTGAGGATGAGATGCCGCTCGTCGCGGCGCACGGTCTCGCCGGTGTTTTCCGGTGCGGGTTCGTCCTCGATCAGCTCTTCGATCGCATCGCGCAGTGCCTCGTCGCCGCCACGCCGCCGTCTTCCGAACAGGTTGCGCAACGCCTGCAATCGGTTCGCGCTGCCGTTTCCGGCCCCGTTGCGCGATGGTCGCCCGCCGC